>JBAWYL010000005.1:0-128893 GCA_037143555.1 Chlorobiaceae bacterium
TAACGTTCATATTTTCAGGCACAACTTTTCAAACAGTTTCAAAAAAAAGGCAACCGACAGATCAAAGTGCAGAATATAAAAGTTTTTTAACAAAACAACCTAAAGCTGGAGCAACTGCCCAGCTATGCTTTTCCCTGACCGGCAACAGCATCAACGGCTTTTTTCAAGGCATCCTGATCGCCAAGGTAGTAACTTCTTATAGCTTTGAGGTTATCATCAAGCTCATAAACCAAAGGAATACCCGTTGGTATGTTTACGCCGACAATATCTTCTTCAGATATATTATCAAGGTATTTAACCAACGCACGTAAAGAGTTTCCATGTGCTGCAATAATCACCTTCTTTCCTTTACGGATTTCCGGAGCTATGGTATCATGCCATATCGGCAGAAACCTCTCAACAGTATCCTTGAGGCATTCACTAAGCGGTATTTCCGATTCAGCCAAACCTGCATAACGGGGATCTGTACCAGGATAACGCTCATCACTTTTTTCAAGCGCTGGTGGCGGGGTATCGTAGCTTCTACGCCAAACAAGCACCTGTTCTTCACCATACTTCTGGGAAGTCTCAGACTTGTTGAGCCCCTGAAGTGCACCATAATGGCGTTCATTAAGTCTCCAACTCTTGAAAACAGGAATCCACATCAGATCCATTGCATCAAGAACACTCCATAACGTCCGTATAGCACGCTTCAGTACGGAAGTATATGCAACGTCAAAAACAAACCCTTCTTCCTGCAAGAGTTTACCGGCACTTACAGCCTCTTTTCTCCCTTGATCACTCAGGTCAACATCATACCATCCAGTAAAACGGTTTTCACGGTTCCATTGACTCTCTCCATGCCTTAACAAGACCAGTTTTATCATAGTGTGATCTCCCTTTTCTGGATTTTAATTTTATTCCGGAAATATTATCCCAACGTCAGTTGGCCTGCAATTTAATATTCTCCTCACCTTTTCTCAAACTTCATCCACTCCATACCGATAAAGTTCAGGTGAAAATGCTTCAGATAGTTGTAAAGCAAGGCTTTTTCTAAGAATTGTCTATAGATTTATAAATCGAAATATGATATCTTTAGTAATTTTTGGCGAAGGATTCCGGCTGCGCTATTTCCGGCTCCCTGTCACTCAGTGGTAATGATGATCTGTAAATGCTCTTATACTGACAAAAAGACAATGAACGTAGACAATTTCAGGTTACAAATAGGCGGAAAAGAATATGTGCCCATCATAATCGGTGGCATGGGAGTTAATATCTCAACGACCGAACTTGCTCTTTCGGCTGCAAAACTCGGTGGCATAGGCCATATTTCCGACGCCTTGATAGGTTATGTCTGCGACAGAATATTCAAAACATCTTATGTAAGCCGAAAACGGAAACAGTACGCTGCTTACAGCAACAACCCTGACAAATCAACCGTACTCTTTGATCTTGAAGAGTTAGCTGAAGCTCAGAAAAAGTATATCGAGTATACTGTTTCACAAAAAACCGGTACTGGAGCAATTTATCTGAACTGCATGGAAAAACTGACCATGAACAGCTCAGTCGAAACGCTAAAGGTCAGACTTTGTGCGGCCATGGATGGCGGAATTGACGGATTGACTCTTGCCGCCGGCCTCAATCTGCGTACACTTGATCTTATTCAGGCACACCCAAGGTTTCGCGATGTCAAAATCGGCATTATCATTTCATCAGTCAGGGCTCTTTCAATCTTTTTGAAACGGGCAGTGCGGCTTGATCGCATGCCTGACTATATCATTGTTGAAGGACCGCTTGCTGGCGGCCATCTTGGCTTTGGAGCAGCTGACTGGCATACGTTTGATCTTCAGACAATCTTCACCGAAGTACTTGCTTTTCTGAAAAAAGAGGGCCTGAACATTCCCGTAATACCCGCAGGTGGAATTTTTACCGGCACTGATGCTGTTGATTATCTTAAACTGGGAGCTGCAGGCGTACAGGTGGCAACCCGCTTTACCATCAGCAAAGAGGCTGGTCTTCCGTCAGAGGTCAAGCAGCACTATATCAATGCACGTGAAGAGGATATTGTGGTTAATATGGCTTCAACCACAGGCTATCCGATGCGCATGCTCACTGAATCGCCAACGTTGCGTTATGCCATTAAACCTAATTGCGAAGGCCTTGGCTATCTTCTTGAAAATGGTGGAAAATGCACCTATATAGATGAGTACTATCAAGCTCTTGCAGCAAGGAAACCAGGTGAACCGCTTGTCATCAAAGAAAAGACATGTCTCTGTACAGGCATGGCTAATTACGACTGCTGGACATGCGGCCATACAACATACCGCCTCAAGGAAACAACAAACAGACTTCCTAACGGGAAATGGCAGCTTCCATCAGCCGAGGATATTTTTCTTGACTATCAATTCAGCCGTGACCACTCTATAAAACTGCCGGAACCGGAAACGATTTCATAGAAAATTTTACGGCAGCAGGCAATAGTATCTTACAATAGAGAACTTCTGTTATAACGGTGAAAACCGTTATAATAAAAACTGCCGATATGAAAAAGAAAGCAAGTTTATTTTTCTATACAGCAATTCTGGCGGCTATTCTCCTGACGATTGTTTTTATCGTCAACCAGCTACATTCAGCGGCAAAGATTCTCGACTCTTTCCACCCCTATGCGAGAATGGCTTTCCTCCTTTTCAGCACTTCAGTCATATTTGCCGCCATTTATACTGCAACCCGGGTTTTTTCAGCCCCGAAAAAGCCGCTCCTGCCGGAACATGAAAACTCTAAAGCAATGGAGCTTTATACTGCCTATCTGACTGGAAAATTGCCCGTTCACTCTATGCATCCTGATGCGTCAAAGCTGCAAAGGGATCAACGCTGGGTGCGTACCAACCTAAAGTTTCTTGAGGTCGACTCGCTCAATATCACGAAGCAGATTGCTACAAAAAACTTTTTTGTAGGAGCTTTTGCCCAGAACACCTCCTACGGCACCACCACCTCCCTGCTAAACAACATGAAGGTGATATGGAATATCTACACTATCCATAATCGTGAACAGAATCTGAGAGAGTTCATCGACCTTATTCGCTCAGTATATCGGTGCCTGCCTCTGTCTGATTTTAAAAAGGAGGACATACCAACCCATATCAAGCCGATTATACAATCATCGTTCAGCAATACACTTGCGTCTTTGCTGCCGGGAGGAAATCTGCTGACTCCGTTTTTTCTCAATCTTTTTCTAGCAGGCTCTACAAACACCTATCTCACCTGCCTTGTCGGTATTATCGCAACCCATCAATGCCAGGTAATGACGGAAAAAGACAAAAAGGAAATTATTCAGCAAAGCATGTTTGAGGCTTCGTTCATGTTGAAAGAGATCGTCAGGGAGTGCAATCCAATCCTTTCGGTCACCATCAGCAAGGCAGTCAAAAACGCAGGCATGGACAGCCTCGACACCATTCCGTCGCCTCAACCGGGAGGCGGCATGGCCCAGGACATCGTTTCCCACCTTGCAAGTTCACTGAAACAAATTATCCGTGAAAACATAACCACTAAATAAAGCAAAGGTACTATAGGACTGTTGGCACCTATTCTCACAATCTTTTACGGTTTTTGTCGCAACTCCCTGAAAAAATCCTGAATCAGGCTCCGGCACTTGTTCTCCATAATACCTCCAAAAACTTCAGGCTGATGGTTGAGCTGCCTGCACCCAGTTACATTCATAACCGTTCCTGAAGCTCCCATTTTTGGATCATAAGCGCCGAAAACAAGTCGTCCCACTTTAGCATTGACAATAGCTCCGGCACACATCGGGCATGGCTCAAGAGTAACTGCGAGAGTACAATCGTTGAGATACTTGCTTCCGATTGTTGCCATGGCTGAAGTCAGCGCAATCATTTCAGCATGAGCTGTTGCATCGCATAGCGCTTCCACCTGGTTATACCCTCTACCGATAACGTGACCATTACTGTCGAGAACAACCGCGCCGACAGGAACCTCCTTTCGCTCAAACGCCTTAATTGCTTCCCGAAGAGCAAGCTCCATGCAATACGTAAGTTCCATCATGATTATTAAATAAATATTGTTGAGTTTGCGCTCCAAGGTTTTACCGTAATCGTAATTTTCATTATACTATGCTCTTTGCGCTATGCCCGTTTTCACGGCCTTATTTGTAAACTGTCGTCAGTAACCCAAGACCCAACAATATGAACATTCATGAATATCAAGGCAAGGATATCCTGAGAAAATTCGGGGTTGCCGTACCAAAAGGAATTGTAGCGTATTCGCCTGAAGAAGCAAAACTGGCAGCCGAACAACTCTTTAGCGAACAAAGCAACCCTGTTGTCGTTGTTAAAGCCCAGATTCATGCAGGAGGCAGAGGGAAAGCCGGAGGGGTAAAGCTTGCCAAATCTCATCAGGAAGCTTTTGACATTGCCCAGCAATTGATTGGACATACCCTGATCACCCACCAGACCGGACCTGAGGGCAAAGAGGTCAGACGGCTGCTTGTGGAAGAGGGTATGAATATTGAAAAAGAGTTTTATGTAGGCATTACCCTTGATAGGGCTACATCAAGAAATGTTCTGATGATTTCGACCGAAGGCGGTATGGAAATTGAAACTGTAGCTGAAGAGACCCCGGAAAAAATCTTAAAAATCCAGATTGATCCTCTGTACGGAATACAGGATTTTCAGGCACGTCAAGCAGCATTTTTTCTTGGCCTTGAGGGTGAACAGTTCCGCAATGCTGTTCGTTTTATATCTGCGCTTTACAAAGCATATATCTCGATTGACGCGGCAATTGCCGAAATCAACCCGCTTGTGGTCACCAAAGAAGGAAAGGTACTTGCACTTGATGCCAAAATCAATTTTGATGACAATGCCCTCTTCCGCCATAAAGATTTTCTTGAACTGAGAGATATTACTGAAGAAGATCCTTTTGAAGTCGAAGCTTCAAAATCAAATCTTAACTACGTCCGTCTTGACGGCAATGTTGGTTGTATGGTCAACGGAGCAGGACTGGCAATGGCCACCATGGACATGATCCAGCTTGCCGGCGGGAAACCTGCAAACTTCCTTGACGTTGGCGGTTCAGCAAACCCGCAAACAGTTGAAGAGGGATTCAAGATTATTCTGAGTGACAAAAACGTCAGGGCAATTCTTGTGAACATTTTCGGAGGAATTGTCCGCTGCGACCGTGTAGCTGGCGGTATTATCGAAGCCGCAAAAAAAATCGGCCTTCACCTGCCGGTTATTGTAAGGCTGGAAGGAACCAATGCTCCGATTGCGCAAAAAATGCTGGATGATTCCGGGTTGAACCTTATTTCAGCCAACGGCCTGCGTGATGCCGCAAAAAAAGTACAGGCAGCTTTGGCTTCCTGACCTGAAACGCTCAAACACAAAAAAAAGACACCCCGCATTAACTCTGTGGAGTGTCTTTTTTTTTGTGTCAATCCTTATAGTAAAGAGTTAAAAACCGAAAAAAATAGCGAAGAAGTAACAAAACTTCTTCGCTATCAAAAACAACAACCTGTCAGGTCATAACCTATCAATCATCAGTCATTTTTACTGCACTGAATCATCACCAGTCACACACACAACCAAATCCGACCCGACCCGTTGCTGCCATCTTTTCTGATACCTACTCATAAGTGCATCAAACGACATCAACATCTATTCAAAACATAAGACGCGGTTTCTGTTAGAATCTTGCGGCAAAAAAAACTTTTTTTTCATCTCTTTCTATTCGTAGCGAAGGGCTTCAACCGGTTTAAGTGCTGCGGCTTTTCTGGCAGGCCAGAGACCGAAGAAAATACCGGTAAGTGCTGAAAATGCGGTAGCAAGAACAACCGATATCAAAGAAGTTTTTACCGCCCATCCGGCAAAAAAGGACAGAACGAGTGAGATACCAATTCCAAAACCTATACCGATAATCCCGCCGCTGACGGTCATACCAACCGATTCGACAAGAAACTGCAGCATGATATCGTTTCTCCGGGCACCAATTGCCTTGCGCAGCCCGATCTCCCGTGTGCGTTCGGTTACGGAAACCAGCATGATATTCATAATACCGATGCCTCCTACCACCAGCGAAATCGCGGCAATGGAACCAAGCAGAAGAGTCATGGTCTGCGTTGTACTGCTGAGCATCCGTTGAATTTCTGTCATATCCCTAATGTTGAAGGAATCGTCATCGGGTTTCAGCCGATGTCGTTTTATGATCAGCTCCCTGATCGTGGCTGTAGCTTTTCCAATCAATTCGGGTTGAGTGACTTCAACATAAATACCACCAAGATAGGTCTTGCCGAGCAAACGGTACATGGCGGTCGTCACTGGAATGAACACCATGTCATCCTGATCCTGCGGTCCAGAAAAACCTTTGGGTGGAGCAATGCCGATTACCGTAAAATTAATTCTGTTGATTTTAACAATTTTCCCAATCGGATTAATGTTATCGAAAAGCTGTTTGGCAACGGTTACTCCGATAATCACTACTTTTTCTCGCGTTTGAATCTCCTCAGGGGTAAACCACCTCCCGACTGTTGGTACCACTGCACGCATCGTACCCCAATCATATCCTACACCGTTAAGGGTTGTGGTCCAGTTTTTAGCGCCGAAAACTATCATACCATTTCCATTGACTACTCCTGATGCATGTTTAACCAAGGAATGAAGGGAGGCAATCGCGTCCTCATCAAGAAAAGTCAAACGGGCAACAGCGCCTGCACCCTGTGAGGCGCCGTGGATCTTGGCCGATCCCGCCCTGATCGCAAGCATGTTTGAACCCATAGATTTAAGCTGGTCCTGCATTGATGCTTTAGCTCCGTCACCAAGTGCCATCATGGCAATCACCGACGCCACTCCAACAAGAATACCAAGGACAGAAAGAAAGGAACGCATCTTGTTGGCAAGAATGGCCTGAAAAGCTTGTGCAATAAATCCAATAAATCGCCCATCCTGCCATAATGAGCTTTTTGCAGCACCTCGCATATCAATTCCGTTCTTTCCGGCAACTGCAGCTATTTGTTCCATCCCGGATTTTCGATCATCAGCAACAATGAGACCATCACGCATGGTAATGATACGGTGAGCATACGCGGCAATTTCATTTTCATGCGTAACCATGATAATGGTTTTACCCTCTGCATGAAGGCCCTGCAGAATTTTCATGATCTCGGCAGAATTCTTCGTATCAAGATTGCCGGTCGGCTCATCGGCAAAGATGATCAATGGATCACGAACCAGCGCTCTTGCTATTGCCACACGTTGCTGCTCGCCTCCTGAAAGCTGATTTGGAGTATGATCGATTCTGTGTTCAAGTCCAACCATCTTGAGATGTTTTATCGCCTCCTGACGAAAATCACCTTTTATTCCGCTGTAGATATGGGGCAGCCTGACATTATCGACAATATCCATCCTCTTGAGCAGATGAAACTGTTGAAACACAAAACCGGCAACATTATTGCGCACTCCGGCCTGTTCATCTTCGGAAAGGGTATTGACATTATTGCCAAAAATCAGGTACTCCCCTTTGTCTGGATTGTCCAGAAGACCAAGAATCTGGAGAAGTGAGGATTTTCCAGACCCTGAAGCCCCCATGATTGCCACAAAATCGCCCTGCTCTATCTTTAGGGAAACACCGCGCAATGCATGAACAGTACTATCCCCGATTTGATATGTACGGTGAACATCAGCAAGTTCAAGCATGTGCGTCATTGTTTTGGCCTGTGCTGTTGGGGCATGAAAGGATTTGCTCCACTCTGGTTTTTCGGCAAGACAAAAGAGGTGTCGGGAATCAAGACAACAGAGTTATCCGACAAGCCATCAAGAATCTCGATATTGCTGCCATCCTGTATTCCCATCCTTACCTTTGTGTATCGCCGTCCTTTTTCGGCATCATCACTTTTCTGGCGCACAAAAGTTTTACCGTCTCTATTCTGCACTGCACTGATCGGTAAAAGTAAAACTCCGTTCTTTTCCTGAACAATGATTTTAATGTTAGCGCTCATGCCTGAACGAAATACATTAGGAATCCGGTCAGGAATAATATCGACATTGTAAATGTTGACGTTGTTCTGCAGATGTGACTCATAATAGATGTGCTGAACAGATCCGCTTACACGGATGTCTGGATAGGCATCAAGTCCCATCAACGCTTTCTGCCCGATCTTTACCCGCCCGATATCGGTTTCATCGACGAACGCCTTAACAATAAGACGATCCGACAGCACGAAGAGCGAATCACTCGCCGTCACGGTCTGACCAGGGTCGACACTGCGCACAATAACCTGCCCGTCCATAGGAGCAAGTACTCTAGTTTTTTTATACACATTGTTCCAATAGCTCTCTTCACTTTTGCCCTGTAGTTTTGCAGCATCGAGCAGCGCAGCTCGCTCTGTTGAGCTGAGCATGGCAAGAACGGTTCCTTTCTTCACCAACTGCCCTTCATTGACAAGAATTTCCTCGATTCTGCCACCAACCGATGACTGGATTTTTACACGATTCAGTGGCTCAACCGCTCCGGTCGTTGAGATTGATACCCTGATAGTTCCTCGTAAAGGATAAATTTCAACAAAGCGTTTTTCCGTTTGGCGGGTTCCCTTGAATACAAAAAATCCTCCAACTCCTAAAACAACTACCGCAAGCGTAATGCCCCATTTCAGTTTATTCCTGCTGACCTTCAAGCGCTCCTCCTTTTGACTGGATCCATTGAGCCTCGGCAATCAGCATATCGGCCTCGGCATTGAGATAATTTTTTTTTGCACTGACAAGATTGTTTTCAATAATCACCCAATCGTTGAAGGTAACAAGACCATTCGAGTATTGGGCGTTAGCAATTTTTGAGCGCTGGCTTGCCGCCTCAAGCTGCTTGCTTTGCACAACGACCATTTGCCGGGCGTCCTGAAAACTTTTCCAGCTTTGTTCGAGCGCGTTGAACAACAGGAGAAAACCGCTTTTTTCATCGGCATTCTGCTGACTCAAGAATGCCCTTGCTTTGGCAACCCGGGCCCTGCCGCTGCCGCCTTCATAAATGGGCACGGAAACTGTCAACCCTGCACTAAAATCAATCGCGTCGATCGGCAGTCGCTCATACGCACCTCTCCCAACCGTTGTGTTCAGATAGAGTTGAGGTGAAAAAGCACTTTTGGAAGCATCAAGATCAAAATGTGCTGCGCTGCTTTTCGCTTCAAGCTTCTGAAACAGAGGATTGTTTTTTACCAACTGGGCAAGATCGGGCTTACTGGTCGAAAGGTCACTGACAGTGAATGTCCCCTTAACCCTCAGCGGCTGATGCGTATCGCGTCCGAGTGCAGAGGCAAGATTTGTCTGGGCAAGGATAAGAGCTCGTTTAGCCTGAAAGACTTCAAACTGAGCCTGCGCAAGATCAGCCTCAGCCTGGCGAAGCGAACCGATATGTTCACGTCCACTCTGGTAGCGCAGACTAATCAACCGGACATTATTTTGTCGTCTTTCGGCGATTTCAACAGTCAGACCGACAAGGTCCTGAGCTTTGAGCAATTGGGTAAATGCTGACCGGAGTGTAAAGCGTACATTGGCAGAAATAGCATTGTAGTTGTATTGAGCTGCCTTGATGGCTTCTGCGTTACTGGCGATCTGGTTTGATGTTTTGTGTCCGTCATAAAGGAGCTGCTGTGCCGACAACGAATATGAGGATGATAAAGGCGGTACGATTCCTTGTGCTGTTGTTGTGTTCTCTAAAGCATTTACGTTAAAACTGAGCTGAGGAAAAAGCGCTCCTTTTGTAATACGCTTATCGGCTTCAGCCTGCTGTAACACCGCCAGTGCTGAATAGAGGTCGGGATGAGCCTTCATAGTTTCACTAACACACTGTTCCCAGCTTACAGACTCTACAGCATGCAGTGGAGAGACAACAATGAGAAAAGCCATCGCCACAAACAGATTTATTTTAATCCTCATGGGTAAGCTGTCCTTTCTCTTTCTAAAATTATTAGCTGCATTCTGAGTTTTCCCGTTTGACGATCTTTTCACTAAAACCTTGCATTTTAAAATGATAAACGCTTAGCCGCATGTGTTTCCTTTTAAACAATATTTTTCATGAGAATAGCTACTTTAAAAACGCTGTCAATATTGAACGTTTATATAATAGATATTCATCTAAAAAAATTACCTTTTTTACAATACAATGAAGAAGCGTGAAGCTTTGGTGAAATATTGTATCTTTTCCACCGTGTATAAAATTTTTTCAATGATGCTGATCCTTTTCATAAGTCCTCTCTACCATGCTTGAAGCAAGAAACCTCTCCCTCAGTGTTGGAACCAAAGAACTCCTGAATGATACCTCATTCCGCGTTGGAGACAAAGACCATGTCAGTCTTGTCGGCCTTAACGGTACAGGAAAGACAACTCTCCTGCGCCTTATAAGCGCCCCGAATACCGACTCCGCCCTCATTATTACCGGACAATTTCTTAAGTCTGCAGATACTACAATCGGGTATCTTCCACAGGAAATATCGTTTGATGCCGATCTTGAAAAAACTGCCCTGCAGTATGCCCTTCAGGCAAACGTGCGGCTTTTTGAGCTGTCGGATAAAATAACCCGCATGGAGCATGAGCTCGCCCTACCTGATCAGGATTATGAGGGCGAGGCGTACCACCTGCTTATAGAGCGCTTTTCCGATGCAATGCATGAATTTGAGCGTCTTGGAGGCTATACCATGCAGTCAAATGCAGAAAAAGTCCTCGGGGGACTCGGATTCAGTGAAATAGATTTTCATAAAAAGGTCAAAGATTTTTCTGGTGGATGGCAGATGCGCCTGCATCTCACAAAACTACTGTTGCAGAATCCGACGCTGCTGCTGCTTGATGAACCGACGAACCACCTTGATATCGACTCGCTGCGCTGGCTTGAAAATTATCTGTTCAACTATGAGCATAGTTACATCATTGTGTCGCATGACCGTTTTTTCCTTGACAAGCTTACAACCAAAACCCTGGAAATTGCATTCACACAGGTCAATGAATACAAGGGGAACTACTCCTATTATGAAAAAGAGAAGGCTGAGCGGTATGAGCTGATGATGGGTAAATATGCAAATGACGTCAAAAAAGTGGCGGAGTTGAAGGCGTTTGTCGATCGCTTTCGCTACAAGGCAACCAAGGCCAGGCAGGCACAGAGCAGGCTGAGGCAAATGGAAAAAATGGAAAAAAATATGCAGTCGCCGGAAGAAGATCTTTCAAGAATCTCCTTTCGATTTCCAAAGGCAAATCCGTCCGGACGTGAAGTTATGCGGCTTGATGGCGTTAAAAAAGCTTATATCCTTCCGGACGGCTCAAAAAAACAGGTACTTAACGATATCAATCTTGAAGTGATGCGTGGCGACAGGATTGCAATTGTCGGCTCAAACGGTGCAGGAAAAACCACTTTCTGTAAAATTCTTGCAGGGCAAATTGACTTCGATGGCAAGCTTAGCATGGGACACAATGTCACTATGAACTACTTTGCACAGCACCAGACGGAAAACCTGTCACAAGAAAAAAGCATTTATACGGAAATGGTCGATTCGGCTCCCACGTCGGAAGCTCAGAAAAAAGTGAGGGATATTCTTGGATGCTTTCTTTTCAGCGGCGATGCTGTCAATAAAAAGATCAGGGTATTGTCAGGAGGCGAAAAGTCGAGGGTTGCTCTGGCAAAAATCCTGCTTCAGGCTTCGAACCTTTTGATAATGGATGAACCGACCAATCACCTTGATATGCGATCGAAAGAGATGCTGATCGACTCACTGGAATACTATGACGGTACCCTCTTGATTGTAAGCCATGATCGCTATTTTCTCGATAGTCTGGTCAACAAGGTTGTTGAAATAAAAAACGGATCTCTTCAGCTCTATTTAGGTACCTATGCGGAGTATCTGGAGAAGGCTGAAAAAGTAATAGAAGCTGAGCGCAAACTGGAAGCAGCGAGCCGGCAGAAAGAGCAGAGCACTCCGATAAAGGTGACCGAGAAAGAAAAAGCACAGGCTGAAAAGAGCGCCAGCGCAAAGAAGGATAAGAAGAAAATCGAAGAGCTTGAGTTGAAGATTAATCAGCTTGAGAAGAAAAAAGAGTCAGTTGAGACAATAATGGCGACAGAGGATTTTTACAAGAAGAGCCAGGATGAGAATGCCAAGGTTCTTGATGGGTACCATAAGCTCTGTAGTGAACTGAGTGCAGTTTTTGCCGAGTGGGAACGGTATTCGTAAAGGGTCAGACCTTGACCCAGTTGCGAAGGCGATCGGAGCGGTAACCGGCCTGAAGAACCTTCTGAATCTTCAGACCATCAATAAACCCTGCCGCATCGTGCAGGGTTTTTTCTTTGTTACGCAGTGCCTTGACAATCCGATGGGCAAGAAACGCAAAACCGACAGCAAAAATACCGTGCACAGCGAGTGAAGACTGTCTGATCTTTTCCTGTAGGACCAGCTCATCCCACGAAAGCATCGGTTCAATGAGTTTCCACCTTGGGGCGTCGATAAGGCTACGACCCCTTTTTGCATTATCGTTTATCACTTCCCAGAGCCTACCTGCACCGTCAAGCCTTACAGTCTTGAGGCTTCCTACAACCTCAAAAGAGAACCATGTGTATGCCCCAACCGTAGTGACGTGCATGAGAGAGGAGCAGCCAAGGGCAACGGAGGAGGGTCCGAACTTCATCATCATTGCAAAGTTGTCATCGGAGGTCACTGCACAGGGCCTGCCACTATTATCCGGGCGCAAGGGAATACTGGTGGAGAGATTGCATGAGACTTCAGCAATCTCTCCAATGAGATAGCGATTCATGTCGATAAGATGAGAGCCTATCGCACTGAGAGCGCCACCGCCTCTTGAAGCATCGCACCACCATGACCAAGGCATGTCAGGACGGTTACGACTGGCAAGGTTGACAACGGCACGGACCTCATAGACTTTGCCAATTTCACCACCATCAATCATTTGTTTCATGCCACGAACTGCGGGATGAAAGCGGAGCTGGTGGTCGAGAAGGGCCAGCCCGGGAGATTTAGATGCTACATCAACCATTGCTGTTGCATCGAGAAGACCGAGGGCAAAAGGCTTTTCGCACAGGACGCTTTTACCACTTTGAAGCACCCCCGTTACCATGTCGGCATGAAGGGAGGGCGGCGTCGTGACGCAGACAAAGTCAAGGTCGCACTTAAGCATGTCGCGCCAATCGGAAAACCCCTGGGCTATATCAAACATAGACATGAACTTCTGACGGTGCAGTTCGGTTGGGCTTGCCACTGCCGAAAGCTCTACATTATCCATCAATGAGAATGCCGGAGCTTGAGCTATTTTAGCCCATCCACTACCGATGAACCCTATTTTTATTGTTTTTTTCATAAAATGGACATAAAAAAAGGGTGACCGAAATCACCCTTTTCATTGGATTCATTCTTTTGATCAGCCAACCTGTTGAGCTTTTGCAAGCCGGGCTTTCTCGATATAGGCCTTCTGGATATCTCTGGATACATTATATGCTTTTGAAAGACTATCTGAACTCCAGAGTCTGGCATCAAATGCCATGCATATGTTTCTGAGAAAAGGAATGCCGACTTCGGTAACGCGAACTCCCTTGTCAAGCAGAACAACAAGGCCGTCATTTTCCATATCCTCAAGACGATAGAGAGCAATATCAAGTTCGTCACAGTAGAGTTTCGGATCCTGCCATGATGTTTCCTGTTTGCACATCAAGTTCAGAATATGACGGCGAAGCACAAGATCCTCGTCGGTAAGCAGATGACCACGATGAAGCGGGAACCGTCCTTCATTCACAGCTTTGATATAACCGGCATCTTCCCGCTCATTCTGCGCGAAAGCATACCATGTGTCACTGATAGATGATGATCCGATAGCAAGCATCATCTGTGTCGTATTTTCTGTATAACCCATGAAATTGCGATGAAGTGTGCCGTTTTTTGCCGCTACATACAAAGCATCACCTTCCAGGGCAAAATGGTCCATGCCGATTTCATGATAGCCGATCGACTCAAGCATGGCACTGCCTTTATCGTAAAGTTCCTGCTTGACGTCACCAACAGGCAGATCGGCCTCATTGAACTTACGCTGACCTTCATACATGTGCGGATTATGACCGTATGCATAAAATGCCAGACGATCGGGCTTGAGCTCCATAACCTTCTGGATGGTGTCTGTAATGGTAGCAAGTGTCTGCTTGGGCAGGCCATAGACAAGGTCAAAATTAATTGAGGTAAAACCGATCTCGCGGGCAAGATCAACCTTTTCCTTAACCAGTTCAAATGACTGGAGACGGTTGATCTCCTTCTGAACAACCGGGTCAAAATCCTGGATTCCGAAACTCATGCGCCGGAAACCGACATTATAAAGGGCTTCCAGATGTTCCCTCGATGTCGAGCGGGGATTGGTTTCGAAACTGAACATATAGTTGTCCATTTTATTGACGTGCCTGCATATACCGTCAATAAGCCTGGTCAGATTTTCAGGGCTGAAAAAGGTAGGGGTTCCGCCACCAATATGCAGTTCTTTGACATTAAGGGTGCCAGGAAAAACATCGATATACATCTGCCATTCCTTAAGAAGAGCCTCAAGATAGGGCGTTTCATAAGAGTGATCCTGAGTACGATGAGCATTGCAGCCACAGAAGTAACAGTGATTCTCACAGTATGGGATGTGAATATACAGACTGATTCCGGTTGTTTCATTGCTGTCGTTAAAACCTTTGACCATTGCCCCTTTCCACTGCTCCTGGGTCACACCATCGGTGCTCCATGAGGGAATGGTGGGATAGCTTGTATAACGAGGTCCGGGATTACTGTACTTTACTGCAAGATTAGTTACCATTGTTAATCTTCCTCTTCAAGTATTATTTTTTTAAATTCATGTCACGGGAAAATACATAAAACTCGGCAATTTCATAAATCATTAGCCTTCAAACAAACCAGAAAGCCTGAGACCAACTATCCTTTTTTATGATTAAAAGCATACCGGAAAAAAACATACCCATTATCGGCATCCTCATGGGGTCGGACTCTGATTTCGACATTATGAAAGAAGCTGCGCTGGTTCTTGATGAATTTGGCATCACCTGTGAATGTTCTGTTATTTCAGCACACAGGACACCACATGACCTTGAGCAATATGCCTCTTCAGCCAAAGAGAGAGGGCTGAAAGTCATTATAGCCGGAGCTGGCGGCGCGGCGCACCTTCCCGGCGTTACGGCAGCCATGACCGTACTTCCTGTTATTGGCGTTCCGATTTTCAGCAGCAAACTCAATGGGCAGGACGCTCTTTACTCCATTGTACAAATGCCGGCAGGTATTCCGGTAGCTACCGTTGGCATTGACAATGCTCGAAATGCCGCTCTGCTGGCCATTCAGATCCTCGCGCTTTCCGATGAAAGCTTAATGACCGGGTTGATTGAGTTTCGCCAGAAACTTGCCGATGCGTCCCGGCAGAAAACCGGAAAAATCAGAGAAAAACTCTATGCAAAAAGCTGAATTCTGGATAGATCGCTTACAGCTTGTATGCCATCCTGAAGGGGGATACTACAGAGAAACTTACCGCAGCGGCGGCTCCTATGCTTTTACGAATACCTCTATCTTCAGTGGTAAGCGTTCCTACGCGACCGCCATTTTTTATCTGCTCAAAGGCACAGATCGCTCTAAACTGCATAGAATTCATTCTGACGAACTCTGGTTCTTTCATGCGGGCAACCCTCTGAAGGTTTACATGTTTCCAAAAAAAGGCGAGCCATCAGGCTTTACTCTTGGAATGTCTGTTGAAAACTGTGAGGTTCTGCAGGAAACCGTCCCTGCGGAAAGCTGGTTCGGGGCCTCTCTGGAAAATCCTGAAAACGAAAGCTATTCGCTGGTCAGCTGCGTCGTTGCACCAGGATTTGAATTCAGGGACTTTACATTTGCCGATAGAACAACGCTCCTGAAAAAATTCCCCAACAATAGAGATATCATCGAACACCTCACCTGAAAAAGTATCAGGCTGAAACAGCGTATACCACCCGCTGAATTTTTTTGACTATTCAGCTCTCCTTCGGTTGGATTTCGCAGGAAAACTCTTGCAGAGAGGGGGAATTTCTTTCTTTTTTTTACTTTAATCAATTTCCTTTCTGTATTACTGCTATTTTGCAAAAATACAGAGAGAGAACATTTATGGATTTAACTGAAGGTAATACTGATACATGAAAAAGCAGGTTGTGATAGTCGGGGGTGGTTTTGCAGGACTTAATGCGGCCAGAATACTGGGCAATAACGTTGATATCGAAGTTACTCTCATCGACAGGAAAAACTACCATCTCTTCCAGCCTCTTCTTTACCAGGTGGCTATGGCTGCGCTTGGAGAGGGTGATATTGCTGCTCCGCTGAGAAATATGCTGGCGAATTACCGAAACATCACGGTTTTCAAGGGCATTGTCACAAATGCCGATATTGAGAATAAAATTGTTATGACCGATTTCGGCAATATTCATTACGACTACCTTATTCTTGCCTGCGGTGTGCAGCATCACTATTTCGGCAACAACCAGTGGGAAGAGTATGCTCCCGGACTGAAAACCCTCGCTCAGGCAAAAGAGATCCGCCGAAGGGTAATGGAGGCTTATGAGCGTGCTGAAAGAACAAAAGACACTGTTGAACGGAAAAAGCTGCTGACATTTGTCATTGTTGGCGGAGGTCCGACCGGAGTCGAACTGGCAGGCTCAATCGGTGAAATGAGCCGCTACACTCTCTCTAAGTTTTATCGGAACATTGACCCGAAGCTTACCCGAATTTTTATCGTCGAAGCTGCTCCGCGCATTCTTGGCTCTTTTGATCCTGAACTTGCAAGCAAGGCGACCAGGTCCCTTGAAAAACTCGGCGTTCAGGTCTGGACAAACAGCATGGTCAGCAATGTAGATGAGAACGGGGTGCAGATTGGCAAGGAACGGATAGAAGCTGCCACGGTGCTTTGGGCCGCCGGTGTTACTGCAATAGAGATCGGCAGGACCATCGGGTTGGAAACCGACAGGATCGGCCGTATCGTTGTTGGAGAAGACCTTAGTGTTCCCGGTCATCCGGAAATATTTGTCGGTGGCGACCTTGCTCATTTTGTAATCGCAAATGGAACGACACTGCCGGGTCTTGCTCCTGTTGCATTGCAACAAGGACGAACCATTGGCAAAAACATTCTGCTTGATCTGAAAGTTAAGACAAGAAAACTGTTCAGGTACCGCGATAAAGGCCAAATGGCTACAATTGGCAAAAACAAGGCTATTGTTGAATTTGGAAGCATAAAGTTTGATGGTATTTTAGCATGGTTCACCTGGCTGCTGGTACATATCTACTTCCTGACCAGCTTCCGGCACAGGGTTTTTGTACTGATGCAGTGGGGATGGTCTTATTTCACCTTCAGCTATGGTGCACGCCTGATTGTCAACAAGGAGTGGAGGTTCTATCCTGACCCTGACCCCTGTGCAATACAGGTAAAAAAAGACAAACACGAATGATTAAAAACTTTGCAGCATCGATGGTCACGGGCATACTTCTTTCGATGACCTTTATCGGTATTGCGTTGTATACCCTTTTTTTCCCGGATAGTTTACCTCAAGTATCAAAAGATGATCTCAGGCTTTACGCACTCTTGACAGGAACTTATGGTATCTGGAGGTTTATTCGGGTATTTGTGGTCAAAAGATACGCGGAAAAAAATGTTTGACCCCTTCCTCTTTCATTATTATAATCAAGCATTTGTTACTCTGTTATTCAGCAATGCAATCTCTTGAAGCATAAAAAAGCATGAAACCACTACCCATAAACCAGGAAAGCGAACAGAAGCTTTTTTTTCATAACTATGCCCGTTTTCCTATTGCCGTCAGCCATGGTGAGGGCGTTTGGCTGATCAGCAATGATGGAACCCGTTATCTCGATATGATTGCCGGTATTGGTGTCAATGCCCTTGGCTATGGTGATAAACGCCTCGTAAAGGCAATAAGTGATCAAGCTGCGAAACTGATCCATGCCTCAAACCTTTTTATGATACAACCCCAGTTTGAGCTCGCTGAAAAACTGCTCACTCTTTCCGGACTCTCTAAGGTTTTTTTTGCCAACAGTGGAACCGAAGCAATAGAAGCAGCCATTAAAATGGCAAGAAAATGGGCTGGAAGGATAGGCGGTGAACAAAAGAAAGAGGTTCTTTCACTGAGTAACTGTTTCCACGGAAGAACATACGGCGCCATGTCGCTGACGGCAAAAGCCAAATATATCGACGGATTTGATCCACTGCTGCCTGGAACAGGCATGATCGCCTTCAATGACATAACCGACCTTGAAGAAAAAGTTTCAGACAATACAGCGGCTGTTTTTATTGAAGCAGTTCAGGGCGAGGGTGGTATTCACCGTATTTCACAGCAATTTATAGACAGGCTGAAGGAACTGCGCCAGCAATATAACTTTCTGATCGTTGCGGATGAAATTCAGGCCGGTTGCGGAAGAACAGGAAAGTTTTTCAGTTATATGCATGTGGACGCAAATCCCGATATGGTATGCCTTGCAAAACCGCTTGGAGGCGGTCTGCCCTTGTCGGCCGTGATCGGCAGCGAAAAGGTAGCAGATGTTCTGACTTACGGCAACCATGGGACTACGTTTGGCGGTAATCCAGTAGCATGCGCAGCTGGAATTGCCATGATAGAGGCTATCGATGAAGATCAACTCATGAAGCAGGCCGAGGAAACCGGACGCTATATGCATGATGAACTGCAGAAACTCGCCGGTCGTCATCCTCAAATCCTCGACATCCGTCAATATGGTCTGATGATTGGCATAACCGTTGATAAAGAGGCTAAATATTATGTTGAAAAAGTGCTACGGAAACATATTATCATCAACGCAACAAGCCAGAACGTCATAAGGCTTCTTCCTCCCCTGACCATCACCAGAGAGGAGGCTCAACAATGTATAATCGCACTTGATGAAATATTTACGGAAGAAACAACAGGTTAAAACTGCTGAAAAAGCAGCAGACATGCCTCTGGGAGCTATCAACTATATCATGATAGCTCTCGGAGCACTAGTCATTGCCGGGAGTTACGGAGTCATGTACCTCGAAAAAGAAGTGAATGGAACTTTCGCTCTTTTTGTCAGTCCAATAACCCTCGTTGCCGCCTATGGATGGATTATCTTTGCCGTTCTGTACCGGTCAAAACAGAAAAGCAACAGCTGATTAATCGAGCTGAAACCTGATCGGGACGGTAAACCAGACCTTTATAGGGCTGCCATTCTGAATACCAGGATAATATTTAGATTCCATCACGGACTTTATGGCAACCGCATCAAACACATCACAGTCAGCGGGAATTCGTTTCATAACCTTTGCCTTGACGGGGCGTCCATCTTCTCCAATCAGAACACTGACAAACACCTTTCCCGTAATTCCGGCAATTCGTGCCATCTCGGGATAGACAGGTTTTTTCTGATCAAGAAAACCGGGCATTTTTTCGCAAGGCACAAACATGGGCACTTCATCACCAGATGATGCACTTCCGCTTCCTGAACCTGAACCGGTACCCTGAGTCTGAATCGCCTGTTTTAACTCTTTCTGCGTTGCAACAGTCTGTTCATGAGGAGCTTCCTCCTGACTGACCTTTTTAATTTTCCCAACATTCGGCGGAGCCACAGCAGATGATGGCGTCACAGGAACAGGCTCGGGAGCGGCCAGAGGTGGAGGTGGCGGAAGTTGTGTGACACTGGTAACAACTTCATAGCACTGAACCATAGGATGAGTATCTTTGTCAAACAATCCTGTCAATGAAGCAATAGTCTGCCAGTTAGCTGTAATAAGCCAAAAAAAAGTGAGCAGCGCAATTGCGGTAATAACCCCGTGGCTAAGAAACAGATGAGCCTGACGACGCAGAAAAAGATTGCCGTAATGCAACTTTCTTAAACTGTCCGTATCAAGAAACTCTTCACCGAAGGACCATGAAAGAGCTTTTTTGTGAAAGGTTTCCTGATGATTTTTAGCAAATTTTGAAGCCACCTGAATGAACTCCTTTGTTTATTCGTATGCTTAAACAGCTCTTTTTACTTCCAGCGCATCCTGCTCAGTATAATCATCGAGACTGAACCGGTCGATTTTCATAAGATTAAGCTCGTCAATAATATCAACAAGCTGTTTATATTTTGCTTTATCGCTGATTTTAACAACAATAACCATTTTCTGGTTAGCCACGGTCAGCAGCTTCAGGAGATTGCGCAACTGGGGACTCAAAGAAAACTGACGGGTATCCAGAGAGGCATAAAGAGGCAATTTTTTTGGTGCCTCATTACCAAGAGAACAATACGCCATACCATCGCCGGCAATCCGCATCGTCATGACGTTTTTTTCTGCAACCTTTACCTCCAACCTTTCGGGGGGAGTATTGATCTCCATGGTATTGGATTTTGAGAAGGTTGTTGTCAACATAAAAAAAGTCAAGAGAAGAAATGCGACATCTACCATTGGGGTCATATCAAGACGAAATCCGATTCGTTTTGATCGTTTCCTCCCTTTTTTATGACTTTGACGTCCGTTTGGAGAATCAACAATACCCATTTGTCAACGAACCTCCTTTTTAAGGACCGTAATCAGATTGAAGGTTAGCATGTTGGCTTTTTTGTAAACCTTGATGACATGGTTCACCGCTTCAAAGCCAGCATCGGAATCAGCTTTGACGACCGGACGAAGTTTCGGGTCTGCAAAGCGGGCCATGACAACAAATTTGTCCAGCTCATCGCGATCGACACGAAAGTTTTCGGCAAGTTTAAAGTTTTTCAGGGAATCCGCAACTGCTTTAGATGACAATCCTGCACTCATCAGCTTCTGCTTAATAACGGAATTAAATATTTTTTCCCGGGATTGCTGTGAAGATACCCCCATGAAAAAAGTGTTTTGAGAGCTCACCGTCACTGTCAGAACATTTGATTCTGGAAGCTTTTGCACTGAATGTGATGCAGGAAGGTTAATTTTAACAACTTCAGGAGGGCGAAACTTGGTTGTCAACATGAAAAACGTTAACAGGAGAAACGCAACGTCCACCATTGGCGTCATATCAATGCGAAATCCAACACGTTTTGCCTTGATCCTTGACATCAGCAATTATTCCGTTTTACCGGTTCCAAGAGTGTGTATGATATAGAATGCAGCTTCATCAATCGTGTAACTGAACCGATCAACGCGGCTTGTAAACACGTTATAAGCAACAATACCCATAATACCGCCGAGAATACCAAGTGCAGTATTAAACAGAGCTTCAGAAATACCCAGTGAAAGCTGCACGGCGTCAGGAGCGCCACTGGTTGCCATAGCGGCAAAAGCGCGGATCATGCCAAGTGTGGTTCCCAATAGTCCTACCATGGTGGAAATTGAGGCGATTGTGGAAATCGACACAAGATTTTTCTCAAGAAGCGGCATTTCCATAATCGTAGCCTCCTCTACAGCCTTTTCCATTTCGCTGATCTTTTTCTCCCGATCGACCACATTATATTGGCCGAGTTTTTTGTACCGGTCAAGCACTGCACGAAGCACGGCTGCAAGTGAACTCTGATGGTCGTCACATTTAGCAATGGCCTGATCAATAAAGCCGTTGTCGATATCCTGTTTGAGACCATGCACAAAATCAGGAATATTTCCCTTGCCTGAAGCCTTGTTCAAAGCTATGATACGTTCCACAGTGTAGGCTATCACCATCATAATCAGTGACATAAGCACCGAGACAACCAGTCCCCCGTTGAAAACGGCATGGAACATTGAGCCCGGCGGAGTGCTGCCCATCCAATAATAAAACCCGAGTGAAACCGCATACGTTACTGCAATGAGTAAGGCCGTAAAAAAACCATGTTTCATAGTTTTTCAATTGTTTTTTACAATCATGGATATAAACGAAGCATTATGAACCATCCTGTAATTTGCTATACTATAGAGCATATTTTTACAATAACAGGAACCGCAGCTTGCACAGAAATTATTTTTAATGCCCTTTACTTTTTTATATAAACAACAACAGTTGAAAGTAAAGCGACAAAAACAACTACTGTAATAAGTTGTAAATTTAATAAATAAGCTTTTGATTTTTCAATAGTAATCGCTCATCGCGAGAAAATAAAACGTGTTCCTGAAATAATATCAACGTCACACAACAGGCACATGATCCCTCATTCGACCATTGATGATATTAGACAGGCTGCAGACATTGTTGATATTATTTCTGATTATCTGATACTTCAGCCTGCGGGGCGCAACTATAAAGCTCTCTCTCCTTTTACACAGGAGAAAACTCCTTCATTTGTCGTTTCGCCCGACAAACAAATTTACAAGTGCTTTTCAACCGGTAAAGGAGGCAACGTTTTTTCTTTTGTCATGGAAATGGAAAAAGTCTCCTTTCCTGAAGCTATCGAACTGGTTGCCAAACGAACAGGCATTGATATCAGTCGATTTACTGAAAAAAAAGAACACAATCATGCGCCAGAAGACAGTCGTACCGAAACCCTCCGCTGGGCGGCAAAGTTCTTTCAAAGAACTCTGGAAAGCAGGTCTGGAAAAATTGGCTATGACTATCTTGCAATCCGGCGCGCTCTTTCAGAAAAAACAATAAAAAGCTTTGGCCTTGGTTACGCGCCAGACTCATGGGACAGCCTCTTCAATGAAGCAAAGCGGGCAGGAATCCCGCAAAAGCACCTTACAGATCTCGGACTTGTCAGCCAGAATAAACAGAAAAACTCATGGTATGATACCTTTCGCAACAGGGTGATTTTTCCTGTTTTTTCAGTTGGGGGGCAGGTGGTCGGCTTTGGAGGAAGAACCCTGCTTGATGATCCTCAAACGCCAAAGTACCTGAATTCTCCTGAAAGCCTATTGTTTGAAAAATCAAAACTTCTTTATGGACTGAACTCGGCAAAAGATGCAATCCGGCGGATGGAAACCGCAATACTTGTTGAAGGATATATGGATGTCCTTGCCCTGCACCAGGCAGGGATAACAAATGCCGTTGCGTCATGCGGCACATCTCTGACAAGATATCAGGCTAAAATCCTGAAACGCTACACCAGCCGCGTACTGTTCATGTATGATGCTGATTCGGCCGGTAAAAAGTCAATGATGACCGGTCTTGACACGCTGCTTTCAGAGGGCATAACCCCCTTTATAGTCATGCTTCCTTCCGGTGATGATCCCGACAGTTTTGTTCGCCGTGAAGGCAGGGAAGGATTTTTACAGTTCACTGATGAAAACAGACTGCTGTTTCAGGATTTTCAAATCCGTTTTTTCACGGAATCGGAGAATTTGTCAAACCCGGAAATCAAAGCAAAAGCCATAAGGGAAATGGCGCACACCATTGCACTGATCCCCGACCGTATCCAGCAGGAACTTTACCTCCAGCAATTATCTGAAAAACTTGCAATCAGCCAGCAAGCCCTGCTGGAAGTTCTCGGCAAAGAAAAGATTGTTCAGGCAAAAAAAACTGCTTCCTCAGAAAACCGCTCATCCGTTCAGCCAACACATCAGCAGCCGCCCAACTTAACGGTTCTTGAAAAAACTTTTTTAAAAGCGCTGCTTGAAAGCACTGCTTATGGAAATGTTGTACTGGAATTTGCTGCTTCGCATGAAGAGATGCTGGAGTTGCCGCATAAGAATGCCCAGCAGATTTTTACTCACATGATCCGTCGATACCATGACATTACCGGCAATCCTGAAGAGCATATCGATATTACAACCGAAATAAGTCTCTTCAGCAATCCGGAGTCGAGGGATCTTGCTTCCGGCTTGCTGCTTGACCCGCCGGTAAGCAATAAATGGCTCGAACAATCTGATGTACATGCTGATAATGCAAAACGATGCCTGACGATGTTCCTTGATGCCTTCAAAAGCCTTATTCTCGAACCGTTGATTCATCAGAAAATAGAGCTGACAGAGCATATCCGGATTGAAAACGATACCGAGAAGGAGATTGAGCTCTTGAAGGAAAAGATTGTGCTTGATAAAAAAATCAGAAAAACTTCGCAAGATCTGGGGAAGATGATCACCAGTATTCTTGAAAAAAGCTGAACCCATTACGTTGGTTCAAGAACACCTACATCCGGTTCAACTGCCTTTACCATTGATAGCGCCTTAAAAAAATTTTCACGACTGCCCCTTTCAGAACTTTAATGCAGATAATCTTCAGTCATCAGCGCAGATATCTTTTCAGCCAATGCAGAGCTGATCAACTGATTGACCGAAATATGTTCCAGAACAGCAAGTTATTTTGCCTTTTTATCCACTGAATCCGGCAATCAGACACTTAACGTGCTCATTATCACTCCCCTATCTTTTGTAAAAATTCTTGCGGACTTATAAGACCCCGTCCAATGAGATAAAATATACGCTGTTCAATCTTTTGATAAAGCTGGAAAGCTATGCTGAACAAAAATTACTTTACACATTTTTTCTCTATCTTATTCCAAAAACACTGAAAATATAGCGCGCCTGACTACAGATTTATGGTTGAATGGCAAAATAAAATCACTATCAATCCAGAACAATGCGGTGGGAGACCATGCATTAGAGGATTACGCATAAGAGTAGTTGATATTCATGATTTACTGGCTTTAGAGTTTATCTATTAAATTGGCCGTTGTGTATCGCTGGCACCTGAACACCCTCTCCAATTCACCATTGTCCACAAGGACATTCGTCTTATTGTAGCCAATCGCTTCCCCTACAGCATATATTTTCGCGCTAAGAAGCATCGTATAGTTGTTTTAGCGGTATTTCATGGCCGTAGAAATCCTTCTATTTGGCTTTAAAGAGATTAACCAAGACATATTTGAACCGGAAGAAAGTAGTGGGCAAATGCCAACAGAATAAGACGTTGAAATGTTATGGCATTGGGTCAGGTGACTTGGGAGATGAAAAAGTCCACCTGCATTCTCATGGAATGCAGGTGGACTTTTTCGTCAAATCAAACAAATAAGCAGAAACAAACAGCTATAATGCGCCGTATCCTTCAAGTGGATGACGGAGGCAAAGCTCCCTTATTTCTGTTCTGACAGCTTGACATACATCAGCGGAGTCAGACTTTTCAGCTGATGAGATAACCTTATCAATAAGATCGGCAATAAGCTTGCTCTCGTCTTCATTCATGCCTCGGGTGGTCATGGCTGGAGTACCGATGCGGATACCGCTTGTGACAAAGGGTGACTTGTCGTCAAAAGGAACCATGTTCTTGTTGACGGTAATGCCCGCTGCGTGGAGAAGGTTTTCGGCGACTTTTCCTGTGACGTTTTTGTTCCGCAGGTCGAGTAGCATGAGGTGGTTTTTAGTGCCACCGCTGACAATATTGTAGCCGAGGTCTTTAAACTTTTCGGCCATAGCGGCTGCATTTTTTATAACCTGAGCTGCATATACCTTGAACTCTGGCTTCAGTGCCTCACCAAATGCGACCGCTTTGCCTGCAATAATATGCATGAGTGGACCGCCCTGAATACCAGGCATGACTTCCGCATCCATCACCTCGGACATCATTTTCAACCTTGAACCGGTTTTGGTTTTGATGGTAATACCCATTGGATTTTCGAAGTCGGTACCCATCATAATCATGCCACCTCTTGGCCCGCGGAGAGTCTTGTGTGTTGTCGTGGTTACAAAATGGCAATGCGGCATGGGGTCGCCCAAAAAACCGGCAGCGATAAGCCCGGCAGGATGCGCGATATCGGCCATCAGAAAGGCTCCGACTTTATCGGCAATAGCTCTGAACGCTTTGACATCAAATCCCTGCGAATAAGCACTGGCTCCGCAGATAATCAGTTTTGGCCGAACCTTAAGGGCAAGTTCATCAACCTTGTTCATATCAATAATGCCCGTCTCTCGATCAACACCATAAGAGTGGGCTTCAAACATCTGACCTGAGAAATTAACCGAACTGCCATGAGTTAAATGCCCACCATGTGATAAGTCAAGCCCCATAATACGGTCACCCGGTTTCAAGACCGAAAAGAGAACCGCCATGTTAGCACTTGAACCGGAATGAGGCTGTACATTGACATACTCACATCTGAAAAGCTTTTTAGCACGGTCACGGGCAAGATTTTCAGCGACATCAACATATTCGCAGCCACCATAATAGCGCTTGCCGGGATACCCTTCGGCATATTTATTGGTCATTACTGACCCGCAGGCCTGCATAACCGCGACACTGGTGAAATTTTCCGAAGCAATAAGCTCAAGGGTTTCATTCTGTCTTGCTGTCTCGTGGGCAATAGCCTCAAAGAGCTCTTTATCCTGTTTTTGAAGGATGTCAGTATCCATCGGTTTCTCAGTCCTTTTCCTGACGGAAGTTTACAGTTTTGGAAGTGTATATTTTGTTGTATCTGTGCCACATGAACAACCAATCATATGGCCTAACTTGTCGCGTTTGGTATCAAGATAATTCTGATTCATCGGATTGGAAGGCATCTCGAGCGAGATTCGCTCAACAATTTCAAGACCATACCCTTCCAGCCCGACTACTTTTTTCGGATTGTTGGTCATGAGCTTCATTTTCCTGATTCCAAGATCTTTAAGGATTTGTGCCCCGATGCCATAATCGCGGAGATCAGCTTTGAACCCAAGTTTTTCGTTGGCTTCGACTGTATCAAACCCTTGATCCTGAAGGTTATAAGCTTTCAGTTTATTGATAAGACCAATACCCCGTCCTTCCTGCATGAGGTATATAAGGACCCCTCGTCCTTCTTTTTCGATCATCCTGAGTGCAGAAGCGAGCTGATTGCCGCAATCGCAACGCAGAGAGGCAAAGGTATCGCCTGTAGCACACTGCGAATGAACCCTGACAAGAACAGGCTCTTCAGTAGTGATATCCCCCTTCACAAAAGCCATATGATTCTGCTGATCAGTAAAGGATTCATAAGCAATCAGCCTGAACTCCCCGTAAATGGTCGGCAGCCTTGATTCAACCGCACGGTGTACAAGCTTGTTACGCTTCATCTGATAGGCAACAAGCTCCTTGATGGTAATGAGCTTCAAGCCGAACTTCGCTTTTAACTTGATAAGTTCGGGAAGCCTTGCCATACTGCCATCGTCATGGAGAATTTCACAGAGCAATCCGACCGGACTGCATCCGGCAAGACGGGCCAGATCAACAGCGGCTTCGGTATGACCGACACGCCGGAGCACACCTCCATCCATCGCCCGAAGAGGGAAAATATGACCGGGACGTGAAAAATCGTCAGCCTTCGATGCCGGATCGCCAAGCATCTTGATGGTCATAGCCCTGT
Source organism: Chlorobiaceae bacterium (assembly GCA_037143555.1). Lineage (GTDB taxonomy): Bacteria > Bacteroidota > Chlorobiia > Chlorobiales > Chlorobiaceae > Chlorobium. The sequence goes on from JBAWYL010000005.1 coordinate 27,239, forward strand.
CATACACTGAAATACCGGTGGTTACTCCTTCGGCCAGTGCATCAACGGAAACGGTAAAATTAGTCTCATGCTGAGAGGTATTTCTCTGAACCATCGGATCAAGCTGAAGTTCTTTAGCCCGATCCATCGTAACCGCCACACAAAGTAGACCCCGAGCCTCTTTTGTGATGAAATTCACCATCTCGGTGGTCACACAATCCGCCGCGCCAATAAAATCGCCCTCATCTTCCCGATCCTCATCGTCAATGACAATAACCAGTTTGCCATCCCGGATATCTTCAACGGCAGCGTCTATCGTATCGAAATGCTTTTTATCCATATATTTTTTACACCTTTTTTCAAAACACACACTACACAAGGAGAGTGTAATGTAAAAAAAATCTTCTTCCATTTTCAGGGTGCTAATAAAAGATAGAATAGAGACAAGCAACCGGCAACTTTGAGAAGCATGAGCATTTTTGTATAATGCACCGGTTTTTAATAAAGAGGTGAATTGTTACCTTTATACAGCTATATCCTGAAGCGTCTTAAAACTATCGATATTGCATGACCAATCAAGCTTCCGACCTGACACCGGAGATTATTGACCTTTCCCGGAAACTTCCGAAAGAGAGGCTGTTACAAGCCAAACAAAACGGGTTTTCCGATTTTCAGCTTGCCAATATTTTTAATACAGCAGAACTATCCATTCGAGCACTCCGAAAACATTACGGTGTTGAATCTGTCTTTAAAACAGTTGATACCTGTGCTGCGGAATTCGATGCAAAAACTCCTTATCATTACTCGACGTATGAAGAGGAAAACGAATCCATTTCCTCAAACCTGAAAAAAGTCATTATTCTCGGAGGAGGCCCAAACAGGATCGGTCAGGGTATCGAGTTCGATTATTGTTGTGTTCAGGCAGTATTCGCTCTTAAAGAGGCCGGATATGAAACCATTATGGTCAACTGTAATCCTGAAACTGTTTCAACTGACTACGATATTGCCGATAAGCTCTACTTTGAGCCGCTCACTTTTGAGGATACCATTCGCATCATTGAACACGAAAAGCCTATCGGTGTTATTGTAAGCTTCGGTGGTCAGACTCCACTGAAACTCTCAGCAAAACTTCATGAAGCAGGTGTAACCATCCTCGGTACTTCGTCAAAAGGCATTGATCTGGCTGAAGACCGAAAAAAATTCGGTGCTCTTCTTGAACAGCTGAATATTCCCCATCCTGAATACGGTACAGCCATAAGCTTTGAAGAAGCCAAGGTAATCACAAAAAGAATCGGCTACCCCGCACTTGTCCGCCCAAGTTATGTCCTTGGAGGACGTGCAATGAAAATCGTATACAATGACGATTCTCTCAAAGAATATGTCGATCAAGCCCTTTTCATTACTGAAAAATATCCGCTTCTGATTGACCGTTTTCTGGAAACGGCTGTTGAATTTGACATTGATGCCATTGCTGATACTACGGACTGCGTTATCAGCGGGATCATGCAGCATGTTGAGGCTGCGGGCATACACAGTGGCGACTCCACCTCCATTCTTCCCTATTACAACATCAGCCCGAATGTCATTGCCACGATGAAGGCATATACCCGTACTCTTGCTACAAACCTGAAAGTAGTGGGATTGATGAATGTACAGTATGCTGTGCAGAATGAGAGTGTCTATGTTATTGAAGTCAATCCAAGAGCCAGCCGGACAGTTCCTTTTGTCGGCAAGGCAACTGCAATACCAGTTGTCAAGATTGCAACCCGCGTCATGCTTGGCGAAAAGCTCAGCGATCTTCGTAAAGAGTACGATCTGAAGGATTGCGATGAACTCGGCATGAAGCACATGGCCATCAAGGAGCCGGTTTTCCCTTTCTCCAAATTTGTAAAATCAGGTGTCTACCTCGGACCGGAAATGCGCTCGACCGGTGAAGCAATGAGCCTTGCAGATCAATTCCCTGAAGCTTTTGCCAAAGCTTATCAGGCCGCCAGCATGCATCTTCCTCTTTCTGGAGCTGTGTTTATCAGTGTGAACGATCAGGACAAAAACCAGCGTATCATTGCAATTGCGAAAGCGCTCTACCGGATGGATTTCGATTTGATTGCTACAGCGGGCACACATCAATTTCTGACAGAAAACGGTATTGAGTGCAAAAAAGTGTATAAGGTGGGTGAGGATGGACGGCCTAACATCTTCGACATTATAAAGCACGGTAAGATCAACTTTGTCATCAACACCCCAAGAGGTGAAAAAGCCCTGCACGATGAAGAGGCTATCGGCGCGGCATCGGTACTGAGCAATGTACCGTTTGTAACAACCATCGAAGCGGCGGAAGCATCAGTACAGGCTATATATTGCATACGCCATCAGGAGTTCGGAGTTAAAAGCTTACAGGAATACGCGTCTTACCGTAACAAGTAACGCCCGATGCAAGCCCTTCGGTTCGTTACGGAAGGCTAAAAAAAACATCGTCCATTGTTCATGGCAAATAACAGAAAAAAAATTAAATGTCTTGACCATGCCTGCAACACTGCAAAAACATCTTGACGAGTCAATTAAGCTGGAACTGAACCTTGCTAAACTCTATACCGTTTTTCATGACTGTTTTGCTGAGGATGAGGATTTCTGGTGGGAACTGACAATGGAAGAACAAGGGCATGCATCGCTGCTTCAGCAGGAAAAAAAACAACCACAGCCCATGCAGTTTTTTCCTGATAACCTGTTATCAAAAGATCTTCAATCCCTTATTGATACCAATACAAAAATTGCATCACTTATAGATAAGTATTCGGATACTCCTCCGTCAAAAACCGAAGCACTGCAAATTGCGCTCGATCTTGAGCTGGCTGCCGGTGAATCCCATTTTCAGCATTTTCTTGACAGCCCAACCAACTCTCTTTCGGCAACTATTTTTAAACAGCTTAATCAGGAAGACTGCGATCATGCCGAAAGAATACGTCGGTACATGAACGAAAACCAATAGAAAGGATGAGTCCTGAGCTGTCTTGCATGTTTTATTGTAATGGCAGCGTGACAAATTTCTGTATGCAGCTCATTTGCCCATCTATTGCCAGTTCACTGAAGCAGAGCGGATTGTAGCGAAAACTTCCTCCATTGATAAAGGTTATATCATTCACCCTGTAGGACTGAAACCTATGAAAATGACCATGCAGCACCAACTTTGCATGTATACCTTTCATGACTGCAAGAAACTCATCCCGGTTTTTCAACTCCATGGTCCAGTCAAATGCCTGATCAATTGGAGAATCGGTTCCATAGACTTTGTAAGCATGATGGCAAAGCCCTATAACAAAACAATCTGCCAAAGATGTAAAAACACGCTCAACGCTTAGTGCCCGTAACTGCCCTGTAGTGATATAACCTCTGGCACCAAGAGGATTATCTGCAGGGTACCATGGATAAACCGAGTTAAGAGCTGCAAAAGCAATCTTAATCGATGAATAGTTTATAATTTTGAGAAACGGAAAAGCTTGATTTCCCTGTTCTTCGCCGGTAATCAGTTCTTGAAAAAAAAGGCAGAAATCAATAACCCTGCGATCAAAAGCATTTTTTCTTAATCTGGCAAGGGGATTAAGAGCATTATAAAAGCGCATTTCCTCTTCAAGATTGATCAAATCATGATTTCCTGCAATAACGGTAGCTTTATCCCAATGGTAGAGTCCATGGCTCTCTAGTTTTTCCCTGATGATTTTCCAATCCTGCGGATTAGCATTATTACTGAGATCACCTGAAATAACAAGATGGTCATACCCTGCAGTGTTGAAATAATCAAACATTCGGTCGAGACATTCAATCTGCCGGTGGTCCTGCATGCCGGAAATATGAATATCCGATATATGCGCTATTTTCACGTCACCTGTTATCATTTTTTCTCAGACTTGCGGTTTTCAATTCTAAAACAGTAAATTGGCCAATGCTTTTATTCATCTGACACGAATTCGCCTAATATGAAGAAGAAGATGCCACAATTAACAAGATATAGCCTTTCATCAACCTATTGCAGTAAAGCAATCATTACCCCTTTCAATTATGCAAAATAAAATAACTTCCCTTAAAGCACTGACAAGAAATCTTTGGTGGTCGTGGGATACTGAAGCAAAACAAATTTTTGAAGAACTTTCACCTCTGCTTTGGGAAAGAAATAATCATAACCCGGTTGAACTGTTACGTCATATATCCAATGATGAACTGGTAGCCCGCTGTACAGGCGAGTTGGGCGACAAAATAGAACGTGTCCATGCACGTTTTACAGCATACATTAACGACAAGAATACCTGGGCAGCAAACCATGCCAAGGAAATTACCGAGAATCCTGTAGCGTATTTCAGTGCAGAGTTCGGTATTCATGAAAGCGTAAGGATTTATTCCGGAGGTCTTGGTGTCCTTTCGGGTGACCACCTGAAATCGGCCAGCGATCTTGGCATCAATTTTATTGGTATCACCTTATTTTACAAAGAAGGGTATTTTCGTCAGAACCTCAATCAAGACGGATGGCAGAAAGAAGACTATCCACTGCAGTTGCCTGAAAACCTTCCTATAGAAAAAGTAACAGCTCCGGACGGTACGGACCTCATCATAACGGTTAATATAGCGCAGAGTGAAGTCTATGCCCAGGCATGGAAACTGCAAGTCGGCAGAGCAACGCTCTACCTGCTTGATACCAATATTGCGGCCAATGAACCCCACTATCGCGATATCTGTTGCAGAGTATACGGCGGGGACCAGAACATGCGTATAAACCAGGAGATTATTCTCGGTATCGGCGGTGTAAAGCTTCTTGAACAGATCGGCTCACAACCGATCGTTTACCATATGAACGAAGGTCACTCAGCATTTCTCACACTCGAACTGCTCGCCAATGAGCTGAGAAAAGGAGTTTCGCAAAAAGAGGCAATGGATAAAGTCCGCTCACTCTGCGTTTTCACGACACACACGCCAGTACCAGCCGGTCATGACCGCTTTTCGTGCGACATGATGCATTACACCTTCGATAAGTACATCACCACGATCGGAATAACCTTCGATGATCTGATGAGACTCGGTTCGGAAGATAAAAATAATATATATGGTCTTTTCACCATGACAGTGCTTGCACTGAATCTGTCGCGATCTGCAAATGGCGTTTCGAAACTTCACGGAGAAGTCTCCCGCATTATGTGGCAGCACCTCTTTCCTGACAAGACGGTTTCGGAAGTTCCAATCGGCCATATCACCAATGGCGTGCACGCCAGCAGCTGGACATGCGGATTAACTGACACCTTCTGGAAAAAATTCACCGGCAGTGTTGATGAGATGAGCCTTTCACGCGAGGCAGCTGAGGCTGTACTGGCAAAAGTCACCGATGAAGAGCTTTGGTCTTTACGGTACAGACTGAAGCGTAATCTTATCGACTTCATGGACAAGTATTTGACCAACCAGCTTTTTCACCAGCATAGAAATTCAATTTACAGTGAATACGATGCCTTGCGGTCGAGAACAAACACGTTCTCTCCCGATGTTCTCACTATAGGATTTGCTAGACGTTTTGCTACGTACAAGCGTGCGCCGCTGGTTTTCAGAGATCTTGAGCGCCTTAACAAAATCATCAATCATTCTTCAAGACCATTGCAGATTGTCTTTGCAGGAAAAGCACATCCGCATGACGATGCTGGAAAGGATTACATCCGCCAGATTGTGCACCACTCACGCAGGCCGGAGTTCAGCGGCAAGGTTGTTTTCCTTGAAAACTACAATCTTGGCGTTGCAAAACGGATGGTATCGGGTGTTGACGTCTGGTTGAACACTCCGGTCAGACCAATGGAAGCAAGCGGTACATCAGGCGAAAAAACAGTTCTGCATGGCGGCCTCAATTTCAGTGTTCTCGACGGTTGGTGGCCTGAAGCTTATAACGGTCAAAACGGCTTTTCAATAGGCAACGGTGAATCGTTTGAAAACAATGAAGAGCAGGATAGTTTTGATGCAGAACAATTGTACTCAGTTCTTGAAAACCAGATTATTCCGGCTTATTACGAACGTAATGAGAAGAATATTCCGGTCACATGGATCAATAAAATCCGAAGCGCTATTGCAACCATTGCACCTGAGTATAACACTCACCGGATGGTCAGGGACTATGCAACCCTCTATTATCTGAACAGAGAAACAAACTAAACACCAGAAATTCCGCAGGTCTTTTTATCCCTGACCGGTACAGTGCCGGTCAGAGGAAAATGTTAGCACCAAAATAACATGAGCCAACACGGAACAGCCAAACCTGTGACCTCGTCGGCAGTATCTCTCAGCCGGGGACTTGAACTGAAATCACCGGTGCTTCTTGCATCGGGAACTGTTTCATACGGTGAGGAACTCAGTCAGCTCTGTGACCTGTCTAAAATAGGAGGTATTGTAACCAAGGCTATTTCCCTCGAGCCAAGAAGCGGCAATCCCCCCCGGCGTATCGCTGAAACTCCATCAGGAATGATTAATGCCATCGGACTGGCCAATGTCGGGCTTGAACGTTTCATAACTGAGAAAGTCCCCTTTCTCAACAAACTTGATACAGCTGTTATTGTCAATATAGCAGGTCGGTCTATCGATGACTACTGTGAAGTCGTATCAAGGCTTGACGACGTCGAAGGTCTCAGTGCCTATGAGATCAACCTTTCGTGCCCGAACGTCAAGGGAGAGTGTATGATTATGGGTGTCAGCCGGGATGCAACGTTTGAAATTGTTTCGGAACTTCGCAAGATAACCGCTCGACACTTGATGATAAAGTTGACACCTAACGTCACCTCCATCAGCTCCATTGCCCTTGCTGCTGAAGAAGCGGGTGCCGATTCTGTATCGCTCATCAATACCGTTGTCGGTATGGCAATTAACTATAAAACCCGTAGACCCCTGTTGAAAAACGTTACGGGAGGGCTTTCCGGACCGGCTATCAAGCCGATTGCCCTTGCAAAAGTATGGGAAGTCTTTAAAGCCGTCTCCATTCCTGTTGTTGGTATGGGAGGGATTGCCGGGTTTGAGGATGCCATGGAGTTTATCCTTGCCGGATCGAAGGCCGTGCAGATCGGCACCATGAACTTCGTCTACCCTGATATCGGTGAAAAGGTCGCTACGGCAATTGAGCAATACTTCGCAACTCCCGGAGCGACTCCCATCAATGAATACTGCGGAAGTTTGATAATCGATTAATTCTATCTTTGATACCCGGCTGGTATAATCCTTAAAATCTGTAATAATCATGCGCATTGGAATTGGTATTGATGTACACCCTTTTGCTGAAGGCCGGAAACTGGTAATCGGGGGCGTTCATATCCCGGGAGACAAGGGACTTGACGGCCACAGTGATGCAGATGTGCTGCTTCATGCAGTCAGCGATGCACTTCTTGGTGCAGCCGCACTGGGAGACATCGGGCTGCACTTTCCAAATACAAGCCAGGAATTCAAGGATATCGACAGCATGATATTGCTTAAACATGTTGGAAAGCTGCTTGAAAAGAGTGGATACCAGACGATGAATGTTGACGCTATGCTGCTGCTTGAAGCTCCAAAAATAGCACCTTACATTACCGAAATGCGTAAAAATATTGCACGCTGTCTCAATGTTGAAATCGGAACAGTCTCGGTCAAAGCCACCACCAACGAAAAGCTCGGCTATATAGGACGGGAAGAGGGCGCAGCTGCTCATGCAGTCTGTATTATACGCTCAATCTAAACGCCGACTTCACCCCTTAGAATTCTGACCGGCAGGTAGCGCGCAGCCTTTTTTGCCGGTCTCCAGGATGAGAGCATCGCAATCAGAATGCCAAAAACTATAACAATCAGATGAGCTTCAGGCTGCTCAATAATGTTGATTTTATCACTTTTCAAGACTCCTGCTGTACTTGCCTCGAAGCGGATTGAGTCAACAAAGTGACAAATCACATGCCCCATCGGACTACCTATAACTACTCCGAGAACACCGATCATAAAGCCTTCAAACATAAAGATACGGGTAATGCTGGCCGCCTGCATTCCCATCGAGCGCAAAATGGCGATATCCTTAACCTTTTGGAGAATCACCGTGGTCATCACTGATGAAACGCCAAGACCCGCAACAATAAAAACAAACCCCACCAGGACAAGTGTAATCACTGCATTACGGTTGTAAAACTCAATGACATTGCGATTGGTTTCATCCCAGCTCTCGCTTTTGTATCCGCTCAACTCCTGCACTTCTGCTGCAGTTGCAGCAGCGCGATCAACATGAGCTGTTCTCAACCCGATGCCTGTCACTGAATTTGAGGCAAGCCCCTCCATTTTCTGAGCAAGAGAAAGATTGACATAAGCCTCCCGCTCATCCTTTGCATTAAACCCGCTGCTGAATCTGCCCACAATCGTTACAGGAAACTCTTCGCTTTTTTTTGTCACAAGCACAATCCTGTCACGGCAGCCGGCATTAAGTTTTTTAGCCAAAAGATCTCCGACAAGAATGCCATTTGGTGTATAGGCAAGTTCTTCAAGAGAGTTTTTGTCAATAAGATTTTTTTTTAACCCGGCAATTCCTGCTTCCAGATAGGGAACAACACCACGGGCAACACAGGGGGCAAAACGGGTTTTATTGCGTACCAGAAGTTTGCTGAGCACAAAGGGTGAAATGCTTTGAAGCTCCTCCACATGCCGAACACTCTCAACAACCCCTGTATAATTCTTGATAACTTCCTGCTGCTCAAGTGTAATATTTCTGGTCACCATCGCAACTCGACCAGCACGCTGAGTGACAAGATTTTCAGGGACCAGCGGAACAACCCGTTCCGGATTTATGACAACATGCGGAACAGTATCAATCACTTTTGCAATGACATTTGATGACGACCCCCTTGCAACCGATATTGTAGTAACAAGCATGGCTGAACCAACGGCCACACCAAGAGCTGTGAGAACAGTTTGACGTTTTCTTTCTTTCAGATGTACATAGGCAATCCGTGCCTGATCAAGGTAATTCATTACAAAATATACATTTCAGATTTTTTCCGGAAAATCAGCTGTTATTTATTTTTAAGGCTTATTGTTGAAATATCAAGCAAAAAAAATCTATTTTAATTGCCAGAAGCCGGAAATATCACCTTCCGACAAATAAATCAATCTGAACATTAAATACTAACATCAGCTTTGAATAGGAGATCATACCTGTGAAAAAAATTGGCATCCTTACCAGTGGGGGGGATTGTGGAGGACTTAACGCTGTACTTAAAGGCGCAGCAATGATGGCTCTTGCAAAAGAGCTTGAACTTTATATTATCCCTAACGGCTACGCAGGGTTATACAACCTTGTCGATCAGGATAAAATGGTCCGCCTTGACCAGGAGCGTCTCGATCGTTTTGATGCAAGTTTTGCCGGTTCTGAAGCGGGACATTCCCGAGTCAAGATCAAGGCGATAAGTAATCCCGACAAGTACAACCGTATCAAGGCCGGGATGAAAAAATTTGACCTTGACGCTCTTATTATCAGTGGCGGGGACGATTCGGGCAGTGTCATGGTTGATCTTAACCAGAAAGGAATTCAGTGCATTCACGCACCGAAGACCATGGACCTCGACCTGCAAACCTACTCAGTCGGCGGCGACTCTACCATCAACCGAATTGCGCAGTTTGTGCATGACTTGAAAACAACAGGTAAAACTCACAACCGGGTGCTGGTTACGGAGGTATTCGGTCGTTATGCAGGTCATACAGCTTTTCGAAGCGGTATAGCTGCTGAAGCTGACTGTATTCTTATACCGGAAATTCCAGCAGACTGGGATGTTGTTTATGAACACCTGGCAGAACGTTTTACCCGCAGGATCAGAGAGAGCGATGTCCATAGCGGAACCTACACCATCGTTGTTGCTGAAGGCTTGAAAAACGCTGACGGCAGCGACATTGTTGATGAATCAGCAGGGATTGACGCTTTCGGCCATAAAAAACTTGCCGGCGCAGGAAAATTCACCTGCCAGCAAATTCAGAAAAGAATGAAAGCCGATCCAGCCATGCCGATTTTCATGAAAGAGACAGGCATGTTTGTTGAAGGTATTTATGAAATTCCAGAGGTACGCGAAGTACATCCCGGCCACCTTGTCCGTTCAGGCAACTCATCGGCATACGACATCAACTTTGGCTTTGAAGCCGGTGCAGGCGCAATAATGCTGTTACTTGAAGGCAAGACCGGCGTTACAATCTCCAAAGTTAAGGGGCGCAAAATCGAATTTATTGAATCCAGTAAAGCTATCGTGCAGCGACATGTCGACCTTGAGCAGGTTGCCATGTATGAGTCACTGGGTATCTGCTTTGGACGCAAACCCGGAGTCTACGAACCAATTCTACGTGAAGTTGAGGGCGTGTACGAAAGAATTTACTGATCGTTTCACCTGATTGATAAAGCCCCCGTCAACAACCTGCGGGGGCTTTTTATGTTTCAAGATTTCCTGAACAGAAAAACGCCTGCATTTCCTTTTAAAAAACTCAAAACAAGCTATCTTTGAGAGTATTATTGGTAATGTTTTAACACCCAACGCCTTCTACTATGAACAAGACTGCTAAAATCTGGATGAACGGCGAATTGATTGACTGGATTGACGCTAAAATCCACATTCTGTCTCATGTTGTCCACTACGGGTCATCGACTTTTGAAGGAATACGCTGCTATGAAACCTCGAAGGGGTCCGCAGTGCTTTTTCTGGACGAACACATCAAACGTCTCAGGGACTCTTCAAAAATTTACCGTATCGAAATCCCCTACTCTGAACAAGAGCTTAAAGACGCCGTCATCAAGATCATTCACGCTAACAGTCATAAAGCCTGCTATATCCGTCCGCTGGTTTACCGTGGACAAGGAGCTGTCGGAGTTAATCCACACCGGGCATCTGTTGAAGTCGCCATCGCCACCTGGGAATGGGGCGCCTATCTTGGAGATGATGTCCTTGAAAACGGTGTCGACGTCCGCGTCTCATCGTGGAACAGACCCGCTCCGAACACACTGCCTGCATGGGCAAAAGCCGGAGGGAACTATCTGAATTCGCAGCTCATCAAAATGGAAGCCTTGATGGACGACTATGCCGAAGGACTTGCCCTTGATGTCAATGGCTATGTTTCTGAAGGAAGCGGCGAAAACATCTTTGTTGTCCGCGACGGCATCATTTATACCCCGATGTCGGCTCAATCGATTTTACCCGGCTTTACCCGTTATGCCGTCATGCACATTGCAAAAGAGCTCGGCTATGAAGTTCGCGAAACGCTTATTCCCCGTGAAGCGCTTTATATTGCCGATGAAGTCTTTCTCACCGGTACTGCAGCCGAGATAACCCCGGTCAGAAGCATCGACAAATACCCGATAGGCAATGAAAAGCGAGGACCTATTACCGAAGCATTGCAACATGCATACCTGAAAATTGTGCAGACCGGTGAAGACCCATATAACTGGCTAACCTTTATCTGAGGCCGGCAAAACAGGCATGAGCTGGAACAACATTATCGGCCAGAAACAGCAAATCCGCGTTCTGCGGAAAGCACTTGAAACAGAGCGGTTTGCTCATGCTTACCTTTTCACCGGCCCTGAAGGGTCAGGCAAGGAATCAGTTGCCTTTGAAATTGCCTCAATCTTCAACTGCCGCTCGCTTAAAGCATCCAATAGTGAAGGAGCATGCGAAACATGCCCTGACTGCCTTCAGATCCAGTCATTTATGCATCCGAATGTGGAATATATTTTTCCGGTAGAGTCTGCACTGCTCGACCCCGGTGACTCCGCAAAAAAAGAGAACAAGCGATTTACTGAAGCAAAAGAACGCTACGAAGCTCTGCTTGAGCAAAAAAAGCAGAACCCTTATTATTCGCCTGCCATGGAACGCTCCATGGGAATTCTGACCGAACAGATTATTTCCCTTCAGCATAAAGCCTCGTTTTTGCCGAGAGAGGGGAGCAAAAAGATATTCATTATTTCTCAGGCAGAGCGCCTTCACCCGTCCGCCGCAAACAAAATCTTGAAACTCCTTGAAGAACCACCTCCCCACGTTGTGTTTATTCTTGTTTCATCGCGACCAGAAGCACTGCTGCCCACAATCCGCTCACGATGCCAGACCGTAAAGTTTTCCCGGGTTGCCGCCGGAGAACTAAAACTCTGGCTGCAGGAACATCGCCCCGAAATCAAGGACCCTGAGCTGAGCTTTATCGTCAGTTTTTCCAGAGGCAACCTCCGTCTTGCATGGGAGCTTATTAACACCCGCGACAGCACGCAATCGGAAACTGCGACCATTTTGCTTCGCAACCAGGCACTCGACTACCTTCGCCAGGTACTTACACCAAGCCGCTTCCACGAAGCTATAACCGCCTGTGAACAAAAATCCAAAAACCTTTCGCGCAGCGAACTCACCCTCTTTCTTGCAGCTCTCCTGCTCTTTTTTCAGGATGTCAACCATCGCAGGATTAAACCGGACTTTCAGGAACTTAACAACCCGGACATTACTGACGCCATTGACCGTTTTGTAAAAAACTTTCCCAATCCTGATTTCTTCCAGATCTCAACCATCACGGAAGATGCTATCCGCGGCATCGAACGCAACGCCAGCCCGCTCCTCGTATTGGCCTCCTTCACCGCCGACATCAAAACGCTTCTGAATAGAAGCTAACATGAATATTGATGAGAATCCTGACTTTTCAGGTCCGGGGAGTGCCGGTGGTTGAATCAAGCCAGTTGAGATAGCCGGGTAATCCACCGGTTAAAGGCAGCTTGATAATTTCGGGAATTTCATAAACACATTGCTTAAGCTGTTATAAATGAATACTTTAATTTTTTTGTGTTACAAACACGTAACAAAATCAAGAAAATTGGGTTTTCTCAAGGGTAAAACCAGCCCTGCCAATACATCACCTACCGACCGGATAAAACCTTTTTTCTGACCTCGGTAAAATGGTAAGCATCGCGCCCTATACTTTCCCGTTGAGTATTTCCAGCCGAATCATGTACACTACATACACCATGTACACCAATTCTCTCAAACTGATAAGCGGTTTATTCGACCGCCTCGAAAATGTGGCGGTTAAAGGTTACTCTGTGCAGGATCGATAGCCCTCTCAGTGTGCAGGGTGCTGATCTTCACTGACGGTGAAATAGTGGGGAGTGGAGAGCTGATTTTTCAGCCTACCTTATCGACCGGCTGGCATGAGAGCGCAAAATTTTTAGGGTATAAAGTTTGTGCAGGTTGTGCAACGCCTATAGGGAATTGCGTAACCTGCATAACTTGAAGTTTCCGAAATTTCCCCTGAGCAACCTTTTCAATGCGCCATCACAAGCACAACCTGCCGTCATCGACTGACCGGAACGAACCATTAATCCATTAAAGAACTCACTCAAGGAAACAAGTTTCTCAACATTGATACTCTGCTTTGATCTTGAGTTTCTGCATACCATAACGCGCCTATACTCTCAATGGTATAACCCCGAATAACAGCCTATAAAGCCTCTATTTTCAACGTTTACCGTATTAATGGCTAATGAGTATCAAGGGTTAATTGAATGGCATTAAAGCGCATCATAACCCATATATCAAAGGCTGATAATCTTGCCATAATCTTGCCGTTGTGCAGTCTGTTTTATCGCCTGAATGGTGAATCCCGGCAACCCTGAGAACCGATCTACTTTTGAGAAACCTGCTGTTCAGGGAAAAAACAGCTTCTCCTTTACATCTCCTTTATATTTTCTGTTTTACCATGAAAATAACAACGAAATAGAACCGTTAATCCTGATCTATATTCAGAGTTTTTCAATGAGTTTATAAGCACAATAACCAGCTTTACAACTCAGTACGATAAGCCACAAGAACGCGCCATAAAGCCAAGCTATGCAATACTTACAGGTCATTCAGCCAAAGTATCAAGGGTTAAAGCAGTGCCATTTATGCGCATCATAACCGCCATATATGCGCTCAATAATTGATATGATAAATATCTCTTTCGATGTGGTTAATATTGAGATAACTACCCGGCTCCGGTCACTATATCCCCAAGATAAGCAACAAAAAAGCAGACCGTTAAGCCTGCTGTGATACCATCGAGAGGGAGGTTCAATTCCGAGCTTTCAACCTGCTTAAAACCCCCACTCGTTACTTTCTCTTTTTGAATGGGTTCATTACCGTACTGAATAGCCCTGTTCCGGGTAAGCCTACGGTATTACGTACCCCTTTTTTATTCACAGTAACGTGCGCGCCCTTAATGCCTGTTGATATTGATACGCCCCGCTTAGATAAGTTCAGGGTAACACCCGGAAATAACTTTATCCGTTTGAAAAATCTAACTGCCATTGTTAACCCACTGTTTTTAAGTTCACTCAAAGAATATTACCCGAATTCTGCATAAGAATCAAACCCGCCAAACTTCGCAAACGGATTCTCTTCATTTTGCTTCTTTGGCTTTGCTGGCATTTTCTGCCGTGACAATGGGGATAACCCGAAATCTCTACGCATCCCGTTTATGAGTCCAAGCATATCGCGACAAATTGACCAACCAACATGACGTATAAGCTGGCCTTCATCCCCGATCTGGATATACTGACTGCCAATTTCAGCCATCAACTTTCTGTATTCCGCTGTAAGCTGGCATAAGTCTGTGAACATACTGACATCCGCAACAGTGAGTATTTCGGTCTCAATCAATGGCACAACTTCTTTTCTCCACAACTCAGCCGCTTCGGTACCCAGGCTTTCAGGTGGATTTAATCCTGTATCAATGGCGATAACAGGCCCCTTCTTACCCTTGCTTGGTCTTAAAGTACCCATAAACCGCTTTTCTTCCTCTGATTTCTTCCTCATAATTATTACGTTTATTTTCTGGCAAAAGTTTTAAATATCCGTCCGGACTAAATTAAGGCCCCTAATAATATTTCCTGACGTCACCTGAAGTATTTCCGAAGTACCCCTCCCTATCTGACCATCACAACCTATGTTCCCCATAGAGCCATCGGATGTTCAGCTTCAGCAACATCATTCATTGTCTTAAGTAACATTCTCGCTGCATACGTCGCGGCTCCCAGGTGTTCGGCTGTTATCTCTTTTGCCTCAAAAGCTAAAAGCAAAGCCTTCTGGTATTCCATTACGTGACGTGCTGTTTTTAACTCTTCCATCATCTTTCCTTTGTTTGTGTTGTGAAAATACCCTGTCATAAACGCCCCACATTCAACGATCTCAATACAACCCATGCTTGGACACCATCAATTTCTTTTGATAATGTTGTGCTCTTCAATCCCGTCTATCATTGCGGACGCTGCACAACTTGCACCCATAAGAAAACTTGATACTGCAATAGCCCATTCCGTACCGTCTGGCTTCCTGTGCATCGCCTCAGTGACGGCCTCGAACAATGCCGCCTTGCTTTTGTCAAGAATGAAATTCCCGATTTTGCTGGCCTCTTCTTTGTTGCTGTCTTTGCTGGTCATGATCTCAATGTTTTGTGGTTAAAGCGTTCCTAATAATCTTATTCACCTCATCATCCGGCAACGGATAATCTGACTTACTATTCAACGAATGAACCATACAGGGAACATCATCTATACCCTTATCCCTCAACCATCTCGACACCTTGAATAGTGTAGGATTCCTCGCCCCAAGCACAAACTCTTTCCGCATGAATGTTTGTATTGCCTTGTCCAGTTGTGCCGATTCTTGATCACCTGAAGCCTGTTGTATGGGTTTCCTGTGTTGCTGTTGTCGCTCCTTGTCCAGTGCCGATTGATAGAACGGCTCCCAATCGAATAACTGGCAACCATCAAGAAAAAACACTTCAGCTTCAGGGAAACCGTAGTACATCCGGCTCATGTCGCTACAAGCCTTGTCCGTGCCGTAATGGAGGATAACCTCCTTCATCATTTTTCTGAATTCGACCGCTTCCAGCTTTACCGGCCTAAGAGTTGGTAGTATCACCCTGAACCGATCACAGACAACCCCGTGCTTTTCCTTTTGGTGGCTTCGTGTGGTAGCGACAATCCCGATATACTGCCGGAACATATCCACCGCATCACAGAGAGTAAACCCATCATCGTAGTCCAAAATGATAAGGTCGCTCCCTGGTATGGCGTGTGCGGCATCTCTGTAACCCTCACGGAACTGAACAGCGGAGTACTGGCCGGCTGATCTTACCATATCCGCCACCCTGTCAAGAGGCAACCGGTACACCCTGAATCCTGACGGCTCTTTTTCATTCAGCCCTGCTTTGTACGAAATCAATACTTTGCCGTCCGTATCGCTCACTGAACCCCCCTAATATTTCGCATTTCTTAAAACAGAACGTGACACATGTGACACGTAGAACCGCATGGATAAAGGCTTTTCCTGTCACAGGTGTCACCTGCTGTTTTCACGTAATTCTACTTTTACCATCACTTTTCCTGCTGGTGTTATTTGATCTTCACAAGTCAAGACACCAGACAGTTTCCCCGCCTCAAGTATCTCATCGAGTTCTTTTACAGGTAAGTGCATTGCCCGCGATAAATCCCGCTTCGTTAACTGACCGCCGTTTTTCGTGAGAATATCCGTTACCCTCTTTGTTTTCTGCTCAAAAGGTGTGAACCGGAACTCATCCCGTAGTAAGCGGATTACATTTCCCTGAAAGTAAGCGATAACATCACAAGCCTGTTTCATGGATTCTTTTGAAATAACAAGCTCCGATGTTCCCGCGTGCGTATTTTTGACAACCTGAAAGACTAACGCCACCTTGAAGCGCATCACATCTAACCGACCAAAGTAACCCTGAAGGATACCGGCAAAATCTTTATCTGTCTTTGACACGTGAGCAATGATAGCTGCGTCAAAATCAAACTCTGACTGATAAGTTTCACGAGCTTCATACGATATACTGAAGGGTTCGTTCCCTGCCTGAATAAAGCGCGCCATCTGGTAGATTTTTTCCAGTCCAGAGAGAACAGATTCCTCATGCTGACTATTTGGCGTGCTGATCTGGATAAGGGATTGTAACGCTCTTTGCTGCTCGGTTTCATGGACAAATGCAATCCTTTGTAAAAAACCTGAGTGCTTGTCATCCTCTTTAATTCGCTGTTTGAACTGTGTCATTGTTGACGCTGCGAACATAGAGAGGCAAGGGTTCTTTATTACTGAGTGTTCTTTTTTCAACTGCCGTTCATAATCGTTTCCATCGTAAAAATCAATGAGTGCAGTTTTATAACCCTTGTTGTACTCCTTATCAACCATATCCAGCAATGCAGCAAACTCGCTGTAAAGAGCTAATCCACTGTTCATAATGGTTTTTTGCTCAGGCTCTTGGGTCTGGATTTTATCCTTCCCATCTCGCTGCGTAACTGTTATAACCCCAGGTTCACGCATGGTTTCAATTAACCCCTCCAATGAACCGGAATCCGGCATAATGAATTTTACCTGCTCATCCCCGTTATCCTGTGTTGGTGCGAAGAATTCTGCGTTTCGAGCTTCGCTTGCTGCTTTGATTCGATTTTCAAGAAGTCTCAGGTATTTTTTAGCAAGGTTTATCCCTGTGGTTTTTCGTCCGACCGTTGAACCTGCAAGCATCAAAAGGTATAGGTTCACTTTCAACTTTTGGCTTCCAGCCTGAACAAATACCCTGTTCCCGATTACCCCTGAAACCATCATGAATACGCTGCAATGCAAGAACGAGATAGGCGCATCCGTCATCGTGCTGAAGTACTCAACCACTGGTTGAAAGAACTCTTCAGGGAAAGATTTTTCAGGAAATACCAGCTTCCCATTTAGGCGCGCTTCAATTACACGCGCCTGTACGAGCTTTTCTTCTTGTGTGATACTGGTCATCTGCCACCCCTCCTTTCAGCTCTGACCAATAACCGGCCATTGCTGCCGACAAAATAAGAGTACCGTATACAGGCTGGCCAACCTGACAGCATTAAAACAGCATCAATAATGATCTGATCTACCGACTGGCAATAAGCTTTTGTATCAAAAGGTTTGAAATTCCTGGCGGAATGGGTATCTTTGGGCTGGATATGTTCCGCCCGAACTTTCCGCTTTTCCTGATCTCTGAACCCTGCATTTTGCCCATGCGGGGTTCGGCTTTTTTGTCTCATGATTACGCCTCCCCGTTTACTTCAGAACCCTCAAGCCAAGCTCTGAACTTATCAATAGGGATTAATAACCTGCCTGACGAATGACGGATAACGGGTAATTTTCCTTGACTGGATAACCGGTAAAAGCTCGCTTTTGATAACTCGAAATCCGCAAAATCTTTAGCGAACTTCAAAGCACTGTTTAGGGAAAAATACTTTTGTTCTGGCTGGCTGAATTGTGTTGCAGTGGTGTTGCTCATAGCTATTTATGTTTAGTTCCAGAGCGTTTCTTTATCGCTCTACTAATAACATAAGCCTATGATTTATTATTTATTGGCAAAGCAAACATGTATTGCTTGCTTTAATCTTGCTTCGTTCTTGCTTTAATCATTTTTCTTTGCTTCGTTCTTGCTTCGTCTTGGTCTTGGAAAAATATTATCAAGCTGAAGATTACTTTTCACGGCTTCAATAAAGGACTTTTCTTTTTTCCCCTTATTCAGAAACTCTTTTTCATATCGCGCCCAATACTCCTTTGCTGCAAGTGTCCTTACGGTAAAACCTTGAGTTAATATTAATTGCATATCATCCCTGAAATGCTTCAGCCCAACTAATCCAGTAAGAGAACCACCACCCCAATTTTTGATATAATCAGGCAATGGAATTTCATTCTTTGGCGCGCCCTCTACCGGCTCCGCTCCCTGCCGATCTTCCGCCTTGCTGATCTGCGGCTGATCTTGCCTGTACGCTTCACGTAGTCTATTTTCAAGCTCATTTAACAGATTCCATTCTTGATAGTCTTTCGAGTCTCTGCCATAAGCAAGGTCTTTCATATCCTTATGAAGAACCGGCAATCCTGCGGAATCCCTCCGCTCAATAATATTACTTTTCAATTGACGAATCCCATTGTAAACCACGTCCGCTAATTCTCGATCACCTGTAACGATCTTCCATAACTCAGGGAAGTGAAGTTTATCCCAATCATCTGACAATTCTGTGTATTTCTCAATTACCGGATGAAGGTTTTTCCATGCTTCAAGGCCAATCATTTTTTTACTGATAGCCTTTTCATTAAGGGTTTCGTCTTGTAATTCTGCTTCAATTCGTAAAATCCAGTTTTCACAGTAATTCTTTCGTTCATGAAAAGCTGAAATCAATAAATTCCGCTTATTTAAGTCTGTTTTGAAATCGCCCATAATCCGCTCCTGTTTTTGTGGTTTTTCTCTCAAACTTTCAACCCAGTTAAACGCTGCTCGACAATCAAAAAACTCTTTTACAAATGGAGTTTCCTTTTCCGGAAATTCAAATAAATATGGGTTATCTGTGTGCCTGTTAAGCTGGTCTGCTGTTATAACCGATTTTAATGAATCACTGTACCCCATAAGAGCGGAGCGGGATAATCCATATAAATGAAAATCGCTTTGCAGGTAGCTTTTGATTGTTTCAGCATTGCATCTTGTGAAAGTAAAAGCATCATTCTGTATAAACAATACCAGCGCATGCCGATCTTTCTCTGAAAAGGGTGGTTCGTTATGGTGCCACGGAAAATAATTATTCATAGCCCAAAGCAACGCAACATGAAGAATCCTTACCTTATCGACTAATTCAACTTCGCCCATTACCGCCCCTTGTTGTGGTTAATCCCGCCCATTACTCCCCATCTTTTTGACTTAGTATTTTCTGTTTACCTCCCATAATCAAATATAATAACCCACCAAGAAACGGGATGAACACTATTGCAAGCAACCAAACGATTTTATTGTATCCCGTGAATTCATTACGCAACACATCAATTATAGGCCAAATAAATAACGCAAACACTACATACAAGACTAATGCTAACGGGATTAATTGGATCCATTGATTAGGCATCATTCCTGATCTCCATTGAATGGTTAATTGAATTATCAAACCTCCATTGCAAGCTCTTGCGCTGTGTACTCTATACCGTTAAATTCATACTTCCCCTGAGTGTTTTTCATCAATGAAAGACAACGCGCTATCTTATCACCTTTCGTCTGCAATGCCGCAGCTATACTTCCTGCTTTTGGTGCGACAACCGGCCCAGGTGGCAATATTTGCTCTCCGCTTGATACAATATTCAATGGGGATAATGCTGCTGTTTGCGGCTCTGATGGTGTAGTGAATACAGGCAACCGGTTGACCTCTGCAACACGCTTTGTATCTACCAGTCTGCAATACTTTTGAGTGGTAGAAATGTCTCTGTGACCTAACTGTTTGCTGACGGTGTAGATGTCCGAACCACTTGATAACATCATGGTAGCCATCGTATGGCGGCTGGCATGGAAATGCAAATCCCAGGGTAAACCTGCCGCCGCTCCCCAGATATGCAAAATATCACCTATAAATTGCCTGCTCGGTAGGATGAAAACCCTCTCATCCCCATCTGGCACAAATTCAGGGTGCAACCTTTTTACCTCCATGAGGATTTTAACCGCCTGCTCAGGAATAGGACATTCTTCATACTGGCCTGTCTTTTTCTGTTGGAACCTGATAAAAGGTGAACCATTGACCAATGATATTTTTTCCCATGTCAGTAACTCTATGTCGGATAATCTCAACCCTGTAAAGCAACCAAACAGAAACGCCTGTTTAACCATCTCATTTTTGCATGGCGTGTTATAGAGTGCTTCAATATCATTCATAGCAAGGAAATGCCGTTGAGTATCTGTTTGCCCGATACTGGATACTTTCCCTGAAAAGTCCTCTTTTATGTAGCCAGATTTCCACGCTTGCCGTATCGTTTTGCATACGACACCCATATATTTATGAGCGGTGTTCTGACTGATAGCTTCATCATCCAACAAATAAACCTTGAACCGCTCTACCCATGCAGTACTTAATTTATCAAACGGTATAAGGCCACCTGAAAAGGATATGAGCTTTCTCAGTGTGTTCGTTTCAAGTGGATAGTTTGTCTTCTCTATCGACGTTCTGAGGTATTCGATAAGGTCACTTGCTGACATGGCTTTCCGATTAAACAATCCTGCGGGGTCTACCAGCCAGTCCTTTTCATACTCACGCCGTTTATCTTCAGCTTCAGCCTTTGCCGTATTGAACGCTTTCCGGTTTTTGGGATTCCCTTGTATCCCAGTCTTTACAGAAAACCGTCCAAGTTCACCGTGATAAACGTCAATATAGAAGGCGACTTCACCACCGGCCATTTCCCGTTCCCTGATCTTTACACCCATACTTCACCGTTTTGTAACTTGAGTCTGTAACTGTTCCAAACAAGATACAAAACATGCAGTAATTAACCAAAGGGAATAATAAGTGATAACAAGAGGTAAGATGAAAAGACAATTGAATAATAAGCAGTTACGGGATAATTTAACAACTCATGAAATACGTTAAAATACGCTACTTATGAAATCGGGAACATCATAGGGGTGATACTCCTGTATATATGCCTCAAGATCACTGTATCGTGCTTCTGTAGTTTTGATATAGAGCGCCACTTCACTTTCTTTCTGAAGTACGTCTTCCCAGAGAAAAAAGCTCCTGATATCAGCCATCTGCACACAGGCTGCAAGACGATTGTTCAGTATCCCATCAGCAAGCTTTTCAGCCTCATCACAGTCAGGTGCTGTTGTAATAACCATGCAATAAGTACTCTCCATGCTTTCTATAATACTTTAAAGCTTTATAATTCTATAAGCTCTTTACTAAAACCCTGCATAGGAACTGCGCCATGCGGACCCATCACCACAGTATCCTCAATGCGCACGCCGAATTTTCCGGGAAGGTAAATACCGGGCTCAATGGTAAAGACCATATTTTCCTGCAACACATGTTCTCCCTTAGGACTGATCCGAGGCTCCTCATGCACTTCAAATCCGACTCCGTGACCAAGACCGTGGCCAAATTCTTCAGCGTAACCATGAGCATTGATAAAACGACGAACCTCACCATCAAGCTCCTGAGCCTGCATGCCGCATCGCGCGCTTGCTATACCCAGCTCCTGAGCCTCCTTTACAATTTCATAAACATGACGAGCCTCGCTGGAAACATGACCAAGCGCAACAGTCCTTGTCTGGTCGGATGCATAGCCTTCATAGAGACATCCTATATCGATAACAATCAACTCGCCAGCAACAAATTTAGCCGAGGAAGGCTTCGCATGAGGCATAGCAGAACGGGGCCCCGCAGCCACAATAGGATCAAAAGAGTCTTTATCTGCTCCGAGCCTTTTATGCTGAAAAGTGATTTCAGCAGCAATATCAAGTTCTGTCACTGAGGAAGAAATCATGGGAATCACTTTTTCCAATACAAGTTCGCTGATTTCTGCTGCTCTACGCATCTTAAGCAGTTCATTCTCATGCTTGATCATTCTGAACTCGTCAAAAAAAGATTCTACCGGAATAACCCGCTGTTTACCATGAAGCTGCTCAATAAGTCGGGTAGCTTCGTGCCAGGTGACATTGTCAGACTGAAGTCCAACCGTCTCCCCAAGGGGATAGCGACCCGAACCAAGTTCTGCAGCAAATCCGTCACCTGCAATAACCACTTCAACCATATCAACCTCATGGGACGCCTGTTCTTTATACCGGAAATCAGTAAACAACCAGCTTTTTTCACGAGTAACAACAAGCCTTGCACTTGAACCGCTGAACCCTGTCAGCCACCTGATAACGGAAAGATCAGTAACAATACAGGAATCAAGTGCGCGACTCATCATTTTAACAAGGACCTTCCTGAGGGCCTCCTGGCGGTATGGTGTTATGTGCTTTATCTCCATAAGTAAAAAAATCTTCATCCAAATGACGGCACATCCTTATTGAGCCTTTTACAATACAATCAATTCTTATTATTATTTACATTTACGAATATTCGCATTCATTTGCCAACCAATCTGCTCAATGCCGCAAAAGAAGTTACTGCAAAAACTGCTTGCAGGAGAAAATTTTTCGCAGGATGAGATGACGTTTTGCATGAACAGCATTATGGATGGTCATTTTTCCGAAATTGTCATCGCCGCCATGCTCGTTCTTCTGCAAAAAAAAGGTGTTACCCCGGCTGAAGCAGCCGGTGCGTACTACAGCCTTATGGCGAAAGCCAACACCATCGAGCTTAATGAAGATGCTGTAGATACCTGCGGCACAGGAGGCGATCATGCAGGTACTTTTAATATTTCAACAACCGCCTCAATTATTGCCAACAGTGCCGGAGTACTTATTGCCAAACACGGAAACCGCTCGGTAACAAGCAGCTGCGGCAGTGCCGATGTTCTTGAAGCGCTTGGCTTTGTCATTGATCTGCCGCCGGAAGCAACTAAAGAGCTGTTTGACCGGACAGGCTTTGCCTTCCTCTTTGCCCCCCTTTACCACCCGTCCATGAAAAAGGTAGCTCACATCCGCCGTGAACT
The DNA here is from genome assembly GCA_037143555.1 of Chlorobiaceae bacterium. Lineage (GTDB taxonomy): Bacteria > Bacteroidota > Chlorobiia > Chlorobiales > Chlorobiaceae > Chlorobium. The sequence goes on from JBAWYL010000005.1 coordinate 50,656, forward strand.
TGCCATAAGAACTATTTTCAACATTCTCGGCCCGCTCATTAATCCTGCCCGGGCAAAACGACAGCTTGTGGGTGTTTTCAACCCTGAACTCATGGAACTCTATACTGATGTGCTGTTGCAGACCGAAACCCGCCATGCAATGGTTATTCACTCCATGACTGAAGAAGGTATCGCGCTTGACGAACCAAGCCTCAACGGACCTACTTATATTATTGAAATCCAGAACGGCTCTGTCAGCCGACATACTGTTCATCCTGAGGATTTCGGCATAACCAGACATGCTCTATCGGAAATCCAGGGAGGAGACAGAGATGAAAACGCACTCATTATCCGAAAAATCCTTGATGGAAGTGCACCGACAGCTCAACTCGATGCAGCACTCTTCACTGCAGCAATGGCCTGTTATGTGGCGGGAAAAGCGCTCTGCATCAATGATGGCTTTAGTATGGCAAAAGAGGCTCTGGAAAGCGGTTATACCGGGAAAAAATTTCATGACATTCTTAACGTCAACGCTGAACTTGCCGCACGGTACACTCTTGCCGTCAACTAAATTCTTATCTTTTTTGCAAAAAAACTTGTATACTAACTGCCTTGTTTTTGAGCCGAAGTGAGAATCATTATTGCCCATGAACGGACGTGACGTGCCAAGCACTGAAATGCATCAAAACATCACCGACAAACTTCGGTTGTCCGGAGTTAGCGATGCCAGGCAAAAGGCCATCCGGAAGGCTCTGGAGAACGTCAACAAACCGGGATTCAGGATAGAACCGTCAGCTATCCTTCCGCTCATGAAACCAGTCACATGGTTTCCTCCCATGTGGGCTTTTGCCTGCGGGGTCGTATCGACCGGCGAAGATATTACTGCAAACTGGTCTATTCTCCTCCGGGGCATCCTCCTTGCCGGACCTCTTATGTGCGCTATGTCACAGACGATGAACGACTATTTTGACCGGGAGGTTGATGCCATCAATGAACCAGATCGTCCAATTCCGGCAGGCAGGATATCAAAATCGGCCAGTTGGCTTATTACATTCGGCCTTATCATTACCGGATTTCTTGTCGCACTCTCCATTCATCCCTATGTTGTCGTTATTGCTTTTGTAGGAGTGCTCATGTCGCACGCCTATTCAGGCCCGCCTATCCGGGCTAAAAGAAACGGCTGGTTCGGCAATCTAATTGTCGGACTTGCTTATGAAGGCGTCTCATGGCTGACGGGAAGCTTTTCCATTACACAGGGCATCCCTTCACGGGAAACCATTGCCCTTGCCATTATTTTCTCAATTGGTGCGCACGGCATCATGACACTTAACGACTTTAAATCAGTTGTCGGCGACAATATCCGCAAGGTTTCATCAATTCCAGTGCAGCTCGGCGAAAAGAAAGCCGCAATCCTTGCATCTATTGTTATGGATATTGCTCAACTGGCAGCCATCTCCATTCTTGTACTCAAAGGGTCCATGAATGCGACAGTGATTGCCTTGATTCTTCTGATTGCACAGCTTCCAATGCAGAAAATCCTGATTGCAAACCCAAGGGAAAAAGCTATCTGGTACAACGCCTTCGGCACGCTGCTCTATGTTTTATCCATGATGGTATGCGCTGTCGGCATACGACCCTGAAACAATACGTTTCCGGTTTGCAAAACTATTGTTATATTGCGTTTCGTTTTTTTAACACCAATTGATTGCACCATGTCTAAAGTTTGTTTACTGACCGGTAAAAGACCTAAGTACGGCAATACGGTTTCCCATGCGAACAACCACGTCCGTACCCGTTTTGAACCGAACCTCCATACAAAAAGAATCTGGATCGAAGAAGAAAAGCGGTTTGTCAAGGTTAAGCTTTCAGCTAAAGCCATGAAAATTATAGCTAAAACCGGAACCGCCGAGCTTGCCAAACTGGTTTAGTAAACCTCGGGCAAAACCGGTTATACAGGACCTTTCACTATCTTTATAAAGGCTCAACCAGACTCAGGTTGGGCCTTTTTTTTGCTGATGAAAAAAAAAATAATCATATACACAGACGGCGCATGCAGCGGCAATCCCGGAAAAGGCGGCTGGGGAGCACTTCTGATGTACGGATCGTCAATACGCGAAATATCAGGATTCTCGCCAGCTACAACCAATAACCGCATGGAGCTCAGCGCAGCTATAGAAGGGCTCAAGGCGCTCAGGGAACCTTGCGAGGTTCACCTTTACAGTGACTCCAGCTATCTCGTCAATGCGATCAATGAGGGCTGGCTTAAACGATGGACGGCCAATAACTGGAAAACTGCGTCAAAAAAAAATGTAGAAAACATTGATCTTTGGCAAAAAATACTGGAGTTAATTAGACTTCAGGATGTTACCTTTCATAAAGTAAAGGGGCACAGCGACAACCCGTATAACAACCGCTGCGATGAACTTGCCCGTCAGGCAATCAAAAAAAATTCCTAATCTGCTGAAGTATGCCAAGGAATGTCGAACCTGAAGCAACAGTCGAAAAACGCTCTTTGAAGAAAGGATCAGGTCTGCTCCTTTCAATCAGCGTTATCAGTTTTCTCTGCTTTTTATGCGTTGTTTTCTGGATCAACTACCCGAAACCCCGGATTCAGTCCGAACCGTTAAGCCCTGAGCTTAAAACCATTGTTGATCACATTCCAGGCAAAACTGATGCCCTGATTTACATCGGCCTTAAAGATATCAGGCAAAGCAAGCTCTGGCAGAACATCATTCCGGATTCCCTGAAAAAGGCCCCGCTCTTCCAGCCTAAAGGGCAGCTCAATACACTTTTAAAAGCTGCCAATATTAACCCATCTCTCGACGTCGATACACTGCTGGTCAGTTTCAAACGCCATGGCTACAAAGAGCAGGAATATCTGGGAATTGCCTGGGGCCCTTTTTCGCAAAAACTTCCTGAATCGTTTCTCAGAAAAAACAGCTCCATATCTGAAAAAATCGGTGGCTATCAATGCTATTCGCTCGACAGCACCCTATGGCTCTGCCCGCTCAGCCCAAGAAAAACGGCATTTGCAAACAACAGGAAAATGCTGAAAGAGTTCCTCATTCCAACCGGCAGTTTTTTCCAGAGAGACTCGCTTTCTACAGCGCTGATCAACAAGGCTGTCTATAAATCACATCTCTGGTTTGCACTGCCATCAGCAGTCTGGACTTTTGGGGCTCTCCAAAGCCTTACTTCAGCCAACAGTGATATAAAATCACTGGGGAATCTGAACAGCATCAAGAACCTTGCCCTCTCTCTAAAATTCGAAAAAGGAATTGAAGGCCAAAGCGAATGGGTCTATTCAACTCGAAAAGGAGCATATTTCGCATCAACATTTCTCTGGGGGGCGCTTAAACTGACGGAACTTTCAGGAACGAGGACCGGGGAACAGACGAAACAACTGCTTAAAAGAATAGAGATCCAGCAAAATCTCGAGTCTGTTATTATTCATGCCAACCTTCCCGTTGAACTCTTTCAACACGCAAAACAAAAAGAGTAACATTTTACATGATCAAGGAGTCTCCAGCATAAAATAAAGTGACGCTCCTTTCCAAAGTACCCGTAACCGGCCTCCGGCCATGACCATTTTTCCAGGCCTGGTGCCAAGAAGATCAACAAGTTTTTGAAGGGTTTGAGCATCAACAGGAACATCCATGTCCTGTAAAGCCCTTTTGAAAACCTCTTTCTGTTCAAATATCATAAGCCTTCGGAGCGCACGAACATCAAGCACGCCGTCAATCAGAGTCAGCCCTGGCTCTCGCTCAAGAAGGTTCTCGAAATAAAGTTCAAGAAACTCTTCAAGCTCCCCCGCCTGTTCCGACAGTCTTTGAAGCGATGGCATCAGTTTATAACGAAAGCGCTCCTCAATAAGCGGAATAACCCGGTTGCGGATAAAATTTCTGTCATAGTCGTCGAAGAGATTGCTTGTATCCATTCTGCTGGCAATGCCTTTTTCCTTCAGGTATTCAATAATATCGGCCTTATGAAACAAAAGCATCGGTCGAATGATTTTACCATTTCGGACCCGGATACCTTTTAAGCCTGGAAGAGAAACTCCCCTGAATAAATTAAACAGAACAGTCTCTGCATTGTCATTGACATGATGCCCGGTTGCAATCCTGGTATAACCTTTCTCAAGCATCATCTTTTCAAAAAAACTGTATCGCAGAATCCTCGCGCTCTCCTCAATAGACTTTTTCCGCTCTGCGGCAAATCGAAGGGTATCAAACTGCTCAACAAAACAATCAAGGCCAAGCTCCATGCAATGTTCACGTACAAAAAGTTCTTCTGCATCGCTCTCTTCCCCGCGGAGCTGAAAGTTACAGTGAACAACTGCAAGCTCGCAGTGCAAAACAGGTTTTACCGCACAAAACAGTGAGAGCATAGCCATCGAATCCGGCCCTCCGGAAACTGCAACAAGCACCTTGTCGCTCTCTTCGACCAGAAGTCGCATTCTGATCTGCTCGAGAAATTTTTTTTCTAACGCATTCACTAACTCACAGTTCTCCTTCCTTGCTGGAAATAAATTTCATGAGGGCAATCCAGACCTGAATTGCCAAAAAAAATGAAAATAATTTCCCCATTCTTCTCAGGTACAAGATAAATAATTATCATAAGGCAGGTTATCATAAAAAACTGATCACAGACCAAACAATATGTTTACATCCTACGGCAACAGTACCATGATAAAGGTTTTTCTTCTCTGCTTTCTCATCAGCGCTGCCGCTCTGCTTTTTCCTTTATGGGCCCGGGTAGCCATTCTGCTTTCTGCCGTCATCGCTATCCTTTTTACCCTCTATTTTTTCAGGGATCCAAAAAGGGAAATTCCCAACGACAAACGGATTATCCTTGCACCTGCCGACGGTAAAATCTTACTGGTTCAACAGTACGACCACAGGATTACCGGCAAATCATCTACGCTCGTCAGCATTTTCATGTCGCCATTCAACGTTCATGTCAACCGTATACCGCTCAGCGGAAAAGTAACACATCTTCGCTACTGTCCGGGACAATTTTTGATGGCTTTCGACACCAGGAGCATGGAAAGCAATGAAAAAATGGAAATAGGTATTGACAATGGGGAAATAGCAGTGTTCTTTAACCAGGTCTCAGGTTTTTTAGCGAGAAGAATCGTCTGTAAACTTCATACCGGTGAAGCAGTCAATATGGGTGAACGGTTTGGGATGATCAAGTTCGGTTCAAGAGTAGACCTCATTCTCCCCCCTTCAGCTTCATTGCTGGTTCAACCAGGCCAGATAACCCGTGCCGGCGAAACCGTTCTTGCCCGATATTGAGCGAAAAGGACAATACACCGGTTTCGTCTGAAAAAGTTGGTTTAGGGAAGCATATTGTTTATATAATTTAGCTTTGATTTTTCACTGAAAGTGCACACCAAGATACCCGGCCATGCTTTTCAGCCTTTATATCAAAAATTATGCACTGATCCAGGAGTTATCGGTTGAATTCACGCCTGGTTTAACCATTATCACCGGAGAAACCGGTGCCGGTAAGTCCATTCTCATCGGAGCACTGAACCTTGTTCTTGGTGAACGGGCAAGCAGCGATCTGGTAAGGTCGGGCGCAACCAAAGCTGTCGTCGAAGCGGTACTTAAAGAGGTTCACTCTGAAAAAATTGAGACTCTTCTGAATTCAGCTGCCATAGAATCAGCACATGAACTCATTCTCCGCAGAGAACTTTCATCGAGCGGCCAATCACGATGCTTCATCAACGATACCCCATGTACTGCAGCTCTCCTCAAACTGACAGGAGAGATACTGATCGACTTGCACGGCCAGCATGAACACCAGCTGCTGCTGCATGCCGATACGCACGAAACCCTGCTGGACGATTTTGCCCAAACAACCCTGGACGTTGCCGCATACCAGGCAGCCCGTTCTGTACTGCAAGGCCTGCAACAGCAACTCAGCGCACTTAGAAAAAAGGCGGCTGACATACACGACAAAAAAGAGATACTTGATTTCCAGCTTAGCGAGCTTAACTCCCTTGATCTGAAGAGCGGCGAAAACGAAGATATTGAGACCGAGATAACGCTGCTTGAAAATGCCGAAACCCTTTTCATTCTCAGCTCCTCCCTTAACGATTTACTCTACGAAAGTGAACATTCCGTATATTCCACGGTCGCGTCGGCACTGAATACACTTGAAAAGCTTGCGGGCATTGACAAGCGTTTCGACATCCATCTTGAGGAAACACGCACGGTAAAAAGCATTATCGATGAACTTTCCAGATTCAACCGAAGCTATTCGTCAGATATTGATTTCAATCAGGGAAGGCTTGAGTCATTGCGGGAACGCCAACTCAAGCTGCAACGCATCTGCAAAAAATACGGGCTCACTCTGTCTGGACTGATCGATCTGCAGAATGAGCTGAACACAAGGATTGCTCTGGAAGGCAACCTTGAAGAAGAGATTAACCATCTCCAGCAAAAAATAAATCTGCAAAGAGCATCACTTTCAATGCTCGCAGCCACCCTTTCCATCAAGCGGCTGCATGCCGCCCGACACCTCGAATTGGTCATTCAGGAGCAGTTGGCACAGCTCGGCATACCAAACGCAACCTTCATCGTCAGCATAACGCATGAGGAGCTGCATGAGGGGGAACTCTCAATAGAAGGAAAAAACTTTACGGCATTCAGTGGCGGTTATGACCGTGTTGAATTCCTGATTTCAACCAATCCCGGTGAAAAGCCAAGACCACTCATCAAAGTAGCATCCGGAGGAGAAATTTCAAGAATCATGCTCGCCTTGAAAAGCGCACTGGCTGAATCGGCAAAGCTCCCGATCCTGATTTTTGATGAAATCGATACCGGCATCAGCGGCCGCATCGCAGAAGCTGTCGGCAGAAGCCTGAAGAAACTTTCACGCCTTCATCAAATCATAGCTATTACCCACCTGCCGCAAATCGCCGCAATGGCTGACCTGCACCTTCAGGTTCAAAAGTCGATGCATCACGACAGAACCATTACGGAAGTGACCACTCTCGACCATGAAAGCCGCTTGCAGGCCATTGCCGGACTCATCAGCGGTCAACAAATTTCAGCCTCATCGCTCAATCTCGCTGCTGAACTTGTTGCTGCCGCAGCATCAGTCGGGCATGATACATCGCAGGAATAAGCCAGTTACACCTATAGCCGGTCAAAGAAAAGCGAATCAACAGCACCCTTTCACATCGGGAAGCTACCGGTTCAACTGTCCGGATCGCAGATTTTAATCAGCCCTTGTATTTGCAATAACTGTCAACGGTAAAACTACACCCCAAACTTTCATACCAGTGTGATAAATATTACATTGCCTAATAATTATGAATTTGGATAATAGCTTTTTTAATAGCCTAAGAACTGATTCTCCCGACAAGACCTGTTAAACCACAAACCCACTGCCATGAGTAAATTTTCAGGCGTCTTCACTAATTGGGGAAAAGCTTACGGAAGATTAGTAGAAGTATTTGTTGACGGAACATGGTGGACTGTTGGTGATTATCTGGAAAATGTAGGAAAAGGGACAAAGCGCTTATTGGTCAATGCCTATCCTTTTATTTATGGCGGCACCAGATCTTCAGTATTCAAAGGCTCTTCACCGAAAGCTGGAGGTTTTGCGAAGCCAACTAAAGAAATTGAATCCCGGTTTAAGGATTAAAGCAAAAGCACTGCGTTATGCCTCAGGAGCCATTGGAAGCACTCATTGAGAGAATGAAATCGGATTCGGCGTTTCGCGCTGAATTACAGGCGAGAGAGGATATCGTTGATCGGCTGGAGCTTATTTTATCTGCTGTCTTAAGCAACGCACTGGGAGATATAAACCAGGCGGAGAGGAATATAGTGGAAGATGGTGAGGAGATAAGCAATGAGAACAATTTAAGCAGAGAAAGCTCTTCAACTGTACTCAAGGGCTCTTCTCCCCATACAGCCGGTTATGCAAAGCCGAGCAAGTCGATTGAGCAGCGGTTCAACGATTGACCTTCAGAGAAAATCCTTCAAACAGGCAGCGTCCAGTAATAGAGGCTCTTGTTGTCAGTACCGATACCCGCGATGAATTTTCCCCTTATAGATGTACTTTTTTTTCTGGAGATCACCCCTTACAAAGGCTCCCTTCCGTCTTGATAATCCAGATGCCCACCATGCAGGGAACAGGAGATGGTATAAAAAAAGCACCCTTTTTTTCAGGGTGCCATCATATGGAACAAAAGAATCTGCTTTTTTTTACCTGCATAAAAATGGAACATGGTAATGCATTTTGTCAACCAGCAGCAGCTTAAGCATTGGCCAGTAATAAGCTAACAGGCAGATAAAGACCGTTGCAAAAAAGAGTGAAAACCCTCGTGCCACTACTTTTTTATCAAGCACTGCAGTCGGTTGAGTGTTGTTTTGTGTCATGTTCCTTTATTGAAATTTGATTGACGTTGAAATCCAATACCCAATATTACCGATCCAAACCTTTGCCGGTCTGCATCTTTCGTTAGAAAAGGTATTGCCCTGTCCGGCCAAGTCTTTGAATTTTCGTATTACTCATACGCTTCTGCATATCCTTAAAAAACAGGGCTGGAATTTATTCCGCAGATATCTTTTTTTCTTATAAAAGTCATAAATATTAAATATCCTAGCAAGTACCAAAAAACTTTTTCTACCTTGTTCATTTCGTTGTACTGGTTTTTATCACTTATTGCAGATTTCAAGGTATGCAGACCTTACCATCCGATACTTTTGTAACATCGCTTGACTCCGCAGAAGGACACCTTCATCAGCTTGCTGCACAGCAAAAATCACGAAAAAAATGGCTGCTAATCCAGCCGGTCAGCAACACCAGCATGATGGTGGATTCCGGTACTGTGAGCATGCCTTTAAACCTGATCATGGTCGCCACCATGGTTGGCAAGCTGTTTGATGTCACTTTTATTGATGAACGGCTCGGCAATAAAGTTCCGGCAGATTTTTCAGGTTTTGATGTCGTTGCCATCACGTCCAGAACACTTAATGCATCCAAAGCATACCGGATCGGTGATGCTGCACTCAGTCAGGGTAAAACAGTCATTCTCGGCGGCGTTCATCCTACCATGCTTCATGAAGAGGCATCCGGGCACTGCACAAGCGTGGTTTACGGGGAAATAGAGTCGATATGGACAGAACTTGCAACTGATGTCCTGAAAGGAACGATGAAGAGTGTATACAGGGCAAAGGAGCTTAAACAGATGAGCGCCATGGTTCATCCTGATTTCAGCTATGCCCTTTCATCAAAAAATGCTAAAAAATACAGCTCGCGGATACCGCTTCTTGCAACAAAAGGCTGTCCTGTCGGATGCAATTTCTGCACGACACCGACGGTCTACGGAAAAAGCTACCGATACCGGGAGCTTGATCTTGTCCTTGATGAGATGCGCTATCATCAGCAAAGAGTCGGCAAGAAAAATGTCAATTTTTCCTTTATGGATGATAACATAAGTTTTCGTCCGAAGTATTTCATGACACTCCTTGAAGAGATGGCTAAACTCGGTGTGCACTGGAATGCCAATATTTCAATGAACTTTCTGGATAAACCCGAAGTTGCAGAACTGGCCGGCCGATCGGGATGCGACCTGCTCAGTATCGGGTTCGAATCACTCAATCCGGAGACAATCAAGAGCGTACAAAAGGGATCAAACAGGCTTGGCAGTTATGAACAGGTGGTAAGCAATCTGCATAAGAACGGCATCGCCATACAGGGATACTTTATGTTCGGTTTTGATAATGATACTGAGGAAAGCTTTCAGCTTACCTATGACTTTATCATGAACAACAAGATTGAGTTTCCGGTATTTTCGTTAGTCACACCATTCCCGGGAACACCGTATTTTGACGAGATGAAGCCCCGTATACGTCATTTCGACTGGGACAAGTATGACACCTATCATTATATGTTTGAACCGAACAGAATGAGTGGTGAAAAACTGCTTGAAAACTTTGTCAAGCTCCAGAAAGAGGTCTATAAAGGCCGTGCGATAATGCAGCGTATGAAGGGAAAACCGCTGAACTGGGTCTGGCTTGCCAACTACATGATGCATCGCTTTACCGGAAAACTGTCTCCCGATTATTTTTATTGAAACTCACTGATATGCATTGACAGCGCTCAAACGACCAGACAATCATTATAAAACCGTTTGAGCGTTTCCCTCGTCAGTTAATCCTGGGATCAGGGATAAATGTAAAGAAAATTCGATTTTCAATTTCCCTTTCCCTGTTTATCTTTTTCGTTTCAGTATCTTCACGATAAAGTTCGAATGAATTAAAAAGAGGCGACAATACCAATTCCATGCTTTACACAAAAGCTCTGGCGCTGTCAAGCATGTTTTCAGTGTACTCTTGTTCAACGAAGCTTTTGAGATATAAAGACAATGAATACCATTAATTAGTGATAAAAGTATGTCGACACGATACATTTCAGGATCAGCTGTTGCACTGGTAACTCCTTTCAAGAAAGATCGATCCATTGATACCGATGCTTTAAGACGACTGGTACGGTTTCACATTGAAGCAGGAACCGATTTCATCATCCCCTGCGGCACAACCGGTGAGTCGCCAACCCTTTCCGGAGATGAACAGTTTGAAATTATCCGCACCGTAAGGGATGAAGCCGATGGGAGAATCAAGATTGCTGCAGGTGCAGGAACAAACGCCACGTCGCATGCCGTTGAGCTTGCAAAAAATGCTGAAAAAGCCGGGGCATCAGCTATTTTGTCCGTTGCGCCTTATTATAACAAGCCTTCGCAGGAAGGGATTTACCAGCACTACAAGCACATAGCGGAAGCAGTGTCCGTCCCGATTATTATTTATAACGTTCCTGGCAGAACCGGAAGCAATGTTGCTGCGTCAACAATTCTCAGACTTGCCAGGAATTTTGAAAATATTGCGGCTGTCAAGGAAGCTTCGGACAACTTCACGCAGATCGCGGAGCTTCTTGAAGAGCGTCCAAAATATTTTTCGGTGCTGACCGGTGAGGACTCGCTGATTCTGCCGTTTATAGCTATGGGTGGGGATGGGGTTATTTCTGTTGCGGCTAACGAGGTACCCGCTCAAATTAAAGGGCTGGTTGAGGCCGTCAAGCAGGGCGATCTTGGAGAGGCCCGGTCGATAAACCACACTTATCGCAATCTCTTCAGACTGAATTTTATCGAGAGCAATCCCGTACCTGTAAAATATATTCTTGCCCGAATGGGAATGATTGAGGAAAACTACCGGCTGCCTCTTGTACCGCTATCGGCGGAAAACAAGGCTATCATTGACAAGGAAATGATTTCCCTGGGGCTTATATAAAAGCCCCAAGGTTTTCAGCAAAACTGTCGAGTTCCTGCCGTGTCCGTTTTTCTGTAACGGCTATAAGCAGCCCTGTTTCATCGTGGACAGCAAGATCATAACCGGCAAATACCTTTTTTTCCAGCATCTGTGCAATGACTGTTGATGCGGGAACAGGTGTTTCCACAACAAATTCACGGAAATAAGGAGAGTTGTACTTCAGGGAAAATCCTGGTATTGCGGCAATTTTTCCTGCAAGGTAGTGCGCCTTTTGAGCGGATTGAACAGCAACCTCCCGAATACCCTCTTTGCCAAGCAACGAAAGATAGACTGCTGCCTGAAGGGCGTTAAGTGCCTGGTTGCTGCAGATGTTAGAGGTTGCTTTTTCGCGGCGTATGTGCTGCTCACGGGTCTGCAGTGTGAGAATAAAACCATCCTCGCCATCCCTGTCTTTGGTCATACCCACCAGACGACCTGGAATCTTGCGAACAAGCTGCTGTTTGACCGTAAATATTCCAAGGTATGGTCCGCCGAAATTCTGTGCATTACCGAGCGGCTGACCTTCACCTACCGCAATATCAGCCCCGTAACTTCCTGGAGCAGCCAGTACTCCGAGGGATAGCGGATCGGCTGAAACTATAAAAAGTGCCCCGTTGTCATGAGCGATATCGCGAATCGACTCCACCTCTTCCAGACAACCGTAAAAATTAGGCTGCTGAACTACAATTGCTGCCACACTTCCGCTAACAATACCCTTCAGGGAAGAGATACTGCCGATACCATCTTCAAGAACATTCTGTATGACTGCAGTATGTCCTGAAGCCTCAAGATAGGTCTTCAAAACAGAGCTGTTATATGGATGAAGCTTTCCTGCTACAACGACCTGACCGCGTCCTGTAACGTTCATGGCCATCAATACCGCTTCGGCAAGGGCTGTAGCCCCGTCATACATTGATGCGTTGGTTACATCCATCTCATAAAGACGGCATATAAGACTCTGATATTCGTAAATCGCCTGCAGGGTACCCTGAGATACTTCTGCCTGGTAAGGGGTATATGCCGTATAGAACTCACTGCGGGATGCAATGGTCTTTACGGCTACAGGTATAAAATGGTCATAAGCCCCTGCGCCGAGGAAGCTGACATAATCGGAAGTGCTCCGGTTGGCGGAAGCAATACCTTCAAGGAGTTTCCGAACCTGAAGTTCATCTAAAGCAGGAAAGACCTCAAGAGCTTTTTTAAGGCGGATCTCTTCTGGAATGTCGGCAATAAGTTCATCAAAGGAGCCTGCACCAATTGCCCTGAGCATCTCCTCTCTATCGCTGGCGGTATTGACAATAAATGGCATCTCTGGTAATAAACTGTTGAGAAAAAAGTTACTCGCCTATCAGCTGGCGGTATGCCGCAGCATCAAGAAGAGCATCGATCGCTGCCGGGTTTTCAACCTTTATCTTGACCAGCCAGCCGTTTGTGTAAGGCTCCTGATTAACGATTTCAGCATTGTCAAGCGAAGTATTCAGTTCAAGTATTTCACAGCCAACAGGTGCAAAAAGATCGGCTACTGTTTTGACTGCCTCAACGGTGCCGAAAACCTCGTGTTCTTTAAGCTTTGTTCCTGCAGATTTCAGTTCAACAAAAACAATATCGCCAAGCTCTGACTGTGCAAAGTCAGTAATGCCGACCAGTGCGGAACAGCCATCTTCAAGCAGTTTAATCCATTCGTGGTCTTTGGTATAGCGAAGATTTTCAAGAATAGTCATGGCAGAGAAAAGGTGTGTTATTTGAGTTCCGATGGAAGTAGCTGAACAGTGAGAAACAAGGTAATATTTTTTTCAAAGAGCTGAAAAAAATCCCTTCAAATCATTTGGGCATAACGTTGTTATGCAAGTCGCTGCCTCATGGCTTCATAAAGCAGCACCCCGGCCGTCACACTGACATTCAGAGATTCCACGCAACCAGCCATTGGAATGCGTACAACCTGATCACAATACTCCAGCGCTTCAGGTGCAAGCCCGCTCCCCTCCATGCCAAGCACAATGGCTGTTGATTTTTTCAAATCTGCATCGGTATAATTCAGCTCAGCGTCCATATCGGCTGCAATAATCTGAACGTTCTGCAGATGAAGAAATTCCAATGCGCGTACAAGGCTTTTAACCTTGCAAATTCTCATGTGTGAAAGTGCTCCTGCAGAAGCCTTATTAACAACAGCGTTAACAGGTGAACCCTTTCCTTCGACAAGTACAACAGCATCGGCAGCCACGGCTTCAGCCGTCCTGATAATTGCTCCGATATTGTGAGGGTCATCCAGACCCTGCAGCACGACAAAAAGAGAAGAGGTATTCCGGGGACTTTGCAAAACCTCCTCAAGCGAGTAATAAGTTACGGAGCTGATAAGAGCGCAAACGCCCTGATGCTTGGTTGTCCCGGAAATCAGCGAGAGTTTTTCAAGCCGAGCCTTGCCGGTGACAAGTTTCAGCCTTCTTGCGGTAATTACAATTTCCTTGAGCTTAGGGTGAGAGGTATTAAACTGAAAATAAATCTTCTCTATGCTCTCCGGCTTTTGCTGGAGAAGCTCAAGAACAGCATTCCTGCCATATACTATGTTTTCAGAATGTTCCGCGTCCATAAAACCTCTTTTCCTTTTCTGGTCTGAATGTTAAAATAAGCAAAGAATCCAGTGGTGACAGGGCTTAGAATAGTACCTGGCGGCTGACTCTTTGCAGCATTGCCGAAATCTAATTAAATTTATCAAAAATCATTTTTTTTAATATCTTTCCAGTCGCCTCGATTTTATTTTCATCTTTTTGATTTTCTCTTAACTGCGGTTGTTTTTTCGCTCGATCGTTGTGTTCTCATCAGTGCTCTGCACTTAAATAATTCATCAATACAAATCAAGTGGGACTGCCAGTATGACCCGGATTTATAAAACCATGGAGGGGAATGAAGCCTTGGCTTATGTCTCTTACCGTACAAGTGAAGTTATCTGTATCTACCCAATTACACCGGCATCTCCGATGGGTGAATATTCCGATGCATGGGCGGCTGCAGGAAAAAAGAACATTTGGGGAACAATTCCTAAAATTGATGAATTACAAAGTGAAGCCGGTGCTGCTGCTGCAGTTCACGGCGCTTTGCAAACGGGTGCGTTGACAACCACCTTTACCGCATCGCAGGGTCTTCTGCTGATGATTCCAAATATGTATAAGATAGCAGGTGAGCTTACCCCATGCGTCATACATGTTTCTGCCCGTGCACTGGCCGGACAGGCACTTTCGATATTCGGCGACCATGGCGATGTCATGTCTGTACGCGGAACAGGCTTTGCACTTCTTGCATCCAGTTCTGTTCAGGAAGTCATGGATCTTGGCCTTATTTCCGCTGCAGCAACGCTTGAGTCAAGAGTACCGTTTCTACATTTCTTCGACGGATTCAGAACTTCTCATGAGATTGCCAAAATCGAAGTTGTGTCTGATGATGTCATAAAAGCCATGATAAGCGATGAGATGGTCATTGCTCATCGCAACCGCCGTATGAGCCCAGACGCTCCTGTTCTGCGTGGAACATCGCAGAATCCTGACGTCTATTTTCAGGGAAGGGAAACCGTCAACAGCTATTACAATGCATGCCCCGGGATCACTCAAAAACTGATGGATAAATTTGGTGACCTGACCGGACGTTACTATAAACTTTACCAGTATTACGGTGCAGCTGATGCCGAGCGGGTTATTGTCATGATGGGATCCGGTGTCGAGGCCGCCCGTGAAACAGTTGAACATCTTAACAAACAGGGTGAAAAAGTCGGTGTCCTCCATGCCCGCATGTTCCGCCCGTTCGATATAGAACTTTTTGTCAATGCTTTACCTGCAACAGTCAAATCGGTTTCCGTCCTTGACCGTATCAAGGAACCCGGCAGTGCCGGAGAACCCCTTTATCTGGATACGGTCAATGCCCTGCTTGAAGGTGTGCAGAATGGTTTGCTGAAAAGCCTGCCGAATATTACCGGTGGAAGGTATGGCCTTTCTTCAAAAGAATTCACTCCGGCAATGGTCAAGGCTGTCTTCGACAACATGGCTTTGCCTAAACCGAAGAATCATTTCACTATAGGCATCAATGACGATGTTACCCATACAAGTCTTGATTATGACCATACTCACTCTATAGAACCGGATGAAATGTTTCGGGCTCTCTTTTACGGCCTGGGATCAGACGGCACTGTCGGTGCAAACAAGAACAGCATTAAAATTATCGGTGAAAATACATCGAACTATGCCCAGGGCTATTTTGTCTACGACTCCAAAAAAGCCGGTTCAATTACAACATCTCACCTGCGCTTCGGACCGCACGAGATCCGCTCAACCTATCTCATCACCGAGGCACAGTTTATAGGCTGCCACCACTGGATTTTTCTGGAGATGATTGACCTTCTTAAAAATCTCAAGAAACATGGCACACTGCTTCTGAACTCTCCATATGCGGCTGATGAACTCTGGGAAAAACTCCCAAAAGGCGTTCAGGAGCACCTGATCAAGAAAGAGGCGAAACTTTACACCATTGATGCCTATAAAGTTGCTCATCAAAGCGGCATGGGACAGCGCATAAACACAATCATGCAGGCCTGCTTTTTTGCCATATCAGGAGTCCTGCCGCGCGAAGAGGCAATTGAACAGATTAAGAACGCCATAAAAGAAACCTATGGTAAAAAAGGAGATGAGGTCGTCAGGCAGAATATGCAGGCTGTAGATGATACTCTCTCCAATCTGCATCAGGTCACTATTGGTTCTGCTGCCGACAGCCAAAAAGAACTCCGCCAATGTATTGTTGGAGAAGCATCTGAGTTTGTCTGCAACGTACTGGCTAAAGTCATTGCCGGTGAAGGTGACGACATTCCTGTCAGTGATATGCCTGCCGACGGCACCTACCCGACAGGAACCTCAAAATTTGAAAAACGCAACCTTGCCGACGAAATTCCCGTGTGGGAACCCGATCTCTGCATACAGTGCGCCAAATGCTCCATGGTATGCCCGCACGCCGTCATCCGGACGAATGTCTATGAGGCAAAATACCTTGCGAACGCACCTCGTACCTTTAAATCCATTGAAGCAAAAGGGGCCAGCTGGGCAGGTATGAAGTATACCATCCAGGTTGCGCCTGAAGACTGTACCGGATGCGAAATCTGCGTTCATGTCTGCCCGGGAAGGGATAAAACCAACCCCGAAAGAAAAGCGCTGAATATGAAGCCTCAGCGACCTCTTCGTGAGACAGAGATTGACAACTGGAACTATTATCTCAACATTCCGGAATATGACCGCAATAAAATCAATACTAAGCTGATCAAGGAACAGCAGCTTCAGGTACCTCTGTTTGAGTTTTCAGGAGCATGCTCCGGCTGCGGGGAAACACCGTACATCAAGCTTATGACGCAGCTGTTCGGCGACCGTCTTGTTGTGGGCAATGCTACCGGTTGTTCATCAATATACGGCGGCAACCTTCCTACAACTCCTTATACTACCAATGCGGAAGGTCGCGGGCCAACGTGGTCCAACTCACTGTTCGAAGATACCGCAGAATTTGCGCTTGGCTTTAGAATATCCATCGACAAGCAACGCGAATATGCTCGTGAACTCCTCCAAAGAGTCTCCGCTGAAATCGGTGATACGCTTACAGCTGACATACTTGGGGCGCTTGAACAGAGTGAACCTGATATTTTTGAGCAGAGAAAACGGGTTGCTATCCTGAAGGAGAAGCTTCATCATATTGATTCTTCTGATGCAAGGAATCTGCTCTCAGTGGCCGATATGCTTGTTAAAAAGAGTGTCTGGGGAGTCGGAGGTGATGGCTGGGCCTATGACATCGGCTACGGCGGCGTTGACCATATAACAGCGGGGAATAAAAATATAAACCTACTGGTGCTTGATACCGAGGTCTATTCGAATACCGGAGGACAGGCGTCAAAGGCGACACCAAAAGCTGCGGTGGCGAAATTTGCTGCTGCCGGCCGCACAGCGACAAAAAAGGATCTCGGCATGATCTCCATGTCGTACGGAACAGCGTATGTTGCTTCAGTTGCCTTTGGAGCCCGTGACGAGCAGACACTGAAAGCGTTCCTTGAAGCTGAGGCTTATAACGGTCCGTCCATCATCATAGCTTATTCTCACTGTATAGCACACGGTATAAACATGTCGACGGCTCTTGATAACCAGAAAGCTGCGGTTGATTCCGGGCACTGGATACTCTACCGCTATAATCCTGCCCGCTTGCTGGAAGGAAAAAATCCGCTTATTCTTGATTCGAAAAAGCCTAAAATGCCGGTTGCGAATTTCCTCGATATGGAAAACCGCTTCAGAATGCTCAAAAAGAGTCATCCTGCGCTTGCCGAGGAGTACTACACGGCTATCCAGAAAGAAGTTGATGCACGGTGGGCTCATTATGAATATCTGGCGGCCCGCACGACCTTCAACAGTGAGAAATAAAACGATCATGTAGAAATCGACAGAATCACATAAAAAAAGGCGGGATAGTAACCCCGCCTTTTTTTATGCTCATCAGCATCATGAACAGCGTTAGAATAGTCTACTTTTTCTGAAGCTTTTTGATTTTATCCTTCATTTCCTGCGCCTTCTGCCTGTTACCGAGTTTGTCGTATACCCGGGAAAGATGGGACAGTATTTCAGGCTCACGAGTATCAATAGCCGCTGCTTTTTCGAGAATATCCCGGGCTGTGTCATACTCTGCCAACCGGAACAGCACCCAGCCAAGAGTGTCAAGATAACTCGCATTTTCGGGTTCAGCGGCTACAGCCTTTAGCGCCAGTTCTTTGGCTTTTAAAAGTTCTTTTCCCTGTATGGCAAGAAGATAGGCAAGATTGTTCATCATAAATATATTACCCGCATCCATCTCAAGAATAGCCTTATAGAGACGAATGCTTTTATCAGGAAAACCAAGTTTATCATAACATAGAGCAAGGGTACCGCCAACCTGCAGATAAAGCTGTTTATCCTTTTTTGCCACTTCCGGCTGCGCTACTTTTTCAAGCAGCAGTGCCGCCTGTTTAATATTGCCTGACTGGAAATATACCTCACCTTCCAAGGCCTTAAGCCTGAGTGTCCGGGTTGTAAATCTCTTATTTATGGTGGCAACCGTCTGCTTTGCCTGCAGAAAATCTTTTTTTGTGAGATAGGCAGCAACAAGATCTTCCCATATTTCAATATTGCGAGGCTCCAGCGCAATTGCCTTCCTGAAGTCATGTATTGACCCAGCGTCCTTACCATGTAACAGTTTTGCATTACCTCTGAGCGCATAGACCTTACCGTTGTCGGGATGACGTTTGTTTATTTCATCGATCATGGCAAATGCTGGTTCTACAAAAGAGCTGTCCCGGGATGAACGAGCAACAAAAAGCTTGGCAAGATCCAATTTCTGTTCGAGACTTACCTGATTTGTATTGTAAAACAGGTTAAGATCCTGAAGAAAAACGAGATTGTTTTTTGACTGAACAGAGACTTCAAACAGGGCCAGCCAAGCCGGAAGAAATCGGGGATTTTCATGCAGTACCTCCCTGAAAGTCTTAAAAGCAAGATCATGCTGCCCGGTCTGCATATAAAGTTCTCCGAGAGTCAGGCGGAGTTTCTCTTTATCATTTCCCTGCTCAATAAGCTCCATGACGGTAGTTATCGCATCATGATAATGAAGAAGTTTTATTTCCATCAGCAACACCTGGGCCTGGGCCGTCTTATCTTTCGGGTCAAGGGCAAGAATCTCCTGAAACACTGCAAGGGCTTTTTCTGGCTGATCAGCCGCAAGATATTCCAAGGCAAGAGCTGAGAGGGGTTCAGCAGTGCCCGGGTCAAGAGCCGCAAGCTTCCTGTAAAGATCGGCTGCACGGGCGTAATCATGCAACTGATGCACTATACCTGCAAGAAACTTCAGGTAATATTTATTTGCCGGATTAAGCAAAACGCTTTTTTCGCTATGGATACGGGCAGAGTCGATAATACCAAGACCTACGTAAGCTTTTGAAAGTGCATAATGAATCGCTGCATTTGCCGGATCGACGGCCAGAAGTTTCCGGTAACGGTCAGCGGCTCCCCGATACTCATCTTTTGCACACAACAGCGATGCTGCAACAAACTCTCTTTTTGAGGTTTCAGCCAGAGAGTCTGAAGATAATTGAGTGGAAATAACAGGGTGCGCTGCACATGAGGAAAGGGAAAAAACAGAGACAATTGCACTGATAATTACAAAAAAAATAAAACGCATCCGATCAAAGCGGTGTGCAGGCAGCTTACAGGTCTTGCTGCGCATCAAACAACGGGTATTCATTACGTTCACTGCCGGTTGAAAAACGTAAAAATGCCTGGCGTGTTGCAACACGCCCCCTTGTAGTTCTCGTCAGATAACCGGCCTGGATAAGATAGGGCTCGTAAACCTCTTCAATGGTATCCCGCTCTTCTCCGACCGACACTGCAAGCGATGCAATCCCGACAGGCCCGCCATTAAATTTGTTGACAATGGTCTCCATGATTTTTTTATCCATATCATCCAGTCCTTCCTCATCAATTTCAAGGCAGTCGAGGGTTTTCATGGCAATAGAACGATTGATAAGCTCTACCCGATCAACCTGCGCAAAATCCCTGGCCCGACGGAGAAGCCTGTTGGCAATACGGGGAGTTCCTCTTGAACGCCCGGCAATTTCCGATGCGGCTTCGTCATCAATACCGATGCCAAGAATACCTGACGCCCGTATGATGATGCCTTCAAGAAGTTCCGGGGCATAATAATCAAAACGGCTGTTGATACCGAACCTTGCCCTGAGAGGTGAGGTCAGAAGTCCGGAACGAGTCGTGGCCCCAACAAGAGTAAAGGGCTCGATACGCAGCTGTACGGCGCGTGCAGAGGGTCCGCTGTCGAGCATGATATCAATACGAAAATCCTCCATGGCTGAATAGAGATACTCTTCGACAGCTGGCGGCATACGATGAATTTCGTCAATAAAAAGCACATCACCCTTTTGAAGACCGGTCAGAAGTCCTGCAAGATTTCCAGCCTTGTCGAGCAAAGGACCCGAGGTTGACTTGATGCTGCTTCCCATTTCAGAGGCAATAATATAGGCAAGTGTCGTTTTTCCAAGCCCGGGTGGACCAGACAATAAAACATGGTCAAGGGCATCGCCCCGCATTTTAGCGGCCGAAATAAAGACTTTAAGATTATCGGTCAGCCGTTGCTGACCGGCAAAATCAGCCATGGAAAGAGGACGAATCTGTTCCTCGATTCTGTTCTCAATGGCATCGGGCGGCGTATTCAGCAGTTCTATTCTCAAACAGAAAACTTTACAGGTTGTCAGTCATAATATTCAGAGCTTTATTCTCGGATCCGCAACAGCATAGAGAACATCGGCAAAAAGATTGCCAAGCACTATGAGAGAACCTGAAATAAAGGTATTGGCAATAATCAGCGGGTAATCCCTTGCAAAAATAGCTTCAACCGTCACTCTTCCCATACCGGGAAAAGCAAAAATAACCTCAATGAACAATGCGCCGCTGAAAATAAAAGGCAGGGAACTTCCCATAAGGGTAATCACCGGCAAGAGGGTATTTCGAAGTGCGTGCTTGAATATGACAACATGTTCCGGCAACCCCTTTGCCCTTGCGGTGCGGATGTAGTCCTGCCGTATCACTTCAAGCATACTGCCCCTTACATAACGGGCAATACCAGCTGAACCGTTAATGCTGAGCACGGTAACCGGCAGCACGAGATGCCAAAAACGGTCGAGCAGAAAGCCAAAAGGGCCATAACTTTCCGCGCCAATCTCGTTCAGTCCTGAAACAGGAAAAAGGGGAAATTTCAGGGCAAAAAGAATAATCATCATCAGCGCAAACCAGAACTCCGGCATTGAATAAAAAAACAGGGCGGTCACGGTAAGGAATCTGTCGAGAAAACTGTTCTGGCGAATTGCTGAAATAATGCCGATAAGAATACCGAACGCAAAATTGGCAATCAGCGTCAGTCCAGCAATTGTCACTGTTATCGGCAGCGCTTCTGCAATAACATCAAAAACCGGCTGCTGGGCTCGACTGAAACTGCGTCCGAAATCACCCTGCAAAACATTGGCAAGCCATTTGAAATACTGGACAGGCAAAGGATCGTTAAGGCCATACTGCGCCCTTATCTGCTCGGCTACATTCGGACTGATGCCCGGCTGAATAAAAAAAGCTGCAGGATCACCAGGAGCAAGCCTGATAATGAAAAATGTGAGAGTCAATACCCCAAAAATCAAGGGGACGGCAATCAAAAGTCTTTTAAAAATATAAATCAGCATAACAAACTATTGGGCAATAGTTGCTGAAGGCCGCAGCCGCCAGTCGTCAACATTGTAAAAAGTACCTGATATATTGAGCTCCTCGCCCTGAATTCTCTTGCTGAATCCCTGAGTTTCCTTGATCCAATAGAGAAAGGTGATCGGTTGATCACGATGAAGTATTTCCTGATACTCAAGCCAGTATGGTCTTGCTCCCACAGGATCCATTTTCTGCTTGGCCAGATCGCAAAGTTCGTCAATTCTCGGATTCCGGTACCCGGCAAAATTAAAGCGGCTTTTTTTGAGATCTGAACCCCATACATCAAGAGGATCAATTTCCAGCCCGATCGACCAGCCTGCCATCCACGCATCAAGTTTTCTTGACTGAAGACTTTCAAAAAAGACATTGGACTCCTGAACATCAAGTTTGCAGTCGATACCAATTGCACGAAGGTTTTGCTGGATAATAACACTTGCATAGTTTCTTCTCGCATTACCTGCATTGGTATAGAGAACAAAGCTGAACCTCCGGCCATTTTTTTGCAGAATACCGTCCGGACCCGGAAGCCAGCCCTCAGCTTTGAGCATGGATGACGCTTTTGCCGGATCAAATGCATGAGGAGTAATCCGGTTATTATAAGCCCATTTCAGAGAGGGAGAAATATCATTGCTGCAGACCACGCCATACTGTTTGAGGTAGCCATCAATGATCGCCTGACGGTCAATAGCACTGGTAAGGGCAAGGCGGACACGCGGCGAACCGAACAAAGGATGAGGTTTGAAGGTGCCGTTTTTTCTGTACTCCTCCTGGTCGATATTTGACCAGCCGACATAATCATAAACTCTGAGACCGATCGTTTTAATTTTCAGCTGTTGATTTGCTTTTAAAAGAGCGGCAAAATCTTCCGGTTTGATATTTTCCACAACATCGACCGCTCCGGTCTGAAGCTGTGTCAGCCTTACAGTGTAATCAGGCACTACCTTGAAAGAGATCGCAGGAATGTTACCGGGTTTCGGAAGATTCGATTTCCTGTTCGATACCAGAACAATTTCCGACTGCTGCTGCCAGTTTTTCAGTTTATACGGGCCTGCACCCAGGGGCTGAAGATTGAGCGGTGAGTGCCGAAAATCCTCTGGTTTAACATTTTTCCAGCGGTGAGCAGGAAGAGGCGTCAGTGAGGTATGAAAAAGGGCAAGATGTTCGGGAACGGGTTTGTAAAAATGAAAAACAAGCGTTGTATCATTCGGTGTTTCAATGGCTTTATCGAAATCAACCCTGCCCTTGTCGGCACCGATCAGTTCTGACAGATACTGCTGGCGCGCGCTGGCAATTACCGGATTACCATACAGTTGATAGGAAAACTTGATATCTTCTGATACAATTCGCTTTCCATCATCCCAGAATGCATCATTTCTTAGAATATAGGTTAGTGATTTATGATCATCTGACAGATGCCAGCTCCGGGCCAGGGCTCCTTTCGGTGCTTTTTTGCCTTGACCAGGCGTTACTTTACGAAGTTTTTTTTCAAGAGCCATATAGTTCATCAGCCCGGTCGTTGTATCAAACTCACTTTGCAGCAAAGAGGGGTAGATAAGACCAAAAATGTTGCTTGAGGTAACGGTTGCACCGATAACAGGATTGAGATAATCAGCGTCACCAAGCATGGCGATAACAAGAGTTGAATCCATGGCTGCACTCCCCTTGCCGCCCTTTCCGTTGCTCCCATTGTGACGACTGCAGGAAGAGAGCAGGAGTGAAAGCATAACCAATACAACTAACAGGGCGCCTCTACGTCTGAATGCTGCTGAAACCCTGCCGGCAGATGTTTCAATCATGAATATCGTCCTCGTCTGTTTTTTCACTGTTAATCACATTTTTAATCCTTTCTGTCAGAGCCTCTGCTGCCACATAATTCGAATAACGCTTCAAAAGGAAGTTAAGGGCAACCACCTCAATAATAACGGTAATATTTTTACCCGGAAATATAGGTAATTGTACCAGTGGAACGTCAACACCGAGAATCTTTATGAATTTAGTATCCAGGCCCAGCCGCTCATAGACCATCTCTTTATCCCATTCAAGAAGCTCTACAACAACCTGAACCTCCTTGATATCACGAATTGCCCGAATACCAAAGTTTGCCCTGACGTCAACGACACCAAGACCACGAATTTCCATAAAATGGTCGATGATATTATTCCTTTTGGCATTGAGCATCAGTGACTCCCCTTTCCGTTGAATAACAACGACATCATCGGCTACGAGACCATGTCCCCTTTCAATGAGATCAAGGGCAATTTCGGATTTTCCGAGACCGCTTTTACCGACAAGCAGTACACCAACGCCATAAACATCGACCATTGAACCATGATACTGCTGATAAAAGGAAAACTGGTCATCAAGAAAACCAGTGACGAAATAGATGGTTTTGGTTGAAGATACACGTGTGGTATAGACCGGTATACCCGCCTTCGTAGCCATGTCAAGCAGGGTTTGCGGAAGTTTGTTATTACTGGTAAGAATAATGCACGGGATTTTGAATCGTACAAGATTTTCAAACACCCTGTTTCTTTCGTGTTCATCAAGGTGATTTAAGAATCTGGTTTCCGTATTTCCGAGAATCTGAACCCGTTTGTAGGTAAAAAGATTGGTAAACCCGGCAAGAGCAAGCCCCGGGCGATGAAGATCACGCTCAAAAATCCTCCGTTTCTGTTCGTCAACATTATTCAGACGCCTCAATCTGATATCGTGCTTTGTGCCGATAGTATTAAAAAAATAGGCGACCGTTATAGATCGCTTTTTTAATCCTTTTTGATCAAAGTTCATGGTGTCTGTTTTCGAAGTGTAAAAAAAACTTCCAAAAAAACTGCAGGGCGTATGCCCTACGCCCTGCAGACTCTTACACAGCAAGCTGTTATAGTAATTTTTCCTTGTACTTCTTGAGCTGCCTGCTCAGGGAATCAATACAGTTGTCAATAGTCTGTTCATAGACCGCACCGGCTTCCTTTGCAACAAGAACACTCTGCGGCACATGCACCGTTATCTCGGCAAGTTTGTTTTTTTCGAAGTCATTTTTCTGATGATCCAGAATGATATGACAACTGATAATACCCGGATAAATTTTTACAAGGGAGAGCACTGCATTACGAGCGTACTCTTCTATGTCGTTATGATTATTGGAGTGGCGCAAGGTAACCTTAACATTTACAGCATCACTAACGACAGCTTTAGTCATAATAACCTCCGTTGAAATAATGGTGAACGTAATGAAGGAACAAGACCCCGCATGATAAAAATATACGGCGCCCACAAAATACCTATGCTTTTGGATGCGCTTTACGGTAAACCTCCTTTAAGCGCTCAACAGTTACGTGAGTATATATTTCGGTAGTTGAAAGATTGCTGTGTCCAAGCATTTCACTGACACTGTTAAGATCTGCTCCACTGTTCAAGAGATGTGTGGCAAAACTGTGGCGCAGTATATGTGGATTTTTCTGTTTTTGTTCAGTGACCGAATCGAGGTATTTCCTGGTCAACCTCTGGATAAACACGGGATAGAGCTGTCTGCCCCTCTTGGTTAGAAAAACATACTGAAAGGTCCCCGCTTCCGCCTTTGTATTTATTCTAAAGAAGTTTCTCCGCACTTCAAAATATTTTTTAAGCGCCTGGATGCTCGCTTGACCGACAGGAACAATTCTTTGCTTATTGCCTTTTCCGGTCAACTTCACATAACCACGTTCAAGATCAAGACATTCCACGGTCAGTCCAATCAGTTCAGAAATACGAAGACCGCTGCCATAAAGAAGTTCAAGGATGCTCCGATCCCGTTCAAAGACAAACGAATGGCAGAGCGCATTTTTTTCGGAGTTACTGCAATCTTTGACACTTTCGGGCAACACCTGATTAAAAAGCTTTTCAGTCTGCTGTTCAGTTAAAAAGTCTGGAACATGACGCGGGTACTTTGGCGTAATGATACAGGATATAACAGAACTCTTTATATGACCGGTTTCCTGGAGATATCGGTAAAAGCTTTTGACTGCTACAATTTTTCTGGCAATTGATCGCTGCTTAACGCCCCGTTCGATCAATGAAGCCATAAAAAAACGTACATCTACTGCTGTCACCTTCTCTGGATCAAACCCGTGTAAATCGTCAAGTTCAAAATGCCTGGCAAGAAAGGAAAAAAATTGAACAAGATCTGTTCTGTATGCAATGACGGTATTCGGTGAAAGATTTTTACGGCTCCTGAGTTTACCCAGAAAGTCACTGACAGGAATTGAGCCTTCCTTCAAAATATCAGGTAAGGAAGATGATGATGAATTTTTCATGAGAGCGCAACACAGACCAATTCCTCTTTATTCTTAAGGTAATACAAATTTTCGCTCCGGATCAGAAAATTGTTAAGCGATGGCTTTTCGACACCCTCTTCCATACAGTCTGCAAAGACAAGGATATCCAGACGCCAAACGTTAAGAAAAGAGCGCCAGAGACCAGTCAAATCAACCGGTTCATGTATAGCGGCTACTGTAAACGGCCCTTTAACAATACATTCACAGCGGGTCGTATCTGCTATACCGACGCGGAGCAAGGCAAGACGTTCTCGGGTCATTTCTCCGGTCACAAAATCAGGAAGAGTAACCTGCTGACGCTCTTCCTCCTGCACAACCTCCTGCCTTATCTCATTAATCGCAGGACTATCGAGACCGAGGGAACGGATGACGTCACCGGTAAAGGGATCGATGAGCTGAAAATGCCGTTCCGGAAAGCCTCCAAATGCCGATAGCTGATATACAAGAAACTCATGATCAAGGTTCGCAGCAAAAACGACATCAGACCGTGACCAGACAATACGGTCTGCTCTGAAATCAACAGCCCAGATCCCCTTATGTTCGGGGCTTTGGGGCTGGTAGGCATAGCAATAGACCAGATTTCTGAGGGTTGTTTCAAGCCCTACGAACCACCCCGAACCGGCAGGAACAGGATGAACATGATCCATCAGGAGATAATCGTCGCGAATAACCTTCCCTGTCAACAGATCAATACAGAAAAACAGCGTTTTCCGGTTGGATGCAAAACGCTTCTGACCGATAAGATCACCGGTTTCAGTAAACATAAGCTGCCAAATAAGCGCACCAGAGCCTGCTCCATAGCGCCAACTAACAGAAAGTTCCTGCTCCTTGCTCTTCATTGTCACTTCTTTTGCCTTGTCATTTTGTAGATATTCACCGCCACATCTTTCGAACCACCAGTATACTTCCTCGGAAAAGGAGTTATAGAAAAATTATTTTCCGCTGCCAGTTCAAGAAATTGCTCGGCAAGTCTCCTTCGAGGATCTGCAAGGTATGCAACTCCCTCAGGTTTCAGAAGTTTATCAATCGCAGTCACAATAGGAAGCAGGTTAACCCTTTCATAAAGCACATCTGCTGCAAACAGCATATCAAATTGTTCACTGCACTTGACCAGACGCCAGTCAAGCCGGTCGTGTTCAAACGTAACCCTGTTTTTTAAAGCATTGTACTGCACAAATCGAAGAGCTTCAATGGAATAGTCTGTAGCCAGAACACTGGCCCCCTTCCAGGCGGCAACAGTAGAAGCCATGCCTACACCGGAGCCTATCTCAATGACACGAAGACCCTTAAGTGGAAGCTCATCAGCTATAAATGATGAAAGGGTTACAGCAGAGGGCCATATTTCCGCCCAATATGGCATCTGCTCATCCTTGAGGAACTCCTCCGGAGATATTCTGTCGAGAAGGGCATAGCTGTCAAGAACACTTAGAAAACTGAATGAGTGTCCTCCGAAGGTATAGAGCGTTTCAGTGAGATCATACTCCGCAGCCAAAGAGTTATAAAGACGCCGCAATTCCGAGCCATCTCCTTCAAAGGATTCATGCATAAATACCTACCGTTTACTTCCTGAAACAAAGACTTACATTACAAGAACAGAGTGCTATTTAAGCTTTTGACGAACAAAATAACATCGAAATTTACCGATAAATCGCCGTGGATTTCTATTTTGCATCAAAATGAACACCATTACTTCCATAAACCGTTAAAACTTATTTCAATCAATCTCCATCATGCGATGAAAAAAGAAATCCTTGAACTCTTCGACAACACCTATCCCGACAGGGACTACACTATCGAGATTGTCAACCCCGAGTTTACCTCTGTCTGCCCTAAAACCGGGCTTCCTGATTTTGGAACCATTACCATCCGTTATGTGCCTGATAAAACCTGTATAGAGCTGAAATCGCTGAAATATTATTTTCTTGAATTCCGCAATGCCGGTATTTTTTATGAAAATATAACCAACAAAATCCTTGATGACCTTATCGAAGCTCTTCAGCCAAGGTCGCTCAGCGTGATAACAGAATGGAAAGCAAGAGGCGGAATAACCGAAACCGTCTCGGTAAACTATTCCGGTTCCCGTTAAAAAAGAGATAAAAAAAAGCCTCAGAGGATCGCTCAGAGGCTTTTTTTATGGACTCCGGAATACCAGAGAAATGAGCAGATATCAGAACTTGTTCTCCAGGTAGAGGACGATTGTTTTTGCTTCATCCGGAGTGATACCTGAACCGGCATTAGTCTGCATGCGATTTACAACGACATCGACTTTCCCTGTTTTCTTATACTTGGTTCTGAAAGCGTCCTGAACAGATGCAAGTGTGTGACATTTGTTGCAACGTCCATCGGTAAGGGTTTTTGCGGCTGCAAAATCAAAACCGGCAGGTACTGGATGACCTTTTATGTTTGCTGCAGGTTTTTCCAGAAAAGCAGTCAACTCTTTGACGGAACGAATGTATTTACCATCCATAGTTGTAGTGCGACCCGTGGTTGACAATAAAATTCCGGAAGGTCTCAACCATAGCAGTGCAAACATGACTGCAATAATGGCAATAATACTGAGCGGAAAACTTAAAAACCACTTATCACTGATTCTTGATGACATTTTGCCCAGACCCATAATAATGAGAGAGGCACCTAAGATTAACGATATCCATCCCGCAAAGGAGCGCAGAGGTGTTAATATTACTGAAATGTTTTCTGCCGGCACCTTGTACCCGGTTAAAAATGACAACCCGAAAAACAGAGACCCCATTAAGACAGCCCCGCCTATTGCTACTGCAATAAGCTTACCATTTGATTTGTTGTCCATGACAGGTAATGAATTAGGTGTTAGTGGCTTACCCAAAATATTATTGTGTAAGATAAGCATAATTAGTAAAGGTGGCAAACAGAAACCTTAAAAATCCTTGCGCTTACAAATCACTATCTTCTGAAACTTGAGGAGAATACCCCTCATATGGACCAATGCCATCAAGGAAAGACAACATAATTTGTAACTCATTTAATTTTTTCGAATACTGCAGAAAGCAACACATTAACCCCATAATTTTGTCATCTCATGATAACGACAACCAGCAGTATTATAGATTTCGAAAAAGCAGAACGCGATTTTCTTTTTCTTCTCCAATGCTTTCAGGAGGTACTCCGTGACCTGGGAGATAATGAACTT
This sequence comes from Chlorobiaceae bacterium, assembly GCA_037143555.1. Lineage (GTDB taxonomy): Bacteria > Bacteroidota > Chlorobiia > Chlorobiales > Chlorobiaceae > Chlorobium. The sequence continues at coordinate 79,733 of JBAWYL010000005.1, forward strand.
GCTGACCACCTTCCCTGGCAGAATGCTGGAATGCCTCTTGAAAACTACCCTAATTCCGAGCGCGCGCTACAGGGATTTTCGATTTTTTTTCAACTTCTCAATATGGCGGAAGAAAACTCCGCAGCGCAAAATCGACGTGCGCTCGAAGCTGAACATGGCTTGTCCCATCTCACAGGACTCTGGGGTAAAACGCTGTCACGTTTCCAAAAACTTGGAATTCCTGAAACAACAATCGCTTCCCTTTTACCGGAGGTTTCTATCGAAGCTGTGCTGACTGCACATCCGACCGAGGCAAAACGGAAAACTGTACTCGAGCAACACCGGCAGCTCTACCTGCTTCTTGTAAAAAGGGAAAACCAGATGTGGACTCCCCTTGAACAGCTCGAGATCCGCAATGAGATTAAGGTTGTCATGGAAAGACTCTGGAGAACCGGAGAAATCCTTTTCGAAAAACCGCAGGTGTCTTCCGAGCGCAGAAATGTCATTTACTATCTCTATAATATTTTCTCTGAAGTTCTGCCCATGCTTGACAAACGCCTTATGCAGGCATGGCATGCAACAGGATTTGATCCTGCAATGCTTTCCGACCCCAATAATCTGCCGCGAATCACCTTCGGCAGCTGGGTCGGCGGTGATCGTGACGGCCATCCACTTGTAACCGCAAGCATAACGGAAGAGACTCTTGCCGAAATGCGTCAAAATGCGCTCACCCTTGTGCTGCGCCATCTCAAAGAACTGGCCTCAAAACTAAGCCTTTCCGAAAGGCTCCAGACTCCCGGGGGTTTGCTGATAGCCCGCATCGACACGCTCAGTAAAAAGCTCGGAGAAGCCGGATATGAGGCACTCAACAGAAACAGGCATGAACCATGGCGCCAGTTTCTAAACCTTATGATTGCATCTCTTCCTTTTGAAACCGATATATCAGAGAGCTTTTCTGTGCTATCTGAGCCAAGCCTTTACATCGATTCGAAAGAACTTCTTAAAGATCTCTCGCTTTTACGGGAGTCACTGCTTGCCGTGGGCGCCCAGCATATTGCCGAAATGGAAGTTACTCCTGTCTACAGAATCGTACAGACGTTCGGATTTCATTTAGGCACCCTTGATATCCGACAAAACAGCCGCGTTCATGAGCTTGCCCTTTCCCAACTTATGACTGCTGCCGGTATGAATGGCACCGATTTTCTGGAATGGGATGAACCGGCAAGAAGAGCTTTCCTCGATCAGGAACTGCTTTCGCCCCGCCCGTTTACCCATCCCGACATGACGGCGGGAGATGAAGCAGAAACCGTGCTTGCATGCTTCCGGGTTTTAGTGAACCATACAAAACAATACGGCACGGCGGCCCTTGGCTCACTTATTGTCAGCATGACTAGAAACGTCTCTGACCTTCTTATCATCTATATTTTTGCCAGGGAGGTCGGACTGATGACTCCGACCGAAGAGGGCGATGCCTGCCTGCTCCCCGTAGTTCCACTTTTTGAAACCATTGAAGATCTAAAAAAAAGCCCCGCGATACTGCAGGAATTTCTTCGCCACCCGGTTACACAACGAAGTCTGAATTATCGAAAAATAAACGCTGGAAAAAAAAGAAAACTCCAGGAGGTCATGATTGGTTACAGCGACAGCAACAAGGACGGAGGCATTTTTTCAAGTACATGGACACTTTTTCGCGCTCAGGAAGCACTGATTGAGGCCGGCGGATTGTGCGACACTGATGTCCTGTTTTTTCATGGAAGAGGCGGAAGTATCAGTCGCGGAGCAGGCCCGACTCACCGCTTTATCAGGGCGCAACCATGGGGCTCGTTTAATGCCGGCATGTGCTTTACCGAACAAGGGGAAACCATAGCACAAAAGTATGCCAACCGAATCAGTGCAGTCTATAACCTTGAGCTTTTCATGGCAGGAGCTGCGGAAGTCCTTATCAGACAACGACTGGGCGAAAAAAGATCACACCCCCTTGAACCGGTTATGGATATACTCTGCGAAAAAAGCAATCAGGCATACCGAAGACTGATTGGCGCCGATGGATTTCTCACTTTTTTCCGCGAAGCCACGCCTATTGATATTATTGAATCGACAAGAATAGGGTCACGACCTTCTCGAAGAAGCGGAAAAACAAGCCTTGAAGATCTCCGTGCCATACCCTGGGTTTTCAGCTGGAATCAGGCTCGTTTTTCCCTGTCGGGCTGGTATGGAGTCGGCTCGGCTCTTGAGTATCTGCAGAAAAGTGCACCTGAAACATTTGAGGAAATCCGCAACCGCAGCCACGTCTGGCCGCCTCTTCGCTACATTATCAGCAATGCCGACACCAGCCTGGCATCTGCCGATCTGAACATCATGCACCAATACGCATTACTGGTAGGTGACAGGGAAATCAGAGAGCGTATTATCGGGATGATCGAAGCAGAATACCATCGAACCAAAAAATATATCGAAATACTTTTCGCCGAACCTCTTGAGACACAAAGGCTTAATGTCAACAAATTTATCGCCCTCCGTAAAGAAGGGCTTGACATGCTTCACCACCAACAAATCAAGCTGCTGAAACAATGGAGAGAACTGCAGTCTTCAGGAAAACAGGAAGAGTCTGATACTCTGCTGCTCGAGCTATTCCTGACCGTCAACGCCATATCAGGGGGATTGCGAACCACAGGATAGAGGTTGGTCTATCTGGAATTTTATACCCTGCAGCCAATAAAAAGAGCAGGAGTTATTTTTATTCAACAAAGCCCTTTTTTAAAGGAGGGCTTTTTTACTCTGCAACTTGATTGCCCTGAAGCACTATGGATTATTATTAATATTCAGGTATTACAAAAGAAAGACGTCGCAATCATTATCTTTGATTAAAAAACGTTCAGTATCAAGTATTCAATATCTTACGACCACCAATCCTGATGAGAAGACATTGATGCTCTCCTCGCTATTGCCTCTCAGAAATAACCTGACTTAACCGCCTCCCTGAAAATGAATCAAACAGACAAATCTTTTTTTACGAATCAGAATCTGCTTATTTTAACTCTTGATTTCAGCAATGGTGAAATATGCAGAATAGATTGAGAAATAATCCTTGCTCTGACAAAAACTGAATCCAGAATAATTCAGAATAATTGAACCCCGGCATCTTTCACTTTAAAAAAAATTATTTACAGTTATTTATTTTTTTATTACCTTTGCAATTAATTCCCAACATAAAAAGAGGATTTATTTAAACAATTAAAACTCAATAAATTATGTCATCAACAAAACTTTCCGAGCTGAAATCGAAAATAGCTGAACTTCAAAAGGAAGCCGATGATATTGTAAAGAACGAACGACTTGCTATAATTAAAGAGATTAAGGACAAAATCGATAACTACAATATTACTGTAGAAGAGCTTCAGCGAAAGGGAAAATCAGCTAAATCCGCTTCAGTCAAAAGCCCATCTGTTATAAAGTACAAGAAAAGTGAAAATGAATATTGGGTTGGCAGAGGCCCAAAGCCGGGTTGGGTGAAGGATGTTGAAAAAAACGGCGAAAGTATTGAACAATATAGAGTGACGGAATAAATACTTTTTTTTAATTTCGAATACCCGGATTTCGATTCTATTGAGGCTTTTAACGAAGCCTCTTTTTTTTGCCCGTAAATCATCCGGTATTTGACCGTTGGCTCAATACCACCTATACGATTTAACTCACCCATTGGTGATTCATCCCTCCCTTATTGTAATGCGACAACATTTCACAGGTAAGCCTCAGAAGTTATTCTCAAATAAATTAACAATAAACGGAATATTGACGTAATTTTTGTATTATCAATCATATAGTAATACCGAAATTATTCAACTACTCCCCCATGCTGTCCACGCTCAAATCGGCTGCCCTCATCGGTATTGATGCCATTAAGGTTACCGTTGAAACTAACGTAGCAGGAGGTATCCCTTCTTTTACAGTCGTCGGGCTGCCTGACAATGCCATCAGAGAGAGCCGGGAAAGAATTCTTACGGCAATCCGCAATTCAGGATTTACTATTCCGCCAAAAAAAGTTACCGTCAACCTGGCTCCTGCGGATATAAAAAAGGAAGGAACTGCATTTGATCTCCCTATTGCCATTGGCCTTCTCGCCTCACTCCAGTTTATAACTCTCGAATTGGAAGATTTACTGATCATGGGAGAACTTGCCCTTGACGGCACGGTAAGAAGAATAAACGGTGCGCTTCCTGTCGCTATTATGGCTGGAAAAGAACACATAAAACGCCTGATCGTTCCACTCTCAAACGCACAGGAAGCAGCCGTAGCTGTATCTGCATCACATTCGAGCATTGCAGTATACGGTGTCGAGACACTGAACGAGACCGTAGCTTTAATAATGGGAAACACACCACACACTCCGGTAGTCGTCAATATCTCGGAGCTGTTTACTGCGGAAGAGGAGTATCCTGTTGATTTTTCCGATATAAAGGGACAAGGTGCGGCAAAAAAAGCACTTGAAATTGCAGCGGCCGGTGGACATAATGTGATTATGATCGGCCCACCCGGCAGCGGAAAAACCATGCTGGCTAAAGGGCTGCCGGGCATTCTCCCTCCTCTTTCTTTTGAAGAGTCACTTGAAACGACGAAAATCTATTCGGTTGCAAACCTGCTTGAAAAAGAGAGGCCTCTGATGGTTATCCGACCATTTCGCAACCCCCACCATACGACAAGCAATGTCGCTCTGATCGGCGGCGGTTCAACGGCAAAACCCGGAGAGGTAAGTCTTGCCCATAATGGGATCCTGTTTCTTGATGAACTACCGGAATTTACGCGAAATGCCCTTGAAGTGCTTCGTCAGCCCCTTGAGGAACGTGAAGTCACCGTTTCAAGAATCTCAGTTACCACAAGGTATCCAGCCGGTTTCATGCTTATTGCAGCCATGAACCCAAGCCCGGCAGGTGCACTGAAAGATCCTGACGGCAACCTGACGGCCCCGCCCCAGCAAATCCAGCGTTATCTGGCAAAAATTTCCGGACCGCTGCTTGACCGCATTGATATCCATATTGATGTACCAAAAGTTGAAAATACAGACCTGTTTTCCTCCACGGCAGCTGAAAACTCCAGAACAATCCGCCTGAGAGTCATTACAGCAAGAAAAGTCCAGCAGGAAAGATTTGCAGCTTCAGGATCACCGATAATCTATACCAATGCCCAGATGAACACCAAACTGATCAAGACATTCTGTAAACTTGACAAGCAGAGTTCGCAAAAGCTCATGGATGCCATGAACAAGATGAACCTTTCTGCAAGGGCACACGACCGCATCCTTAAAGTAAGCCGCACCATCGCCGACCTTGACAGCTCCGAACACATCGCAATGAAACATCTTATCCAAGGCATTCAATACCGTAACCTCGACAGGGATTTCTGGAGCTTTTGATTTTCCAGTCATACCGTATCTTGCACAAAAACAATAATGAAATTGCTCCCTGACAGCCTATATTAGCAGCTTTGCTATAAAATTTCAACCAATCACAGGGAGTACGTTCATGAACGCAAGGGGAAAATTCAGCTCTATCCTGCTGCTTACCGGCACACTGCTGGCTGCCGCACCCGCTTATGCAGACCAGACAGCAGAAACCGTTGATGCACGCATCAGCCGTCTTGAAAAGGAACTTGTCGAACTGAAAGCTCTGGTAAAAACAAATTCTTCGGCCTCAACACCTATCGCGATTCCAGTACAGCCACCTTCTCCAAAAAAAACTGAACCCCTCAATACTGTAACTGTATCACCCGATTCAGGTGTAAAAGTAGATATTTACGGTTTTGCACGCCTTGACACATCATACGATACAGGAAAAATAAATCCTGGAAACATTGCCTTGTGGGTTCGTCCCGAAGGCCTGAATAACCATGATAACGAATGGGACCTTACCGCTGCCGCCACAAGGCTTGGCCTGAACCTCAGCGGCCCGGATACTGATACCATGAAGCTTTCCGGCAATATTGAGATTGATTTTCTCGGTGGCGGCACGGAAAATAACATGAACCCAAGAATGCGTCATGCATATCTAAAAGCTTACTGGCCTGCTTCCGATTTCAGCATTCTCGCAGGTCAAACCTGGGATGTCATCTCATCGCTGATACCGTTTGTCGACGATCCTGCCATTATGTGGGCTGCAGGCAATATCGGCGGTCGTCATCCGCAGCTTCGTTTTACAAAAGGATTTTCAACCGGCGAAAAAAGCCGTATTGAACTGGTGGCCGCCGCTTCAAGAACAATCGGCGAAACAAACACTCTGGCTGATACATGGAACACCGATCCAGGTAAAGATGCAAACATGCCGACAATCCAGGGAAGGATTGCTTTTTCTGAACCTCTTCTGGTGGAGAACCAGCCGGCAACAATTGCTGTATCAGGCCACTACGGCCAGGAGGAATGGGACACCGATAAAGCAGGAAATCATAAAACACTTGACTCCTGGTCATACAATCTGGAGCTCTTGATGCCCCTCAGTGAAAAGCTCACCTTTGCTGGCGAATTCTTTAACGGCTCAAATCTTGACGACTACTGGGGAGGAATTGGTCAGGGCGTCAATACCGTCACCCTCAACGATATTCGATCCATGGGTGGATGGGCAGCAATGAGATACACCATCTCCCCTTCAAGCAGTTTCAGTGTCGGTGCCGGCGTTGACAACCCGAACGATAGCGACCTACCTGTGGGTGGCAGAACTTTGAACCAGACTGTTTTTGCTACTTTTATAAAGAAAATAACCCGGAACTTCATCCTTGGATTGCAGCTTTCAGAGTGGAAAACTGACTATAACAATGCTCCGAACAGCGATGCCTTAAGAATTCAAAGCTCTTTGACCTACAAGTTTTAATGGATATAAGAAGGGCCCCCCACCCGCGACAGTCAGCATTGCTGTGGCGGGCGGGTATGGCGATTCAGCGGATAATGATATCGCAGGGCAAAACAGCAAGCATATGAAGCTGACCTGACAACGTCAGCATTTCATAATAAGCCTCCATAGAACTGAACTGCCTGGCGGGAATGAGCTCATGCAAGAGCTGTTGTTTTATGGCCCCCGATATCCTCTCTGCCAGCCCTGTATCATTTCCCTGCAGAAGATATTCCCACCAGGCTTTCTGCCCGGGATAGAGCAGAAGCCTGGGGTGCCGCGATGGATCAATTTTTGCAAGAAGCTGTGCTGCATGAATGGCATCAAACAGTCCTCCCATTCTGTCAACAAGACCAGCCTTCAGAGCTCGGCTGCCTGTCCAGACTCTCCCCCCTGCAACAGAGTCAACCTGAGCAACCTTCATGCTTCTCGACGCTGCAACTTTTCCAATAAAATCGTAATAGACCTCACCTGAGGCCGCCACAAATTTGTTGTATGCATCGCCTTCAAGCGGTTTAAAGAGCGTGTTCGAATCGGCATACCTGCCTCGAGTCACCACAGTACGACCCAGTCCGATTTTTTCAGCAAGCCCTTTGATATTGGGTTTCAGAGCGTAGACACCTATAGAGCCGGTAATGGTCAGAGGCTCGGCATAGATGGTTTTTCCAGCAAGAGCTGCCATATAGCCGCCGGAAGCTGCAACTCCAGACATGGAAACCACAAGTGGTTTTTTAACTGCAGCAGAATCAAGCATCTGAAGCATATCGGCCGATGCAAGTGCATCGCCGCCAGGACTGTCAATGCGCAGAACGATAGCTTTGACCTGTTTGTTCTCCAATACCGCGTCAAGGGAGTTTCTCAACGTCTCAACGTCAATGCTTTCACTCATTTCCGCAGCGCCCCCCCCTGCAGAATGAACAATCATGCCTGAAAGTGTAACCACCGCGATGCTTTCATCACTGTCCGCCTTGAGAGGCCAATCAACTGCAGAACGGTATTGAGCGGCCCTTACATAAGCATCATTATCGCCTGTCAGCTCATTTCCTGTGATTTTTCTGGTCAAGGTTCGCTGCAATTCCCAGGATGAGGCTACTGCATCAACGAGTTTTAGCGTTTTGGCTCTCTCGGCCGACATCAATGGCTCGTTATTCATGAGCGCAAGTAAAGCATCCCGACTGATGCCGCGCCGCTTTGACACATAACCAAGATAATGATCAAACACCTCATCAAGCATCGCATTAATCTCTTCAAGGGATTCCTTGCTTGACTCAGTCAGAAGAAAAGGCTCGATACCACTTTTGTACTTTTTCCATTGAGCAGCCTGAAACGAAACACCTATTCTGGAAAGCGGAGAGGTATAAAAGAGCGTTTCCGCCTTTAATCCATCAAGCAAAAGAAATCCGCCGCGTTCAATAATAATGGAGTCACATGCCGAAGCAAGGAGGTAATCGTTATCCTCGGCAGAGTGAAGAAAAGCGGTGACTTTTTTTCCACCTTGGCGCACATGCTCGACAGCCTGTCGGATTTCCGCTATTTTGGCCGGAGTTGCCTGCAGGCCTCCGATTTCAAGAAGCACCTCCTTGACACGCTCATCTTTTGCTGCATGATCAAGAATAAACAACAGGTCCTGCAGAGAGAGTGACTCACGGGAAGAGACAAACGGAAGCGATGAGCTTTCATGACGAATCTCACTGATTGTTCCGCCAAGCGGGATACAGAGCACAAAGCGGTCCGGAACGGAATGTGAAGAGCGAAGAGCCCAGAATATTGAGCCACAAACCAATACGGCAATGAGGATGAGAGCAAGACAGCTTTTAAAGAAACATCCCCGCTTTTTTTTTGGATCGATCGTATTATTCATAAAGAAGACAGCTTACCTGATGTCCATTAGTATTATCGAGTTCTTTAAGGTCCGGTCGCGTTTGCCTGCACTCCGCCATCGCAACGGGGCATCTCGGATGAAAAAAGCATCCGGCAGGAATCTGCAAAGGCCCAGGCAAATCTCCATGCAAAAGAACCCGTTCTTTCTTTGCGCCAGGTTCGGGATTGGGAATTGCTGACAGCAGTGCTTTGGTATAAGGATGCTTCGGATTGGTATAGAGCTCAGTGGAATCTGCAATTTCAACAATCACGCCAAGATACATGACCGCAACCCGGTCAGAAATATATTCAACAACTGAAAGATCATGGGCGATGAAAAGATAGGTCAATCCCAGATCCCGCTGAAGGTCTTTGAGCAGATTAATGATCTGCGACTGAATCGAAACATCCAGGGCAGAAACAGGCTCATCACAGATAATGAATTTCGGGTTGACAGCCAGAGCTCTTGCAATACCTATCCGCTGCCGCTGCCCTCCGGAAAACTCATGCGGGTAACGGTTATAATACTCACGATTCAAACCGACAACATCGAGCAGTTCTCCAATCCGTTTGCGGGCACCCTCACCCCGGGCAATATCATGGACCAGCAAAACTTCTTCAAGCATCTGTCCGACGGTCAACCGAGGATTCAACGATCCGAATGGATCCTGAAAGATCATCTGCATCTGTTTGCGAAGAGAGCGGAATTCACGATTGCCGATACCGGTAATATCCTGCCCTTCGAACTCAATCTTTCCAGTTACGACAGAACGACCGAGACGGATCAATGCCCTTCCAAGAGTAGTTTTTCCACAGCCTGACTCACCAACCAGACCGAGCGTCTCTCCCTGAAAAACATCAAATGAAACCCCGTTGACCACGTGTATCGAAACGGGTTTTCCAAAGCCACCGTTCTTTCGTTCAGAAAAATGTACCCGTAAGTCCCTGACCGACAGTAATTGCCTTTGATCCTTCATCTTTGACTGAACGCTGTTTATCGTAATTTTATTATTATACTAAATAGCATTGTGAATTTACCATAACAAACCCTTCGTTCAAGTCTGTCTTTTACCTTTGGAAACCCCACATTCACATAACGGAACACTTTACGTTGTTGCCACGCCACTGGGTAATCTCGAAGACATTACCCTGCGGGCCATAAAAGTTCTCGGCCAATCCGGAGCAATTGCCTGTGAAGATATGCGCCGTGCATCAATTCTGCTCAAACATCTTGATATTACAGGAAAAAAACTCATCAGTTACCACAACTACAATGAACCAAGAGCGATAGGACAGATTATCGCGTTGCTTGAGGAAGGTATTGATGTCTCACTCATTACTGATGCAGGAACCCCCGTTATCAGCGATCCCGGATACGCTCTGCTGCATTCCCTGCATGAACATAACCTGCAGGTGATACCAATTCCCGGACCATGCGCTCTTACCACAGCACTTTCGGCATGCCCGCTTCCTGTGAACAATTTTTTTTTCGCAGGCTTTCTTCCCCATAAAAAAGGGCGTAAAACCCGACTTGAATATCTCGCTTCACTGCAATCCGCTTTTGTTGTCTATGAGTCACCATTCAGAATCATGAAGCTTCTTGACGAACTCGACAATCTCCTGCCGGATGCACAGATTTTCATTGGACGGGAGATGACAAAAATACATGAAGAGTACATTACCGGAACTATTGAAGAGATCCGCAATCGACTTGCCGATGGAAAAACCAGAGGAGAGTTTGTTGTTGTGGTCCATCATACCGGGAAAAAAATAATCAAATCAGAAGAGTGACTATGCAGATCATCACTGACCCCGGACAAATGCAAACCATTGCCGAAAAAATGCGACTCAACCGGCAGTGTATTGGAGTCGTCATGACTATGGGCGCACTGCACGAAGGACATCTCAGCCTTGTGAAACTTGCGCAGAAAACCGCAGGCATCGTTATTCTCACGATTTTCGTAAACCCGAGTCAGTTCGGAGTAAATGAAGATCTCCATCAATATCCCCGACCGTTCGAGAAGGATGCTGCCCTTGCAAAAGCGGCAGGAGTCGATTTTCTTTTCGCTCCTGAAGTCGAAAGCATTTATCCTGAAAACTATCAGACAACAGTGGAATGCAGCACTGTCGCGAACGGGTTCGAAGGAAAACTGAGACCCGGCCATTTCAAAGGAGTTGCGACCATTGTTACAAAACTGTTCAATATCACGAAACCTCATATAGCCGTCTTCGGTGAAAAGGATGCTCAGCAACTCGCTGTCATACGCCGGTTTGTCGAAGATCTGAATATGGATATAAAAATTATTGCAGCACCGATCGTAAGGGAAGCCAACGGACTGGCGGTAAGTTCAAGAAACATCTACCTCTCGATTCAGGAACGCGATGCAGGAACAGTTCTTTTCAGGGGAATCTGCCATGCAGAAAAGAGGACTGCTGAACAGGAATATAACCTTCAGATCATTGCCAATGAGATAGAACTGATGATCAACTCAACACCGGGATGCCGCTCCGATTACGTCGCGTTTGTTGATGAAACAACGTTTGAGCCTGTCGAAACCGCTGAAAAAGGCATGGAGTACCGACTGCTTCTCGCCATGTACTCAGGATCAGTCCGACTGATCGATAACGGGAAGATACGTACTTGAAAACCTGGAAGAGATCATGTTTACCGTAAGAGACTTTTTTGTATTATATTTCAAATCACGTTCATTGTTTCAGCATAGCAGCAAAACAGTGAAGTCAGCACTGAGCGCGGCCGGGAAAGGATAGCTTATGTTTATAAAAACCGGACAACATTTTTACCACACTATTAAAGATATCCATGATTATTAACAAGAAAATTGATCTCGGCCAGGGGAAGATTATTTCTATCGAAACCGGCAAAATGGCAAAACAGGCCGATGGTGCTGTGGTAGTCCGTCTGGGCGACACGATGGTACTTGCGACTGTTGTGTCAAGCAAAAAAACACCTCCGCCTAATCAGGATTACTTTCCTCTTCAGGTTGAATACCGTGAAAAATATTCAGCTGCAGGCAAATTTCCCGGCGGATTTTTCAAACGTGAAAGTCGCCCTTCTGAAAAAGAGATTCTTTCAGCAAGATTAATCGACCGAGCACTCAGACCCCTGTTCCCTGACGGCTACCTCTATGAAACCCAGATCATTATAACCGTTATCTCTTCTGACCAGATCAATGATGCCGATGTGCTTGGCGGGCTGGCCGCATCGACAGCAATCATGGTCTCCGATATTCCTTTCCACAACCCGATGTCAGAAGTCCGGGTCGGCAGAATCAACGGACTGTTTGTCATTAATCCTGATGTCAACGAACTCCTGGAGAGTGACATTGATATCTGTATCGGCGGCACAACAGATACCATCTGTATGCTTGAGGGAGAAATGAAAGAGATTTCAGAAGCTGAGATGCTTGAAGCCATCAAGTTCGGACACGATGCTATCCGCAAACTTTCTGCACTCCAGAACGAGATAGCCAAAGAGGTTGGAAAACCCAGCCGTCCTTTTGCTCCGACAGTAATTCCTGCAGAGCTGACCGAATTCATTCGAGGATGCTGTGAATCCCGTCTTAAAGAGCTGGCCTATACCCCGCTCAAGAAAGAAGATCGTGCCGAACAAACAGCCGCTATCTACAAAGAGTCGATTGAGACAATTATTGAGCACTTCAAGGCAATTATCAGCAGTGAGGATATTGCTGCGGATTCCTTAAAAGCACTCTTTCTGAACGCCCATATCATTGAAGAACAGATTCATGCGGTCGAAAAGAAAGTTATGCGCCATATGATTCTTGATGATGCAAAACGCCTTGACGGCAGAGCCCTTGACCAGGTTCGACCTATCAGCATAGAACTGGGAATTATCCCGAGAGCGCACGGTTCAGCGCTTTTTACCAGAGGTGAAACCCAGGCTCTTGTCACCATTACCCTCGGCACCAATAAGGATGCACAGTCAGTTGATAACCTGACGAACAATGCCGATAAAAAGTTTTTCCTCCATTACAACTTCCCTCCATTTTGCGTCGGTGAAGTCGGAAGACTGGGCAGTATCGGCCGCAGAGAAATCGGGCACGGCAATCTTGCCGAGCGCTCCATTAAAATGGTTGCACCTACCGATGCCGAGTTCCCTTATACCATCCGTATTGTTTCGGACATTCTTGAATCAAACGGTTCTTCATCAATGGCCTCAGTATGCGGCGGCACGCTTGCGCTGATGGATGGAGGTGTTCCGATCAGAAAACCGGTATCGGGCATTGCCATGGGACTGATCAAGGAAGGAGCGGCATACGCTGTACTTTCTGATATTCTCGGCAATGAGGATCATCTTGGCGATATGGATTTCAAAGTGTCTGGCACCAGAGATGGAATTACGGCCTGTCAGATGGACATCAAGATCGACGGACTGGACTATCACATTCTTGAAACAGCGCTTGAGCAGGCCCGCAGAGGACGTCTTCACATTCTCGACAAAATGGAAGAGGCCATCCCTTCATCCCGTCAGGATCTTGCAAACTTTGCACCAAAACTCACCACCATTAAGGTTCCGGTTGAGTGCATCGGTATGATTATAGGCAAGGGTGGAGAAACCATCCGCAGTATTACAGAGGAAACCGGTGCTGAAATCAATATCGCCGATGATGGGACAGTCACCATTGCCTGCTCAACCACCGAAGGAACCAATGCGGCACTTGCCACTATAAAAAACCTTACGGCAAAACCTGAAGTCGGCACGATCTACATCGGAAAAGTTAAAGATGTCCGTGATGAACTTGGCGCTTTTGTTGAATTTCTTCCAAAAACGGATGGTCTGGTTCACATCTCTGAAATTTCCAAGGAAAGAGTCAACAAAGCCAGTGATCACCTGAAAGTCGGTGATAAGGTCACCGTTAAACTGGTCGAAGTGCGCAAAGATCCCCGTACCGGAAAAATGCGCTTTGCCCTTTCAATAAAAGCTGTTGAACAGGCAGTGGAAAATGAAACGGCAAAAGAACCCGGCACAGAAAACAATTAAACCTGACAATCTGAAAAGGCGGTGCGGTTAAACCTGCACTGCCTTTTTTATTACCACCTGTTTATCCATTCAGTAAGGCTCGTTGTGTTACCATGCAAAAAACTTATTGCGGTGAACCAGCGCAATTCATCAAAACACCATGAAGTACGAATTTTCAACCATAGAAAGGAAATGGCAGACCAACTGGCAGAAGCATAACACCTTTTCAACAGGAAAGGATTCTGACAAGCCGAAATACTATGTGCTCGACATGTTTCCGTATCCAAGCGGCACAGGGCTCCATGTCGGACATCTTGAAGGATATACAGCTTCAGATATCACCGCACGATATAAAAGAAGCTGCGGATATAATGTACTGCACCCTATGGGATGGGACGCATTCGGACTGCCGGCTGAACAGTTTGCCATTAAAACAGGAACCCACCCGAAAACAACCACTGAAAATAATATCAGAAGCTTCAAGGAAACCCTTCAGGCAATGGGTTTTTCCTACGACTGGCAGAGGGAGATCAATACGACAGATCCAGCCTACTTTAAATGGACCCAATGGATTTTTCTCAAGCTCTATGATATGGGATTGGCCTATATGTCGGAAGTTGACGTCAACTGGTGTGAAGAGCTCAAAACTGTTCTGGCGAATGAAGAGGTTGAAGAAAAGATTGCAGACGGCTATACCGTTATCCGCCGTCCTCTGCGGCAGTGGGTACTGAAAATAACAGCTTACGCCGACCGCCTGATTGCTGATCTTGAAGAGCTGGAATGGCCTGAAAATGTCAAACAGATGCAGCGCAACTGGATCGGACGTTCGGAGGGAGTCAATATTGATTTTGAACTGCGCTGCCACAACCAGAAGCTGAGAGTCTATACAACCCGGCCAGATACCCTTTTCGGAGCGACCTACCTTGTCATTTCACCGGAACATCCTCTTGCCGAAAAGCTTTCCACGGCACAGCAACTGGTTGAGGTGAAACATTATATCTCTCAGGCAAAACTGAAAACAGAACTTGAGCGTACCGGACTTCAGAAAGAAAAAACAGGCGTTTTCAGTGGTTCCTACGCCATTAATCCGGCAACCGGTGAACCTCTTCCTGTCTGGATCTCCGACTTTGTACTGACAAGTTACGGCACCGGTGCCATCATGTCTGTTCCTGCACATGACAGCAGAGACTGGGAGTTTGCAAAACAGTACCATCTTCCGATCATCGAGGTGATTAAAAGCCCGCATGATGTTCAGGAGAAAGTTTTTGAAGATAAAGAGAGCACGTGTGTCAACTCCTCAAACAGCGAGATATCGCTTGACGGACTCAGCTTCAGCGAAGCTTTTGAATGCATGGCTTCATGGCTTGAAAGAAAAAAAGTCGGTGAGCGAAAGGTTAACTACAAACTCCGCGACTGGATTTTCAGCCGCCAGCGTTACTGGGGAGAGCCGATCCCGATAAAACATTACGAAGACGGCTCACTTCGCACCGAAACTGATCTGCCTCTTGTCCTGCCCGAGGTTGAGGCTTATCAGCCTTCTTCCTCCGGTGAATCCCCCCTTGCCAACATCCCTCACTGGCTTTACGGAACCGATGAAC
The DNA here is from genome assembly GCA_037143555.1 of Chlorobiaceae bacterium. Lineage (GTDB taxonomy): Bacteria > Bacteroidota > Chlorobiia > Chlorobiales > Chlorobiaceae > Chlorobium. The sequence goes on from JBAWYL010000005.1 coordinate 95,044, forward strand.
ACGGATCGTTCAGAAGAGAGACAAACACCATGCCCCAGTGGGCAGGAAGCTGCTGGTACTATCTCCGTTTTATCGACCCTGACAACAGTGAGCAGCTCATTGATCCTGAAAAGGAACGGTACTGGATGAACGTTGACCTCTATATCGGCGGTGCAGAACATGCCGTTCTTCACCTGCTTTATGCAAGGTTCTGGCACAAGGTTCTTTTCGATATCGGAGTCGTCAGTTCAAAAGAGCCCTTCAAGAGGCTCTTCAACCAGGGTATGATTCTTGGTGAAGACAATGAGAAAATGTCGAAATCACGTGGCAATGTCATCCCCGCCGACCATGTTCTCGAACGCTACGGTGCAGATGCTGTGCGTCTCTATGAAATGTTTCTTGGCCCTCTTGAACAGGTTAAGCCATGGAACACCAACGGCATTGAAGGTATCAGCAGATTTCTGTCGAAAGTGTGGCGCCTGATTTATCCTGAGCATGAAGGACCCGCAGCATCACTTACCGCTGATCCATTGCCTGATGAGCTGCTCAGACGTATGCATAAAACAATCAAGAAAGTCGGCGAAGACACTGAAAACCTCAAATTCAATACGGCCATCGCCGAAATGATGGTCTTTGTCAATGAACTGCAAAAGGCAGGCTGCAAAAACCGTGATGCAGTTGAAACACTGCTCATTCTGCTTGCACCATATGCACCGCACATTGCGGAGGAACTCTGGGAGGCCATCGGACACAACGCATCTATAAGCTCAGAACACTTTCCTTCTTTTGACTTGAAACTTGTGGAAGACAGTGTGCTGACTATTGCCGTGCAGATCAACGGGAAGCTGAGAGGCACCTTCCTTGCTCCTGCTAAAAGCCAAAAGGAGTTACTGCTCTCAGAGGCCAAAAAGGTTGAATCGGTCATTAAGTTTCTTGAAGGGCAGATAATCGTGCGTGAAATAGTTATTCCCGACAAACTTGTTAGTTTTGCGATAAAATAACCGCAGTTAAAATCTCCATGTAATGCAAATATTGGGCAGAAGTTTTTTTTTATGTAAAATTGATTTTATAAACTGTTAAACTCGCTATTCGATATTTTTTTCCTCTTAAACCGCTTATTTTTTTGTTCACAAATACCTGTGAAGGGTGTATTCTCTTTTTATTAACACATAAAATCTGGTATCAATGGCTACAGACGAAACAACATCCAGCACTCAGCCAGTCGCAACCGCATCTTCCGCTAATGAATCGATTAGCTCTGTTCTGTCTGAAAAACGGAAATTTCCGCCCCCGGCAGAGTTTTCAGAAGCCGCCCATATTTCCTCAATGGAGGAGTATGAGAGGCTCTACGCTTCAGCAGCTGCAGAACCGGAAGCCTATTGGGCCGGGATTGCTGAACAGTTCCATTGGTTTAAAAAGTATGATTCCGTGCTGGAATGGAATCCCCCTTATGCAAAATGGTTTAATGGCGGCAAAACAAATATCTGCTACAATGCCCTTGATGTTCATGTAAAAAGCTGGAGAAAAAACAAGGCTGCTATTATCTGGGAAGGTGAAGAGGGAAATGAGCGGGTTCTGACGTATGGTGAACTCCACCGTCAGGTCAGCAAATTTGCAAATGTCCTGAAAATTGCCGGCATCAAACCTGGTGACAGGGTTGCACTCTATATGGGCATGGTCCCTGAACTTGTCATCGCCGTACTCGCCTGTGCACGCGTAGGAGCGGTTCATAATGTTATTTTTGCCGGATTTTCAGCGCATGCTATTACAGAAAGGGTTAATGATTCCAGAGCCAAGATGGTTATCTGTGCAGACGGAACAAGACGCCGCGGCGGCTCAATCAACCTTAAGAGCATTGTTGATGAGGCTATTGTCAATACTCCATCGATCAGAAGCGTCATTGTCCTGAAAGTTACCGATGAAGAGGTTCATATGCATAACGGCATGGACCATTGGTGGCATGATCTTATGGGTCTGGCCGTTGATGAGTGTGAGCCTGTCGAGGTAGAATCAGAACATCCGCTTTTTGTGCTTTATACCAGCGGTTCAACCGGAAAACCGAAAGGTATCCTGCATACGACGGCAGGATATATGGTGCATGCTGCGAGCTCCTTCAAATACGTTTTCGATATCAAGGATGAGGACATTTACTGGTGTACAGCAGATGTAGGCTGGATAACAGGACACAGCTACATGGTTTACGGACCGCTGCTTAACGGCGCGACACTTCTTATGTATGAAGGTGCGCCAAACTACCCTCAGTGGGACAGGTTCTGGGATATCATCAACCGCCACAAGGTCACCATCCTCTATACCGCTCCGACCGCTATCCGCGCCTTTATACGCGCAGGTGACGAATGGGTTACAAAACACAACCTCAGCTCGCTCCGTCTGCTGGGTACAGTAGGCGAACCAATTAATCCGGAAGCATGGATGTGGTATCACAATGTTGTAGGACAGGAAAGATGCCCTATCGTTGATACCTGGTGGCAGACTGAAACCGGCGGTATCATGGTCTCTCCTCTTCCCGGCGCAACCCCGACAAAACCCGGCACGGCGACACGGCCACTGCCAGGTATCGCTGTGGATGTTGTCCACAAAGACGGCACACCGTGCAAAGCTAATGAAGGCGGATATCTTGTCATTAAACAGCCATGGCCGTCAATGCTCCGCACTATCTATGGGGACAACAAGCGTTATGAATCAACATACTGGTCGGAATTCCCGGGCATGTACTTTACCGGTGACGGTGCACGCAAGGATGAAGACGGTTACATCTGGATAATGGGACGTGTTGACGATGTGGTCAACGTTTCAGGCCACCGTCTTGGTACCAGTGAGGTTGAAAGTGCCCTTGTTTCCTTTGAAGCCGTTGCAGAAGCAGCTGTTGTCAGCCGTCCGGATGAGCTTAAGGGCAATGCTCTCGTCGCCTTTGTAACGCTGAAGGATGAATATATAGGCGATATGAAGATGCGTGAAGATCTGCGCAATCACGTTGCCAAAGAGATCGGACCTATTGCAAAACCTGATGAGATCAGATGGGCAAAAGGCTTGCCGAAAACACGCAGCGGAAAAATCATGCGCCGCCTTCTTCGCGAACTTGCCACAAGCAATGAGATCAAGGGTGATGTCACCACACTTGAGGATTTCGGCGTTCTGGAAAACCTTCGCTCAAACGAAGACGATTAATATCCACTGGAGACATCTCTAAAAAACAAAAAGCGCAGCTTCCACTGCGCTTTTTGTTTTTTCTGACTTTCAGAAATTCATCTGCCAGATCGTAAAGTTGAGATACGATGCAAAGCTTACCCATAGAAGGTAGGGTATAAGCAGATATGCAGCGGTCGGGGAAACAGCTTTGAACTTCACTATTGTCAATACGATGGCGAGCCAGAGCAATACAATAACTGCAAGAGCCTTCGAAGGGGAATGAAGTCCGAAAAATGCGGCTGACCAGCCAAGATTCAGGAGAAGCTGAAGACCGAAAAGCACAAGGGCAGGCTGTATGTTTATTTTTTCAGACCTCTGCTGCACAACGAGGTAGAGAGCGATTCCCATAAGCAGGAATAACAGCGACCACGCAGGAGGAAACAGCCAGTCTGGCGGATTCCATGATGGCTTATGGAGTATTGTATAATACCACTCCGAACCGGGCTGCGGTGTAAATGTGCTGCCTGCAAAAGCAAACACAAAACATAATCCAATACACAATGCAAGTTTTATACTGTTGAGTTTCATTGCTGTCGGGGTTACAATTATAAATGCATGCTATCATTATACATAAGAAACAGAGAGATCACCAGGATAATTCCCATGCCCCATCACTAAAGTGCTAAATTTCGAGCTTTACGAGGAATACCATTAAAAAAAAGAATGAGCTGAAATGTTATATTGATCGCTATTATTTAACCCACAGGGTCTGATACTCATGGAAACACAAAGCAAGGAACTGCAGGCGGCCATCAGGGCTGCGCATGCTGCCGGAGCGATTACTCTTGATAAATTCGGAGAACTCTCTCAGCATGAAATCGAGGGCAAAAATTTCAAAGATTTTGTTACTGAGGTTGACAAGGCCTGTGAAGCGGCGATCAGCGCTATTATCACAGAAAGTTTTCCTGATGACAGTATGCTCTGTGAAGAAGGTACCGTGATTAACGGTACTTCAGGAAGAACCTGGATTGTTGATCCTCTTGACGGCACCCTTAACTTTATTCACTCATTTCCAGTTTTTTCAATAAGTATCGCTTTGAAGGACAGCAATAATGAACTGCTGACGGCTGTTGTTTTTCAGCCTGTTCTTCAGGAGCTCTTTACTGCGGAAAAAGGTTGCGGCGCTTACCTGAACGGCAAACCGATCACGGTCTCAAACCGCTCAGACAAAGAGAGTTTTCTTATGGCGACCGGTATTCCGTTCACTGAGTACCACTATATTGATTCTTATTTCGGCATGATGAAGGAGGTTATTGAGGACTCTGCAGGTATCAGGCGTGCAGGTTCAGCAGCTATAGATCTTGCTTATACTGCCTGCGGTCGCTTTGACGGGTTTTGGGAATACAAGCTTTTTCCCTGGGATTTTGCAGCGGGCGTCCTGCTTGTACGGGAAGCAGGAGGGAGAGTCACCGACTTTAAAGGAGAAGAGGATGTTTTTCAAGGACAAAGTATTATTGCCGGTAACAGGATTTCCCATCCGATCCTGCTTGAAAAAGCCCTGAGACACTTTTCAAGTCAGAGCTTGTCATAAGGAGCCTGTTCGGGCAACGACAAATCAGCCTGATTTGAAGAGGAATCTGATCTTTATTATCTTCAAAGTTTAGAGTTTTTCATCATTACAATTCAAGTTCATTTCCTGTACTGCATTACGAGGCAGGAGCAACGATTACACTATGCTTATTCATCAGCGCACACTTCAAAAAGAAGTTTCCCTCTGGGGTACAGGACTGCACACCGGCAAAGAGTGCATGATCACCTTTAAACCTGCTCCGGTCAATTACGGATACCGCTTCATCCGGACAGATATTGAAAACAGTCCTGAAATACCGGCGCTGATCGACAATGTCGTTGATGTGCTGCGGGGTACCACTATCGGCCTCGACGGCGTAAAAGTCCATACCACTGAACACGTGCTCGGCGCTCTTTACGGCCTCCTGATTGACAACTGCCGCATTGAACTGAGCGGACCGGAACCTCCGGTTATGGATGGAAGCTCATACCCATTTGCCAAGGCACTGATCGAAGCCGGATTCAAGGAACAGGAGGAACCGAAAAACTACCTGGTCATTGATGAAACTATTGAATATCATGATGCTGAAAACAGTGTCGATATTGTAGCGCTGCCTCTTGATGACTTCAGAATAACCGTCATGGTGGACTACAAAAACCCGGCACTCGGATCTCAGCATTCGGGTCTTTTTAATCTGGAAACTGAATTTCTGAAGGATTTTTCCCCTTGCAGAACATTCTGCTTTCTCAGCGAAGTGGAGGCACTTGCAAATCAAGGCATCATCAAGGGTGGCGATATAGACAACGCTATTGTCATTATCGATAAAACCATGCAAAAAGAGGAGCTTGACTCACTTGGAAAAAAACTTGGCATAGAGAGCGAGCATCTGCTGCTTGGTGAAAACGGCATTCTCAACAACCGTGAACTACGCTTTAAAAACGAGCCTGCCCGGCATAAACTGCTTGACCTCCTTGGAGATATCGCCCTGCTTGGCATGCCGATAAAGGCGCAGGTGCTTGCGGCGCGACCCGGTCATGCTTCGAATGTGGAATTTGTCAAGCAGCTTAAAAAGTATGCCGATCGCAACAAGCTTGCCAGACAGTACCAGCACGACAAAAAAGCCGGTGTTATTTTTGACATCAACGCAATTCTGAATATTCTCCCCCACCGCTATCCCTTCCTTTTAATCGACAAGATTGTTGAGTTTAAACTTGACGAAAAAATTGTATCGATCAAAAATGTGACCATGAACGAACCGTTTTTTCAGGGTCATTTTCCCGGGAATCCTATCATGCCCGGCGTACTCATCCTTGAAGCCATGGCTCAGACCGGCGGCATCATGATGCTTAACGGTAATGATAAAATCAAGGAGAGTGTTGTCTACTTCATGGGTATCGACAAGGCCCGCTTCCGGAAACCGGTACTTCCCGGTGACACCCTTGTTATTGAAGCAACCATGACCAACATGCGCCGAAGCGTCTGCCAGTTTGATGCAAAAGCCTATGTGCGGGGGGAACTGGTCTGTGAAGCTTCCCTGATGGCTACTGTTGTGGCAAAAAAACAATAACCGCCATATTCATCCTCGTTAGAACGCCCTGAACTCAGAAACAGGGCGTTTCTAAACACCTGCCCACATTCCGTCAACAAGTTATCAACATTTCCGAGCTATACACGATAAAGATCGTTAACAAACGCAAGATACGCTATATTAGCAAGTTAGATCATATAGGCATTGCGATTTATTTTTCTCAGAAAAAGTTATCAATACCCTGCCGAGCTCGATGGCATCCCATAAAACAGGCAGGTGACAACTCAGGCAACGTAGTCCACGCCCTTATGAATTCTGTAAAACCTCACACAATACAGAAAAAAGGAGTAGAGAAGCATGATGGAGGAGAGGTATAAAAAGAATTCCTTCACTGGATAGTGCTGAAAAACGGGATGTGGCCAAACCATTGCAATAAACATCATGGAGACAAAGCCAACAGCCCATTTTCCCGGCCAGAGAGATGTTGTCACAACGGCATAGCGGACTCGAACATAAGCGGCCCCGATAAAAATGAGCGTATCGCGGAGAACCGCAAAAATCACAAACCACAAAGGGAGTTGACCGATCCAGAGAAAATAAACAGCTACACTGGCAAGACAGAGTTTGTCGGCAAGCGGATCAAGAATTTTGCCCATTTCGGAAACATTATTGGTCCAGCGGGCCGCCTGACCATCAAACCAGTCGGTCAAAACAGCTACAACCATAATGACAATGGCCGTTTTGATATGGCCGGTATGAAAATAATAGAGAAACCAGGGTATCAGTATTATTCTCAGAAAACTAAGCGCATTCGGCAGATTAAAGATACGACCTTCCACAGCAATGATTTTTTTATTGAGTCATAGCAACTCTTGAAACGCAAACAATTCCACAATCAATTCCCCGGAAAACTACCGGATAACCTTATCAGGTGATGAGGCTATAAAATTCGACCAGCTGCTACGGCAGGATCGGGCTTTTTTAACGGGAAGAAGAGCTTTTCGACTCTCTCCTCTAAGCAGATCACATAATGCGATTCCAAGTGCATCGGTAACATCGTAAGGCTTAGGTACAACTGAAAGTCCAAGCATTCTTGTTACCATAAATGCAACCTGCTCCTTGCTTGCCGCCCCTTTGCCGGTTATCGCCGATTTCACTTCACGCGGAGCATATTCATGCAGCACCAGACGCTGGTTCATCGCAAGAGCGATAACGGCACCACGCACCTGACCCAACTTAAGAGCTGACTGCACATTTCTGCTTAAAAAAGCAGTTTCCAACGCTACCCGTTCAGGCTGAAAATCATCAATAACCGCTGCCAGCTCCTGATATATCGTTCCAATCCTCTCAGCATGACTACGGCCGGGATGAAGACGGATCACACCGCATACAAGAACGGAAAAAACTCCGGCACTGTGACGAATGACACCATATCCGGTATTCAGACTTCCGGGGTCAATGCCGAGAACAACCATTCTTTATTCGTTTAAGCTGCTCATGGCACTCTCACTGATCTCCATATTGCTGTATACCGACAGCACATCGTCATTGTTTTCAAGCGCATCAATCAACTTGATGACTTTCCGGGCATCCTCTGCTTCGAGTTCTATATAATTTTCAGGTATAAGATCTATTTTTGCATTTTCATAAGCAATACCTGCGTCGTTAAGCGCTTTTTTTACGTTTTCAAGATCCTTGATATCCGTAATGACGGTAAAATAGTTCTCATCATCGGCGCTGAGATCTTCGAGACCTGCATCGAGGAGAATTTCCATCAGCTGATCCTCACCAGCGGACGATTTTGGAACATCAAGAGAGCCCTTACGATGGAACATCCAGCTCACACTGCCGCTTTCACCGAGTGAGCCATTGTTACGACTCATAATGTGACGGATGTCAGCAACTGTACGGTTACGGTTGTCCGTCGCGGTTTCAATAATCAGTGCAATCCCTGCAGCACCGTAGCCTTCATAGGTGATCTCGTCGTAGGTGACACCTTCGAGCTCCCCTGTCCCTTTTTTGATGGCACGCGAAATATTGTCCATCGGCATGGAATTATCCCTTGCAGTATCGACAGCGAGCCTGAGACGGGGATTTCCCGACGGGTCGCCTCCACCCATTTTTGCCGCTATGGTAATCTCCTTGACCAGTTTGGTAAACAAACTGCCTCTTTTCTGATCAGTTACCGCCTTTTTCCTTTTAATGGTTGCCCATTTGCTATGTCCTGACATAATAAAAAACTGCTGATTTATTATTCCCGATGCACCCTGCCTATGATAATAGATTTATTTTCTTTAAATAAAATCAAATCCAACGGCATTCGTGCAAGTTAATAACAAGAAAAAACAATGACAAACTTGATAACCGCCTATCAGGGAGAACCCGGAGCCTACGGTGAGATTGCCGCGCTCAGGATCGGTGAACCAAAACCATTCGAATCGTTTGAAGAGGTTTTTGCTGCTGTAGAACACGGCAAGGTAGAGTATGCGGTCATTCCAATAGAAAATTCACTGGGAGGAAGCATTCATCAAAACTATGACCTTCTGCTCCAGCACCCGGTAACTATCGTTGCTGAAACCTTTGTCAAAGTTGAACACTGTCTGCTTGGCATCCACCATGCAACAATAGAGGGTGCACTGAAAGCACTTTCTCATCCGCAAGCGCTGGCTCAATGCCGTAATTTTTTTTCTACACACAGGCACATCAAACCTGAAGTTGCCTATGACACTGCGGGCAGTGCAAAAATAATTGCGGCAGAACACGATCCAACAAAACTTGCCATAGCTTCAAAAAGGGCCGGAGAACTTTACGGGCTTGAAATTCTGCAGGAAAACCTGGCGGATGAGGAATGGAACATTACACGGTTTTTCTGTATTGCACATTCAGACATAAGCGAGCCATTACGCTTTAAGACAAGGCCGGATACCTCACAGCATAAGACATCAATTGCTTTCACGCTTCCCAATGAGCAAGGATCGCTCTTTAAGGCGCTTGCAACATTTGCCATGCGTGATATTGATCTGGCGAAAATAGAATCGAGGCCGTTCAGGAAAAAAGCGTTTGAGTATATGTTTTATGTCGATTTTATCGGTCATCAGCATGAACAGAATATTCACAACGCGCTTAACCATCTCAGGGAATTTGCAACAATGGTCAAGGTGCTTGGCAGTTACGGGGTAGTTGCAGAATGAGCAATAATCAATTGGAATTCTTTCTTCCCGCCAACCAGGAGATAACCGCTGAAGTGAATACACCGCGCCATGAAAAGCCGGCCCTTTTTCTCATCGACGGGATGGCCATTGTCTACCGGGCTTTTTTTGCCCTGCAACGGGCAGGCATGACAAGCAGGGACGGCATGCCGACAGGCGCGATCTACGGATTTGCATCGGCGCTCTTTAAAATCTTTGAAACCTATAAGCCGCACTATCTTGCAGCGGTCTTTGACAGCAAAGAGAAAACATTTCGCCATGATATTTATCCTGCATATAAAGCCAATCGACAGGCGCCGCCTGAAGACCTCATCATGCAGCTTGATGCCGTTTTCGAACTGCTTGATGCGCTCGATATTCCACTGTTAAAAGCCCCTGGATATGAGGCTGATGATCTTATCGGGACAGCATCGCGAAAATTCGAAGACAGGTGCCAGGTTTATATTGTAACGCCTGACAAGGATCTTGCCCAGCTTGTTCATGATGGAGTAAACATCCTGAGGCCGGGAAAAAACCAGAATGAGCTGGAACTGCTCGGGCAAAAGGAGATTGCTGAACAGTTCGGGGTAGCACCTGAACTGTTCACTCAGTTTCTTACTCTGACAGGTGATACCTCAGACAATATTCCGGGGGCAAGAGGGATCGGGCCTAAAACGGCCTCCGCCCTGCTGGACAAATACGGCTCCCTGCAGAATATTTACAAGCATCTGGACGATATTTCCCCGAAAAACCGCATAAGCCTTGAGGAATTTCAACCGCGACTTGATCTGATAACAGAGCTTGTAACCATACGTACCGATCTGCAGATTGATGTTACCTTGAAAGAGCTGGCGTGCGGAACACCGGACAGGACAAAACTGCTGCCTTTACTGCACAAGCTTGGCCTTAAATCCATCATAGCGAGACTTCCGGCTGTCTTCTATGATGATGAGCACTCCCCAACTGAAGAGGCTCAATTCGAGAAGCACCCAACCGATACAGCGGCCGAAACAGAGCCTGAGCTCCGGTCACCGCAAACCGGGGCCGACTATGCTCTTGTCGATACGGCAGAAAAACTGGATAACCTTATTCTCTCGCTTGAAAACGTCAGGCGGGTCGCGGTAGATACGGAAACAACAAGTCTTGATACCTTTGAAGCGGAGCTGGCCGGTATATCATTTTCAATTGAACCGGGGAAGGCCCGCTTTATATCCTTTGCCAACACCGCTCTTCAACGAGAGAGCACCCTTGAAAAACTAAGACCTGTTCTGGAAAATCCCTTACTATTTAAAACCGGTCAAAATCTTAAATACGACATCCTTGTCCTGAAAAAATACGGTATCGAGCTCTCGCCTGTGGGATTTGACAGCATGCTGGCCAGCTATGTACTTGACCCGGAAGAACAGCACAATCTCGATGATCTTGCGGCCCGTCATCTCGGGTACAAGACAACAACCTTTGAAGAACTTGCCGGAACAGGCAAAACAAAACTGAATATTTTCGACATAGAGCCCACAAAGCTGTCGGACTATGGCTGTCAGGATGCGGACGTTGCCCTTCAGCTTGAAGATATGTTCCGAAAAAAACTTGAACATGAAAAGGAGCTGCTCTGGCTTTGCGAAAACATAGAATTCCCCCTTGTTGCCGTCCTTGCAGCAATGGAGTATGAAGGGATTTGCATCGACTCCAAAAGCCTTGAAAAAGCCTCTGAAGCTGCCACAAAAGAGCTGGCGCTGCTGACGGAAAAGATTTATTCGGCATCAGGCTCCGTGTTCAATATTGATTCACCCAAACAGCTTGCACATATCCTGTTCAATGTTCTGGCACTGCCGCCAAAAAAAACAACAAAAACCGGCTTTTCAACCAATGTTGAAGTGCTTGAGGAACTGGCACCACTTCATCCTGTTGCAAGTGATCTCCTCGAATACCGGAGCCTCCAGAAGCTCAAAACGACCTATATCGACGCTCTGCCTAAAATGATACATCCCCGGACCGGCAGACTGCACACCTCGTTTAACCAGCATATCACTGCTACCGGCAGGCTCTCCTCTTCCAAACCGAACCTGCAGAACATTCCTATCCGCACTACACTTGGAAAAGAGATCCGCAGGGCATTCATACCCTCATCTGCAGATAAATGGCTGCTCTCCGCTGATTATTCCCAGATTGAACTGCGGATTGCTGCTGAAATCTCCGGCGACCGTCAGCTCCTTGACGCATTCAGAAACCATGAAGACATCCATGCAGCAACCGCAAAAGTGATTTTCGGGACTACGGAGATTGACAGCGATATGCGTCGCAAAGCAAAAGAGGTAAATTTCGGTGTACTGTATGGCATTATGCCTTTCGGCCTCTCAAAAAGACTTAATATTTCACAAAAAGAAGCAAAAGCCATTATCGACACCTATATCTCAAAATATCCGGGATTGTTCGATGCACTGCAAAACATTATAGAAGCGGGCAGAAAAGACGGCTATGTCTCAACCCTTCTTGGAAGGCGCCGTTATATTGCTGATCTCAACAGCCGGAATACAAACCTGAAGAAGGCTGCTGAAAGGGCCGCCATGAATACACCGATCCAGGGTACAGCAGCCGATATCATTAAATACGCCATGATCCTCTGCAGCGAGCGCATGCGCGAAGAGAAGATGAAATCCATCATGCTTCTACAGGTACATGACGAACTGCTTTTTGAAACAACAGATGATGAAAAAATACCGCTTTCCGGACTGATTGAGAAAGCAATGATTGATGCTGCAATAACTTGCGGACTAAAAACCGTACCGGTCGAGGTAGACACCGGCATAGGAAAAAACTGGTTTGAAGCCCACTAATCATTGACTTATAAAAAAAAGTTTATTTATATTTGTCGATCATTCATCAGTGCCCATTGTTACGGCACATAATCCGGATATTGCATGTTTTCAGCAAAACCATTTATATATCTCTCTGAATTCAGAAGAAAAGTGCATGCATTTCTTTTTACGCACTTATCCTCAGATAATACGCTCTTCTCCTTTATACTGTTCACCTCTCTTTTATTAGCTCCGTCTCTTACGCTTGCGGAAGATAAACAGCCTGTCGATTCCAGTCAAAAAAACAATCAGACCCGATCTACCGAAGGGCTTCTTGCAAGTACGGAACAGATGATTGAGCAGCTGATTCAGCAGATTGATTTTCAGAAAGAGAATACCTATGAAAAAGGCGAACTCACTGAAAACCCCACTCCTACCTCTTTTTTTTCAAGCATACCCAATATCAGACCTGTCGGAGGAGCAGTTACCAGCAATTTCGGAGTTCGGGTACACCCTATCTATCATGTCCCCCTGTTTCACGCCGGAATCGATTTTTCCGTACCTGAAGGCACAAGGGTACAGTCGACCGGCGATGGCATTGTAGCTTATTCAGGCTATGACAAGGGGTATGGGCAAAAAATTACGATAAACCATGGCTACGGCTATAAAACAGTCTATGCCCATCTATCAAAAGCGCTGGTACGCCAGGGTCAGAAAATAAAACGGGGAGACATCATTGCGCTTTCCGGCAATACCGGCGTATCAACCGGACCGCACATGCACTACGAGGTACATAAAGACAACGTTGTAGTCAATCCTACAGCATACTTCTTTGATTCGGCAAATCCGGACAAGTTCATTACGATACAAAAGACTTCACCTGAAGAACAAGGCAATAACTCTTAACCTGAATAAATCAATCGACGTAGTATGTACTGGAATTTAGATCTCGCCCGTTATATAGCTGACGCACCGTGGCCCGTCACAAAAGATGAACTGATTAATTACGCAAACAGAACAGGAGCACCGCAACAGGTCATTGAAAACCTGATTGATCTTCCGGAAAGCGATGAAATGTATGAAAGCCTGGACGAAGTATGGCCTGACTATCCTACCGACGAAGACTTTGGCTACAGTGATGAAGAGCCGCTAACATAGGAAAACGGAACTCTGTTCATGTCCAGAGCAAAAGCATGTACTCTTATTGCACTCCTTTTGCTCTGTGCCATTTCGGTATATGGCCAATCAGCCAGTGCAGATAAAGACCCATCAACGACGGCGACATTTGTAGGCAAAATAAGCTTCTCCGGCAATAAAGCCACCACGAACGAGGAGCTCCTGCATGTTATTGCCACATCAGAACGTAAATCTTTTCTTGGACTCGGCCTCTTCGCCGGAGCGCTTAAGCCTTTCAATCAGGAGGAGTTTCAAAAAGATCTCACTCTCATCAAAAAACTCTATACCTATAAGGGATATTTTTTTGCTGATGTAGACTCTGCGATTGACAAAAAAGGCAATGGCCAGAGGGTGGATCTGAAAATTATGATCCGTGAACATGAACCGTCCAAAATCGATTCACTGAAATACGAGGGACTTGAAAAAATTTCAAGGGAACTTCAGGCCAGCTATCTGGAGAAAAAGCGCCTGAAAATCAACGACGTTTTTTCGGTTGAGCGGCTGATCGACGAAAGAAACCGTACTATCTCTTTTTTTAAGGAAGAGGGTTATGCGTTGTTTCATGAGGACAGTATCCGCATCAAGGTTGATACGGTTGGACATCGTGCAGGAGTCCTGTTTAAACTCAACCTGCCGGCACAGTTGAAATATGGACAGGTATATGCTGTTGTCCATAACCCCATGAAGAGCGATACTTCCCCCATAGAAAAAAACTTTACACAGGATAAGATCAGCGGGAAAGTTATCGGAAAACAAAAAATATCCACTGATCTCATTACCTCCGCCATTGAATTCCGCCCGGGAAAGGTTACCCGGCAAAGTCTTGAACAGCGTACCCTGCAGAATTTCGGCAGAACCAATATATTTTCGTCCATTTACATCACTCCCGACTCGATACGTGCCGACAAGCTCTTCACCACTGTTCATCTTGAAACTGCACCAAGGCACCAGATAGAACCAAAGTTACTTGCTGACAACCGCTATGGCTCCCTCTATTTTGCCGGTTCTCTGGCTTATGAAGACAGAAACCTGCTCGGAGGAGCAGAACAGTTCCTTTTATCAGCGGAATTCGGCAGTCAGTTAGGTGACAACAACAGACTGCTCACAAACCTTGACCCGTCGCAATACACGAAGGTGGTTCCCAATGAATTCAATCTGAAAAGCAGCCTCATTATGCCGGTTCTTAAAAAACCGGGCAACTTCTATTCAGTGACAGCCGAGTACACGAGTTCAACACAACCGGTACTCCTCTCAAGCCAGATCGGACTGATCCGGGGAACATACAACGCTAAATTGACTCCGTCCTCAAACCTGGCATTCGATTTTTTTGAAATTGCGCTTGTCAAAAGCGATTCTCTCAGAGGATTCAAGCAGCTCTTCACAAAAAATCTTGCCCAGAATATTGGAATTGACCCTTCCAACAACGCCGCTGTCAATGCCGGAATTGACAGCCTTCTGCAAACCCATATCGACCAGACCTTCCGGCTTCGCTACAACTTTACAAACCGCAAAAGCGTTCCTGCGGAAAAAACGATCTGGAACCTTGACCTTCTTCTTGAAGATTGCGGAACCATTCCCTGGTTGATCGATAAATATCTTGACACCAGAACATACTACGGGTTCACCGGCAGTGACCCTCAGATATTCGGCACCTTCTATACTCAGTACATTAAATTAGAACCGGCGCTGAGCATTACGGAAAACCTGTCACCGCAAAGCCAAATAGCCGGAAGAGGTAAAATTGGATGGATGACACCCTGGGGAAAAGCTGCATCGACACCGGAAGAACGCCGTTTTTATGCGGGAGGAGCCAACAGTATGAGAGGGTGGCTTTTCAATAACCTTGGACCGGCCAACAGTTCGAACAATGTAGTATCCAATTTTGGAGCCGACGTCAAGCTTGAACTTAATCTGGAATACCGCCTTAAATTTTTCAAGCTTTTTAACCAATCTTCGGGATTAACCTTCTTTACCGATGCAGGCAACATCTGGGACAGAACCGGCCAATACGCCTTCAGTCTGGCATCGATGATCAATAACTATGCATGGGATGCAGGCATAGGACTGCGAGTCGGATCTCCTATCGGGCCCTTCCGGTTTGATTTTGCCTATAAACTGCGTGATCCTACCCAGAGCGAAGCCTGGAGGATTTCAACGTGGAAGCTCAGCGACTTTACCTTCAATTTTGGAATTGGCGAAGCATTTTAATTATTTGGCGAATTAATTTTTTTTCACGATTAAGGAAGTATAATCATGCAAGCATCATCAACGCTTCTGGCTCCATCCATTCTTTCGGCTGACTTCACCCGTCTAAAACACTCGATAGAGTTAGCTGAAAAAGCGGGAGCAGACTGGATGCACTGCGATGTCATGGACGGAAACTTTGTCCCCAACATCACCTTTGGCCCATTCATTGTACAGGCTGTTGCAGCATGTACATCGATGATTATCGATACGCATCTGATGATTGCGGCTCCGGACCGTTTTATTGAGGATTTTGTTAAAGCTGGCTCCCATCAGATAACCGTTCATCAGGAGGCCTGCCCGCACCTGCACCGCACCATTCAGTTCATTAAAAGCCTCGGCGTCAAGGCCGGTGTCTCAATTAATCCGGCAACGCCGGTTTCAACGCTCGAGGCCATTCTGCCGGATCTCGATCTGGTGCTGCTGATGTCGGTTAATCCCGGGTTCGGCGGACAGAAGTTTATACCTTCATCGATTGGAAAAATCGAACAGCTTCACGAGATGCGCAGGCGCGTGAATCCCGGCATGACCATTGCCATTGACGGCGGCATAACGGAAGAAAACGCTCAGGCAGCCGTTTCAGCAGGGGCCGATGCCCTGATTGCCGGCACGGCATTTTTCAAGGCGGCCGATCCGGTAAAAACTGCAGCGACCATCAAGGCTATGACCAGATAACCTCACGAAGTTCGGTACTTGTATGCAGCCCTTCTCCTATCAGCACGGCATCAAACGATGCCTGCCTGATAAGAGCAATGTCGGCGGCGGTCAACATGCCGCTTTCAGCAACAGCAACAACCTCTGAAGGAATAAACGGACGAAGGTTTATGGAGGTCTCAAGCTTGAGAGAAAAGTCTTTCAGGTCGCGGTTGTTGACCCCGATCAGCAGAGCACCTTTTTCAAGAGCTCTGTCAAGCTCTTTGCGGTCGTGCACTTCTACAAGCACATGCAGACCGATGCTCAGTGCCAACTGCAGGTAATCGCCAAACTGGCATGGATCGAGCGCTGCGACAATCAGCAGAATAGCATCAGCGCCGATAAGCCGGGACTGAAAAATCTGGGATTCATCGATAATGAAATCCTTGCGCAGTACCGGCAGGGAAAAGGAACGACTGACCAATTGAAGGTAGTCGTTTGAACCCTGGAAAAAAGTGCGATCGGTAAGCACGGAATAAGCTGCTGCACCAAGCTCTCCATATCGGCGGGCAATGGCAACAGGGTCGAAATCGCTGACTATAAGACCTCGGGATGGTGATGCTTTTTTTATTTCAGCAATCAGCTTTAACTCCCCATCCTTACTTTTCAGCGCAGCGGTAAAATCACGTGCCGGAGCAAAAGAGCCCTGCAATGCAACATAGCGTTGAGAGGGTCTCTCTTGTTTCAACTGCTGTACTTCCCGCTGCTTTTCCTCTAATATCCTTGTTAGATAGCTCATAAGGTCCGGTCAGCTGCAGCCAATTCCCGGAGATCGTTTTCAAGCTCAACAATCTGGCAGATATTATCAAGAAACCATGGATCAATGCCTGTTGACTTATGAACCTCTTCAATGGTTGCACCGGCCTGGAAGGCGTAACGAAGATAAAATATGCGGTCAGCTTTAGGTATCCTGATTTTTTCAAGAATATCGTCTTTGGCAAACTTTTTCTGCTGCTGCGTCATATCAAGGACGTTCATGACATCCTTGCCGTCCGAGCCAAGTCCGGCGCGACCAATTTCAAGGCCACGCAGCGACTTCTGCAGTGCTTCCCTGAAATTCCGTCCAAAAGCCATGACTTCACCGACCGACTTCATCTGTACACCGAGACGTGCATCAACATTTTTGAACTTCTCAAAATCCCAGCGGGGAATCTTGACAACGCAGTAATCAATAGCCGGTTCAAAACTGGCCGGAGTCGTTCTGGTTATATCATTAAGAATTTCGTCAAGCGTGTAGCCTACGGCAAGTTTGGCTGCAACTTTAGCAATCGGAAATCCGGTTGCCTTTGATGCCAATGCAGAACTTCTCGATACGCGGGGATTCATCTCGATCACCACAATACGGCCGTTCAGCGGATTGATGGCGAACTGGATATTGCTTCCGCCTGTTTCGACACCGATCTCCCTGATAATCCGAATTGAAGCATCCCTGAGTTCCTGATACTGACGGTCAGTGAGTGTTTGAGCCGGGGCAACAGTAATGCTGTCGCCGGTATGCACGCCCATGGGATCAAAATTTTCAATTGAGCAGACGATAATGACATTATCGGCCAGGTCACGAATAACTTCAAGCTCAAACTCCTTCCATCCGATCAAGCACTCCTCAACAAGTACTTCCGAGATAGGACTTTCGGCAAGACCCCTGCGCACCGCTTCATAAAAGTCATCTTTTGTTTCGGCAAACCCGCCGCCGGTACCGCCAAGCGTAAATGAAGGGCGGATAACTATGGGAAGACCAATCTCTTCGAGTGCCTCTTTAGCCTCTTTTTCGTTGCGGACAAAAAAACCTTTGGCCATTTCGAGGCCGATTTTTTTCATTGCCGTACTGAAAAACTCTCGATTTTCAGCTTTTCTGATTGCACGAAGCTTTGCTCCGATCAGCTCGACTCCGTTACGCTCAAGAATCCCGGACTCGGCAAGACTTACAGCAATATTGAGAGCTGTCTGCCCACCCATCGTCGGAAGGAGCGCATCAGGTTTTTCACGTTCTATAATTTTCTGCACATATTCCGGTGTGATCGGCTCGATATAGGTGGCATCGGCCAACTCTATATCGGTCATGATGGTTGCCGGATTGCTGTTGACCAGCACAACACGGTATCCGTCTTCCTTAAGTGCACGGCACGCCTGGGTACCCGAATAATCAAACTCACAGGCCTGACCGATGACGATAGGACCGGCACCAATCACTAAAATCGACTTTATATCTTCCCGCTTTGGCACGTTGTTTCCGGGTTTAATACTTGGTAAGCTTTAAAAAAAAGTAATGTACAAAATTATTAAAGAGTTTATGTCCCCTAAGAGGGCCGAAACTACTCGACCACTCGAATCTGTTCCTGGTGAAACCCTCCTGAATTTCTTCTGAGCCAAGCCGTCACCTCCCTGGGTTGAGCATTCATCAATGAAATAATCAACAGCGTATGACCGGCGCGGGCAAAATCAACATCGTGCAGGGACGGAATAGCGGGGGAATTAATATGTGAATGATAAGAGCCTATAATTTCGTATCCGATTCTTTCGGCTTCACGCTCGACATCCAGATACTCATTGCGGGAAATCTCAAACCCCTGCTCTTTTCCATGATAGAGGCAATTGGCGCAGGGAGCAACCTCGTATACGATGTTTTCAATATTGCCTCGGTGATCAGTATTCTTTTTTCCTACAAGCAGCCCGCAACATTCATAGGGCAGCTCGCGAAAAGCCTGTTCCTGGATAATCTCAAATTTGCGCCGGAAGAGTTTCATAGAACCACAAGTGACTGAAAATTTAAAGTGCCTTGGCCCCTATATCTGTTCTGTAATATGCTCCATCAAAACCAATCTTTGCCACTGCAAGATAAGCCCGGTCAATACTTTCGCGAAGGTTATCGCCAAGAGCTGTAACTGAAAAAACCCGTCCGCCTGAGGTAGTCAGCACGCCCCCTTCAAAGGTTGTTCCGGCATGAAAGAGCAGACAGTCCTCCATTTCGGCAAGATCATCGGCAATAGTGACCGGCATGCCGGTTTCGAAATGATCAGGATAGCCACCGGAGGCGAGAACTACCGTTGCCGCCGATTTCCGGTGCATTTCAAACGGCACCTCACCAAGCGTACCATCAACACTGGCCAGCAGTGCTGCTATAAAATCACTTTTCAACAGAGGAAGCACCACCTGGGTTTCAGGATCGCCCAGACGCGCATTGTACTCGACAACGGAAGGTTCACCGTTATCGATCATCAACCCGACATACAAAAAACCGGTATAGGGATATCCTTCGTCTCTCATGCCCTTGAGTGTCGGCCGAATAATCCGCTCTTCCACTTTCTGCAACACTGCTGGAGTCACCAACGGCGCCGGTGCATAGGCGCCCATACCTCCGGTATTTTTACCGGTATCGCCATTGCCGATACGTTTATGGTCCTGTGCCGGCAGAAAAAGCCGGTAGCAGGTTCCGTCCGTCAAGGCAAAAACACTCGCCTCCTGACCCTGCAGAAAATCCTCGATGACCACTTCATTTGCCGCATCACCAAAAATACGATGTTCAAACAGTTCACTGATTGCGGTCATCGCCTCCTGGCGGTCGAGAGCAATAAAAACCCCTTTTCCTGCACATAAACCGCTTGCCTTTATGACCTGAGGATAGAGCGTCTCCGGCAGTTCGAGATAGCTTCTGGCGGAAGAAAAATCCCTAAAGACATGATACCCCGCCGTAGGAATACCTTGACGATGCATAAACTCTTTGGAAAAGACCTTACTTGATTCGAGGCGTGCTGCGGCCTGTGCAGGGCCGACGACAAGCTGACCTGCACCCCGGAAAAGATCGACAATACCCAGTTCAAGCGGAGACTCAGAACCGACAATGGTAAGAGCGACCTGGTTATCACGGGCAAATGCAAGCAGCTCACCGAGTGCCGTGGCTTTCAGCGGAACATTACGAACTTTGCCTCCCATCAGGGCAGTCCCGCCATTGCCAGGGGCAACAAACACAATCTCCGAGCGCCCGCTCTTTGCTGCAGCCCAGGCAAGGGCATGCTCCCTCGCACCGCTTCCTATAATTAATACATTCATGACTCTTAACGCAGGGAGTTGCCGTATTTGACCCTGAGGGTTTCTCGGCATGGTTTGTTAAATTGTACCCGTCTGAACAGCAAGCAGCCGGTATATAAATCAAGAGCACTAAAATAAACAATAAAAAAATTTATTTCTGTACCACACTCTACCCCTATGGCCATTGCACCGCTGATTTCCCGCTCTATTCTTCCGTTTGCCTTGAAGGTTCTCTATGCAAGCCTCCGGATTTCAGTAAAACCACACGCATGGAAGATGGAGCTTTCGGGCAAAGGAGCGATTTTTTCATTCTGGCACGGTAAAATGATTGTTGGATGGCTTTTGGCCCGGGCACTTTTTCCTGAGAAAAAAACAGTTGCTGTCGTCAGCCTTTCTGAGGATGGACGTATTCTTTCTGACACTCTTGAGCAACTTGATTTTAATCTTATCCGGGGGTCAAGTTCCAAAGGAGGCGACGAAGTAAAGCATGCCATGCAGAAAGCCCTCCAGAGTGCAAGTCTTGTTGTTCTGACACCGGACGGACCACGGGGACCTGTCTGCCAGTTCAAGTACGGCACCCTGCGCATAGCCTCAAGCAAGCGCTGCCCGCTTATTTTTGCCGCCATCAGCTACGAAAAGGCATGGAAACTCAAAAGCTGGGACAACTTTGAAATCCCAAAACCATTCAGCAGAGCGGCTGTAACTCTTCACAGTATTGAACTGCCAGAATTTAAAAGCGAAGAAGAACTTCGCGCCTATACAGCAACTCTTACAGACCGTTTCGGCCATGATTAACCCATTTTCACTCCTTCTCAGACCGTTCGCACTGCTCTACCTCTCTATGGTGCAGCTTCGCAACAGACTGTTCGACCGGAAGCTTTTAAAATCGTGGAAATCACCAATTCCGGTTGTATCCATCGGGAACCTCTCGGCAGGCGGCACAGGAAAAACCCCTCTTGTAGACTGGGTAGTGAAATATTACCTCTCGATCGGGTGCAAACCTGCAGTCGTGTCACGGGGTTACCTGCGGGAATCAAAAGGAGTGCAGCTTGTTTCCGACGGACAGAAAGTCATACTAAGCAGCAGAGAAGCTGGCGATGAGACCGCCATGCTCGCCTGGAATAACCCTGATGCTCTTGTTGTGGTTGCTGAAAAACGAAAGGATGCAGTAACCTACATCACCAACCACTTTGCCAAACGACTGCCCGGGGTCATCATACTCGATGATGCATTCCAGCACCGGGCAATTGAGAGAAACCTCAATATCGCCGTCGTCAATACGGCTGAACCCTTTATAAAAGCAAAAATGCTGCCGGAAGGCCGCCTCAGGGAGCCGCTGAAAAATCTTTCAAGGGCTGACCTGATTATCCTCAACAAAATCACTGATGAGCAAAAGGCGGCAATCATCATGAAAGAGCTTGAAAAAACAGGACGTCCTGTCGTAAAAGCCCGTGTAAAAAACGGAGAGCTGGTCTGCTTTTCAGGCACCCTGGCCACTTCAGATGAAGCTCCTTCCGTCAACAACCTTCATGCTCTTGCATTTGCAGGCATTGCATCACCCGAAAGCTTTATCGACAGCCTGAAAGCAGAGGGGATAACGGTTGAAGCTCACCGTTTTTTTGGTGACCATAAGCCTTATAGTGAAAGAAAACTTAAGGCCGTGTGCAGGAAAGCCGGGAAAAAAGGACTGAGCCTGATTACAACCGAAAAAGACTACTTCCGCATGCTTGGGCAACCTGAACTTATCCGCATTATTACCTCGAGGCCCTGTTATTACCTGAAAATCGAAACCGATATTTTTGAAGGCAGAGAGAGGCTGCAGTCGATGCTGAAGGCTGCTATCGGCAAATAATAAAACCGAGACCGCTTACTCTTTTATAATTTTTGAAATTGCCTTGAACCGCTCGCCCTCTGCGACATGCACTATTTCAAAAACAGCCATTTCGGTACTGGTCAGGGAGGCTCCTGCTTTTTCAATACAGCGGATACCAAGCCGCTTGTTCTCTTCAGTTCTGGATGAAACCGCATCGGTCACCAGATGCACATTATAGCCGAATTCTATCAGATCAACCGCCGTCTGGTAAACGCAAACATGCGTTTCAATCCCTGCAATGAGAATATCATTGCGCTTGAATGAACGGAGACGGCTCATGAATTCATCGTTTCCACAACAACTGAATGAAAGTTTTTCAACAGGATCACTCTTTGGCAGCAGTTCCTTCAGAGAGTCAATGGTATGACCAAGACCTTTCGGGTACTGTTCAGTAACCAGAACGGGGAGCTCAAGAATCGTGCAGGCCCGGATCAGCTTACTGATATTGCTTTCCAGAACTGCCGGCTGATAAACGTTCTCGGCCAGGCGGCCCTGAACATCAATAATCAAGAGGAGTGTTCCTTTAGAAGTAATCATATCATTATCCTTAGTGAAAAAATATTTAGATTTACTCAGTCAATAAAAAGAGAGAAACTAACATTTACGAAGCTTTTAAAATAGGTGTTTCAGGGCAATTATAACTAACGAACCCTCACGAAAGGCACATTTATTCGCGGGGGAATACTGAAAAACTGTATGAAAAAAACAGGCGTTCTTCTTTCGGGCTGCGGTTTTCTTGACGGATCGGAAATCCATGAAGCCGTGCTTACCCTGCTTGCTCTTGATAAAGCCGGTGTTGAAGCCGTGTGTCTGGCGCCGGATATCATGCAGCACGATGTCGTCAATCATTACACCGGCAAGGAGATGAAAAACGAGTCGCGCAATGTCCTTGTTGAATCGGCACGAATTGCACGGGGCTCCATTACGGATGTAAAAGATATCGATACCCTTGCGCTTGATGCCCTTATTCTGCCCGGCGGATACGGTGCGGCAAAGAACCTGAGCAATTATGCCTTTAAAGCTGCAGAATGCGACGTTAATATTGATGTAGCAAGAGCAGTTCAATCCTTCTACAAAGCAGGAAAACCGCTTGGTTTTATCTGCATTGCGCCTGCCATAGCCGCCAGAGTGCTGGGTAAAGAACATATCGAACTGACCATCGGCAACGATGCAGAAACATCCTCACATATAGAATCCATGGGCGCCCGGCACATTGAGTGCCCTGTCTGGAACACCGTTATCAGCAACAAAGGAAACATTGTGAGCACCCCGGCCTATATGCTTGGACCAACAATAAAAGAGGTCGCCAAAGGCATTGAGAAGCTGGTTGCCGATATCGTTAATCTACTCTGATTTTCGATTTTTTTCAAACGGAATACCTGCATCCCGGGGAGCTGAAGCCCTGCCGACAAATCCTGCAAGCACTAAAAGAGTAATGACATACGGCAGCGACTGCACAAGCTGGGAAGGAATAAATCCCGTCTGGAGCCAGATTTCCATGGATTCAGTGGCTGCAAACATCAGGCTCGCAAGGGCAGCACCCGCCGGAGTCCATTTGCCGATTATCATAGCGGCCAGCGCTATATAACCTCGACCGGCCGACATATTATCAGTAAAGGTGTGCT
Organism: Chlorobiaceae bacterium; assembly: GCA_037143555.1. Classification (GTDB taxonomy): domain Bacteria; phylum Bacteroidota; class Chlorobiia; order Chlorobiales; family Chlorobiaceae; genus Chlorobium. The sequence continues at coordinate 118,891 of JBAWYL010000005.1, forward strand.
GCTGAAATACAAGAAAAGCTCCGGCAAGAGCTGCCAGGGCACCGGAAATCAGAACACCTGAATAGCGCATACCGTCAACATTGATCCCTGCACTGTCGGCAGTTTCAGCACTTTCGCCGACAGCCCGAAGCCTCAACCCGTATGGAGTCTTGAACAGAAGCAGATGACCGGCAGCAACTGAAAAAAGAGCCGCAAAAAACAGGGGGTCCATGAAAAGAGAAGAAACATCAATCCCAGCTACACGCGCCGAGGTCATAGAACTGCCAAACAGAAGACTGAGGCCGAAACGGGTAGCTCCCATAACAAGAATATTGATGGCAATACCGGTAACAATCTGATCGGCCTTCAGGGTAACGGTGATAAAAGCAAAAAGCAAAGCGACACAAAGACCACAGAAAAGAGCGAAAAGAACTCCTGCAATCGCCGACCCTGTCTGATACTGACCTAACGCTGCGCCGAACGCGCCGATAAGCATCATTCCCTCAAGAGCAAGATTGACAACGCCGCCACGTTCTGAAAATGTTGCCCCTACTGAGGTAAGCGTATAGGGCACAGCTAAACGTACAACCTGAAAAAAAATGACTAAAGGCTCAATACTCATGAGTAATCAGAATGAATTATCCTTTCAGGTAGTTTTTAGAGCCGGTTTTTTTATTAAATTTCGCTTCGAACAAAAATAGCAAACTCCATCTGGTTTTTCGCCGCCTTCTCATGTTTTTTATTTTGTAACGAAAATAATTACATCTAACCGTCATGCCAAAATCTGAGAGTTCTAACGAAAAGACTACCAAAAAACAGTACATCTACAGTTTCTCTGGAGGGTCTTCTGAGGGTGATGCATCCATGAAAAACCTCCTCGGAGGTAAAGGGGCCAATCTTGCTGAAATGGCAAACATCGGACTTCCTGTTCCTCCCGGTTTCACTCTTTCAACCGAAGTCTGTACCTACTATTACGACAACCAGAAAAATTACCCAAGGAATCTTTTCGAACATGATATCCCTGATGCACTCCGCAAAATTGAAGAGGCTTTAGGCAAAAAGTTCGGTGATCCTGAAAACCCTTTGCTTGTCTCAGTCCGTTCAGGGGCCAGAGCCTCAATGCCCGGCATGATGGACACCATTCTCAATCTTGGTCTGAATGAAAAAACAGTGGCGGGTCTCGCCAGAAAATCAGGAAATCCTCGATTCGCCTGGGACTGCTACCGCCGTTTTGTTCAGATGTACGGAGATGTTGTGCTTGACCTCAAACCGACCGATAAAAAACAGATCGATCCGTTTGAAAAAATACTTGAACATAAAAAACACGAACTTGGCATCAAGCTCGACACCGAATTCGAGGTTGAAGATCTCCAGGACATTGTTGCCAAATACAAAGCCGCCATTCTTGAAAAAACCGGTAAAGTTTTTCCTGAAGACCCAAACGAACAGCTTATCGGAGCAATAGGCGCCGTTTTTAACAGCTGGAATAATGAACGGGCGATTGTTTACCGCAAACTCAATCACATTCCCGGTTACTGGGGCACAGCCTGCAACGTTCAGGCCATGGTATTCGGCAACATGGGCATGGATTGCGGAACCGGTGTAGCTTTCACCCGCGACGCCGCTACCGGTGACAATATTTTTTATGGCGAGTTTCTTATGAACGCCCAGGGCGAAGATGTAGTAGCCGGCACAAGAACTCCCCTGAAAATAGAACAGCTCAAAGCAGAAAATCCCAATATCTATAACCAGCTCGAAGAGATTCGTTCGATTCTCGAACACCATTACCACGACATGATGGACATTGAGTTCACCATTGAGAACGATAAGCTCTTTATGCTGCAGTGCAGAGTTGGCAAAAGAACAGGAATGGCTGCCGTCAAAATCGCTTATGACATGTACAATGAAAAGCTTATTGACGAAAAAGAGGCTCTTTTACGAATTGAACCCGAACAGCTTAACCAGCTGCTGAGACCTATTTTCGACTTGACGGAAAAAAAGGCCGCCATTTCAGGAGGCAGACTCATTGCCACAGGCCTTAATGCCGGCCCGGGCGCTGCAACCGGAAAAATCTATTTTAATTCAGTGGATGCTTACGAGGCAGGCAAACGCGGAGAAGCGGTTATTCTTGTCCGTATCGAAACCTCCCCGGAAGATATCAAAGGCATGGCCGCCTCTGAAGGCATCCTCACCGAACGCGGCGGCATGACATCACACGCAGCTCTGGTAGCCCGTCAGATGGGTAAAGTCTGCGTTGTTGGATGCGGTGCGCTCAATATCGACTATCAAAAAGGAGAAATGCGGGTTCACGGCAACGACACGGTACTCTCGGAAGGTGATTACATCTCCATTGACGGCAGTACAGGTGAAGTCATTGCCGGTAAAGTAGCCACCAAAAACTCTGAAATCATTGAGGTACTTGTCGACAAAACCCTCAAGCCCGAAGATGCCCCGACGTGGCCTATCTACAAACAGCTGATGGAATGGGCCGATAAATACCGCAAACTTAACATCCGCACCAATGCCGATCAGCCTGACCAGGCTGAAATAGCCATTACGTTCGGTGCCGAGGGTATCGGGCTCTGCCGTACTGAGCATATGTTCTTTGGCGGAGAGCGTATTGACGCTATGCGCGAAATGATTCTGGCTGACGATATCGACGGCCGCAAGAAAGCTCTTGAAAAGCTGCTTCCCTATCAGCGCGATGATTTCTACGGTCTGTTTAAAGCCATGGGCTCCCGTCCGGTCACGATCCGTCTGCTCGATCCTCCGCTTCATGAGTTTTTGCCGCACACCGACGGGGAAATTAAAACCCTTGCCGGAAAGATGGGCAGATCTTTTGAAGAAGTCAAGAGACTTATTGACGACCTGCACGAATTCAATCCCATGCTTGGTCTTCGCGGCTGCCGCCTCGGCATTCTCCACCCTGAAATAACGGTGATGCAGGTCCGGGCCATTATTGAAGCAGCGTGCAGACTTAAAAAGGAAGGGCTTGAAGTTGTTCCTGAAATTATGGTTCCACTTGTCAGCACCGTTAAAGAGCTTGAAATTACCAGTGAAATCATCCACAAAACAGCACGGAGCGTCATTGCCGAACAGGGAACCGGTGTTAAATATCTGGTTGGTACGATGATTGAAGTACCTCGTGCAGCCATAACCTCTGACCAGATTGCCACTGCTGCCGATTTCTTCAGCTATGGCACCAACGACCTTACCCAGATGGCGCTGGGCATGAGCCGCGACGATTCCGGCCAGTTTTTGCCGATATACCAGCAGCAGGATATTTTTGCCCGCAACCCGTTTGAGTCGATTGACAAAGATGGTGTCGGCCGGTTGATCAGCATCTCTGCAAAAGAGGGCCGCGCAGTCAAAACGGACCTTAAGCTTGGCATCTGCGGAGAACACGGCGGTGACCCTTCTACCGTTGAGTTCTGCCACGAGATAGGGCTTAACTATGTTTCATGCAGTCCGTTCAGGGTTCCGATTGCCCGGCTTGCTGCTGCAAGAGCCGCATTGAAACATTAAGTTCATTGCTGGAAAGAGAAAAGGCGGCCAAGGCCGCCTTTTTCTGTCTATGCAGTTCATTGCACGAGGCTAACGCCTTACGCTTCTTTTTTCTTGAAGAACATGCAGCCACCTTCGGCAACGACATCCTTGCCAAAACAAGTTCCTTCTGCCGGATTATCAGCTTTTTGAGTAAAGCTCTGGCAATCCTGACACTGTTTACCTTTTTCGGCTTGCTTCTGGTAAATAATTTCCATATTGAATGTTGCTTAATGTTTTGCGTTATTATCAATCAAAACCAATATCCATCCGATTATTGACCATAATGAGGATCGGAGAGATGAACCAAATATAAAGCAGAAAGATTTTTAACAAAGTTTTTTTCCCAAAAAAAGAAACCATAGCCTTCATCTAACGGTTGAGCTAAGCATGATGAACAAGCCGAAGCAACCGGCGCAACCATAGAGAGCATAGAAAATATACATGGAATTCAGCCATATCAACATCAGGGGAGCACGAGTCCACAACCTTAAAAATATCTCTCTTGATATTCCGCGCAACAAATTTGTTGTTATTACAGGCCTTTCGGGTTCGGGCAAATCAAGCCTTGCCTTCGACACTATTTATGCCGAGGGACAACGCCGTTTTATGGAAACGCTCTCGCCTTATGCCCGGCAGTATATCGGCAGCATAGAACGACCCGACGTTGATTTTATTGAGGGGCTTTCGCCTGTGATTGCCATTGACCAGAAAAGCACCAACCGCTCGCCCCGTTCAACAGTCGGAACCATCACTGAAATTCACGACTTTATCCGGCTGCTTTATGCCAAAGCCGGACGACGCTACGACCCCGTTACGGGACACATGCTGCAGAAGCAAAGCGAAGAAAGCATTGCTGAAGCTATTCTTGCGCTTCCACAGGGCACCAAAATCCAGATACTTTCGCCACTGGTAACCGGACGCAAAGGTCACTACCGCGAGCTGTTTGAACGGCTGCTGCTCAAAGGTTTTCTAAGGGTACGTATTGACGGAAAATACCGGGAAATGGAAAAAAACATGCAGATTGAGCGCTATAAAAGCCACTCGATCGAACTGGTTGTTGACGGTATTGAGATAGGTCCTGACTGTAAAGAACGCCTTGAGCAGGCGCTCAAACTTGCCATCGGCATGTCGGAACATAAATCGACCGTGATCTGCGACCCGGTAGAGAGCGAGTTGAAAGAGCTGACCTTCAGCACACGCTATGCCTATTCGGACGGCTCCGTTCCGGTCGATACGCTTGCGCCGAACCACTTCAGCTTCAACTCTCCGTATGGCGCATGCCCCGAGTGCAACGGCCTTGGAGAGCTGATGCAGCTTTCAGGCGAATTGATGGTTCCCGATGCGACACTCTCACTCAACGAAGGAGGTCTTGATCCGTTCGGTAAGTCCGGAAAACGAAACCTCTGGCAGGTCATAAAAGCAATTGCAAGGGAGTTCGACTTCACCATGGACACTCCTCTTGCGGATATTCCTCCACAAGCGATGGAAATTCTGCTTAACGGATCAGGCAGCCGGACCTTTGACGTCAGCTACAGCTACTCAGGCCACGACACACTCTACCCGCAGCCCTTTCAAGGCGCACTGCCCTATGTTGAAGAGATCCAGAAAAACACCACGACTCCCAAAGTGCGGGAATGGGCTGAAAGCTATATGATCCATCAGCCCTGTCCAGTATGCAATGGCGCAAGACTGCGCAAAGAGAGCCTGCTGGTCAAGTTACATGACATCAACATTGCAGAAGCAGAAGCCCTCTCTCTGCCGGAAGCTCATGCTTTTTTTGCTGCATTGCCGGAAAAGCTGACAGAAAAAGAGAGGCTTGTTGCCACGCCGGTATTGCATGAAATCGTCAAACGCATTGAATTTCTGCTGAATGTAGGACTCAGCTACCTCTCCCTTGACAGAAGCTCTCAGACACTTTCGGGAGGAGAGGCACAACGTATCAGACTTGCTTCGCAGCTTGGCTCGCAGCTGAGCGGTGTTCTCTATGTGCTCGACGAACCGAGCATCGGGCTCCACCAGCGGGACAACCATAAGCTGATAGCATCACTGAAGCGCCTTCGGGACCTCGGCAACACGGTTCTTGTTGTAGAACATGACAAGGATACCATGCTTGAAGCCGATGAAATTATTGATCTCGGACCGGGCGCAGGAGAGTACGGCGGAGAAATTGTCGCCCAGGGTCCGGCGGCATCGCTTGACCCTGACTCACTGACGGCGAAATACCTGTCGGGGGCCCAGCAGGTTTGTTTTAAAGGAGAGGGACAAGATGCAATTGACGAGAAGCAATTTATTCGCCTGAAGGGATGCAAGGGTAACAACCTGCAAAACGTCGACATCACCATTCCGCTCCGTTCACTGGTCAGCATTACCGGTGTCAGCGGATCGGGCAAATCGACCATCATCAACGAAACACTTTTTCCCATTCTGGCCCGGCATTTCTACCGCTCAAAACTGGTGACCTATCCGTACGACACGATTGAAGGAATCAGTAATATCGACAAAGTTGTGAATGTAGACCAGTCGCCTATCGGCCGTACACCTCGGTCGAACCCGGCAACCTATACCGGAGCGTTCACCTTTATCCGTGATTTCTTTACCCGTTTGCCTGAAGCGCAGATCAGGGGGTACAAGGCCGGACGGTTCAGCTTTAATGTTAAAGGGGGCCGGTGTGAAGTGTGCCAGGGAGCAGGTACCCGGAAAATCGAGATGAATTTTCTGCCTGATGTTTATGTTCAGTGCGAAAACTGCAAGGGTGAACGCTATAATCGCGAAACGCTCCTTGTCAAGTATCGAGGAAAGTCCATTGCCGATGTGCTTGAAATGACCATTACGGAAGCGGCGGAATTTTTTACTGACTTTCCCCGCATTCTTCGCATTCTGTCAACCATGCAAAGCGTTGGACTGGGGTACCTCAAGCTCGGGCAACCCTCGCCGATGCTTTCGGGCGGGGAGGCACAACGTATCAAGCTTTCGTCGGAACTTGCCAAAATTCAAACGGGAAAGACACTCTACATTCTCGACGAGCCTACAACAGGGCTGCACTTTCAGGATATTCAGCATCTGCTGGAAGTGCTGCGTAAACTCGTTGATAAAGGCAACAGCGTTATTATTATTGAGCACAATCTGGATATTATCAAAAACAGTGACTGGATTATTGATATCGGGCCTGAAGGGGGCTATGAGGGAGGGAATATAATTGCTGAAGGGACGCCGGAGGAGATTGCTGAAATGATGCACTCTCATACGGGGAGGTTTCTTAAACTGGAAATGCCTTGATCGATATGGGGGGAGGCTCCAGCATCTACCCTATGTTTGATTTTTTCGCAAAACCGTTCATTTTGATATCTCACATTTATTGTATAACCTATTATTAGCGTAATAAGAGCAAATGAGTTGAAGAGATTGCAAGTCGTTCAGAAAAAGTGGAGCAACACCTTAGTTTGAACACTGCTGCCAATAGTGAACCACGAATCAGTGCTGTTGCAATAACTGATGATATGATTGCCGCAACTCTTGAAGATGGCAGGACGATAAGTGTTCCCTTGACTTGGTCATGGCGTTTATCGGAGGCATCTACACAACAGAGAAAAAACTTTGAAATCATCGGAAACGGCGTCGGCATCCACTGGCCAGATATTGATGAAGATATCAGTGCAGAAGGCATGCTTTATGGAGTGCCCGCACAAAGGTCAAAAAGAAAACAATCGGCGTAATCCCTCCCCTCGCCCGGCATTTTTTCTATCACATAAATTCTTCGTAATAATCAAGATCCTTGTGGAAGGTCTCTTCAAGAGCTGTGAGTGATAAAAAGGCTCCGATACTGCAAAGAACTCCAACCAAGAGAGCACCTGATTCCAGCCCAAAGAGCCCTCTGCTGAACTGAAACAGCATGGTAATCGGCACCACCATTCCCCGTACTATATTTGGCACCGTGGTAGCTACCGTTGCACGCAGATTGGTGCCAAACTGCTCGGCTGCGACGGTAACGAAAATAGCCCAGTAACCGCCGGCAAAGCCGAGGAGAGCGCAAACGAGGTAAAAGAACTGCGGGCTGCTGCTTCCCTGCAGAAAATAGAGGGCAACCGCTCCGACAGTAAGGAACATGAACAAGAGAATAACTTTTTTTCTGCTCTTGAGAAGCTGGCTTAACAGGCCGCTTGAGAGATCACCGAACACAAGGCCGAGATAGCAGTACATCACAGCATTTCCCGCCGAAACCGGCCCGGTAATGTGGAGCGCAACAGCAAATTCAGGGGAGAATGTAATAAGTACTCCGACAACAAACCAGATCGGCACCCCGATCATGATGGAGTTGATATAGCGGAAAAAACGGTTCCAATCGGTAAACAAGGCAAGCATATTTCCACGGCTGACCCCGGTTTTTTCCTCCATCGCCTTAAACATCCCGGACTCGGCAACCTTTACTCGGGCGGCAAGGAGCAGCAGGCCAAGACCGCCTCCGATAAAAAACGCATTGTGCCACTCATAGGTATTGGCCACAACATTGGCAAGAATGGCTCCTGAAACACCGATTGAAGCGACAAGCATTGTGCCGTAACCGCGTATCCGGGTGTGAAGTACTTCCGACACCAAGGTGATACCAGCGCCCAGTTCTCCGGCAAGACCGACACCGGCTATAAAGCGCAAGGCGGCATAAGCAGGGAGTGAAGAGACGAAGCCGTTGGCAATGTTGGCAAGGGAGTAGAGCAGAATGGAGGCGAACATAATTTTCAGGCGGCCTTTTTTATCGCCCAGCCAGCCCCAGAGAATGCCGCCGGCCAGCATGCCGATCATTTGCATATTGAGCAGATAAACGCCGTAATTGATCAGCTCCTTTCCTGAAAGACCAAATGATTTCAGGCTCGGCACTCTGACAATGCTGAAAAGCACCAGATCGTATATATCGACAAAGTAGCCCAGAGCCGCCACAATTACCGGCAGACTGAAAATAGCGCGAATCGATGCATGCTCCCTATGTTCCAAAGACTACTCTCCGATTGGCAATTAATAAAAAAAAACACAGACTCGACCCGTCAGGTTGTTGCCTGTGTTACTTATTCGTTCTTTTGACGACCTCTTTGCAGCGTCAGTCACGTCTCAATAACAGCAAATCACAAACGAAGGAAATGCTTTTCTACTTTCACGATATCACTCTGTTGTGAATCGTCACCGTGACGAGGCTCGACCGTACCGGCAATCGGTACAAGCAAATCAGGATAGATGCTGACCTCAACGCCTTGCATAATACTCTCGAAATAAACCACCAGTCTGGTTTCTCTGCCCTGTTTTACCACGACACCTTCCAAATCCTTAAAGGGCCCGGCAAGCACCCTCACCTTTTGACCGGCAGGAAGAGAGGCTACAACCCCATTAATAGCATCAGGTTCCCGCACCAGCTTTTTAAGCCACTCAATATCTTTTTCACCAATGATCGAAGGATTTTTACCAATACCGATAAACTTGACAACTCCTTCTGTATCCAGGACTTTGATATGATCCTTTCGTATATCAATATTGACAAACACGTAGCCTCGAAACAACGGATCACTTATTTTCTTTTTTCTGTCGCTCCACTGCCTCCATGTTTCAAGCATGGGTAAAAAACTTGTAAGCCCTTGTTCGAGCAACATCTGATGCACTTTCTTTTCATGACGAGACCTTACATAGGCCGCATACCAATGCGCATTTTGAGCTTCAATCATATTGGCAATAAATTACTTGCGTTACCTGGGCAATCCTTGGGGTATAAGGTAACAACTACGCATTATAGTTGCAAAAAAACAGATAGCGAGTTCTGCAGGAATTGCGCGGAACTGGCTCAACTGAGCTTTATTCGTACTGAATGCCGGGATTTACTGCACAGTTTTTCAGCGATCGACATCAGGCATTAGGGTTTTGCACTTTTCGATCAACTGGTTTGTAGCGCGTTACAGATTTCTGTCGGCGTGATGGAGTTCGCGCTGGTCATGACGGCGAGATGGTTCGTTGTGAATGTTACTTCACTTATTGAAAAACGTTAACTAACTTTGTTCTGCATCGGAGTTGAAAATGGCTTCGAGTGTCGGGGCGGTGAGGATGGCTTCGCCCCAAGCTTCCAGTGCCGGTTCGGTGGCATTGCTTAACTTTTCTGTGACCCATGCAGGTAATGCGCCAAAGCGACGTTCCAGGAGTCTTTTCAGAAGCTTGGATTCACCTTTGGCTATTCCTTGGGTTATGCCTTGGGTTATCCCTTTGGCTATAGCGATTCTTTCGACGCTGGTGATGTATTGCATGTTTTTTTGCTCCTCAATTGTTTCTATTTCTTGCCAGATCTGGGTTTCCAACCATACCGGTAATGTCATTATCCAATCTATGACCTTAAACAAGTCGATGACTCGTTGTTTATCCCAGTGTCGGTTATAGAGTATTCGTACTAAACTGAGCTTGGCTTCGTAGCGTTCCTGATGCTCTTTTCGGGTTTGCCTGGTCAGGATGTGTG
>JBAWYL010000006.1:0-106208 GCA_037143555.1 Chlorobiaceae bacterium
TGATTTTAATCATTTTTTCCACAACCAAGTGGTCCCGTTTTACGGGCTCACGTCCTCGTTAATCCATCGTCTGCGCGTATTCATAGGGACAGACCATACTTTTTCTTAAGCCAATCCAATTCAACCTTTAAGCGGCCAATTTCAGTATAAATATTTTCCGGATCAGCAGTAAATTCGACCGGTTTAAGTACCTCGTTTATCATCAAACAAAGTTGAGGACTTTTCCTGCAGCTCTTTTTCCATTTGCCGGTCTGAACGGGGTGTGGTCTAAATTCCTGATAGATTTTATTCAGTGTTTTGAGCCTTTTAATAGCTCAAGCGCTACTTTCGTGTTAAAGTCACTGCTGAATTGTTTTCGTGTGCTTTTTTATCATTATCTGCTCCTTTTTGGGGCAAGTTAACAACATAAACTACTGTCTATAAAAAAATGGGGTACACTACAATACTCTATAGCTCTTATTAAACAAAAGAGTAAATGAAAAATATATTGGTTGTCATGGATTATGCTGCGCCTTATCGTGGTAATTTTATTGAAAGTATTGAAAATTTAAGACTTAAACTTAATCTGTTGGGTTCTAACCTTATTTATGTATTTCCTGATAGAGCTATTAATAGTTCTGCTGTTTCTTGGATAAAAGGGTTGAGTAGTAATGGATGTAATATATATTTTCTTAAAAAAAATATTATTTATAATGCGCTACTGCTGATTAGGTTGATTAACAAATACAAAGTAAGTATTGTGCATTTGCATTTTGACAACTTACGACAACATCTTTCAGTATATATATCAACCTTATTTTATAAGACAAATGTTATTCGGCATTTCCACAGTCAATTTCACTTCGGTTCAATACTAAAAAAAATTATAAAAAAATTTATCTCAAGAAGATGGACTCTTGTTTGTGTTAGTAATTCTGTTTTTGAAGGTGTAAAAAATGTTTTTCCAAATAATAAATGCTATTGGGTAGATAATAGTATAAATTTCCGACGATTGGATAAATATAGTGATATTTTAAGAAGCAATATAGGTGTAGCTGAAGATGCATATCTATGCTTTATGTTAGGATTTGATTTTGAAAGAAAAGGTGTAGATCTTGCTTTGAAGGCAATTTCTCAAATACAAAAACAAAATAATATTCATTTAATGATATCAGTATCTTCAAATGCTGACTCTGTTAGACGAAAAATGTGTAATATTCTAGGCCAAAAGCCAGATTGGATATCCATCATACCTCCACGGAACGATATCGCATCCTATTTCAAGATTTCTGATTTATTTTTATCTCCTTCACGAGAAGAAGGATTTTGTTATGCACTTGTTGAGGCTGCATATTGTAAGAAAATTATTGTAGCAAGCAAAATCCCTGCACAAGGTGATTTGAAGATACCAAATGTATTCTGGTTTCGAAGCGAAGACATCAATGGACTTAAAAAAGCCATTTTAGATGCCATTTCTCATAAAGATTCCTACTTTAATGAACTTCAGTATGCCAAGATATCAGCTCTAAAACACTACGATATTGAGCGTTGGTCAAATGAGGTTATAAAAATATACCAGAGTCTATAACTTTAGAAAGCTTTATGTTTTACTTGTTTACTTATCTCATGTAATAAAAATATAAAATATGTAGGACTATTTTATGCTTTTCCTGACTTAATATACTCGTCTCAAAATTCGCCCAATATAGATTTCGCTAATAAAAGCCATTATAAAATAAGTAATGTTCATTGTTAATAGTATAAATATTTTGATAGTTGCAAATTTTACGATTAAATAAATATTGCTTGTTTTGAGTTCAATATAGTTAAATATATGTGCATGTATGGTGAATTATTTAAGCTTTATATATAGGCAAGCTATTAGTATAATTAATTCAAATTATGTTGAACTTGCAATTCTAGGTATCAAGAAAAGATTGCTGGAACTTCCACTGCGTAGTAAGAGGATTATTCAATTTGTAATTGATATTGTATCAGGGTTTATTAGCCTTTGGCTTGCTTTTTATATACGTCTTGATGTTTGGCAATTGCCGGAAGGAAAGCAGTGGATTCTTTATCTCGTTGCTCCAGTATTTATTTTACCTATATTTATTTATTTGGGGCTTTATAGAACGGTATATCGATATAGTGGAGTTAATGTATTTATAAGTTTATTTAGGGCTGTGACACTCTACGGAGTGGTATTTATTTGTATTATATATATTATCAACATACCTAATGTTCCTCGTTCAATCGCTATCCTTCATCCGATTATATTCCTGTTGATGACAGGTGGTGTGCGAACCTTCCCTATGATTTGGTTTAATGAATCTAAACTTTCAAAAAAAAACATATTATTACCAAAGCCACTTATTATTTATGGGGCTGGTTCAGCTGGTGTTGATATAGCAAATGAAATTAGTCGAAATTCAAAATATTATCTAGTAGGTTTTTTTGATGATAATCAAGATTTGCATGGACGTTTTATAAATGGAAAGCCAATCTTTAAATCTGAAGATGCTGGAACTTTAATAGAAAAATTAGGTATAAAAATAATTCTAATTGCCATGCCTTCAGCAACTCGTGCTCAACGCAATAAAATTATTAAACAATTCTTAAACCATCAGGTTCAGATTCAAGTGCTACCCGGTGTCGAGGCTTTAGCTGATGGGCGGGTAACCATTTCTGATATTAAAGAAGTTGAAATCGACGATTTACTTGGACGTGAATCTGTATCGGTAGATCATACTTTTTTGCATAAACTTATCGGGGGCAAAGTAGTAATGGTCACAGGCGCAGGAGGCAGCATCGGCAGTGAACTTTGTCATCAGATCCATGCGGCACAACCAGCAAAGCTTTTGCTTGTTGATCATGCAGAATATAATCTCTACATGGTTCACAATACCCTTGAGAATTCCAACTCTCAATTTTCTTTCAATACACATTTGGTTCCATTGTTGAGTGATGTAGTCGACGAACAGCGCATGCGAGAAATATGTAGGATTTACAAACCTGATATTATATACCATGCAGCTGCTTACAAGCATGTCCCAATGGTAGAGCATAACCCCATAAATGGCGTTCGAAATAATGTTTTTGGAACATTGAGCATGGTTCATGCCGCGCTTGATAACGGGGTAAAAGATTTTGTTTTGGTTAGTACCGACAAGGCGGTAAGACCTACCAGCATAATGGGGGCCAGTAAAAGGATATGTGAGCTTATTCTGCAGGCTTTTGCGAATCAAAAGACCAGTACATGTTTTTCTATGGTGCGTTTCGGCAATGTGCTGGGTTCAAGCGGTTCAGTACTTCCTTTTTTCCGAAATCAAATAAAAATGGGTGGACCTGTTACTATTACCCATAAAGAAGTTACCCGGTATTTTATGACAATTACAGAAGCGGCTCAGCTTGTTATCGAAGCTGGTGCTATGGCTAAAGGTGGAGAGGTTTTTTTGCTTGATATGGGAGAGCCGGTAAAAATAATTCATCTTGCCAGGCGTATGATAGAACTTTCGGGACTGAGCATTCGTGATACCGATAATCCCAATGGTGACATTGAGATTGTGGTTACCGGGCTTCGTCCAGGAGAGAAACTTTATGAAGAGCTTCTCATAGCATCTGATCCTGAGCCAACACGACATCCCCGTATTTTTAAGGCACATGAATATAGCATATCTATGCCTGAACTTATAGCCCACCTTTCAGAACTTCAATATGTAATAGAATCTCATAATGATGAAGCAATAACAATATGCCTGAAAAAACTTGTAAAAGGTTTCAAGAAACAGGAAGAAGTTAAAAGAAAGAAAATAATAAAAAGTGTTACCGCAATGTCTCCTTCACAATCTGAAATAACCTTTTCATGAGTGATATTGGCATAGCTTTAATCGGTCTTGGTTATGTAGGGCTTCCTCTTGCCGTTGAATTTGCCAAAAAGTATCCTGTAACAGGATTTGATATCAAGCAAAAGCGTATTGATGAAATTTGGGGTGGTTTTGATGCAACACTTGAGGTGTCTGAGGAGGAACTTGAAAAAGTGCTTCTTCAGCATAATCCGTTGAAAAAAAAAGATAAAAGTGGGCTCTTTATCACCAATGACTCAAGAGAACTTGAAAGGGCGAACTACTATATCGTAACGGTACCAACTCCCATTGATAAGGACAAGCGACCAGTAATGACACCACTTATAAAAGCGAGCAGCGCTATCGGTAGGGTACTCAAAGAGGGCGATATAGTCATTTATGAATCAACAGTCTATCCAGGTGCCACTGAAGAGGATTGTGTGCCTGTACTTGAAGAATTTTCAGGGCTGGTGTTCAACAAAGATTTCTTTGTCGGTTACTCTCCTGAAAGAATAAACCCTGGAGACAAGGAGCACACGGTTACAAAAATCAAAAAAATTACATCAGGCTCAACCATCGAGGCTGCAAAAAAAATTGATGATCTCTATCGTTCGATTATAGTTGCGGGAACACATCGTGCATCATCAATCAAAGTTGCCGAGGCCGCAAAAGTGATTGAAAACTCACAGCGTGATGTCAATATCGCATTTGTCAATGAACTTGCCATGATATTCAACCGCATGGGGATAAACACAAAAGAAGTGCTTGAAGCAGCAGGCTCAAAATGGAACTTTATTCCGTTCACACCAGGATTAGTAGGTGGTCACTGCATAGGAGTAGATCCTTACTATCTAGCACAGAAAGCACAAGAGTTCGGTTACCATCCTGAAATTATTCTTGCAGGTAGACGGCTCAACGATAATATGGGTAAATATATAGCGTCTGAAGTTGTTAAACTCATGATTGCAAATGATCACAAAGTGAAGGGAGCAAAAGTGCTGATGTTGGGAATAACATTCAAGGAGAACTGTCCAGACATACGCAATACCAGGGCGGTCGATATCGCAAAAGAACTCAATCAGTATGGAGCAATCGTAGAAATCTACGACCCTTGGGCAGATCCAAGTGAAGTGATGGGTGAATACGGTCTTACATGCCTTCCAAAACTTAACGGAAATCACTATGAGGCACTAATACTTGCTGTTGGACACGACAAATTCCGCTCAATAGATATTAGAAAGCTCGGTTCCTGTAAACATTGTGTCGTCTACGATGTAAAAGGCGTTTTGAATAAGGATGATGTTGATGGAAGGCTTTAAGATTTGAAAAGTAAAATCCTGCTTACAAATTCTTAAATATTTAATTGCAAATTAAAAAAGCGTGATATTATCTCCTGAATCAGCCAACACTCTTGTTATAGAGCCTCCAAAGAGAATGTTATCAATAAATTGGCAGGAATTATGGCGCTATCGTGATCTATTTATTACATTTGCTTGGCGGGATATATCTGTTCGTTATAAGCAAACTGTACTTGGTATAATATGGTCAGTATTTCAACCATTAGTAACAATGGTTATTTTTACATTCATTTTTAATAAAATTGCAAAGGTAAATAGTGGCGATGGAACCCCATACCCTATTTTTCTCTATGTCGGCTTGCTGTTTTGGCAATACTATTCAAACACACTTACAAATGCTAGTAACTCAATGGTTGTCAATGCAGGGCTGATTCAAAAAATATACTTCCCAAGACTTATTATTCCAGCAACCTCAGCAGTTACGGGATTGGTAGATTTTATTATTTCATCAGCGGTATTAATTGTCATGATGATTTATTACAAAAGCATGCCACATGGCATTGGAATAATTGTTTTACCACTTTTAATTATTAGTACAATGATGTCGGCTATGGGGATAGGTATGTTTATGGCAGCAATTAATATTAAATATAGGGATGTGCGGTATGTATTGCCTTTTTTTATACAATTAATGATGTATGTGACACCTGTAATATACCCAGTTAACATGCTTAACAAGTATCCATATATAAAATTTCTAATGCTTTTCATGAACCCTATCTCTGGGATTATTACCAGCGCACGAGGATTATTATTCGGTGAAGGTGTTGTTAATTGGTATATAATGTGCATATCAATAGTAATGAGCTTTGTTTTTTTTATTGGCGGTCTTTATTACTTTAGAAATACGGAGTATTATTTCGCAGATATAGTATAAGATATGGCAGTTCCCATTATTGAAGCAAAGGATATAAGTAAGTGTTACAAGATTGGACTTAGCAAGCAAGGCTATCTATCACTTAGGGAAGAAATATTCAAACTAGGGGGGAAATTCAAATCAGGAATTGCCGGAGTCTTCTCTAAAGATTACTATCAATCAACAGAGTCAGAACAAAATTTTTGGGCACTCAAAGATGTCAGCTTCACAATACATCAAGGTGAAGCTGTTGGGATAATTGGTCGTAACGGCGCAGGCAAAAGCACTCTCCTTAAAATCCTTTCTCAGATAACCCCTCCAACAAAAGGAACTATTAAAATACATGGTAGAATTGCAAGTCTATTGGAGGTGGGTACAGGTTTTCATCCGGAGCTTACTGGGCGTGAAAATATCTATCTTAATGGGACTATACTTGGGATGAGTAGAAAAGAAGTAGCTCTAAAATTTGATGAAATTGTTGGATTTGCAGAAGTAAGTAAATTTCTTGATACACCAGTTAAACGATATTCAAGCGGTATGTACGTTCGTTTAGCATTTTCAGTCGCAGCACATTTAGAACCTGAAATACTTGTTGTGGATGAAGTACTTGCAGTGGGTGATATAGAATTTCAGAAAAAATGTCTGGGCAAGATGGGAGAAGTTAGTAAAGGTGGGCGGACTGTAATATTTGTAAGTCATAATATGGCTGCAATTTCCTCTTTTTGTAATAAGAGTATACTTATTAACGGTGGTTGTGTTGATTATATTGGTTTAACCGGAAATACAATTGAAAGATATTTGAATAATGTTTCAACAGTTGCTTCAATAAAGGTTTCTGAAAGAAAAGATAGGAAAGGAAGTGGAGTTATAAGATTTACTGATATTTGGATTGAAAATGATATGGGCGATAAAATAATGAATATATCTTCAGGTTCAAATTGTAAAATCGTTGCAACATATAAATCAGAAAATCATAATAATCACAAAAATGTAAATATTGCATTTGCATTAAGAGGTTCGTTTAATGAAAATATTACAAATTTATGTAATGACCATTCGGGTTATGCGTTCTCTTTATTGCCTCCAAAAGGAAGGGTAGAGTGTAAGTTAATATCTATTCCACTAAATGAGGGTAGGTACAGGTTTAATGTATTTTGTTCTATTAATGGGGAGATATCAGACTCTGTAATAGATGTCGGGGAAATCCATGTTGTCGCTGGTGATTATTACAAAACCGGTCAACTTCCTGGTAAAGGATGGGGACCGTTTCTAATGAAACAAGAGTGGACTTGTGTATAAGTTTAATTTTATAATAAGCTTATGTGATTTTTTATGAAAAAAAAAGATAATCAAAAGGTGATATAAATGTTTTACGATTATATATAATATGGTGATATATATAAATAGATGGAGGTGTATGTGAGTAGAGTGACACATGTATTAAAATATAAGGGTAGTTATGCTGGTTTACATCGTTGGGTTGAGTTAATTCAAAATCCAATATCAATTGGTTTGGTGGTATGTTTAATAATAAGGGTATTGGGAGAGTCTCCTTTTGCTTCTGTTACTATGCCTGGAAGTAAATTTAGGGATTATATGGGGTATATTGATGCAGCATTTAATTATTTTGCAATATATTTAACAGCTCCTTTATTGTTAATATCAATTATTTTGGAATATAAAGACAGAAGAGTTGATTTTGAATTTGATATTAAAGTTGTTTTAACTTTAATAATATTTGTTATATATGCATTGATTCATGTTTTTATTAGCGAATCAATAGTTAGAGATAACAGGTCTGAGATGATGTTTTCTTCTATAACTGTTGGCTTAATCGCGTATCAGTTACGCAAGCGTAATGATATTAATACGTTTTGGAATACTATGATTATTGTTGGCGTTGTATTTGTTTTAATGTCGTTAATTTCAGGACAATTATTTTCTATTATGGCTGGTAATGGTCTTGTTACAAATGAAAATAATATATCTAAACGTATTCGTTTGGGGAAAGATACTATAACTAGTGCATCATTATTGTATCAATGCGCTCTTGCATGTGCAGCATATGTTATGATAAATTATCGAATAACATTTAAATTAATCTGCATAATTGCTACTATTATTTGTTTGGTTATAATGGGTATATTAACTGGAAGTAAAGGCCCGCTATTATCATTTATAGTTGCCATATTTGTTCAGTTGATTTCAAATCGCTTTTCATTCTTTAAGATTTTATTTATATTCATCCTAATTATTTCATTATATTATACGATTCCATATTTATTGATTTATAAGGGTGCTTTTGATCACCTAATGATTGGTGGTCAGGATGAATTTAGGCAGGAAATGTATAATTATATTATACATTCATCTCCTTCTATTGTTGGCAATGGGGTTGGGTCTTTTGCAAACCACTTTGGTATGACGGCTATTGAGGGCGGATATCCTCACAATTCATTTTTGGAGGTGTATTACGAGATGGGTATTTTTGGTTTAATATTATTAGTATTGTTATTGTATAGATATGGAGTTAATTTATTAATTAATTCTAAAAGTAACTATACTCAAAAATATATATTATCATACTTTTCTTATGCAGTAGTATTATCATTGTTTTCTGGGTCGATATTTTCAGATTCAGTAATGTGGATGGTTTTTGCATTTACTGATAATATATTTACTAATAACAATCAGTTGTAATTATATTATTTTACTACATTGCGATTCTAAAGACTAAGTTGCCTAAACCTCAAATATCATTTGGCATAATCGTTTTAAACGGTGAGCCTTTTACTCGTTATAATTTACGTTCCCTTTATCCTTGGGCTCATCAGATAATTGTCGTAGAAGGCGCTTGTATTCCTGCTAAATCGGTCGCTGATACCAAGGGTCATTCTATAGATGGAACAATAGATGTGTTACGTCGTTTTCAGGCTGAAGAGGACATAGAAAACAAACTTATTATTATCACAGCTGAAGATAAAGGTCACCCCAATGGTTTCTGGCCAGGAGAGAAAGATGAGATGTCTCAGGCATATACAAAGTGTGCAACTGGAAATATCCTTTGGCAGATTGATATTGATGAGTTCTATCATGAAGAAGATATGCCTGAAATTATCAAGCATATAGACTTTGGCGCTGATACAATAACTTTTCCGACTTATCATTTTTGGGGTGGAATAGAGTTTGTTGAGGATGGTGAGTTTTTGCGAGTTCATAAAGCACGTGAATTTCATCGTATCTTTCGTTGGGGAGTAGGCTATACTTATGAGACACATCGCCCTCCGACAGTATTGGATGAGAAGGGCATAAATCTTCGCTCGTTGCATTGGATTAGAGCGGGTGATTTGCAAAAAAAAAATATTTTTATGTATCATTATTCAATGTTGTTACCTAAACAGGTTTTTGAAAAATGCTCTTATTATAAAAATGTCGATTGGGCTTCATTTAAGGGTATTGACGAATGGGCAGAAAAAACATTTATACAATTAAAAAATCTTTTTAATGTTTGTAGTACTCTTCATATCCCATTAAGCTGGCTTGAAGAATATAATGGGCGTCATCCAAGGCAGATACTTGAAATGATAACAAATATACGCCTTGGCAAGCATCCAACCATTGAGCTTCGTTCAACAAAAGAGATTTTCTGCATAATAAAAACTCCTCAATATCGATTAGGACGAATTATGAGAAAAATCTGGGTAAAAAATCTTCCATATGTAAATAAGTGTATTTCACTTTTTGTTCATGCTATAAAAAAAACACCATTGTATCCATATATATGTCGGGGTTCTTTTATTAGGGAATTATTTTATAATAAGACTTATATAGAGTAATACTATACCTTTAATATATTTAAATATAATATGAAAATAATTAAAGAAATAAGAGCGATTAAAAATACGTATTATCAACGAATGGTAATAAAAAAAATTATTTCTACTTCAAATAGTATAAAAGTTGTTCTTGGTGCTGGAAAAAGCAAATATAACGAGTGGATTGCAACTGATTATCCATTACTTGATGTTGTGAATGAGAAGTCATGGATGCGTTTATTTAAACCTGGTGCTATTGATGCTTTGCTTGCAGAACATGTTTTTGAGCACCTTACAGATTATGAGATAACGTTGGCATTTTCTAATATATATAAGTTTCTTAAAATAAATGGATATATACGAATTGCCGTTCCAGATGGTTACCATTCAAGTAATGATTATATAGAAATGATTAAACCTGGAGGGTATGGCGCTGGTTCAGATGATCATAAACAGTTATTCAATTATAAAACTCTTTCAAAGAAACTTCTTGATGCTGGGTTTTCACTTAATCTATTGGAATGGTTTGATGAGCATAGGCAATTTAATTATAGAAGTTGGACAGAAGAAGATGGATTTATAAGCCGCTCATCGTGCAATGATAAAAGGAATATAGGAAATTCATTTGCTTATACATCATTAATTATAGATGCAAAAAAGCAATGATTGCAAAATAATCTTTACTATAATTAAATGTATTAATTTTAAATCGGATATACTATTTGTCTGATAATATTTTGATTTAGTGTTAATTTTCTTGTATTCTGACAAAACCACTTATTATTGTGAACACGGTGGTTTATAAATTGAAGGTTTTTTGATGTATAAATCAATATTTAAAAAGAAAAAATAAAATATCATGTTACCTGTCGTTACGCACATGGAATTTATTGATTATATAATAATATAACAGATGTTGCTGATATTGATCTAGACTCACCTTGTCATCAAATTAATATTGATTAAAGAATCATATAATTGATTGTATTGGCTTTAACGTAAATAATAAAATAAATAGTATTTGCAATATTAATGCAAATATATATTCTGTCGAGTTTATTTTGTTAATATAATAATTGTGTTTAATGTTATATATTAATAGATTCTTCAAATGTAAAATTGATGTTCTTTTGATTGAGTTAAAAAATACCATAGATAAAATTACAAAGTTTGAAATTAGAAGAATAACTAAAAAAACATTAACTTTTCTTCTTAATATTCATATTTATTTAAGATTGAAAAGTATTATTAGGTATAATAGTGGTTCTTTATTATATATAAAAAAATTAAGGTATGCTTATTGGGATAAAATATTGTCTTCAAAATTTTCAATAAAAGATAATATCATAATATTGATTTATCAATTGGAGTTTATTGATAAGTACGGTTTGTTTGAAATAATTAATAATCTAACTATTAATCCAGTTTTTATCTGGAGTTTAAGCGATTCAATTAATAAATTTGGAATAACTCTCAGTGTTCCCCAGTCTATTAAAGAAGGTATGATATCTTTAATCTATACGTTTAATGATGAAGATGTATTTGTGCTTAAATATTCAATAATTCCAGGTTGTATTGTTCAAAGTTTAAGTGATAATGTGATTTTTATAAGTGTAATGCAATTAGTTAAAAATAAAAAGGATATATATCAACAGTGCATATGCAAAAACTTTGGCACAACGCCGCAAAGAAATTTATTTTATGCGCTTTTAGGAATTGCAAAAAGATTAAATATTGCTGAAATATACTGCGTTAATGCAGAATCTCAGGTTTATTTTCAAAAAGATAATTTATCTTTTTATGAAACGTATAATAATTTTATCAATACATTTGACACTGTTGAGTTACGAAATAGTTATTACTTATTAAAATTGCCTTATAATGAAAAACCCATTCAATCAATTACATCCTCCCATAGGCGCAGAGCAAAAGTTAGGCGCAAATTTAATCAAGATATTCAGGACTCAGTATATATGTCTTTTGATTCCATCATTCATGCAATAAATTTAGAAAAAGAAAAAAATTACCTTATAAGTTGTTTTAAATAACATTGTTTGATAATATTGATTATTAAGATTACTGTTAAATATTTATTCAACTATGATGTTTTAGCAATTATTTGCATTTCTTAAGGATTTCTTGATATAATTGCGAACAAATCTATGATAAAATTGATCGAATTTATATCCTTTTTTTAAAATCGCTTAATTGCCTCCATCTGACGATTAGCCGAAATGTTGCATTATTACCTATAGATAGAGAAGAAGAACCCCCCCCCCTCTTCTTCTTATTTATCAGACAACTGGAATATTAAGTTACAAATAATTGTTACTTACGTCATCAAGTTTGTCGTTATATTCACAGTATGTTAGGGATGGTTTCCGAAAATAAAGAATAAAAGTCCTTTAAGAGTTACGAATATAGTGCGGCAATTCTTTTACTGCACGCGATACACATCATGTGATGACCAACGCAGAGTCCTTGATTGACATTTATCGAATTATCTGTCCACACAGTAAATCGCTTGAGCCTATAATATCTAGTACTCAATCGACAGCGTATAGAAAATGTCCATTTAGCAATGAAAATAGAAGCATATATCTGCAACTCAATTTCAAACTGTCCTTAACATTATATTGCTTATCACTCTTGTACTATAGATGACATTTCATTATTTATGGACATTGGTTTTACAAATAGCATTTCAAATATTAAGGGCAGTATTGTGTGGTCAACTGATTATTTTATCAATCCTAGGTTTGTCTTACGTGAGTGGTGTTGTGAAGAGTTTTTTCATCAGATAAGTAAGGTAAAATTATAAGGGTTTTGCTGATGAAAACGCTTCATGTTAATCAGCAGATAGGTACTGGTGGGGCTGCGGGAATTTCTCTTGCTCTACATTCATCTATACTTGCTTTGGGGTATGAGTCGACAATGCTTGTTGGGCGTAAATCACAAGAACTTCATGGAGTTGGTGTTATTGAGCAAGACTCTTACAGGTCCGCTTGGGGAGAACTCTGGATGGGTGTGGCAAAATGGCTTAATGATTACAATGGTCGTTTTCGCGGAGCGCAACGCCTTTCCGAGCGTTGGATTCCTTTCTTGGCATCACCACAACGATTTTGGTACTGGTTGGCCGGATATGAAGATTTTGATTTTCCGGGCATAAATCATCTTTTAGAGCAGGCTCCATTCATCCCTGATTTGTTGCATCTGCATAACCTTCATGGTGATTATTTTGATCTTCGTCAATTACCTCTACTGAGCAAATCTGTTCCAACGATTATTACTCTTCATGATGCCTGGTTGCTGGCAGGCCATTGTGCTCATTCATTTGATTGTGATCGATGGAAAACCGGTTGTGGCTGCTGTCCCGGTTTGGACATTCTTCCTCTCATTCGTCGTGACGGTTCAGCATTCAATTGGCGCCGCAAGCAAAAAATATATGAAGGTTGTCGCCTCTCGCTGGTCTGTCCGTCTGAATGGCTAGCTGATAAGGTACGACACTCAATGCTCATGCCTTGTGCTATTCGACTGGAAGTCATACATAACGGGGTCAATACCTCGCTCTATAAACCAGGTGATAAAATGGCTGTACGCATAATGCTCGGTTGGCCTCAAGATGCGTTTATTGTCGTGTTTGCGGCAAATACTATACGGCAAAGTATTTGGAAGGATTATACCACTATGCGTGAGGCAATTCGTTTAGCAGGAGAGAAGGTCGTTGGTAGGCGAATTTGTTTTTATGCTATTGGAGAGGCCTCGCATACTGAGAATGTTGGAAATGCAAGGATTGAATTTCTTCCATACCGCGATTCGATGGTGGAGTGTTATCAGGCTGCGGATGTCTACATCCATGCAGCAAAAGCAGATACTTTCCCTACCACAATCATTGAATCGCTTGCATGTGGCATCCCGGTTGTAGCTACTGCTGTTGGTGGAATTCCTGAGCAGATAATCGAGGGTAATACCGGCTTTCTTGTCCCTCCAGGCGATGCTGCGTCAATGGCTGACCGACTGGTGTATTTATCTCAATCACCTGAGTTACTGTCCATTATGGGTAGCGCTGCATCCCGTGATGCAGCAAAGAGATTTTCTCTAAAGGAAATGACGAATGCATATATCAAGCTGTATCAGGATATGATTGATGGGGCAGGCTCCATATTATCAAATTTCAAATAATTTTTCTGAAGAAAGATTTACCATTGATTAAATCAGATAAGTACTACCCCCGTATTCTGATTGTTGGTGCACATTTTTCCGAGAAATCTGGGAGCGGCACATTCTTGGGGAGGTTGTTTTCAAATTGGCCCCCTAATCGGCTTGCCACCGTTAGTGCAGGTGCAGCCTCGCTAGATTGGGGGAGGTGTAGTATGCATTACGAAACTGGAGATCATGAATTTAGGCTTAAAGCTCCATTTGCTTGGTTTGTTCCATCTCGTCCCTCAGGTATTATATTTCCATCGTCATTGGATGATGCTGCAATAACTTTGTTAACTCCGAGTGAATCTTTAAAACATCGTATAGCCCAGTACCTTTGGCGTTTACTCTTACGCTTATTGGGTGGAGGAGAAATTCTTTATGTGATTGGGCCATCACCTCAACTTCTCGAATGGGTACGTAAGTTTCAGCCCGAAGTGATTTACGGTCACTTTTCAAGTCTTAACAGTTTGCGATTTCTACACCGTCTTCAAGAGACATTGGGTATTCCTTTGGTACTCCACTTTATGGACGATTTTCCTCAAGCCCTTTATCAAAATAATGTTGCGCACCGTTATTTGCGACCGTTGTATTTGAGAGAATTTGTAAAATTAGTCCATTCTGCTGACGTTGCCATTGCTATTTCTCAGGAAATGGCAGAAGAATATCAAAAACGTTACCAGCGTAATGTAATATCCTTACCCATGCCCGTGGAAATAGATGCCTATCGAAACAGGGTTCGCACTCAGTGGACGACGATGGGGGAGCCCTTTCGTATTCGATATGGGGGTAGGGTAGGCTGGGCAATACGTGAGAGTTTGGCAGACCTGGCTAAAGCAATTCAATTCCTTCGTCATGAGGGTGCTAATGTTGAGTTTGATCTTGCAACATTCCAAGCTGAACAACTTCCGAGCGCTTGCCTTGAGTTATCGGGTGTTAATGTTCGAATCCCTGGGCGGTTAGCTGACCTGCCTCGTCTTCAGGCAGAGGCCGATTTACTTGTCATATGTTATGATTTTGATTCAGACTCCTTTCGAGAAGCACGTTATAGTATGCCGAGCAAGATGGGCGATTGTATGGCTTCTGGAACCCCAATTTTAGTTTATGGTCCCGCAGGTTTGCCTGTAGTGGAATACGCGCGGAGGGATGGTTGGGGAAAGGTAGTGGATAGTCGTGAGCCATCAGCATTACAATGTGCGATTTATGAATTAATGGGATCTGCCTCTTTGCGCGAAAAGCTTGGCAAAAAAGCAATGCGGCTTGCTGCAGATAGTCATTGTGCGTTAAAGGTTTCTGAAAGATTTAGAAGAATTCTGCATAGTGCTATAGATGTTAATTCAAAAATCACAAATTATTAAAAGAAATTTTATTGTGATTACTCTCAGCTAAAAAAATCTCGATTGTCATGGTTGCTTTCAACCACATACTACCGAGGTTTATTGACAGTGGTTTGCGCCCTGATATGCCAGACTGGCAACTCATTATCGCTGATAATAGTCCTGCTGACAACACTTGATCTGTCATTTAAAGTGATATGTTCACAGATTCCCGTTTCGATTTGCTGATTAGCGATCTTTACTTTTCCTGGACGGCAGTATTTTATTCAGTCGCTAATCAATCAGACTCTGCATTATTTGTCAGAACTGGATCGATTATTATTGTTTAACTCCTTTTTGTAACAGTTGATGGTGGTAAAACAACTTCATATTGGCGTGCTGACAGGAAGAATTCCTTATCCCAATGGTATGGCCGCTACTCAGCGTATTCATTTGATGGCTCGCGCTATGGCAGAAGCCGGTGCGGCAGTTAATGTATGGGTTGATGGGTTGGACGGATGGAATGAGTCTCGGAATCCGAATACCTTAGGAGTAAAAGATGGTATAGGGTATGAATACCTCCTTGGGAAGACTCAAGCGAGCGAACACAAAATGCGAAGAGTTTGGGATCGACTGGCTATTGCCGGAGCATCCAGACGAAGAGTGATTGAGGCTTCCAAGAGGGAATCGTTGGACGGACTTTACTTTTATACATCAAATAATACACCTAATTTCGAGCGTATAGTGATCAATAAAACTAAAGTCAAAAAAAAAATTCCAATTGTGTTTGATCTTTGCGAGGCGCCTTGGTCTATGTACTCTCAACAATCGCTTCTTGAAAAATGTATATCTCCACTTTGGGGTGTCGATGGTGTGATATGTATTTCCCGCTATTTAGAAGATTGGGTGAAACAAGAAAATAGACGTAAGGGGTATAATGTTCGCACTCTCTATGTACCTATTCTGACGGACACTAATGAAATAATTCCTTCCGTTTTACCTCCCTTCGGTAAAAGAGTTTTGTTTGCTGGATCGCCATACTATGACGAATCACTTCGTTTTTTGCTTGCAGCAATGGAGGTAGTTTGGGAAAAGCATACAGACTGTGAACTAGTTATAACAGGTGGAGCTACAGAAGTCTCTCTCCAGACAGCAGTAAAGAGAAACGGAAATAAAATCAGGTTTACTGGTTTTATTGAGCGAAATTTACTGCTAAATGAGTATTCCGCAGCATCAGTTTTGGCTATTCCTCTTTTTGACGATGTGCAATCCTATGCGCGCTTTCCGACCAAACTTGGTGAATATCTCTCTTCTGGACGTCCAGTAGTAACAAATCAGATAGGTGAGATCTCACGGTTTCTGGAGGACGGAATAAGTGCTTGTGTAAAACCTTCTGGAGACGCTATCTCATTTGCTGAGAGCATTTGCTTGCTTCTTGGTTCTCCTAAGAAAGCTGATTTGATAGGGCACAAGGGTCGCGAGGTGGCCGAAAAACATTTTCATTTCGAAGGTTATGGAGAAAAAATTTGTGATTTTTTTGCTTCGCTATAAGAATTGATATTTACTTGATTATGAAACCAAAGCTTATTGGAATAGATCAATACACATAGGCCCATAGTCTCATTTATTTCTAATTATTTCAGTACTAATATGTGTGGAATTTTCGGTTTCTTTTCAAAAAAAGAACATTTAGATATTGCTTTTTTAAACTCATGTCGTGACATGTTGTACCATCGTGGTCCAGATGGGGCTGGTACATTTCATGACCATGGCTTGTATCTTGGTTTTCGTCGATTGGCTATACAGGATTTATCAGCATCGGGTGACCAACCCATGTCTAGTTCCGACAAGCGTTATACAATAGTTTTTAATGGAGAGATCTATAATTTTATAGAGTTACGCGAAGAATTAGAAAAACAGGGCGAGGTGTTCATTGGGCATTCTGATACTGAAGTGTTGCTTCATATCTATGCTAAGCATGGTATTCAGAGTATGGAAAAATTAAACGGTATGTTCGCCTTTACTCTTTACGATAAGCTAGAACGAACGTTACTTTTAGTTCGCGACAGGATGGGGGTAAAGCCTCTTTTCTATTGGAGGCAAGGAAATAGTTTTGCATTTGCATCCGAAATTCGCGCATTACGCAGGCTTCCTGGTTTTCCCTCTAACATTGACTCGGAAGCGCTTGGGTTATATATCAGATTGGGTGCTGTACCGGAATGGTCAATTATATATCCAGGAGTTTCAAAGCTGCCTGCTGGAAGTTGGATACGATATCATTTGGATTCCGGAAGAGTGGAAGGTCCCTTATCATATTGGGATTTACCACCGGTGGGAGAAGATAATGGTAAAACAGAAGAAGAGTGGGTCGATGATATCGAAAGGCTACTCTGGGATGCAACTCGCATTAGACTTCGCTCTGATGTCCCATTAGGAGTTTTCCTTTCGGGTGGAATTGACTCAGGATTGGTGGCTGCATCTGCTGCTAAACAAATGAATGGATTGACCTCTTTGACCATTGGTTTTGAAGGAGAAGTCGCAGATGAAACAGTTTTAGCATTGGCGACAGCCCGCCATCTGGGGTTAAATCCAGTGACTCGTAATGTCGATCTTAGGGAAGGCATGGAACTGTTGCCGCAGATCATGGCTCATTTTGATGAACCTTTCTCAGACATTTCGGCGTTGCCTACTTCATTGGTCTGCGCTCAGGCTCGAAAAGAGTTTACGGTAGTATTAAGTGGAGATGGCGGAGATGAAGTATTTGGAGGATATAAGAACCATTTACGGGCATGGCAATGGCGGGGTATAGATCTTTTACCCTTAAAATTGAGGTATAGTATTGCCTCCTTTCTTGCTGCACTATCTCCTCGCGACTCTATACAAAAGCGATTTTTTCGGCGGTTGGGTTCTCCGGTTGGACGGTTTGGACTTGGCAGCTCTTTTTATCCTTTTCAGGATTGGATGGATTGTTGCCTGAAACCTGAATTTAACCTCGATGCCGAACGCATCATCAAAAAGTATAATGAACATCTTCCTCAGTGGCACGGAGCCAGCAGTATTGATCTTGCCCAAAGGACTGATCTTCGTGTCTATATGTTGGAGGATATTCTGATCAAAGTTGACAGAATGAGTTTGAGAAATTCTTTAGAAGTGCGGTCTCCATTTTTAGATTACCGATTGGTTGAATTAGGATTGAGAGTTCCGTCTGGCTTGAGAGTAAAGAATGGGATGAACAAGTATCTTTTAAGGCGCTTATCAGCTCGACACTTACCGAAAAATGTATGTGATGCACCGAAAAGAGGATTTGGTATTCCAATTCACTCATGGATGAAAGTTGAATCAAATGCTCATATGCTTGCAAATACGTTGACAATGAGTTCTAATCAATATATCGATCCTTTTGTAAAATTCGGTGCTAAGCGTCTTTGGCGACTTGGTCAAAGAAATTCAGCCTTAACATCATCAGTAATGCAACTTCTTTGCTATCGATGGTGGTGCCAAGGTCAATGATTCGCTCTATTAAAACAGCCAGGAACTCTTTTTATATTTTTTCTTTTCATGAAACTCCTGTGCATAATTGATTCTCTCGCATCTGGTGGGGCGCAAAGGCAGTTGACAACTCTCGCCATCGGGTTAAAGAAAAAAGGGCACGAAATTCGTTTTCTGGTCTATCATCAGTATGATCATTTTCTTCCTCTTTTGCAGGAAGCTGACATTCCGTGTCAGCTGATTCCCCCTTGTTCTTATGTGCAGAGAGTACTAGCTGTTCGTCGAATTCTGAGGGAAGGCTGGCAGGACGTGGTGCTTGCTTTTTTGGAAGCCGCATCTTTTTATGCCGAGCTTGCTTCAATTCCTTCTATGCGATGGGGGCTGGTTGTAGGAGAGCGCCTTGCTGATCCATACATGAATAAAGGAATGAAAGCATTGATGAGGCAATTCCATAGACTGGCAGATGTGATTACTTGCAATTCCTATACCAATAAACTCATGCTTGAGACAGCATTTCCATTTCTTGAATCTAAAATATACACTATCTACAATACTGTTAATTTGAAGCTTTTCAGCTCCTCATCAGGAAACGGAAATGTATTGGCTCGAGGGATAACAAGCGAGTTCAGAATAGTTGTTGCTGCAAGTTATCAAGAAAAAAAAAACATGATGAATTTGGCAAGAGCGCTGCTCATCCTCAAAAAGAAAAAAATTACCCAATCAATTGTAGTTGACTGGTTCGGCTATATACCGAAAAGTCCAACTGCATTCATGCAAGTAAAAAAGTTTATTTTTGAAAACGATCTTTACAATTCGATGCGTTTTTACCCTACAACCAGAGATATTGCAGGCGAATATTTGAATGCTGATGCTGTTGGCCTTTTTTCTTTCTTTGAGGGACTTCCTAATGCAGTGTGTGAAGGCATGGCTTGTGGTAAACCAATTCTGCTGAGCAATGTCTGTGATGCTGGCAATCTTGTTCAAGAGGGAGTGAATGGTTTTTTGTGCAATCCTGCTTCGCCCGAAGACATAGCTGCAGTTATACACCGCATGGCTTCACTTAGTGATCTTGAAAGAGAGAAAATGGGAGTCGAGTCCAGAAAATTAGCTGAATATCTTTTTGCTGAAGAGATAATAATTGAACAATACGAGCATATCCTAACAATAGCAGCTAATCATAATTCATTAGATCAAAATCCCAATTGCCTAAATAAAGTGCCCGAGTCGGCAAAAAATACGCTTCATAATTGGTTGTGATGATTTCAATTTGAATTCGTACGTTTTGGTTTTTTATAAGCGTTCATTTTAGTGCATGGGTTTGAATCAATTTTTCTGAAGTCACAAGTTTAGGTTACCATGAAATGTTTTTATTTCGCATAATAATGGCCAGTTGGTAGATAAGTGTCTTGACTTAATGGGATTAAAATCTTATTTATGAAAGCGAATAAAATACTATTTATAGGAGGATTCAGGAAATCAAAAAAAGGTTATTTTGGTGGAGTATATTCAGTTTGTAATAGCATGAAGACAGAGCTTGAGGATTTCGGATATAAAATAATTCCACTTGATATAACTTTAAATGATATTGCAGAGATAAACGCTTTTAAAAGGATGCATTCTTTGGTGTGGCGTCAAATAAAGTTTATATATTTAATTGCATTAAATCGTGATGCTAAATATTTATATGTCATGTTTGGTGCGGGTAGTTCTTATTTAGATAAAATATTTATTATTTATTTTGCTAATGTATTAGGAATTAAGATAATATCTTTTCCTTCATCGGGTTTTATACTTAACGATTTAAGTAATAAGTTTTATAAAATAATAGTTTCAAATATTTTTAACATAAGCTTTCATGTTATTTGTCAAAGTGATTATTGGAAAGATATGTTTTCAAGTTTTGTTGATAAAAAAAAATTAACTATTATTGAAAACTGGGCTACACAATCTGTTATTTCAAGAAGTATGCGACTTGGGTTTCCATCGTTTAACATTTATAATAATGATATTTTAAAAATTGTATATTTTTCTCGCGTTGAAAAGGAGAAAGGCGTTTTTGATTTAATTGATTTAATCCCTTATCTTATTCAAAAAATCCCATTTGAAATCGATATTTACGGTTCCGGTTCATCATTTATTGATGTGAGAAATAAAATATATGACTTAAATTATCAAAACATTATAAATTTAAAGGGTTGGTTGCCTCATGAGGAATGTCTTGAGGAAATAAATCGGCATCACGTAGCAGTATTTCCAAGTCGGTATGAGAGTTATCCTGGTTCGTTACTGGAATTCATATTTTCTAAAATCCCTATTGTTGCCTCAAATATATCTTCTGTACAGGCAATAGGTTTAGAATATGTTCACTATTATCAGCCAGGAAATATATGTCAACTTGCAGAGCAAATTAATAATTTATACACTAATTATAATCATGCCTTATTTAATGCAAAAACATTATTAAATATATCTTTAATAAGAAATGATATCAAGTATGCAATTGATAAGTTGAATCAAATCATGGTTTAGTTGTGTATATGATTTGGTTTTATTTATGCAATTTTAGTCCCATTATATTATAAATGTATTTATTGCTATATAATATATTGTTTTATATTTCGATTCTTTAGTCTGTGACAATATTTTAAGTAATCTACATATTTTATGAAATTATTATAATTAAGAAAAATTGGCATTTATGTTAATTGATATCATTGCAGGTGCCCGTCCTAATTTTATGAAAATTTCCCCCATTATTGATGCATTGCATGTTGCTCAATCAAACGGTGGCAGGTTAAGGTATCGTTTAATACATACGGGACAGCATTATGACCATTCTATGTCAGCCAATCTTTTTAATCAGTTAGGTATACCAGATCCGGATATAAATTTATCTGTTGGTTCAGGAACACAGGCAGAACAAACTGGACGCATTATGGTTGCCTATGAACATGAACTTTTGCAAAAGCAATGCAATATGTGTTTAGTCGTAGGTGATGTAACCTCAACTATGGCTTGCTCTATTGTGGCCAGAAAATTGTGTATACCAGTTGCACATGTGGAAGGTGGTATACGCGCCTTTGATTTAACTATGCCTGAAGAGATCAATCGAATTGTCACTGATTCAATTGCTAATTGGTTTTTTACAACTAGCGAAAGTGCCAATAGAAATCTTCGCCTTTCAGGTGTTTCTGATGATCGTATTTTCTTTGTCGGAAATACTATGATTGACACACTATTGAAACAGATGCCAAAATTTTGCCCTCCATTATTCTGGCATGAGTTTGGTTTGAAGACAAAACAATATCTCGTCTTGACACTCCATCGTCCCAGTAACGTTGATAATGAGCAAAACTTGATTCGCGTTTTGCAAGTAATAGCAAGCGCTGCACAGGGTTTGCAGATCCTATTTCCAGTACATCCTCGTACGTATAAAAAACTTCAACCGCTTGATTGTCAAATTCCCGGTCTAAAGTGTGTGCCACCACTAGGGTATTTGGAATTTAACTATTTGGTCAAGCATGCCAAGGGCGTAATCACCGATTCAGGAGGGATTACTGAAGAAACTACTGTGATGGGAGTGCCGTGCCTTACTTTACGAGACAACACTGAACGACCTGAGACAGTGAATATTGGAACTAATGAATTGATAGGAACCGACCCGTTAAAGCTTGTTCCTGCTCTTTCGCGTCTTATGGCAGGGGATTGGAAAAAGGGATCTATTCCTGAAAAATGGGATGGTAACTCTGCTTTGAGAATTGTTGCACAACTTGAACAATTGCTTCTTTAATGAATACCTCGAGTAATAACTGAATACAAATTATGGCTACTACAATCAATTATCCTTATGATTCGCATTATCTGTTGCGCAAAAAAAAAGCTATACGTCGCGACCTGCTTCATCAATCAGAATTACTTGATAAAAGGATTGCTATTCTTGGAGGATCTACTACTGCTGAAGTCAAGGATATGTTGGAAATATTTCTTTTGCAAGATGGCATTAGACCGGTTTTTTATGAGTCCGAGTACAATCAATACTTCGAAGATCTTATTTTTCCTAATCCTTCCTTAAATGAGTTTGCACCAGATATCGTTTACATTCACACGACCAATCTTAATATCAAGAGGTTTCCATCTTTTCAGGAAAGCAACGC
The DNA here is from genome assembly GCA_037143555.1 of Chlorobiaceae bacterium. Lineage (GTDB taxonomy): Bacteria > Bacteroidota > Chlorobiia > Chlorobiales > Chlorobiaceae > Chlorobium. The sequence goes on from JBAWYL010000006.1 coordinate 23,010, forward strand.
TGAAATTGATGAACTCCTTTCCTCTGAGGTTTCTCGATTTAAGTTAATGTGGGATTCAGTAGCAACACACTTTGCTTGCCCAATCATTCAGAATAATTTTGAACTACCCTACTTTAGAGGTCTTGGAAATTTAGATGGGTACGATATTCATGGTCGTGCTCGTTATGTTTCTGAGTTAAATCTCCGTTTTGCAGAACATGCTCGAGGGCGTTCCAATCTTTATTTGAATGATATTAATTACCTTGCGGCGTGGTTTGGTTTGGAGCGATGGTATGACAAACATTTCTGGTATTCTTATAAATATGCAATGAACTATGAGGCAATTCCTATCCTTGCCGATAGTGTTGCTTCAATCATCAAGGCTATTTATGGGAAAACAAAAAAATGCCTTGTCTTAGATCTTGATAATACACTTTGGGGAGGAGTCATAGGTGATGATGGGGTTAACGGCATACAGATAGGCAAAGAGACTCCGGAAGCTGAAGCCTTTTCTGAATTTCAGCAATACTGCCGTATGCTTAAAGAGAGAGGGATTATTTTGGCTGTTTGCTCAAAAAATGAAGAGAGGAATGCCCATGAAGGGTTTGCCCATCCAGACAGCATTCTAAAACTTGAAGATTTTTCAGCATTTAAGGCAAACTGGGAGCCAAAATACCAAAATATTCGCAGTATTGCTCAGATTCTCAATATTGGTATTGATAGCCTTGTTTTTGCTGACGATAACCCTGTAGAAAGAGAAATTGTTCAAATACAGGAACCGGAGGTCAAGGTACCTGTGTTAGGAAGTGATGTGGCTCATTACATTAATATTCTCGACAAGACCGGATATTTTGAGCCCGTATCACTTTCTTCTGATGATGTACATCGAAGCTCATTCTATGATGACAACAAAGTGAGGCAAAAACATCAAGGCGCTTTCTTAAACTATGAAGATTTTCTCCGTTCTTTGGAAATGAAAGCAGAGATCAAACCTTTTGTGCCAATTTATCTAGACCGTATTACTCAACTTATTAACAAAACAAACCAGTTCAATCTAACAACTCGACGATATACTCAGTCGGAAGTTGAGGAGATAGCGAACAAAAGCAATTACATTACCCTTTATGGTCGGTTGCGTGATAAGTTCGGTGATAATGGTCTGATTTCAATCATCGTTGGCGAAGTGATAAAATCAGCAATCCATATTGACCTTTGGCTTATGAGTTGCCGTGTCCTAAAACGTGGAATGGAGGATGCAATGTTTCAACAACTGGTAAGCATTGCTAAGTCTCAAAAGATAACAACCATCTATGGCTATTATTATCCAACATCAAAAAATAAGATGGTCAGCGGACTGTTGGGACAAATGGGGTTCAATAAAAAGGGGGATATTGACTCGAGCAAGACAACGTGGCAGTTTGAGATACCAAAAGACTACACTATCAAAAAACTACTTATTGAGGTAACCCAATGAAGCATGATGAAATAAAGAATAAGTTGACCGAAATCATTCGAGATATACTCGACGACGAAACGATTACATTAACCCGTGAGATGAGAGCTACAGATATTGAAGAATGGGATTCTTTAGCTCATATCAGTATCATTGTCGCTGTCGAAAAAGAATTTAAAGCAAAATTTGATCTTTATGACATAAAGCGATTAAAAAACGTTGGGGATATGATTGACCTTATCAGTTCAAAAATATCTTAATGTGAAAATATATTGGATTACAGATATTTATAGCTAGCTAAGCGAATAATTCATTGTAACAGCATCCGTTAAAATAATTCATATATCGGTGGTTTAAGTTTTATTAATAATACACGGTATGCTAAATATAAATCCAAATTAATAATGTAAAAAACTCTTGAATGTGAAAAAATACATATACTTAATTGTGATTAAAAAAACCAGATAATAATTAAATTGACTTTTTCCATATATTGATAAATATTTTGTAATATTTTATTTTGCATTATTCGCAGTTTAGAGATTATAATGACATTTAATTCATTTCAGTATTTCATATTTTTGCCAGTAGTTTTTGTTGTTTTTTGTTTTACAAAAGACCGGTATAGATGGTTTGTTCTGTTGTTATCCAGTTACATATTCTATGGTTATATTTTAAAGCCAATACTTCTTATAGTATTGACAATAGTAATTATTGGCACTTTTATAATAGGTAAATTAATTGATGAGTGTGAAGATAATTTTAAAAAGAGATTATTTTTATGGATTGGTGTTTGCTTCAATATTGGGTTACTTATGTATTTTAAATATGTTCCTTTTATTACACAAAACTTAAATTTATTATTACAGTCGATCGGAATAAAATTCTCTTTGGATAAACCAGATGCAATTGTTTCAATCGGGCTTTCATTCTATATATTTCAAGCGATTTCGTATTTGGCTGATATCTACTTTCGTATGATAAAGCCAGAGCCGCACTTTGGATATTTATCTCTATATCTGGCATTCTTTCCTAAACTTCTTCAGGGTCCAATAGAAAGAGCTGCAGACTTAATTCCTCAATTAAAAGCAAAATATAAGTTCGACTATGATAACATGCGCTTTGGTATGCTGTTGTTCACTATCGGGCTTTTTAAAAAAGTAGTTATTGCCGATCGCCTAGGTATGGCAGTTGACTTAGTTTATAACAATCTCCATGCATTCACCGGTCTTCCATTACTGCTTGCGACTTACGCCTATGCGTTTCAGATTTTTATGGACTTTTCTGGATATACTGACATGGCTCTCGGCAGCGCTCTGTTGTTTAACATTAATCTAACCCAAAACTTCAACAACCCTTTCCTCGCAACATCTGTTGCGGATTTCTGGCGACGATGGCATATATCTTTGTCTAGATGGATACTCGACTATCTTTTTGAACCACTACAAATTCTGTTGAGGAGTATGGGGAAGTTTGGTACGGCCTTAGCTTTAATGGCAGCTTTCATCTTGGCTGGTGTTTGGCATGGAGCTAACTGGACATTTGTTGCCTTTGGTCTTATCCATGGGGTTTATTTAGCATCCTCATTTATTTATAAGCCATACCAAAAAAAAATATATAAAGCGTTAAATATCAAAAAAAATATATTTCTCAAAGCATGGCAATTTTTTATAATATTTAATTTGATGTGTTTAGCTTGGGTATTTTTCAGGTCACCCAATATTGATGATGCTTTATATGTCGTAACGCATATTTTTATTGGACTTGAAAATTATATAAGTTATAGCGGGGTAAAAAAAAGTATTTATGGTATTGGGTTTTTAGGGAGTTATTTGCGCGGTATGATTGCATTAGGTTTATTATGGCTATTGCCGTTAATCTTAGGTCACAACATAATAGATGCTATGTCCAAAGCAGACTCTTTATGGTTCCGATGGTTTAGCTATTATATTCTTATTATAAGTATCCTTGTGTTTGGCGTTTTTAACAACTCGCAATTCATATATTTCAAATTTTAAAAATTTAATGTTTATTGTTAAAATATTTAAAAAGTTACTGTTTATAACCCCTATTATAGTTATGATTTTTGGGTTCGATTATTATGTTGATCCTGCGAACATATTTAAAGGTGCGGATTTTTATAGAGATATTGTTACGATCCTTCTAAAAGGAAAGAATGTTGCCGGAATATCTAATTTGGATGATAGGCTTTTGCAGAAAGAGCTTATTGGTCGATTAACTCATAAAAAGGATATCGTTGTGCTTGGTTCGAGTCAAATTATGCAAATTAACTCTGTGATGTTTCCAGGGTATTCATTTATAAATAATGGGGTAAATCGCGCTTCTGTTGAGGATGATATGGCCATATACTGGATGTATCGTAAAAAAGGCTTATTTCCATCTAAAATACTTATTGGGCTAAATCCATATTTGCTTAATAAATATAATGAATTGAATAGATATAAATCTTTACTGATAGAATATAATGAGATTGCGACCTATTTAAATGTGAGAAATAATAATCAAAACAATGCGGATGTAGTTAGTGATAAATATTATGAATTGCTTTCTTTAGGCTACTTCCAGACATCTTTTTGGTATTGGGTAAATCAAGAAAAACCTTTCTACTTAACAGTTAAAGCTGAAGAAATTCAAGGTGTTAGACATGCTGACGGTAGTTTGAGTTATTGTTATTCATGGCGTAATCGGTCGCCAGCAAAAGTATATTCCGATGCATTAGTTGCTGTTTCTCAAGATCCATCAAATGTATATAGCAATTTTGGGAAATTTGATAGCTTGGATCCGGATTTGATATATAAATTTGATAAGCTTATTTGTTTAATGCAAAGGGATAATGTAGAAGTGACATTTATTTTAACGCCATATCATCCAAAAGTATATCAGCAATTAGTTGAAAATATAAATTATAGAATAATTAAAGATGCTGAAAAGTTTTTTATTGAATATGCTAAAAATCATAATATACGTATGATTGGATCGTACAATCCTTCTCATTTTCATTTTACTAATTCTGATTTTCTTGATGATCAGCATTTAAGGCAAGAAGCTCTATATAAAATATATTATTTGTATAAATAATATATTTCCAGTTGATTTCAATTATAAATATCAGGCATAAAAGTCTCTTATAACCATTTATTGTTATAAAACATAGTTTAACCTATATATAAACTCTTTTTAATACATTTGATTATGATTATTATTGCCGCTTGATGTCGCGTTTCTTCATTAATATCCGGACAGCATTAGCGTTGGGAATATCCAATATACTTCGAAGTCTACTGTACCGTAAAGGTGTCACTATAGGGTTTAATCCTGTTCGCCGACTTAAGGCATCAATATCAAAAGGCCCTTTTTTTAAGATTGTAACATCTAAGGAATTTGAAATACAGGCTGCTACAGGATGGCAGGAATCAGTTAAATTATTTGGACATTGGAACTATCCTGTGCATTCCGATCCTCCTGATTGGTTTGAAAGCCCATTTACAGGCAAGCGTATTGTTTGCGCTGACCAAAAGTGGTGGAAGATACAAGATGTTGATCCTGTTGTTGGTGACATCAAGTTGATTTGGGAGCTATCACGTATGGATTGGGTTCTCGCTCTCGCCGAACGTGCGCGAAATAGAGATAATAAATCTTTACTGCAGCTTAATCAATGGCTTGAAGATTGGTGTTTCAAGAATCCACCCTATTATGGTCCGAACTGGAAGTGTGGTCAGGAAGCTTCAATAAGGGTGATGCACCTGGCTGTAGCGGCCTTGATTCTTAAGCAAACTACTTATCCGGCACCCGGATTGGTTGATTTGATCACTCTTCATTTGCAGCGAATTGCTCCTACTATCAGTTATTCCATTGCACAGGATAATAATCATGGTACATCAGAGGCTGCAGCGCTTTTTATTGGTGGAAGCTGGTTGGCAACTCAGGGTTCGCAAGCAGGAGAGCAATGGAAGGAAAAAGGTCGTAAGTTGCTCGAAAACCGTGTTATCCGTTTGATCGATGCAGATGGCAGTTTTAGCCAGTATTCTGTTAATTATCACAGAATGATGCTTGACACATTGAGCATAGTTGAAGTCTGGCGTCGTCAATTCGATTTACCTGCGTTTTCGGATCTCTTTCAAATCAGGGCCAAAGCTTCTGCTCGTTGGTTAGCAACTATGGTTGACAGCTGGTCTGGCGATGCTCCCAACCTCGGTGCTAACGATGGAGCTTTTTTACTGCCGCTTACCGATGCGGATTATCGCGATTTTCGACCATCTGTTCAATTAGCAATGGCGTTATTTACCGGCGAAAGAGCATATTTGGATAGTGGTCAATGGAATGAACAACTCGCCTGGCTTGGAGTATCTATGCCACAAAGGATTTCGGCAATATATGGCAGCAAGGTATTTGATGGTGGTGGTTATGCCGTGTTGAGACGCGGGAAAGCTATGGCAATGTTGCGCTATCCCCGATTTAACTTTCGTCCAAGTCAGGCAGATGCACTGCATCTTGATCTATGGTACGAAGGAATGAATCTACTGCGGGATGCCGGTAGCTATAGTTATAATACAACTGAAGAATGGATCAATTATTTTCCAGGAACAGTCAGTCATAATACTGTACAGTTTGATGACCGTAACCAGATGCCAAGACTCAGCCGGTTTTTATACGGTGACTGGTTGCGAACCGAAGCAATAGATTTATTGGTTGAAAGCGAAGAAGAGACGACTTTTGGGGCTTCTTATCATGACAGGCATGGTGCAAAGCACCATCGTGTTGTCAAGCTTATGGATAATCTAATAAATGTACATGACGAGGTTTCTGGATTTCGTCATAAGGCTATACTACGCTGGAGAGTCAGGCCTGGTCATTGGATTCTTGAGGGGCAAACTCTGACAGATGGCAAAGACTTTTTATCATTCAAATCCAGTGTAATTCCTTCTCGTGTTGAGCTGGTTAATGGGTGGGAATCACGGTATTATTTTCATAAAACAGAGACTCCTGTTTTAGAAATTGAAATAAATAAGCCAGGAACTCTATCAACAAAGTACGTTTGGTGCTGATGAAAATACTTTATGTGCATCAGTATTTCTCAACTCCTTCCGGCTCGACAGGAACTCGTCCCTATGAAATGGCACTGCGTCTGATTGCGCGTGGCCATCAAGTCACCATGGTTTGTGGGGGGTACCTTCCTGCTGAAAGCGGCTTAAAAGGCGATTGGGTTAATGGAATGCGTCAAGGTCGGGTAGATGGAATAGACGTTATAGAATTATCACTTCCTCCTTCTTCCAACTATGACAGTTTTCTGAAGCGTTCATGGATTTTTTTTCTCTATTCATGGCGGAGTGTTCTTCTGGCGTTGCAGGAGAAGTATGATTTGATATTTGCATCCTCTACACCCCTTACTTCTGGAATTCCCGGCATAGTGGCTCGTTATTTTCGTCGCAAGCCATTTGTCTTTGAGGTTCGTGATCTTTTCCCGGAACTGCCAAAAACTATGGGGATGATTACCAATCCTATCGTGCTCGGAGCATTGGGTGGACTGGAATGGCTTTCGTATCACTCTGCAGTAGGGTGCATAGGATTATCTCCTGGCATCATACAAGGCATAGCAAATCGGGGAGTTTCAACAGAGAGAATAGAAATGGTTCCGAACGGTTGTGATCTTGAATTGTTCAAATCCGGGATTGGAAAAGGAGTTATACCCGAGGGGGTCAGGGAGGAGGACTTTATTGCGGTATTTACGGGAGCTCATGGCATTCCAAGTGGCTTGCATGCTGTTTTAGATGCAGCACGGATTTTGAAGGAAAGAGGGCGAACAGATATTAAGCTGGTATTTATCGGAGAAGGTAAACTGAAGATTGGATTACTGAAAAGGGCGGAACTAGAGGATCTTTCCAATTGCATTTTCCTTAATCCAGTCAGCAAAACAACCCTTACATCCTATTTAAAAGCAGCAGACGCAGGACTTATGGTTCTTGCCAATATACCTGCATTTTATTATGGAACATCTCCGAATAAGTTTTTCGATTACATAGCATCGGGTCTTCCTGTTATTAACAACTATTCAGGTTGGTTGTCGGATATGATTACTGAAAACAACTGCGGGTTAAGCGTTGAAGGTGATAATCCAGAAGCTTTTGCAGCTGCATTGGAGCAAATGGCCGACAATATTCCGGACACCAAACAGATGGGTGTAAATGCGCGTAAACTTGCAGAAAGAGAATTTGGGCGAGACAAACTCGGAGATCGTTTCGTTGATTTCTTGGAAAAGATGGTTAGACAATGAAACGGCTTTTTGATCTTGTAGTGTCTTTTTCAGGGCTTATTGTTCTTTCACCTATACTGATTGTTGTAGCGTTAATAGTCCGCATTAAGCATGGTCCACCTGTACTGTTCCGCCAGATACGGCCCGGTATACATAATAACCCATTTACAATATTCAAGTTTAGGACTATGACTGACGTTAAAGATAAATTTGGAAATCAAATGGCTGATATGAAACGAGTGACACGCTTAGGTAGTTTTCTTCGATCATCAAGTCTTGATGAATTGCCTGAAATTATCAATGTACTTAAAGGTGATATGAGTATCGTTGGACCACGACCACTTTTAATGGAATATTTATCCCTCTACTCTCCAGAACAAAAACGTCGTCATGAAGTTAAACCAGGCATTACAGGCTGGGCTCAGATTAAAGGAAGAAATTCAATTAGTTGGGAGGAAAAATTCAAACTCGATCTGTGGTATATAGATAATCATTCACTTTGGCTTGATATTAGGATCCTTGTGATCACTATAATTAACGTTTTTATGCGTAAAGGGATAAATTATAACTCAATTGAGACAATGCCTTTATTTACAGGGCCTCAATTTATTCAAAGCCATGATGAATAATGTTCTGATATTATCAGCTGGTCGTCGAGTTGAACTTGTTGAAGCATTTAAGTCGGAATTAAGTGGCAGATTTCCAGATGGTAAGGTTTTTGCAGTAGACATGAGTCCTGAACTTTCAGCAGCCTGCCATGCTGCTCACGCAAGATTTACTGTGCCTCAGGTAACTAGCAATGAATATGTTGATAGGTTGATTGAATTGTGCCTAATTAATAAGATAGGTCTTGTCATTCCAACCATAGATTCGGAGTTACTTCCTCTTGCTCTTGAAGAGAGTCGTTTTAAAGAAAATGGTATTTATGTAATTGTTTCGACGCCCGATCTTATCCGATCGTGCAGAGATAAAAGAAAAACCGCAGTGGTGTTTAATGAGATAGGTATGGTAAGCCCTGAAATATATTTGAGAGATGCGATAAAGTTCCCCTGTTTTGCAAAACCTTTTGACGGTAGTTCCAGTATTGGTGCTTTGTTGGTTTCTTCTCAAGAGCAGATAAGTCAGGCAATGCATGATGATGAAAAATTGATATTTATGCAGTTTATTGATAAAACTTTTACCGAGTTTACAGTAGATGCATATTATGATCGATCTGGTGTACTTCGCTGCTTTGTACCTCGAGAACGAATTTCTGTTAGAGCAGGGGAGTTAAGTAAAGGAATAACAAGACGAAATAGTGTGTATGATTATCTATTTCCTTGTTTATCAATGCTAAAGGGGGCTCAAGGTTGTGTTACAATTCAATTATTTGTAAATCTCGATAAATTGATTTTTTATGCACTCGAAATTAATCCGCGTTTTGGCGGCGGCTACCCACTCTCATATAGCGCAGGAGCTAACTATCCTGCATGGTTAATTACTGAATATCTACTTGGAGAATCTGTCAGTTATTTTGATCATTGGGAGTCTGATTTAATGATTCTTCGCTATGACTCAAAGATACTAATACATGGTTGTTGATAAGAGAAAGGATGTCGTTATTGCAATTGATTTAGATGACACTTTATATGCTGAGTATGATTATCAGACTTCAGGAATAAGAGCAGTTGGTAAAGTAATTCGAGAAGTGTATGGTCAAGATATTACAGATATAATATTAAGTTGGCGTCATGAAGGGGAGTGTGATCTATGGGGCCGAGTATGTCACTTACTTTTACTACCTCTGTCTATAAAGTCCTCATTGTTATGGATTTATAGACTCCATGAGCCTCTTATTATTTTGGAGAAAAATATATCAGACACTCTGAGCAAAATTAGGACAATCGCTAATCATGTAGTCATTTTAACTGACGGTAGATCAGTGTCGCAACGGAAAAAGTTGAATGCTTTAGGCTTGAGTGATTTAAAGGCATATATTTCAGAGGAGTATCAGTCTGAAAAACCAGGTCAGGAAAGATTTAAAGCAATTATGCGTGAATTACCTGCAAGTAAGTATATATATATAGGAGACAATCCTAAAAAGGATTTTATTGCCCCCAATGATTTAGGATGGAAAACTTTTGGGATATATCGAGACATGAAAACAGTTCATATTCAAACTGTCGATGTTTTACCATTAAGTGCTCAACCTGATATATGGATTAATTCTTTTAGTGAGATAATCGAATTTATATAAATAAATTTGTACAATATATAAACGAAAATAAATATTTTGCTTTATAAAAAAACACCTGCCACCGATTATAGCGTCATGCTTTCTGTATTTATTTAATATCTCTATTAAATAGTAAATGCTTAATACAGTATTTCCAACTTGGCCTTCGTATTCACGAGATGAGGCTGATGCTGTCTCTCGTGTTCTTTTATCAAACAAAGTCAATTACTGGACAGGAGAGGAGTGTCGTAAATTTGAAAAAGAGTTTGCTGAATGTACAGGGTGTTCTTATGCGATCTCACTTTCAAATGGAACATTGGCACTAGAAGTTGCGCTACGGGCATTAGAGATTAAAGATGGTGACGAGGTCATTGTTACTCCTCGGACCTTCATAGCTTCAGCATCAAGTATAGTAGGTTGTGGTGGTGTGCCGGTGTTTGCTGATGTTGATCGTGACAGCCAGAATATTACAGCTGAAACAATATCAAGAGTGTTATCTAAGAAAACGCGAGGGATTATATGCGTTCATCTTGCAGGTATGCCTTGCGATATGAACCCTATCATGAGACTGGCAAATCAAAATAAGTTATTTGTGATTGAAGACTGTGCCCAGGCACATGGAGGACAATATAAAGGACATCCGTTAGGGTCGATTGGAGATATTGGAGCCTGGTCGTTCTGTCAGGATAAAATTATGACGACCGGTGGTGAGGGTGGAATGGTGACAACAAATAATAGTGAATTGTGGTCTAAGATCTGGTCATATAAAGATCATGGAAAATCATGGAATGCGGTTTATAGCAGAAAGCAAACATCTCTGTTTCGATGGGTGCACGATAGCTTTGGCTCCAACTATAGAATGATGGAAATGCAGGCTGTGTTAGGCCGAATACAGTTGCATCACTTAGCGGAATGGAAAAAAAAGCGACAGATTAATCTTGCATCTATAATGAGTTTTGCTAAAACAATTCCAGGATTGCGGGTTCCGGTTATTCCTGAATGGGCAGATCATGCAGCATATAAATGCTATGTATTTGTAGAGCCGAATGTTCTGAAAAAGAATTGGAGCAGAGATAGAATAATTACTGAAATATATGATCTTGGCGTTCCATGCTATTCTGGAACGTGTTCAGAGATATACCTTGAAAAAGCGTTTGATTACACTGGATGGCAACCAGCAGAAAGGTTGCCTGCGGCACGAGAGTTGGGTGAAACAAGCATGATGTTTCTTGTGCATCCTACTCTTACAAATGTACATATAGAAAAAACATGCAAAGTTCTAAAGCATGTTATGGAATTGGCGGTACTTTCCCGATTATGATTAATTTTAAAAGAACCAAATTTAAATACAATGTTTACTCCAACAAGTTATTGGCAACGTCATATTCGTAATGTATATAAGTATGGAAATTTGCAAAAATATTTAAATATCATGCATGCATATATATCTTTTTTATTAAAAAAAAAGAATATTACTTCAATGCCGGCTTTTTTAAAAGTTGAAGTATGTCGTTATTGCGATGTTCAGTGTCTGTATTGTTACATGGATAAAGCAAATGTTCTTTATCCATTTGATTTATATATGAAACTTATTGACCAGTTTAAAGATTATATTTTTTTAGTTTCGCTTTATGATATTGGGGAGCCTTTACATAATCCACATTTACTGGAATATGTAAAATATGCAAATAATAATAATGTTGGTACAATTATATCTTCATCTTTATCTGTTGAAAAAGATGACTCGTATTGGATAGAATTGGTAACATCAGGGCTTGATACTTTAATCGTTGCTATTGATGGTATTACTCCTGAAGTTTATAATTATTATCGTCGAAATGGAAAATTTGATTTAATATTTTCAAACCTTAAAAAGATTATTGAATATAGGAATAAATATTCATCTAAATTACTTGTGGAATGGCAAATGGTTGATTTTGAGTGGAATCAACATGAGCAATCTGAAGCAAAAAAAATGGCTTTAGCAATCGGTTGTGATAGATTTCGTATTATTGCTGAGGCTGCAAATAAAAGATTGAGTAATCATAAAAAAGAAATAATACGTGATAGAAACTGCATACTTCCATATTTATTGTTTTTTGTAACTGCACATAATGAAGTAAGGTTATGTTATAAAGTATATAATCATGACATGCGTATAGGTAGTCTAAACAACAATTCATTTATTGACATATGGAACGGTAGTCAAATTGCTCGTGTTCGTGATCCTAAGCAAATAATTAATCGTATTGGGTGCCAACATTGTAACGAATAATATGTTTTAATAAAGTGTGCGACCAAAATAGTAAGTGTATTTTGTGTTAATTAAATGCAAAATAGTAAATTAGTTGATAATATTTATGTATAATATTAATTCAATTAATAGCAATATTTGAAAATAAAAGGTTATTTGCTTTAATATTTTATTTTGCACCTAAATTATGAAAAAGCATAGACGTTTATGAAAATGAATATTATTAATAAAAAAATAGCAATTAATCAGTCAAACTATATTCCATGGAAAGGCTACTTCGACATGATTGCGGCTGTTGATGAGTTTATTCTCTATGATGATATGCAGTACACTATAAATGATTGGCGAAATCGAAATCAGATCAAAACGCCATATTGTGTGCAGTGGCTTACCGTCCCTGTTGGCAGGAATACAAATCGTCGCATTCGAGATGTAACTCTTTCTTCAGAATGGCAGATAAAGCACTGGAAAACATTGCACTGCAATTATCGTCGAGCACCTTACTTTTACGAAGTTGCATCCTGGCTTGAACCAATGTACATGAATCGCTCATACAACTATCTCTCACAAATGAATCGGAGTTTCATAGAAGCTATCTGTAATTATCTTGACATCAAAACCGTGATCTCTAATTGTTGGGACTACAAACTGCGTGAAGGTAAAAATGAGCGCTTAGCCGACCTGTGCTCTCAGGCTGGTGCCACAGAATTTATACTTGGTCCCGCTGCTAACAAATATATTGAAGAGTCTGTATTCAGTGATATTGGAATTAAAGTAACATGGTTTAACTACGCTGATTATCCTGAGTACCCTCAGCTATATGGCGATTTTATACACGGTGTCACAATTCTTGATTTGCTTTTTAACTGTGGAAAGAAATCGCCACAATATATGAGGTATGTTCACACATGATGCTTTCTATTGTTACAACATTATACCGATCATTACCCTTTCTTAAAGAGTATTATCGACGTGCAAGCGCTTCAGCTGAGCAGGTATTTGGAATTGATTATGAGCTGATTTTTGTTAACGACGGCTCTCCTGACAATTCACTGCAATTTGTTCTTGAGTTACAAAAAAAAGATTCTCATGTAAAGATTGTTGATCTTTCGAGAAATTTCGGACACCATGCTGCTATTGTTGCTGGTCTTGCACAAAGTCGAGGTGAATATGTTTTTTTGATTGATTGCGATCTTGAAGAGCAACCCGAATGGCTTAAGCTATTTCAAGTAAAAATGCATGAAAATGATGCTGATGTTGTATTTGGCATACAGCAAGAACGAGTGTCGACACGCTTATCTAATCTTTTTGGTGAAATATTCTGGTCATCTTTGAATTTTATGTCAAGTATTCATATTCCGCACAATATGATGACATGTCGTCTAATGACCCGAAGGTATGTAGATGCTTTGCAAAAAATGGGTGATCGTGTGCTATTTATTGGTGGCATCTTTGCATGGACTGGATTTAAGCAAGAATCGCTTTCTTTAAAAAAGATACCTCGCGACAAAACATCAAAGTCAACATATACTTTGTCTAGAAAACTACTTATGGTAGCTGATTCATTTTCCTCTTTCAGTATTGCACCTCTGATGCTTATATTTTTCTGTGGTTTACTGGTCTGGGCAGGGTCAATGGCTTATTCCTTCTTTCTTCTTATCCAGAAACTGCTTTATCCAGAAATAATTTTATCAGGCTATACCTCATTGATGTTATCACTCTGGGTCTTGGGAAGCATGATCATACTTTTTATCGGTATTATCGGACTTTATCTTGCTAAGATCTTTCAGGAAGTTAAGAGGCGTCCTTTATATATTGTTCGGAATATATATAATTAGTATAATTATAATAATCAAATTGCTGAATATACTCAGCATTTATATCTATCTGCTTGATAACAATATAATATTGAACTGCAATTAAACGTGAGTAAGTAGTTTTTATTTAAAGATATGCCTATAAACACAATAATTAAGCTCAAGTAGATATTTATGAAATACTTATACATTGTCGGAACAATCCTATTTACTGTATATGGCCAAATAATACTTAAGTGGCGTATTGGAAACTATGGAGCGCTTCCTGATCAATTGATAGATAAAATATATTTCTTTTTACGTCTATTTGCTGATGGGTTTATACTAAGCGGATTTATTGCTGCCTTTATGGCTTCGATTTTCTGGATGGCGACAATAACGAAATTTGATATTAGTTATGCTTACCCATTTATGAGTTTATCATTTATTCTAGTTTTGGTGTTATCCACGTTTTATTTCCATGAACCAATAACGTGGCAAAAAGTAATTGGGATGGTGTTTATTACGATAGGTATTTTTATTACAAGTAGAAGTATATAAGCATCTCCAAAATCTGATTGATAAATCAGACTTTAAATAAACCTCACTTCGCAAACTTCCATAAATTAAATATATCTAGAAGAGTAAATCTTCTTAATACACTCTCATTGCCGTGTTGGTAATCTCATTAATATCTTTACAATGATACCTTTTAACAAACCCTACATCTCTGGCAAAGAGCTTTGGAATATCGCACAAGCCCATGCTTTAGGGCAAATGGCTGGCGATGGCAGCTTTACTAAAAAATGTAATACCTGGTTAGAGCAGCATACCAGTTGCAACAAGGCATTACTTACTCACTCATGCACAGCAGCACTGGAGATGGCTGCTATTTTAGCCGATATCCAACCGGGTGATGAGGTCATAATGCCATCCTATACCTTTGTGTCAACTGCTAACGCTTTTGTGCTTCGTGGCGGGGTTCCGGTTTTTGTCGATATTCGCCCTGATACGCTTAATATTGATGAGACTCAGATTGAGGCGGCTATTACTCCTCGAACCAAGGTGATTGTTCCAGTGCACTACGCCGGAGTTGGTTGCGAAATGGATATCATCATGGATATTGCCAAGAGATATAAGCTTCTAGTGATAGAAGATGCAGCACAAGGAGTTATGGCAAAGTACAAAGGTAAAGCACTTGGATCAATTGGGCATATGGGAACGCTCAGTTTTCATGAAACAAAGAATATCACCTCAGGCGAAGGCGGTGCACTGCTAATCAATGATCTAAAATTGGGAGAACGTGCAGAAATCATACGCGAAAAGGGGACAAACCGCAGTCAGTTTTTCAGGGGACAGGTTGATAAATATACTTGGGTGGATATTGGTTCATCATATTTGCCTGGTGAAATTATTGCAGCTTTTCTATGGGCTCAACTTGAAGAGGCTGAGAGTATTACAGAGAAGCGGCTAAATATATGGCGGGAGTACAATAATGCATTATGTCCTCATGAGTTAGCAGGAAAACTGCGCCGTCCTATAATTTCGAAAGGATGTCATCATAATGCTCACTTATACTACATATTATTGGACACCCTTGAACAACGAACCGCTATAATGGCAAAACTTAAAAGGCATAAAATCGATACAGTATTTCATTACGTACCATTGCACAGTTCTCCTGGAGGCCAGAAGTATTGCAAGGTACATGGGGAATTGCTTCATACTGTTGATATAGCAAATCGCTTATTAAGATTACCTATGTGGATTGGGTTAACTGAGAAAGATATAACAACTACAGTTGATTGCATCAGTACATTTAATTTCCCTAAATTTGAGGAGAATATTAAACTGAAGGTATTGAATTATTAATATACAGTAAATATTGAAAAGTTATCTTTTATAGCTTACTTAAGAATGTGTAATAGTTAAGAGATAAAGTTACCAATTTATTATTTCATTCAAGTCCATATTTTTGATTTAATAAACATAACATAAGCCAATTATTTGTTACCTAAAGAGCACTATAAAGCAAAGGTAAATAATTTTTTAAAATGGAACGTATTATATGTGCTCTTGGACATCTTAAGTGAAAAGGATATTTAAAATATTTTATCTACAGACTATCAGGAAGTGAAAGATAAAACTCAAGTATATGGGAACTATTAAAAGAACAGGACAAAGAGATGCTGTGGTAAATAGCTATTTGAAGTTATTCCTGCTTATTATAGTTTTATTTATAATTAGCATTATGTTGAGTGCTTCAGGAATTCGCGGTTCAGATCAGTATTGGTACGTTGCAGATGTGGATTCATTGATAAGTGGAGTGAATAAAACAAACCACTTGTATTCTGGTATGATTATTGATAACAGTACATATTTGGCGAAACAACCTTTTCTGCATAACGTTTTGACTATTTACATGGTCATTCCATTTGCAATAATATTTGGTTCTTATATAGGATGGATTGTGTTTAATAGTCTTTCTGTTATAATTGCTGGGATAATTCTTTTATTGGTAGTTGATAGAATAACGGGTAAATCTATTTTAGGCTTATATGCTTTTGGGATATTTCTTTTGAATCCATTAACAATTTGGCTTGCCAGTCAACCACTCGTAGAGGCATCAGTTACACCATTTATAGCAGCTGTAGTCGCAATTTGTGGTATTGGAGTTTTAAATGTAAATAAATATTTAATAATAATTATACTCTTGAGTATTGCGAATATGATAAGAGGGGTTTTTTTACCTGCCATTATTTTTATTCCTTTTATTTATCTGCTAACAAACTATAAGATTGAAAAAAAAATTAGGTTATTTGTATATTTTATTATGTTGATTATAACTGCATTAATATTTACTGCAATTAAAAGCATTATTTTTAAAGACTTGTTTATTGGTTGGCAAGGAATTTTAATGAACGGAATTCCTGGTAAAAGTAATATGATTCCTTTTCTTTATCCGCAAAGTGGTTCAGTGGATTGGTACCTTGTCTTTTCTAAGTTTATTAATAATATCAGAATTCAATTTATACCAGATGATTTCAGATTGCTTATATTTTATCTGCCATTTAATTTGATCTATTATTTATTGATCCGTGGAAATAAGACTAATAAAACTCAGTATCAGGTATTTTATTTTGCATTAATATTACTTATAATTCATTTAATTACGATACTTATCGCTCAGAATGAATTCAGATATATGTTTATACCCCTTCCTGTTGCGCTTGTTGCCCTTATTATGGTGTTTTATAATAAATTTAATATTTCTAATGCCATGTTGTCTTTCGTCCTTTTATTTGTTGTAATATCTCTTTTTATTATGTCTATCCCCTTGTCTTTACAAGCTCGTTTAGATGCAAATAATGATTATTATTCTCGTAATTTAATAAAGCAAAATATATCTAAATTTATTCAAAAAAATGATCGTATAGTTATAATTCGGGATGATACAAGTTATTCGGCATTAATAGCGTATTCATTGCGACCTATAGTCGCAATTAACTTTCCAATTAATGGTTCTTCTGAATATTTTAATCTCCTTATGAGTAAAGTCCATCCTCAATGGCTTTTGTCAGACAGTGTTGTTATGAATAATATGTTTAAGGTGATGAAGTGGGGGGAGCCTGTAATTATTACGGAGATTTATGATCGTAAACAAAAAATGGTATTGGTCCGTCTTATAGTATCGAAGTAAATTAGATCGCAAATTTACTCTCTTCATGAGTCACTGTAACTTGGTGAGTATATTAATTCTGGACTAGTTATATTCAAATTAATTTCTCTTAGTAACCAAGAAAATAAATACTTTAACCGCGAAATAGCTTTTTAAAATTATGATTGAGAATACCGTGTTGATGTATAAAATAGTTTTTTAGGGTTGATGTTGTTTCTTATTTTATACTTACAATGTTAATTCTTACCTCACTTTTATTAAGTGAGTCAAGCGGAAGTAATATCCAGTACTATAAAATGAGATGATGAAAATGGAAGAAACTGAAAGAAAAATAATCATTCAAAACTTTATGATTGAAGACCTTTCGCAACTATTTAAGTTGCTTGGAGACCAATCAAGGATCGAGATTCTTAATGCACTCAATAGTTCTGAACTCTGTGTTGGCGATATTTCAACCATTCTGAAGATGAATCAATCTGCAGTATCTCATCATCTCAAGGTTCTTCGTGAAGCAAGGATTATCAAGTCAAGAAAGAACAGGAAGAATGTCTTCTATAGTCTAAATAATCTGCATATATCACGTATTATTAAAATCGGTTCTGAATATATATTTGATAAACCTTGGTGACGATTCTTTTTATCTAATATATCAGCCTATGATCATATCTGAATATGAAATGCAAAAAATAATGCCAATAAAAGAATGAAATCATAATATGTGCCTCTTTATTGATATAACCCGTTGTTATACTGTTACATTAAAGTATTCTATAAAATGTGTTTTAGAGATGAGAGGAACAGTGAATGGATTCTCCATTATTTATATATATCTATTCCTAATCCATCATTAATAACGAAGTCATTTGAAAGTTTGATTATACCCATTGATTGGCTGTACGTCTGAACTCCTTTCATCGTTTCATGCTGTCAAAAGATTATTTGGTGATATCTGAAAATTGAGAAACCTAAAATCATTGAAACGGGCAGTAATTCTTTGGTGTGGGATGGACGTGCTCCCGTCTATAAGACCACTTCTGCTTGGTATAAATTCTTTTGCTGAACCAGAAATTCTTCCGGTGTCAGCTTCCCTAAAGAACTGTGCGGGCGGATCGAACTGTAATCCTCCCGCTTTATGTCAACAGAGATGTCGCTTTTTTTGGAAAAAAAACATTCACTTTTCGGCCGGGCTCAGCACTACTTCCCGGTTGATCTCCCACGTTCTTGTAGGCCTTGCTCCCCAGCGCTCCGGATTGAGTTCTCGGGCTCGCTGTAAGGTCGTATTCCGCTGCTCAAAGATCGCACTGGCGTGACCGTATCGCATCTGGTGCGGTGTTACATACCCGATCGATGAGTGCATGTGCTCCGTGTTGTACCAGTACACGAAGTCGCCCATCCAGCGGCGGGCATCTTCAAGCGTATCGAAGGCATTTGGATAGGTGACATGGTACTTCATCGTCTTGAACAGCGACTCGATAAAAGGGTTGTCGTTGCTGGTCCTTGGCCTGCTGTGCGAGACAGCGACATTGTGCTTTTGCAAAAGGGCCATCAGCGTAACGCCTTTCATCGGGTGACCGTTATCAGCATGGAGTGCCTTGAGTTTCACCTTACCCCCGTTCAGGATCCGAGCGAATAGAGCACGGCTGTGCTTTTCGCTTTCTTCTTCGTGAACCGCCCAGCCGACGATGGACTTGTCAAAGATATCCTTGACAACGTACGCGTAATAGAACAGGCCTCTTATCGTACGCCCCATGTAGGTGATGTCCCACGTGTACACCTGATTCGGTCCTGTAGCCTTGCGTTCCGGCGGCTTGGCATGACGGTGACCAACGCGCAGTTCGCTCCGATGGTGGACTTGATCCGCTTCTCTGAGGATACGGTAGACCGTGCTCTCAGAAGCCAGATAGCGGCCTTCTGTCAAGAGCTGTGGCACGATCTCATACGGCGTCAAGTCACGGAACCGCGGCTCATTGCAGACGCTGATGATTTCTTCCCTGGTTTCCTGTGGCACTTTCCTTGTCACCGTTTTGCTGGATATTTTGGCATAACCGACTTGCACTTTGTGTGGGTCGACGCAGCCGAAGTGGATCCGGCAAAGAACGCCGACATCAAACTCAAGGAGGCCCAGCGCGATGAGATCCTTCTCCGCTGCGGCATCTACAAGAACGCCAACGAGCCAAGGGAAGCCATGGGCATGGATCCGATGACCCCCGAAGAGCTGGAATCCGCAAAGCCCACCCCAGCATCACAGCCATGGGCTGGTCAGGATTTAGGTAATTCTACCGGGAAATCCGCGGACAACTCGAAACGAGACCCGGCGGAGCAGGTAAAATTACCGGAAAACCCGATCGACGAGCCGGCAGCAGCCAAGCTCGAAAAAAAAAAGAGCGCAAAGCTGGCCCCACCTATTGACCGCGACCGAGCAGAGATCGTAAAGCAGAGGACCGCCATGCAGAAGTACCTGGCAGCGTTCCTACAGGAGCAAGGCACCAAGATCGCTGACCAGGTCGTGAAACTTTACACCGAGACAGCCAAGGCCGACGACGAGCGCGCCGTCCAGATCATCGCCCAGGTTCAAATCGACTGGGCGGAATTGGTGCCAGAGATGGCCGACTTCCTATCGCAGACAACCAAATCCGGAGTGGCGGCAGCCGCCGCCCAGGTCAGCATGACCGACGCCGACGCCACAAAGCTGGCCTTCGGTAAAGCCGAGGTCTGGGCAAGCGATCGCGCCGCAGAGCTGGTCGGAATGAAGTGGATCGACGGAGAGCTGGTAACCAACCCAAACCCGGTATGGTCAAT
Organism: Chlorobiaceae bacterium; assembly: GCA_037143555.1. Taxonomy (GTDB): domain Bacteria; phylum Bacteroidota; class Chlorobiia; order Chlorobiales; family Chlorobiaceae; genus Chlorobium. The sequence continues at coordinate 43,456 of JBAWYL010000006.1, forward strand.
CACGCAGAGCACCAGGGACATGATCTACAGCGACGTGAACAAGGCGATCGACGAGGGATGGTCCAACGACAAGCTCAGAGAAGCCATTGAGGACAACGCCGGTTTTTCTGATTCCAGGGCCAGCATGGTCGCCCGCACTGAAACAGCGTTTGCAGACATTCAGGGCAACAGGGACGCCTATGAGGCCGCTCAGGATATCGGCATCGAGATCCAGTGGCAGTGGAAAACCGCCGAGGATGACCTTGTCAGTGACGAGTGCGCCATGAATGCTGATGAGATCAGGGACATAGGCGACGAGTTTCCCAGCGGAGCCACCGAGCCTCCGCAGCACCCACGGTGCCGGTGCGACGTACTGCCGATCGTCGAGGATCAGGATGAGGCAGGGTAATTGGCAGCGACAGGCGAAAGTTCGGTGGGGCGGCTGGTGCAGACAGCTGCAGGGCTGAAGAAGATTCGATCCAGAGCGAAAGACAGGACAGGGCCTTTGTGGCAGTGCTTGACTATTGAGGAAAAAAAAGTACCTTGAAAATAAGGCATTTGTACGGCCGAGTACCCAAATTGGCGATTGAAGTATAAACCGCTCCCTCCTATGTTTTTAGATCCACGCAGCAAAGGGCACCTCAGCTTATTTACTCGAAACACGGTTGCCGTGTTGGGCGGTATTCGAAATCATCATGTACGACGAGTACACTACGGTTTATGTGCTCCATCGGCATTGTGCTCTGGATTCTCACGACCATAAATAGAGATGCCGTTCAGGTACTGATCAGCGCGATTGGCTATATTGCCCCGAAGGACAAACTGGAAGGCCGGGACAGCCAGATTTTCAAAGAACGCGATCAAAAGCTCGAGGCCGCCAGAGAGGCCCGCAAACAAAAACGACTGGAAATGAGGCCCGCCCTTGCTTCCGGAAAGACATCGACAACAGCAGACACCATCAACCAACTAACTCAGCAGCCCCGATTTTCCATTTCCAGCTGAGGCAAAACAGAAAACTGCCAATATGTCAATAAATTCACACAAGGTACCCTTTGGAATTACGGATTATTTCCGAATGTATAAGTCCAAAGGCATTAAGCTGCCGATCTACTATTTTTTTCAGGCACATTTATTTGACTTGATACACGGAGTTGATACGCATAAATGGCTCCCAAAACAATATGAAGACAAAAATAAAGTCTATGCTAGCAGTCACAATCACATATATATGGCTTCTTGGACTTGCGAAATAAAAAGGGTTTTTAATAGATTACATAGAATTCTTGGCAAGCATTTCGAAGATTACACATTCATAGATATTGGATGCGGAAAGGGAAAGGTCGGAGTAGTTTGGACTAAATGTTGTATAAAGCTTGGAATTACACAGAAAATAATTGGAATAGATATAAACCAAGACCTAATCGAGATCGCGAGGACGTGAGCCCGAAAAACGGGACCACTTGGTTGTGGAAAAAATGATTAAAATCAACCAAGGAGGTTACACGCATGAAAACCAAGCGTTACAGCACAGAACAGATTATCAGCATCTTGAAGGAAGCTGATGGCGGCATGCCCGTCAAGGAGTTATGCCGCAAATACGGCATCAGTGATGCGACGATTTACAACTGGAAATCGAAGTATGGCAGCATGTCGGTCAGCGAGGCAAGGCGACTAAAGGATCTTGAAGAAGAGAACCGTCGCCTGAAAAAGCTGGTCGCTGACTATGCCCTTGACATCCAGATGCTTAAGGAGATCAACTCAAAAAAATGGTAACGCCCGAGGTCAAGCGCAACGCAGTAAGGCACTTGCATGAACACTTCGGGCGGAGTCTCCGAAAGCTTTGCATTCTGGTTGGCCTGAGCCGAACGAGTTGGCATTACCTGCCAAAACCTGATACCAATGAGCCGATTCGCAAGCGGTTGAAGGAGCTGGCCGATGATCGGAAACGTTGGGGCTATCGACGATTGCATTACCTGTTGAGGCGAGAGGGATTTCAAATCAACCATAAGCGAACGGAACGGCTTTATCGTGAAGAGAATCTGATGTTGCATGTAAAACGTCGCAGAAAAACAGCTGCGGATACTCGGGTTGCACCGCCGAAACCGGAACGCAGGAATCAATGCTGGGCAATGGATTTTATGAGCGACAACCTCTATAATGGCCGTCGTTTCAGGGTGCTCAACGTTTTGGACAGTTACAGCAGGGATTATGTTGGTTTCGAAGTCGATACCTCAATCAATGGCAATCGGGTATGCGGGGTTCTGGAAAGGATAGCCTGGTTTAAAGGTATGCCGGAAATGATTACGGTCGATAACGGCCCTGAATTCATCGGTAAAGCGCTCGATGCATGGGCGCATCGTCATGGAGTCAAACTGGTGTTCAATCGTCCGGGCAAACCGGTTGACAATACCTATATTGAAAGTTTTAACGGAAGGCTCAGGGATGAATGCCTGAATGTGAACTGGTTTTTGAGTCTTGATCATGCCCGGGAGGTTATCGGACAATGGCAGGAGGATTACAATTCGATCCGCCCGCACAGTTCTTTAGGACGGCTGACACCTAAAGAATTTCTGGTTCAGCAAACGGATTTTTGCCAAGAAGAAGTGGTCTTATAAACGGGGGCACGTCCGGATAATAATGATACTTTGAATTAGAAGGTTAAAGTGGACCCCAGAAAGTAGAATAAAAGTAGCTGAGAGTGATATTTATTCGGCATACACACCCTACGGCCAAAAAAAATCGGGGTACACTTTAACATGCAGTCCGTGGATTAGCGTGTAATATAGAAACAGGCAAATTTAAGATAGCTTGTTTCCGGCATTGCAAGTAGTACCGGGTGATCGTACGGCTGTGAGTTTTTGTGGATCAATCTCAGTTGGCAACCAGATGAAAGAGCTGCCTGATGCACAGATTGCAGAAAGTCCTCTTCTGACACATGATGACTGCAGGAAGCAGTTGCAAGAAATCCTCCGGTTTTAACCAACTGCAGTCCAAGTTTATTAAGCCTTTTGTATGCCTTAAGGGCACCGGGAAGGTTTTTGCGGCTTTTGGTGAAGCTTGGCGGATCGAGAATAACAAGATTGAATGATTCTTTTGATTCAACCATTTGGTCAAGGGTGTCAAATGCGTCAGCAGCGACAAGGCTGTATTCCCTGAATTTGTTCAATTGTGCATTGCGATCTGATCTTTGTAGAGCTTCCTTGGAGGCATCAACAAGAATTGCTGAACGGGCTCCTCCATAAAGTGCATTGAGGGCAAAGCCTCCGTCGTTGGTAAAAACATCAAGTACTTCGGCATTTTCTGCAAACTTTCTGATAATTTTACGATTTTCACGCTGGTCAAGGAAAAAGCCGGTTTTCTGTCCTTCAAAAAGATTGACTTCATAGGTTATTCCTGAATCGTGAATAGTCTGAACCGCTTCAGATCGTTCGCCACGGATAACATCTTTGTATAGTGTCAATCCTTCAAGCTCTCTAAGGGGAGATTCATTGCGCACGATAATAACGGTCGGACTCAGCATCTCCTGCAGAACATCACAGATGAGCGGCAGATGGATATCCATTCCTGCTGAAAAAGCCTGTAGAACTATTGCTTTGTTGAAGCGGTCTACAATCAGCCCTGGAAGGCCATCCGATTCACCGTGAACAAGGCGATAGGCATCAGTCTCCTCATTCTTGTAAATTATTTCGCGGAGTTGGAGAGCTTCAAAAAATTTTTTCTTGAAAAAATCATGATCAGGCTGTTCATCTTTGTGGGAAAGAAGCCTGACAGAAATCAGAGAGTGAGGATTATAAAAACCGGTTCCAAGGAACTTTTGGTCATGGGTAAAGAGCTTTACGGTTTCTCCGGAAGCGATATCACGAGGTATGTTTGCTAGTTCATTACTGAATACCCATAGATGGCCTTTCTGGATCCTGTGGTGTTCTTTTGGCTTAAGGTAGAGCGATTGCATGGCTTGAAAAATGGCTTGTAGTTTTGATGGCATTGCATTTTACCTTAAAATGCAATTAAATGTAAAATGCTTCTGTTTCGTTTATGATTAAAGGCATGTTCAGCATAAAATGGATTACGAACCTGCTGCAATGTGCAGCAAAAGCAATGAATCTCAAAGGAAATAAATATATGCCCCCGGTGGAAATGATGCAGATTCATGTTAAGGAATGAAAAGATGAAAGGAAAGGGAGTGCTTTTGTGGGCATTGTTTATTCTTGTTCTGGGCGGATGTTCGGATTTTCGAACTGTTGGTCGCCAGGAGCTCTCAGGTGAACAAGTTGTCCTCAGTGCTGAACAAGTATCTCTGTATCGTGAAGTTGCCAATGCATCTCCGGTTATCGAGTCGCTGGATGGCTATGCTGATGTCTGGATAAAAACGCCCAAAAGGCAGAATCGGGTTTTCTGTAACATTCGAATCAACAGAGGGCATGAAGCCCGGCTGATTGTCAGTGCTGGAGTGCTTGGATGGCCAGTCGCTGATATGTTTTTCAGCACAGATTCGCTCTTTGTACATGATATGCTCAATAATCGGCTTTTTCTTGGAAGTAATAACGATCTTAATCTTGAAAAAGTTATTGGTGTAAATTCCGGTTTCCGGCTTCTTTCCGAGTCTCTATTGGGGTTGGTGAATATAACAGAGCCTTTAAGTGCTATTAGACAGGTTAAACAAGGCTCTGGAACAATAATTTTTACTCTCTCGACCCGTTGGGGGGGCACTAAAGAGGTAGTTATCAATCCTTCCAACAGAACGCTTGCGGCTCTTTTTGTAAAGAATCGTCAAGGAATAGCGACAACTGAAATTCATTTCAAGAATTACGAGACAATTCTGATTAACGGCCACAGTACGCTTGTTCCGAAAGAGATTGAGATGGTGCTCTATAATAGTGGTGCCGATGGCATTGGAGAGCATCAGTTGGTGATAGCCTACGATGAACGGATATTTAACAAGAGGGGGAATTCCTTGAAGTTTTCAATGCCGAAAAAAGCAAAGATCGTCAATCTTGACGATGCTGCAGCTCTTCCGTGGATGTAAGAGTGTAGTCATTACATAAACAAAAGAGGGCGCTGTTGTTGCGCCCTCTTTTGTTTATGAGATAAATGAATGATTTTCCGTTACTGAGCAGCACGAAAATTTTTAGCGGCGAATTCCCAGTTGAGCAGGTTATCAATGATTGTCGCCACATAGTCCGGCCGGCGATTCTGGTAGTCGAGATAGTATGCATGTTCCCAGATATCAATCGTCAGTATTGGTTTCTGGCCGCTGGTTAGCGGGGTCTGTGCATTGCCGGTTTTTACAACTTTCAGTTTTCCTCCTTCGAGCACAAGCCAAGCCCATCCGCTGCCAAACTGTGTGGCAGCGGCGCTTTTAAGTTCTTCCTTGAACTTGTCGAAACTTCCGAAATCCTGGGAGATTTTCGTTGCGAGTTCGCCTGAAGGTTCGCCACCGCCGTTCGGCGTAAGGCAGTTCCAGTAAAAGGAGTGGTTCCATGCTTGTGCACCATTATTGAAAATGCCGATATGCTGAGGATCTACAGCGGCCTTTACAATGACGGCTTCAATACTCAGGGTATCAAAAGGGGTCCCCGCAACGAGGTTGTTGTAATTAGTGATGTAGGCAACATGGTGCTTGCCATAGTGAAAGCCAATGGTTTTTGCGGAAATAAATGGTTCAAGTGCGTTTTCCGGGTATAAAAGTGGAGGTTGCTGATAAGACATATAGCATGGTTATTTAAAGTTGAAAAAAGTCAATACCTATGATTCGAAATGCTTTAACTTGCAATTTGCTGATTAAGTTCACAATTTGAGTATTAAGTTTCATGAAATTGCTAAAATTCAATCACACTTCCTTGCGGTTATCAATAATTAATAAAAGAACATTCGGGTATATGACATTGCGCAATACCTTCAGGACGTCATTTTTGCTTCTTTTTTTTTGCTTTTCACTTTTGGGGTGCAACGAAAAAAAATCATTTACCCTTGACAAAGATGATAGCCGTTTTGTCGGATTTTATAGTGATTATCTTTTATTGTCAGGCGTGCCTGGCGAAAATGATGCTGTCGTCCTTGACTCTGCTGAACTCAGTGATCTTCTTGTGCGGCATGCTCTTACCCGAGAAAGCCTGACTCGTAAGACCGAAGCCTACAAACAGCATCCTGAACTGTGGAGAGCCGTACTGATACAGGTGAGGGAAAATATGCGGAAAAAATCAGGTGGTGGACAATGAGCAGGTACTATCCTTTTCTTGTAGGAGTGACTGGTGGTGTTGGAAGTGGTAAATCGACAGTCTGTCGTTTTCTTTCTGAAATGGGCTGCCGCCTTTTTGAGGCTGACAGGGTAGCCAAGGAACTGCAGCTTAACGATCCTGAAGTGATTGAGGGAATCAGGGCACTTTTCGGAGCCGAGGTATATTCGTTTGACAGTGCCGGACAAATGGTGCTGGATCGAAAAAAAATAGCTTCTACAGTCTTTTCATGTCCTGAAAAACTTGAAGCGCTAAACAATCTTATTCACCCGAAGGTATTCCGAGAGTTTAATAAAGCAGTGCATGAGGCTGCACAGAGCGGTATAAAAATTCTTGTAAAGGAAGCCGCCATTCTTTTTGAGTCCGGCAGTAACAGGCAGCTTGATGTTGTTGTTGTTGTAACTGCTGACGAGGAGCAGAGGGTGGAAAGGGCTGTACAGAAAGGTATGGGAAGCCGTGAAGAGATAATGCAGCGCATTGCCCGGCAGTGGCCCCAGGAAAAACTGATTGAAAAGGCAGATTATGTCGTTGTAAACAATGGCACTGCCGAGGACTTGAAAAGAGAGACGGAGGCTCTCTATTCCAAACTGCTTATTGCGGCTTCCTCACACTATGCGATCACCTCTGAAAGTGCTGGCAGCGAAACCCCATAGCGGTAAGATGTGTTGCTGTGCGAATCCATGAACTCTTCATAACGGTGGGCTATAGCGTATCGGGTCGCTTTGGCTGAAAAAATCCGGTGACCGAACTGAAGATTATACTCATCAAGGGTTCCGCAGTCAAGGAAAAGAAAATCTAGTGAGCGGAGAGCTTCGCGGTACTCTATTTGCTCAATCATCTCTATCGGATCAAAGCTCAACCACTTTTTCCACACTTCACAAATTGGTTCACAGGTATAGGGGTCAAACGGAAGACGTATATTCTCCGGTGTTGATGCATTTTCGGAAGGAGAGTAAGCGGCAGCCATACCAATGAGGTCAAGCAGTGCAAACTCTTTTTGCGGTTTTTTCAACGCTCGTTCATAAGAGGTCAGAAAGTCAACAATACTTCCCCCGTATTGTTCAAGGACTCTTGCTGCTGCCGGGAAATTTGGTTTATAGCAAAGCTCAAAACCCATATCTCCGCTGTGACAGGCAATTGCCGCAAATTGATCGGGATGCTTCATAGCGATGCGGAGAGCACCGAACCCACCGGATGATTTTCCTGCGATAGCCCTGTGCTTTTTTTCAGCAAGAGTCGAGAGCGTCCGATCTATGAACGGTATTACTTCACCAACGAGATATGTTTCATAGTTGCCGGTAGATGGTGAATCCACATATTGTGACCCTCCAAAGCGAGTCATACAATCAGGAAAAACTATGATTGTTTCGTGCATCCTGCCATCAGCTATAAGGTTTTCGGCCATTTCCGGCACACTTTGACGACCGAAGCTGTAATTCAAAAAGCTTTGCCCCGTAGAGGCAAACCCCGCAAGCAGGTAGATTACCGGAAAGCGTTTTGTATCATCATAAGAGGGGGGTAGATAAACCGGCACCCGGCGTTCTGCCGGGTCGTCAAGAGGATTTCCTGCAAGGGTGATGCCCGGTATTACAACCTCAATAACTCTGGGATACCTTGTCTGGTTGAGTTTTATCACATTCTTAGTGCGTTATTTTTGCGGTTGACATGAGCCGATATAAGGATGCTAAGCTCATAGAGCAGTATCATCGGAAGGCCAATGACGAGTTGTGTGACAATGTCGGTTGATGGAGTAACCACAGCAGCCACTATAAGAAGAAAAACTATTGCATGCTTGCGGTAAAATCTCATGAAGGCCGGAGTCAGGAGCCCTATTTTTGAAAGGATATAGGCAATGAAGGGTAGTTCAAACACAAGCCCGGCAGTTAGAAGAGCTCCGATAAAAAAGCTGACATAATCCTGTACGGAGATGTTGTTTTTGATCAGTGGCGTTCCAAAGCTGGCAAAAAACTGCAGAGAGACCGGCAGGAAAACAAAATAACCAAATCCTATGCCTGTAAAGAATGACAGGGAGATGAAGAGTATTGAAAATCGCCCTATCTTGCGTTCATTTGCATGTAAACCAGGAGCAATAAATTGCCATATCTGCCAGACAAGAAATGGAAAAGAGATAATGAATCCTGAAAATATCACAACCTGGAGATAAAGGGAGAGCTGTCCATAAGGAACAAGATTCTGCAATACCAGGGTTTTACTGCTTCTTTTCAGAGGGCCGATAAGAATTTCGTTTACAAGGAAATCGGCATAGATGGTACATAAGCCAGTTACAAGTACCAAGGCAATTGAGGACTTGATCAATCTTGAGCGTATTTCCTCAAGATGACCCATGAAGTTCATTCCACTCTCTGCTTCTAATGCGGTAATTTCGTTGTCAGGGTCAGTGGGTGCCGTGTGTTCGACAGCGCTAAGATTCTGGATGCTCTCAGGAAGCTCCGGAGTTTGTATAGATTCTTTTTCCTCGCTCATTACTCTGTGGTAAACTGAAAATAATAGAATGTTGAAGGGGTGCAGTTGATACGGCGGCCCATTGCAGAACGATAATAATCTCAAAACATAGCAACAAAGATGCTTGTAGCCAAAAAATGTTTTAACGTCATCAATAATGCATCATTTTTGTATGAGCATTGTGGTATGAATGCAACTATTGAAGTGCAGCTCCGCTTATCGGTGTAAGGTCAGTTGGGAGGGGTTGTTTTTGTAAATTACCAATGAATTCGTTAAAAAATGTAAATTTGCCAGATGAGGTTTTAGGTCATTTCATTATTCGTGTATACCAATTTCTGAACAACTGTTTGGGGTGGATAAGATCAGAAAACATGAAAATAATCAATGAAAAAGAAGAAAGCGATTACAGAAGGTCTCTATGAATTAAGGCGCAGGGCCGAAGAGTCCTTGCCACAAATTCAGAACAAAGTTTCTGTATCTGCATCGCCAGATGAGATGCATCGGGTTATCATTGAGCTTTCGATTCACCAGATAGAGCTTGAAATGCAGCAGGAGGAGCTGCTTCAATCGAGAACAGATCTGGAGGAGAGTCTGAAGCGCTATGCTGAGCTGTATGATTTCGCTCCATTGGGTTATATGACACTTGCCAGGAACGGTACTATACTTGAGGCAAACCTGACTGCAGCCAGGATGCTCAATGTTAATCGTTACCTGTTGAAAGGTGCTCGGTTTGGGCGATTTATTGCTTTTCAAAACCTTCCGGTTTTTAATGAACTTCTCGAACAGGTTTACAGTCGAAAAGGACATAAGGTCGCCGAATTGATTCTGTCATCTCCGAATGGAACTGATGAAGCTTTGATGACAGTAAGGATTGATGCGGAATTAAGTGAAGATGACCAGGAATGCAGGGCTATTATAACAGACATAACCAAGGAAAAAGAGGCTGAAAAAGAAAAAGCTATACTTCAGGAAAATCTCATGCAGGCCCAGAAGAATGAGTCAATCGGCCGAATGGCTGGAGGTATTGCCCATGATTTTAACAATATGCTGCAGGTGATGCTTGGCAACATTGATCTGCTGATTGATACTGAGGAACTGAAAAACAGCGTACGGGAAATATTTTCCGAGCTTCGCATCTCTGTTCTCAAATCAGCAGGGCTTGTCAGTCAGCTGCTTGCTTTTGCTCGAAGGCAGCCAATCGAATTACAGGTGCTTGATTTCAATGCTGCAGTTTCTAATACACTCAGCATGCTCAAACGCCTGCTCGGGGAGAATATTGAACTAAACTGCACTTTGGCCAAGGATCTTTGGCTGGTGAAGATGGATGTATCACAAATCGACCAGATCATAACCAATCTTGCAATAAATGCGAAAGATGCCATGCAAGGCATCGGCAAGCTTTCTTTTGAAACCCGCAACGTTGTCGTTGACAAAGCTTTTTGCAGGCGTCACCCTGATATAGTCCCAGGGGATTACGTTGAGTTAGTTGTTCAAGATAACGGCAGTGGTATGGATAAAGCAACTCTTGATTCTATTTTTGAACCTTTTTTTTCGACCAAATCGACCATCTCAAACAAAGGGCTTGGGCTTGCAACCGTTTATGGCATTGTCAAGCAGAATAAAGGTGTCATAACAGTAACCAGTGAAATTGGCAAGGGAACAATTTTTAAAATTTATCTGCCTTCATATACCGGTGGCCCGGCTTCTTCATCATCGTTAAAAATAAATGAAAAGATATCCGGAGGGAATGAAATAATTCTGCTTGTTGAGGATGATAAATCTGTGAGGGATATTACATTGGGTTTTTTGAACAGTTTTGGTTACACGGTTTTGGTGGCCTCATCACCAACCGAGGCTATTTCTCTTTCAAACGGGTACGCCGGGACTATTCAACTGCTCATTACCGATGTCATCATGCCGGGTATGAATGGACGTAATCTTGCACTGCTGTTGACAAAGAGAAGACCCGATCTTAAAATTCTGCTTGTATCAGGATATGCAGCCAACTATTTAACGCTTGACGAGAATCCAAATGTTTCGATGCCGTTTCTGGGCAAACCTTTTTCTCGCAGAGAGCTTGCGCTCAAGGTGCGCGAACTTCTTGACCGAAAGTAAACGACCTTTCACCTCCTTTTTATTGCGGTTTCGATAACAAAAAAAAATATTGAAATGAATGAAACGATACAAACAATTTTAAAAAGACGCAGTGTCAGGGTTTATCAGCCCAAACAGATTGATGAAAAGGAAATGCAGCTTATCGTTCAGGCAGGTCAAAATGCTCCGTCAGCCATGGGGCAGCAGCCCTGGCATTTTACGGTGCTTCAGAATTCAGCTCTGCTTGAAAAACTTGAGGTTTTATGTAAGGCAAGTTTTTTGAATTCCGATAATCAGGCTTTGCGTGAAATGGCATCACGTGAAGAGTTCAGGGTGTTTTATCACGCACCGACACTTGTGATTATTTCGGGAGATAGCAAGGCTATTGCTCCCTTGCAGGACTGCACGCTTGCCATGGAAAATATGTTACTTGCTGCCACGTCATTTGGCATAGGGTCCTGTTGGGTTCACTCTCCGATGATGGTCTATGAAGGTCCTGAAGGCCCTGCATCATTAAACGCTCTTGGGCTTAACTTTCCTGAATGCCATCGCCCTTATGCTGCGGCTGTTTTTGGATACAGTAATCTTCCGCTGCCTGAAGCAGGAGCAAGAAAAACCGATACTGTAACGTTTGTACGGTGAGGTCGAAAATGATTATGCCTGTTGCTTCGAGCCTACAGGCATAACATATCTCTCTTTTTTTTCAGGATGCAGGTTCCAAAGGAAGGGCCAGGTTATCAGGTATCATATCTTCAATGTTGTTGGCCGGAATAAAAAATCGATTCATTGGAGTGTTTTCAGTTTTGTTGTGCAAAATGCCACGCGCTGTGCTGGCTGTCATTGTCGCAAGATGACCAGCAAAGTTTTTCGGTAAAACAAAAAAACCGCTCTCCTGACTTGAAAAAATTGCCCATGATTCTGGATCTATGGCAAAAACACATCCCGTTTCGATAATAATAAAGGGTGTTTCCTCTTGCAGAAAGATGGTTTTGAACATTACCTTCAACAGATTCTGTTTACTGTCGATACCAAAATTAAGGCCTGCATTTATGGTGACAGGCTTGTCTTCAACAAGGACTTCAGGGAGAAGCGCAATTTGTTCAGTCGTAATTTGTGCAAGGGCAAAGTTTACCCTGCGGTCGTTGCTTTCTGGCATGATATGAGATATAATGTGTTACTGAATATGTAAACCGAACGCAAGTAATGCGTTTTGCAGGTGAAAAATATGGAATTTTTCAGTTTTCACTTGTTTTCTTTTCTTTTTTTTTAGAAGTCATGATTTTCAGGTCAGTTTCTGATGATGAACCCAATACTCTGCGTTATGCCGGCATTATCGCTGCCCTGTATGTTTGAATCCAATATTTCTCTTGCTTCCCGTGCATATTACGGGATTGGCGGTACAGCTCGTTTTATTGCTCATCCCCAAACTCCTGCCGAACTTGCTGAGCTGCTTCTTTGGAACAGGGAATATCATTTTCCTCTTGCCATCATGGGAAAGGGAAGCAATATCCTTTTTTCTGATACTTTTTTTCCAGGTATTGTGATCTCTTTAGATCGTATGCAGAGGATGTTCTGGATCTCTGATGATGAACTTTTTTGCGAAGCCGGTATAGAAAATACCATGATTGCCGAAGTGTTGCTTGAACATAACAGAGGAGGAGGGGAGTGGCTTTACCGTCTTCCCGGTCAGATAGGATCGACCGTGAGAATGAATGCTCGCTGCTTCGGAGGTGAAATTTCCGCTATTACTGCCTGCATCCAGACTGTTACCATTGATGGACAGATGCGGTGGCAGAGTTCTGATGATGTTTTTCATGGCTACAAGCATACCTCATTGATGGATAATCCCGAGATTGTTGCTGCTGTCGTACTTCGGTTTCCTCAAACGGGCTCTGCACATGATATCAAGCTTTTGATGGAGGGATATGAGGAAGAACGAACCAAAAAGCATCATTTCGATTTTCCAAGTTGTGGCTCGACCTTCAAGAACAACTATGCCGCCGGCCGTTCGAGCGGGACTATTTTTGAGGAGCTTGGTTTCAAGGGACGTCAGGAAGGAGGAGCAATGGTCAGCGAACATCATGCGAATTTTATTTACAACAGGGGGGAGGCAACTGCAACCGATGTGCTCAGACTTGCCGCACAGATGAAAAATGCTGCAGCGGAAAAAGCCGGTGTTCAACTTGATCTTGAAGTTCAGTGCATTGGTTTATTTGACAGAAATCTTCTTGAAGCATGCGGTGTAAACAATGTTGCAGATGCGCTTGATCCAGCGAAAGGGTGGGCCGGGCTTTTATGGTCTCCACAAGAGAGAGGTGAAAATGCACAACTTGCGGATTCTCTTTTTCCCCGGATTCTTCTTCAAGGTATTTTAGTAGGATATAGCGGAACTGACAGGGAAATCCCTTCAGGGGGTTTTGTTTCAGTCGAACAACTTCTTCCGCTCCATGATGCCATTAGTGCACCTGAAGCGTCTTTTATTCGTTGGACAACCCGTAAGGGCAATACGGCTCTTTTTTCAATGAAGCCCTCTTCTGCTGCTCCTGCAGGGAGGTTTACTGATGAGCTATGGCGGCAGTATGGCGTTTCAGAACTTTTTATCGCCCATATTGATTCCTCTGGTAGTTATCTTGAGTTTGAAATGACTCCGGAGGGGTGCTGGGTCGCACTTCGATTTGAGGCTCCAAGAAAAAGGGCGAAAGGATACACATTGCTTTCAGAGGGGCCATGGAAGGAGCATATCCGTATGGTGGAGGGTGAGGGAAGTTTCGGGATGGAGTTTTCCTACACGCTGATGCAGCCATTCATTGCCTGCCAGAGTATCGCCTTGCAGTGTTGCGCATCTTCAGGCAGGGGAGAGTACGGTTTGTTCCCCTGGTGGGGATTGTGCAGCGGTCCGGCCGATTTTCATCAGCCTGACCGTTTCTATAAAGCCTCTCTTTTATAAATCTGCTGCCGGCATACGGGACACCTCAGCTGCAGTAAAGACCGGCCCTTCTTTGCACACATAAACCGACCCTACATTGCATCGACCGCATTTGCCAAGTCCGCATTTCATACGGTTTTCAAGCGTCGTATAGACGTTTGATTCGTCAAAACCGAGTTTTTTCAGCGAGATCAAAGTGAATTTGATCATGATCGGAGGGCCGCAAATTACCGCAATGCAGTTATCTGGGGAGGGAGCAGCCTCTTCAAGTACCGTAGGTACAAAACCAATCCTGTTTTTCCAGTCGGGGGATTCTCCGCCCGGATCAACCGTCAGCACAAGCTCGACGTCGTTTCGTTCCTGCCACTCCTCGAGTTCATGCTTGTAAACAAGATCCGCCACGGTACGTGCACCGTAAACGATGGTGACCTTGCCGAATTTTTCGCGCTGGTCAAGACATGACCAGATAACGCTGCGCGTTGGGGGCAGGGCTATGCCGCCCGAAATGAAAAGAAGGTTTTTTCCGTGGAACTCCTCAATGGGAAAACGGTTCCCGTAGGGCCCTCTGAACGTGATGAGGTCACCTATGTCGGCATTTGCAAGTGCTGAGGTCACCCTGCCTGACTGGCGGAAGGTGCATTCAATATAATCCTTTCGGGTTTCAGGGCTTGCGACGCAAAAGGTGCTCTCCCCCTCACCGTAAACGCCGTAAAGGCCGAACATGCCAGTACGGTATGAGGCCTTGAAAAACTCATGGTCAGTTGCATCCTGAAACTCAAGTTTCAGGGTTCTGACGCCGGGTGCTTCGTCGTGGCGGGCCACAATTTTCATGTTGGCCGGCTTGTAGATGTTTTGTTGCGTGTTGTAGATGTTTTCTGTCACAGCGATAAGGTTGATATCTCTTGTAAAGTCTCGGTAATACCCATGTCAACCGGGCACTGGCGTGAGCATCGGCCGCATCCGCTGCAGCTGTTCACACTGAACTTGCCTGGAAAATAATTGAATTTATGCATGATTCTCTGGCGCCATCGAGCGGATTGTGTTGATCGGGGGTTATGGCCGGAGGTGTGCATCGTAAAGAGGGCAAATGAGCAGCTGTCCCAGTTTTTACGTCTGATGCCGCTGTAGGTATCACCTTCATCCTGGATGTCAAAGCAGTGACAGGTAGGGCAGAGGTAGGTACACGAAGCGCAGCCGATACAGCGCATTGATATCTCTTTCCAGAACCGGCTTTCAAAATTTTCAGGATTCTGCAGCCAGGCGACACAGTGGTCGAGGTCAAACTTTTTTTCAACGACAGCCAACGGTGCGACTGTTTCAGAGCTCTCCAGGAGAAGGTCGGCAATTGTTTTGAATGCTTCGCGTCCACGGTCAGAAAGCTCCTCCACCTGCCATCCCTTGTTGTTGTCGAGTGGCCGAAGCAGAATGTCGGAGCCTTTTGTGCCGTCAGGCCCCATGTTAAGGGATGTGCACATGCAGAATTCATCAGCTTTTGTGCATGCAATGGTTACAATAACAGATTCATTGCGTCTCTGAAACCAGTATTCATCCTTATAGTCCCAACCAAAAAGAGGATCATCGATCGCCATTCCTGAAGCATCACAGGGTCGGGCACCGAAGATAATTCTGGGGCCGACCGGCGGCAGGCATTCATCGGTGTTGATTGTTTCTTTTTTTATTGTATAACGCAACATCGGTTCACTCTGCGGAAAGAACAGATCCTTGATCGAACGGTCCGGAAGAATAAGTCCGAACTCTAATTCGGCAGCATGTTCAATAGCGCCGTACGAGGAAATATTGGCTCGTTTTACAGGGCCGATAACGGTAATGCCGGCTGATTTCCATCGTTCGATACAATGGTCAAGTTTATCGCTGAAGAGGATTTTTGTCATACGAGTTTGTTACTTATAGAATGAATGTCTCGGAATCGTCTTTTTTAAAACTGGCAAGCACCGGTTCCTGGGTTTTGCTCATACCGGCAAAATGATCAAATGCCCCGAGAACCTCCTCTGCCATCCTGTGATTGATAAGACGAAGCGGGATATTGACCGGACAGGCCCGGTCACAGTTGCCGCATTCGACACATCGCCCCGAGAGGTGAAATGCCCGGACAATATTCCATTCAAAATTTCCGAGTGTATGTGAAGAGGTATTGACCCATTGCGGCTGATTGCTGTCGACGATGCACCGACGGCAGTAACACATGGGGCAGGCCTGACGGCAGGCATAACATTTGATGCATTTGGCAAACTCCTCCTGCCAGAAAGCAAAGCGCTCTTGCGGGCTCATTTTTTCGATTTTTTCCTGCAGTTCTTCTTTTACTGCTTCAGGAGCGCCTTTCTTGATTGAACCAATCACGTCAGAAAACTCTTCAACATGGATGCCCTTCAGAGCCTTGACTTCATTTCCACTGACATCAAATCCAAAAATAACTATCTGTTCCGCATCAAGCTGAGATTCCGCCGCAAGGATATTGATGGCACGTATGCCTTCAGGACGGAGAAAGATCGCAACCCGCTTTTCATCGCTTAGAAGGCCTTCACTGACCAGATACCCTGAGAGATTGGTTGTACAGGCATTATCAAGCACCAGCCGATCGACATCGTCAGGTGACGTTATAAAGAGGGCGCGACGACGATCAGCGGTAGAGCCTTTGCTGTACCCTATAACCATTTTGACTGCACCTCCTGAAAGAAGCTCCTTTGCCCTCGTTCTGAATTGTTCCTCGATACTCATTCCGTGTTTTTTTATAGTGATGCAGGGGCCTGGGTTTGTTCGATCAACTGGCTGTATTGTTCAAATGGGCCGAGTTTACGGATATCTTCAGTGACGGTGTTTATGAACTCAGCAAATTTGACACCTTCAGCTGCACTGATCCATGAATACTTGACACGTTCCGGCGGGATACCAATAAAGTCAAGCAGTGCACGAAAAACCATCCATCTACGACGTGCGTGATAGTTTCCATGGGTAAAGTGGCAATCTCCGGGATGGCATCCACTTATGAGTACTCCGTCTGCACCTTTCTGCAGGGCTTTCAGGATAAACATCGGACTGATTCTTCCTGTACATGGAAGACGGATAATGCGCACATTAGGCGCATATTTCAAACGGCTCGTACCTGCAAGGTCAGCACCTGCATAGGTACAGTAGGTGCAGACAAAAGCTATGATTTTCGGCTCAAAAAGTTCACTCATCGACTAACTCCGGTAGCAAAGTTCTGTTTGTTGGGCAGAAAGAAGAAACCTTTTCAGAGGCCCATCACTTCTGCAAAGATCTGTTTTTCGGTAAAGCCTGCCAAATCCAGACTGTTCGAGCGGCAGAATGTGACACAGGTTCCGCAGCCCTGACATAAACCGGGATTGACTGAAGCCACCCGTTTGATGACCCGCCCGGAACGGTCGAGAATATCTTTCTGCTCAATAGCATTGTACGGGCAGGCAAGAACGCAACCCCAGCAACCCGCACAGGTAGCTTCATTATTTGTGGCAACGACTGGCTCTCTTTCAAGCATCTCCTTGCTGAAAAGAGCAAGTACCTTGCTGGCCGTTGCTGAGGCTTGTGCAACCGAATCGGGAATGTCTTTAGGTGACTGGCAGGCTCCTGCAAGGAAAATACCGGCTGTGGACGATTCAACAGGGCGAAGTTTAAGATGAGCTTCATTGTAAAAGCCGTATTCATCGTAACCGATGCCGATGGTTTTGGCAAACTCTTTCGCATCCGGCTGAGCAACAATGGCGGTAGCCAGGACCACCATATCTGCAGCTATCTCAACAGGCCGGCCCAGAAGGGTGTCTACACCTCTGACCATCAACTTCCCGTTTTCCTGCCACACCTTGCTGACCCTTCCCCGTAAATATGCGGCCTCGTCTTCCTCGATGGCCCTTCGGCTGAACTCGTCGTATCCTTTTCCCGCTGCGCGGATGTCCATATAGAAGATATGGGTTTTTCCGTCATGAACTTTATGGGCGTAGAGCATGGCATGCTTGGCAGTGTACATGCAGCATATTTTGGAGCAATAGCGCACCCCTTTTGATGGATCGCGAGATCCTGCACACTGGATGAACACTACTGTTTGCGGTTCAGCTCCATCCGAGGGACGCAGGATTTTGCCTGCTGTTGGTCCACTGGCTGAAGCAAGGCGCTCGAACTGGAGACCATTAATGACATCGGGATATGTTCCGTAGCCATACTCGCCATACATGGAGTTATTCTGCACCTGGAATCCTGTGGCAACAACAATGGCTCCTATCTCAAGGTCCACAAAAGTGTCCTGGATATCAAAGTCGATAGCACTGCACTGGCAGGTTTTAGAGCAGATTTTGCATTTGCCGTTTTTGAAATAGATGCAGTTTGCTTTGTCTATAACCGGAATATTCGGTACTGACTGGGCAAAGGGAGTGTAAATGGCGGTACGTTTTCCCAGACCGCAATCAAACTCACTGGAGATTTTTTTTACAGGGCACTTTGTTATGCAGTCGCCACAGCCGGTACATTTAGTGATATCAACGCAGCGTGACTTCATGCGGACCTTTACCGAAAAGTTTCCGATATAACCATCGACGCTCTCGATTTCGGCATAGGTGAGCAAGCGGATTTTTGGATGTTGAGCAGCTTCGACCATTCTTGGGGTCATGATGCACTGAGAGCAATCGAGCGTAGGGAATGTTTCTGACAATTGAGCCATGTGTCCTCCAAGGGATGGCTCACGCTCAACCAGTACCACCTCCTGTCCGGCATTAGCAATATCGAGTGCAGCCTGGATTCCTGCAATGCCGCCTCCAATTACAAGGGCGCGACGGGTGACAGGCACCTCAATAGGCTGGAGTTTATTGTTGCGTTTAACTTTTTCGACCATCGACCGGGTGATGTCCATGGCTTTTAAGGTCGCCTGGTCATTATCAGTGTGAACCCATGAACACTGTTCCCGGATGTTCGCGATTTCACACAAATAGGGGTTCAGGCCAGCTTCGGCACAAGCCTTGCGGAACGTTGCTTCATGCATTCTTGGAGAGCAGGCAGCAACAACCACACCGGTAAGGTTATTTTCGCGAATGGCTCTTTTAACACTCTCCTGACCAGGATCAGAACAGAAATATTTGTACTCCATCGAAACCGCAACGCCAGGGTGTTCACCCATAGCAGCAGCCAGTTTGGTACAATCAACCTTTGCGCCGACATTTTCGCCGCAATGACAAATGAATACTCCTATTTTCGCCATAATCCAATCATTTAGTATGAAACCGCAATAATGACGGTACCTCTGGTAAATGGTGCATAGATAGAACAGCACCTTGTCTCATTATGTTCAATTATGCACGAAATTCCCCCGTATGCCCTGCAGATGACGATGATCGTTCAAATCATCGCAGAGTGGCAGCACTATTTATTTTCGTTTAAAGTTTCGAAACCAGATCGAGAGCAGGAACAAAATGTTTACCTACAGCAACTTCAGACGGATTGGCCCCGCACGCAATGGCCACCAATTCTGAAATATAGTAAACAGGCATCGGTTTAACATCCCCGAACCGTTTTCTCATGCCCTCCTGACGCATGTCAAGATTGGTATGGCAAAGGGGACAGGCTACGACAAATGCTTCAGCACCGTTAGCTGCAGCATTTTTTGCAATTTTGTGCGTGAGTTTTTCGACAAGTGGCTGCTGGGCAAGGGTTAGACCTGCTCCGCAGCACTCTATTTTGAATGCCCACTCCACAGGGGTGGCTCCAAGAGCACTCATGATTGCCTCCATTTTGAGAGGATTTTCAGTATCGTCAAACCCCATTGCCTCCATCGGCCGTACCAGCAGGCAGCCGTAATAGCAAGCAAGATTAATCCCGGTGAGAGGTTTTGTCACTCTTTTTTTAATCTCCTCCGGGTCCATAGCTTCAAGAAGCTGGGTAACGCCGATAAATTCCGCTGCGCATGTTGGCTCGATTCCGGTAATCGAACGGACTTCTTCACGAAGTTCAGCCGAATCCATCAGGGCTTGCCGGGTTGTTACCTGGCGGTTCTGGCATGCAGCGCAAGGCGCAAGGACGCAGGTCAATCCCTGTGCATCAGCAAGTGCCTGGTTCCTTGCAGGCAGCAGCAGGGCAAGCTTGTGATTGGTGGCATGGGCCGAAGTTGCTCCGCAGCAGTTCCAGTCTTCAATTTCCTGCAGTTTGATGCCGAGCAGGGAACACATTTTTTTAACTGAAATATCAAATTCCTTCGCTGTGCCGCTGAGTGAACATCCCGGATAGTAGCCGATGGTCATGCCAGGTTTGATCGACAGGGGGGCGTTAGGTTTAAACATTTTTTTTATCGGGCGCCGTTTAGGGATCGACGGATGAAAAGGCTTTTCAGAAGCTTCAAAAATTCTTGCTATCTGATCTTTTCCTTTTACCCCGCCCTTGCCGGTAAGAGTATGCAGCGGGTTGATTTTTCCCTCTTTTATCATCTTGACGCCTGATGCGGCATCCTGTAGAAAGGATCTGGTGCGAAGCTTGTAACTGTTGACCAGTGAGAGTTCCTCAAGACGGCCGTGTTTCCGTATGTTTTTGAGGAACGAGAGATGAAAGGCATTGACAAGCTTTTTTGCCTTGTCTTCTGAAATAATGTTTTTTTCAAGTGCCAGAGCTCTAAGCGAGTCCATGGTGGCTGCAATCTCCATATTCTGGGGGCATCGCGAAGTGCAGGTCTGGCAGCCAAGACAGTACCAGAGTGCGTCACTTTTCAGCGCTTCTTCCATAAAGCCGGCCTGAACCAGGCGCATGATCCGGGCTGGAGGATTATCCATGAATGTTCCTGCAGGACAGCCAGCTGTGCATTTACCGCACTGGTAGCAGCAGTTATAGTCATTGCCTGTGGACTCCTCAAGCTGATGCTTAAGGGTGTCCGATACTGTCATCTTGATATTTGACACGTGGTATATGCTTTACATGGAGTAGAAAGCGAAATGACACAAACATGACATGTTAAGGAAAATTACATTAATGTCAAATTCACCGGCCTTAATTATTAATCTTACTTTTAAAAAGCTCATCTCCTGACCTTATGATCTGCAGATTATTTTTGGCAGTGCCGGCGAAGAGAACAAAAACACCGAATATGATAAAAGCGTTCAGTGCGGCGTGTCTATAATGTGAGCAGTTGAAGTATTATATCAAGGCATGAAACAGTTAATAAAATACTGCAAAATCGGAAAAAGCGGACACACTATATAGGGGGGAAATGAAACTATAAATATGACGTATTATTGATGGTTGTACGAGAATGTTGCACTGTATTTGTGAGCGTAATAAAAGTGTAATAAAGTTTGTTTTTTTTTGATATCAGGGCTGGGTGACAAGGGGATAGTTGAGGGAATTGAATAAAAAAACTCCCGTTTTTGTCGGGAGCTTATAATCGGAACAATTTTTATGGACTTGGCCTACCTGATGAAGTGGGTATAAATTTTGTCGACTGATGCGGGTGCCGGAAGAGAGGTTTTTGTTGCCTCACGCATTTTGAGAAGCCAGGCCATATTCTGACCGAGAACATTCATAATCTGCACTCCTTCGCCGTCCTGCAAAACTTCACCCGGAGTTCTGCCGTGAGAGATGTTCCAGTAATTTGAGGTGGCAAGAATCATTTCTGAATAGGTCAGATAATGGTTCAGACTGTCGAATGTGGCAGATCCTCCTGTACGGCGAACAGCTACGACTGCGGCAGCAACTTTCTGGCGGAACAATCCGCCATTTGATCCGGCGACATAAAATGCCCTGTCGAGAAAGCATTTCATGGTGCCCGCAATGCCTGCATAGTAAACCGGAGAGGCAAGAATGAGTCCGTCGGCATGTTTGATCTGCTGAATCCATTCATTGACCGGATCAGAAGTTATGCTGCATTTTTCATCTTTATTTTTTGCGCACACGCCACAGGCCATGCAGCCTCTGACAGCTTTGTTTCCGACATGGATTACCTCAAATTCAATGCCTTTTTTCTGAAGTTGACTGCCGACCCCTGCCAGCGCATGCCAGGTATTACCATCCTGTTTTGGGCTTCCGTTGATTGCAATAACCTTCATTTTAATTTTGATCGCTTTCTGTTGAAAATACCTATCAGTTTTCCGAATCTTTAGAATGTAATTATTGGAGAAGAAATCTGTAACGTTATTTCATGATTTCGTGCTGAATATCTGCTTCAACCATGAGCCGGCTGATTGTTCCTGTCTTTTTACGAGAGGAAGTCCTTCCTTTTCCCAGCGGACAATGCCCTGCTGCATATTGACAGCTTTGCTGTAGCCCTGGCTTATCAGAAAGCGGATAGCCATTGAGCCGCGATTACCAACGTGACATGCGATAATTACCTGACGGTTTACAGGTATTTCATGGAACCGGGTTTTTAATTCGCGTAAAGGAATGAGCATAATATCGGGAACATCAAATGCTTTTCTGGCAACTTCGTGCGGTTCACGGACATCGACGAGCAGTGCCCCTTTTTGAATCATTGTATGGGCTGCAGTGGGGCTGACTTCAAGAGAGTTATTCATAGTGTATTTTTATACGCTTTAATTATACCGATACCTGGTATGGGTATACATAATACAAAATATCAGGGAAAGCAGCAATCGATTATTATTGGCTGAAGCTCATTATTTCAGCGAGTCATTTAATCGGTGAACCGGCCTTTACAAGCAACCTGCCGCGTATTTATGCGGTTAGCTCTCTTTGATCATGCAAGGTCGAAGCGGTCTAGGTTCATGACTTTGTTCCATGCTGCCACAAAGTCATGGACGAATGCCGGTTGTGAATCGCTGCATGCATAGACTTCGGCGAGTGCCCGGAGCTGGGAGTTTGAGCCGAAGACGAGATCGACGATGGTACCTGTCCACTTAAGCTCACCTGTGACCCGATTGCGCCCTTTCAGCACGCCTTCAAACGGGAGGGATTTTTGCCACTTTGTCTGCATGTCGAGGAGATTCACGAAGAAATCATTGGTCAATGTTTCGGGTCGCGTGGTGAATACGCCGTGAGTGGTTTGACCGACGTTCGCATTCAGGACGCGCAGGCCGCCGATCAGAACGGTCATTTCGGGGGCGGTCAATGTCAGTAACTGCGCTTTGTCGACCAGCAGTTCAGCGGCAGAACTTTCAAGTCCCTTGCGGATGTAGTTGCGGAATCCGTCTGCGAAGGGTTGCAGTACAGCGAACGAGTCCACATCGGTCTGTTCCTGAGATGCATCCATGCGTCCTGGCGTGAAGGGAACTTTAACGTCGTGACCTGCCTTTTTTGCTGCTGCCTCGATGGCCGCGCAGCCTCCGAGAACGATCAGGTCGGCAAGTGAAACTTTTTTTCGACCAGACTGGACGCGGTTGAACGTGCTCTGGATACCTTCCAGAGTCTTGAGCACTTTTGCCAGCCGGGCAGGCTGGTTGACTTCCCAGTCCTTCTGGGGTGACAGCCGAATACGGGCACCGTTCGCACCGCCACGCATGTCTGAGCCGCGGAAGGTGGATGCTGATGCCCAGGCGGTCGAAACCAGTTCCGAAATAGAGAGATCTGAAGCAAGGATGCTGCCCTTGAGGGCGGTAATGTCTGCTGCATCAATCAATGCATGATTGAGTGCAGGGACAGGATCCTGCCAGATGAGCTCTTCCACAGGAACTTCCGGACCGAGATAGCGGGTGCGAGGACCCATGTCGCGATGTGTGAGCTTGAACCATGCGCGTGCGAACGCGTCAGCGAACTGATCCGGATTTTCGTAGAAGCGCCTCGAAATTTTTTCGTAGAGAGGGTCGAACCGCAACGAGAGGTCAGTGGTCAGCATGGCCGGCGAGTGATGCTTCGACGGGTCGTGGGCATCCGGCACCGTGCCGGCTCCTGCGCCACCCTTCGGCGTCCACTGGTATGCCCCGGCCGGGCTTTTGGTCAGCTCCCATTCGTAGCCGAAGAGGTTCCGGAAGTAGTTGCAGCTCCATTTTGTCGGGGTATTGCTCCAGGTGACTTCCAGGCCACTTGAGATTGTGTCGTCACCTTTCCCTGTGCCAAAGCGGCTCATCCAGCCAAGGCCCTGTTCTTCAATGCCTGCAGCTTCCGGCACTGGTCCAACCATTGACGCATTGCCGGCACCGTGGGTTTTGCCGAAGGTGTGTCCGCCTGCGATGAGGGCAACCGTCTCTTCGTCGTTCATTGCCATTCGAGCAAAGGTTTCGCGGATATCCTGCGCAGCAGCGACCGGATCCGGTTTACCGTTTGGGCCTTCCGGGTTGACGTAGATCAGGCCCATTTGAACCGCCGCGAGAGGATTCTCAAGGTGACGGTCGATGCCGTAGCGCTCGTCTGCCAGCCATTTTTTTTCAGGGCCCCAGTAAATGTAGTCTTCCGGTTCCCAGATGTCTTCCCGGCCGCCGCCGAAGCCGAAGGTCTTGAGGCCCATCGATTCCAGAGCGACGTTGCCGGTGAGGATCATAAGGTCGGCCCAGGAGATTTTTCGCCCATATTTCTGTTTGATCGGCCAGATCAGTCTGCGTGCCTTGTCGAGGTTGACGTTGTCGGGCCAGCTGTTAAGGGGAGCAAAGCGCTGATTGCCTTTTCCTGCGCCGCCTCGGCCGTCACCGATGCGGTAGGTGCCGGCGCTATGCCATGCCATGCGAACGAACAAAGGTCCATAGTGGCCGAAGTCGGCCGGCCACCAGTCCTGTGAGTCGGTCATCAGTGCAAGAAGATCCTTCTTCACGGCATTCAGGTCGAGGCTTTTGAACTCATCGGCGTAGTTGAACTCCATGCTCATAGGGTTGGAAAGTGATGAGTGCCGGTGCAGGATGTTCAGCTTCAGTTGATCGGGCCACCACTCTGCGTTCGATTGTGAACCAGTGACTTTGCTTGTGCGGGCATCGCCCGTGAATGGGCACTTAGCTTCGGTTGACATGGTAATCTCCTTTGCGTGTTTACAATAATCGTGGCCTGCCGTTGCGAAACGGAAAAACTATATAAGATTGATTGATTATATATTTAAAATATATACTTCCTTTTACATCTTAACAATCTTTCAGAGATTTTGATGTCGGCAGAACGTGAGGAGAGTGTGAATGATTTTTGTAAGTTTTTCTTGATGGTATGATCGATTATTCCGTAACGGTACAACAATTCAATCCATGTGCGGCAGATTTGGATTCTTTGAACTCAAATATTTCATCGAGCAACTACGGCAGTATGAACTTCCTTTTGTCGAGGAAAAAGAGACAGGGTTTTCAGCGAACTATAACATTGCGCCCGATACCGATATTGTAACCCTGCTTGGAGAGCACAGCAAGTGTACTCTCACGTTGGCACACTGGGGTGTGATTCCGCACTGGGCAAAGGCAATGCCGAAAGTGAGACCAATCAATGCCCGTGCTGAAACTCTTTCCATAAAGCCATACTTCCGCCACATGTTTTACAGGACGCACTGCATCATTCCTGCAAGCGGCTTCTATGAATGGCGACAAACCGCTCAGAACAAAAAGCAGCCGTACTACATTCACCGCGCTGACGGCAAACCCATGGCTTTCGCCGGGTTGTGGGATAGCTGGAAGGCTGATGCCAGTGCAGCACCTGTCGTTTCGTGCACCATAATTACAACCGATGCCAACCGAGAAATGAAATTTGTGCATGACCGCATGCCAGTCATCCTTGAGCCTGCGCACTGGAAAATGTGGCTTGAAGCCAGCACGCCGGGAGCAGGGGATCTGCTTCAGCCTGCAAAAGAGGGGACGCTTGATGTCTATCCGGTATCAACAAAAGTCAACAACCCGCAATACAGTCAGCACGACTGCATCGAGCGTTATGAGGAACGTGAAGGATCAGGTGAGCTGTTTTAGGGCAGATCGCCATAATGATCATGGAAATACTGCTTATTTTGCTTATGTGGCGTACAATTCTTATTCTGTTAAAACAGCCTGTATTAAGATTTTGTTGTTATCAAACAGCATCCCCCTAAGCATTGCGACTGATGAAAAAAATTGTTGTAATAATCGGTGTTCTTCTTGCTTTGATCGGTTCAGGGCTCTATTTTTTTCTCAGTCAGAGGCAGTTCACTCCTCCGAAGGCGGTTACAGAAATCCTGCAGATCGACGTTCCTGAATCCAGCTTCAACCTGCCGATTACTCTCGATTTAACGACACTTTCAAATTTTCTGAACGGCAAGATCAACGGTCGCTTTCTTGAAACGAAAGTCTATCTTCAGGAGTCGAAAAAAGAGCGGGTTGCCGTGGCGCTTATCAAACAAAGTAACATTCTTATCAGTTCGACTGGTACGGAACTGGTTTGTACCTTTCCTTTGACGATTGAAGCCAAACTGCTTGAAAGCCGTTTAGGTAATTTTCTTACGAAAGCGGTTAAGCCTGTGTCAACCACACTCATCGTTACTCTCTCATCGCCGGTTACTCTCGATAAAGCCTGGCATCTGAAGACGAAGTTCAGATTAAAGGATTATCGCTGGATTACTGAACCCGTTGTACAAATCGGTCCTTTCAAAAAGAACCTGACAGGTACGCTCGACAACCTTATCAAAGAGGAGAAACAGGGTCTGACGGTCATGCTGGACCAGGAGATCAACAAGGGCGTTTCGCTTGAACAGACGATCGGCGAAATATGGACTGACATCCAGGACCCGATTGTTGTGACCCACGTGCCTGCACCTGTCTGGATAAGGTTTCTTTGCAAGGACCTTAAGGGTGACTTTCAGCTGGAGAAGTCTAAAATCGTCTGTTTTACGAGCATCAAGGCGAAGATGATGGTTATGACGGACACCACCAATCTGGTTAAACCCATTCGTCTTCCGGTTTTCAAACGAATGAAGGCAAAAGAATGGGATCCGCTATCACATATTTCCATCTATGCCTATACCTCTTTTGACGAAATCAACAAGCATCTCAATGAGTTGGTGGCGGGAAAGGAAAGCACGGTAAAGGGGTATGTTCGTACTCATACCATAGCCATCGAAAATATCAATGCCTATGCTTCCACTGAGGGTTTGGCCATTACGGTGAAGACAGGGAAGGATCTTAAGGGTGAATTTGCGCTCACCGGTTCTCCGGAGTTTGATGTTCCTACGCAAACGCTGAAAATACGGAACTTTGATTTCGCTGTCGATGCCAAGAGCATGCTTGTCAACAAAGGAAACGATGTTTTGCACACCCAGCTTCGGAATATGGTAGCAGGAAAGCTTAATCTCGGGCTTGATACCCTCATTCGCAAGATACCCGGGATCGCAACCAATGCAATTGCAAAAGGAAACAGCGGGCGGACCATACAGCTCAGAATGAAAGATGTTAAGGTGAAGAAGTGCGATATACGGATGGATAAAGAGAAGATTCATTTTCTCATTGACACGGAAACCGAGGCCGCATTAAGGCTGAAAAGAATTGATCCAGGCAAGCCGCTCAGGATCAAGTCCGGAGCGGACTGAGACCATAAACGCCATAGGACGTTATCCAAGAGTCAAAATTGAGGTGCAATGAGACCGAATTTGCCGGCGAGTACGGATGTGCGGTTTTCTTGAGAAATGAATTGCTTTGTTGTTTTTCCATTGACAATGGTTTTTAATGTATCGCCAATGAGAATGTCTTTGCCTGACTGGTTGTGAAGCACTACCAGTAATTTTTTGACAAAAATTGCATCCGGATGAGTTGAGTTGAGGTGGTTGGCAGGGACAAAGTCGATCCATTCCTGAGGGTAGAGGTCGAATTCGTATTGATCGGCCCACTGCCCTTCGACTAATGCCTTCAGCAGATACCTGTTTTCCTCAGTTCTGCTTAGCATGAAACTGTCTGAATCCTGCATTATTTCAACATCAAGGAGATTGAGACGCATCGGTTTTCTTATGCCGCCGCTGCCAAATCCCAAGTCGAATAGCCACTTCTCTCCATCCACAACAGCAACGATGGCCATGTGCGTTTTGGGGCGTCTTACGGAATAAATCATGGGGCGTGCAGCTATAAATGTATAGGGAACTCCGAGTTTCAGGAGTGCCATCGCAAAGAGGCCATTGACTTCATAGCAGTATCCGCCGCGCTTTCGCGACAAGATTTTTTCAACAATTTCCTCTGGAATCAGGGAGACAATTTTGCCGGCCTGAATATCGAGATTTTCGAAAGGGACGGAAAACAACTGGCACAGCATTATCTCTGCCAGTGTGGCTATATCAGTGTTTATGCTGCCGTTATAGGCTATTCTGCTGAAGTACTTCTCAAGGGTGAAGTTGGCTGCGTTCATGTCTGCAGTTATCAGGGCGGTTGATTACCAGAAAGATAACCTTACAATATAGCAAAAAGGAGTGAGTGGGTCGTTGCTGGAAAAAAATTCCGCAAAAGCGCTCTGACAAAGAGGTCTTGATTCGAAAGCTCTGTCAGAGCGTTTTTTAGAGTGATTATAATCCTAGTCTTAGACCAAGCAAAAACTGATTGTATGATGCAGTAATGGTTCCATCATAAAGTTTGATTGCCGATGGCTTGAAATAACGATAGCCAAGGTCAAGAGTCATATGTTTTGTCATTTTGAAACCAAGACCAGCACCGGCCTGCCAGACAAGTACGGTATTAAATCCGTTGTCGGTAAGTCTGACGGTGTCGCCGCCGAGACCGGCTGTCACATAAGGAGAAAAATTAGAGTTGTTAAGTGTAACGTCATAATATCCGTTTGCCATATAGGAAAAACTGGTGATATGCTGAGATTTGGCATTTAATTCCGATAACGATTTTCCGTATAGCTTATCAACACTGTTCATCTGATAACCAAGAGCAACTTCACCGCGGAGTGCATCGACCTTTAAGCCGACTGCGCCCACAAAAGGTATACCGGTTTTATACGTTATGGCGTTTGTTATTTTGCGGCCATCTGATAACGTTTCGTCTGAGTTGCCAAGAAGACCTACTCCAACTGATCCGCTAAAATAAGGAGATATTGCTGCTGAAACCGGAGTAGCACAAAGAGAGGCTCCAAGTATGGTCAAAAGTAATTTTTTCATGTTTCTTTTTTACTTCATTTGTTGTGGAAAAATTTAACACACACCAGTGCTTATGTTATAAAGTATCTCCATATCACAGGAGAGAGCAAGAACCTTAGACAAAGGTGGGGTTGCTATCACGCCCCGGTAGTGGAGTCCGGATAAGCGCATTTTCTGTATGTTACCGGGAACAATATAGTTAACGCTGGCATAATAGAAATCTATTATTCAAGAGAACCAAGTTCATGAGGTACTCTTGAATCAGTGCTGAGAGCGGAAGGGGGGGCGTGAGTTTGCTGGAGAACTGTACGATATGAATGTCGTCCCCCTAATTGATGAGGGGGAGGGTGAGGGTGAATATTGTGCCGCCTTCGGGTGGACATTCGGCGGATATGCTTCCTTGATGTTTGTTGACAATGATGTCGTAGCTGATGCTTAAGCCGAGTCC
The DNA here is from genome assembly GCA_037143555.1 of Chlorobiaceae bacterium. Taxonomy (GTDB): domain Bacteria; phylum Bacteroidota; class Chlorobiia; order Chlorobiales; family Chlorobiaceae; genus Chlorobium. Next base: position 72,549 of record JBAWYL010000006.1, read on the forward strand.
TGTTCCTTTGCCGTGTTCTTTTGTCGTAAAGAATGGTTCAAAGATGCGCGACCTGATCTCTTCGGGTATTCCCTGACCGTCATCACTGACTGAGCAGAAGGCGTTGTCGCCGGCTGTCCATGTTTTAATTGCTATGGTACCGGGTGAGTTTCTGTTTTGTGATTTTATGGCATGGGCGCTGTTGATGATGAGGTTGAGGACCACCTGACTGATTTGTGAGGGATCGCACATGACCGGCGGAAGCTCTTCCAGCTGAAGGTCAATAGTTGCGGCATCGCGGTATTCGCTTTTTGCAATGAGGAGCGATTCATTTACCGCCTTGTTTATATCAGCAGGGATTAAGCCGCCATGCTCGTTTTTGAAGGAGTAGTTCCGCATGCTTTTGGTGATAGCCGTGATGCGCGCCACTCCTTGCTGTGTCATTTGAAGAGTTTTGGGGATGTTTTCGAGCAGATAGTCAATATCCAGCTCCATCTCTTTTTCGCGGAGTTGCATTACTTCTTCCGTATCGGCACTTCCTGCCAATAATTTGTCAATTACGCGGCGGTATTGGCCGACCAGTTCCTGCAGATCGTTGAAGTCGTTCAACTGGTTATGTTCATTGATCGTGATGAAATTGAGGGGATTGTTAATCTCATGGGCGATTCCGGCTGCAAGCTGCCCTATCATCTCCATTTTTGATGCGTGCTGCAACTTTACGGCGAGTTTTTTCTGCTCATCACTCTTTATTTTATTTTCTATGATGTCCCATGCCTGATCGGCCAGCTCGGTAACCCATTCGATCTCTTCTTCATCATAGTTGGTAAGTTTGTTGCCTATGCCAAAGGTAGCCACAATCTTATTGTTCCGCATGATGGGTACAGCCATTTCTCGAGCCACTTCCACGTGCCCTTCGGGAAACCCTTTGCGATTCGCTATTGATGCATAATCGTTGTGGATCACTGCTTTTCGCAGCCTCACCGCATCGGCCCAAAGACCGGCATTGTTCAGCGGATAATGTTCGCCTTTTTTCCGGACTTTGTGAAGTTTTTGCAGAGTGTTGGTCGAATATGTTTCATGTATGAACGATGTTTGATTTTCTTCCACTAAAAATGCGAAACCAAGCGAACTTTCCGTCAGCCATTCCAGCTCGTCAAGGGTCGCCTGTAAAAGCTCATTCACCGGTATACCCGGCGCTAATTTAAGCAGGCGGATGCGCATTTGCGAGACAGTTTCAAGGCGGTTGCGGGCAGTGACATCGGTAACGATATCATAGACAAGATATTTTCCATTTATCTTGATTTTTTTACCGAATATCTCAACGTCACGGATGGATCCGTCAGCTTTCCTGTGACGGAATTCCATTTTTCTCTGTTCCAGCTTTTTCCACTTGTTCATTTCCTTCTGCAGCTCTTCAGGCGTCCCGGTATTGAGATCGGTTATCTTCATTGTCCGGAGTGCTTCGACCGACCAGCCATAAAAATCTGCGGCCGCCTGATTGGCATCTTCAATCCCTGCTGTTTCAGGATCAATAACTATCATAATAGCGGCATGGTCGGCAAACAGACTCCGGAAGCGCAGTTCACTTTCTTTGAGTTCGGATTCAATTGCCACACGCTCTGTAATATCCTGAATAATATGATAAAGCACCTCCTTTCCATCGATCTCTATTCTGGTCGTAAATATTTCAACATTTTTCAGAGAGCCGTTTTTTGTTTTATGTACGAAATTGAATTTTTTCTGCTGTGATGAACGCATTTTTATGAGATTACTTTTAACCGTTTCAGCAGTGATTGTTGTAATCTCAAGTACATGCATCCGGCACAGTTCATTGACCGACCAGCCATAAAAGTCGGCGGCGGCCTGATTTGCATGAATGATATTGCCGGTATCGGCATCAAGCAGGATTTTTATCGCAGAGTGTTTATCAAAAAGAGCTTTGAATTGTTCTTCGCTTTTCCTGAGTTGTTGTTCAAGCTGTTTTTTTTCGGTGATATCCTCAATTATACAGACTAGACAGCCTTTTTCAGGTCTGTATGCATTATTGTCATACCAACGGTGCAATCTGTCGATGTAGGACTCGAACTTATCAGAAATTCCGGTTTCTGCAACCGTAAGCAACCGTTCAAAGAATTCTGGATTTGACTCGGCAATTCCGGGGAGTACCTCTGTAAGACGACGTCCCAGGACATTTTTAAAACCGGTAAACTTTTCATAAGCCAAGTTGACCTCTTCGTGCACAAAATCCACAGGACGAACATTGTCATAAATCGTACGGAAAAAGATATAGCCTGTGGGCATGGAGTTTAGAACACGTTGGTGGCGATCCGTCAGGAAAGTATCCGATTGATTGGTGTTCTGTAATTTTTGCATGTGGCAAACCCTGCTTGCATTCACGATTTTTAAGTAAGATAATATCAGTCCAAATATATGGCACAGGGGATTTAAATAAAAGTGATATGATGAAAAAAAAGTTGGCAGTGGGCAGTGAGGTTGGCTGGATTTAAAGTATTGCCAGGCAACTGTACGATATGAATGTCGTCCCCTAATTGTGCTGAGTGCTCAGGGAAGAAGGGGAGAGAGTTGGCAGTTGGCAGGGGGTTGGCTGGATTTGAAAGTATTGCCGGAAAACTGTACGATATGAATGTCGTCCCCTATTTGGAGAACTGTACGATATGAATGTCGTCCCCTATTTGTATTGGGGGGCATTGATATGATGTTCTTTTTGCTTATGATGGAGAGGTTTTTCATTTTTTTTGTCATGAATTATTTTTTGATACGAAATCATGTTTGATGAAATTGAGTTTGACAAGATCAAACGGCTTCCCAAGTATGTGTTTGCTGCGGTTAATGAGTTGAAAATGGCTGAGCGGCGGGCGGGGGAGGATGTTATTGATTTTTCAATGGGCAATCCTGACGGCCCTACTCCCCAGCATATTGTTGACAAGCTTATTGAGAGTATCAATAAGCCCCGGACTCATGGATACTCGGTTTCAAAGGGGATCTACAAGCTTCGGGGTGCGGTGGGTATATGGTATAAACGCAAGTATAACGTTGATCTTGATCTTGATCGTGAGGTTGTGGCTACGATGGGGTCGAAAGAGGGGTATGTGCATCTTGTGCAGGCGATCACCAATCCCGGTGATCTTGCGATGGTGCCGGACCCGTGCTATCCTATTCACTCTCAGGCGTTTATTCTTGCCGGCGGAAATGTCCATAAGCTGAGGCTTGAGCTGAATGATGATTTAACCCTTGATGAGGCTGGATTTTTCCACAATATTGAGAAGGCGTTGCGGGAGTCGTCGCCAAAGCCTAAGTATCTGGTGGTGAATTTTCCGAATAATCCCACCACGGCTACTGTTGATCTCTCTTTTTATGAAAAACTGGTTGATATTGCCCGACAGGAGCGTTTTTACATTATCAGTGATATTGCCTACGCCGAGCTCACGTTTGATGGTTATGTCACTCCGTCAATATTACAGGTTCCGGGTGCGAAGGATGTTGCGGTTGAGAGCTATACGCTGTCGAAAACCTACAACATGGCGGGTTGGCGTGTGGGCTTTATGGTTGGTAATGCGAAGCTGATCGGGGCTCTTGAAAAGATAAAGAGCTGGCTGGATTATGGTACATTCACCCCTATCCAGGTTGCCTCTACCATAGCTCTTACGGAGGATCAGAGCTGTGTTCAGGAGATTTGCGACGTGTATCGCAAGCGGCGCGATGTGATGGTCAAAAGTTTTGACAATGCCGGCTGGCCGGTTGTCACGCCAAAGGCAAGCATGTTTGTGTGGGCGAAAATTCCAGAACCTTTCAGGGCAATGGGGAGTCTTGAGTTCAGCAAAAAACTGCTGCGCGAAGCAAAGGTTGCCGTGAGCCCGGGTATTGGATTCGGAGCTTACGGGGATGAGTATGTGCGTGTTGCGATGATTGAGAATGAGGAGCGTATCCGTCAGGCGGCACGCAATATCAAGAAGTTTCTGCGCGACCGCGAAGTCTGAAGGGTAATTGAGAGGCAGGTCAGAGGGGTTCTTCAACTTCAAAGAGTTCCCCAAAGGCCTGCTGCAGAGAATCAAGAACCATGCCTGATGAGACCAGGCTTGCGACATCGCCTGCCAGGTCTCCGGCCCTTCCGTGAAACCATGCGGCTGCCGCTGCAGCATTAAAGATATCGGCCCCTTTTGCTGCCAGGGCTGCAATGATACCCGCAAGAACATCTCCCGACCCCGCTGTGGCAAGTGCTTCAGTGCCGCTTGTGTTCAACAGAACCTGCCCTTCAGCATTGGCAATCACGGTTGGAGTGCCTTTCAGAAGAATCGATACTCCATTGCCGGCGGCATATTTTTTTGCGGCGTCAATGGGGTTTGCGGCAATGCTTTCAACTGATGCTCCACAGAGACGGCTGAATTCTCCGTAATGGGGCGTAAGGAGTGTCTGGCTGCAATTTTTTAACACATCTGCAGTTCCGATAGATGAGAGTGCGTAAAGGGCGTCAGCGTCGAGTATGAGCTTTTTGCCGATGATTTCAGGACGGGCAAGAAGCTGTGTGATGAAGGCAATTGCGTCGGTGTCGCGACCAAGACCGCATCCGATCATGATTGCGTCGGCCCAATCGGCTTTTTCGGCAATGGTGGCGATATCCCTTCCTGTAACAACAACTTCAGGAAGAGCGGCGTGTATTGTGCCAGCAAGAGAGATCGGCACTGAAACGCAGATGTATCCGGCACCTGTTTTCAAAGCCGCTTTTGCGGAGAGAATGGCGGCACCAAGCATTGATGAGTGTTGCGATTGCGAACCGGCAATGATAAGTACCTTGCCGTTGGTATGTTTTGCGCTCGAGAGTTCCCTGAGGATGAAGTGTTCGGCGGCGAACCCGCTATCGGTTAAAAAAGCGGTGGAGGGCTCGGCAAGAAAAGCGGGTATGGAGATTTCGGCAACCTGTACATCACCGGAGCAATCCGGCCCTTCGTTCAGGTAAAAGCCGGTTTTAAGAAAGGCCATGGTTACGGTAATATCTGCCACAATTGATGGTGTGGCGGCAAATCCTGTAGTTGCGTCAAGGCCGGTCGGAATATCAATGGCAAGCGTGATGGCATCGGTTCGCTGGCGGATACTATTGACGAGTTCAATGCCATCCAGAAGCGGGGAGGGAAGCACCATTTCGGTGTCGGTTAAGCGAAATCCTGTGCCGGTGATGGCATCAATGATCAGATCGTAGGAGGTTTCGCCGACATAGGGGAGCGCTTCGTCGTGAGTTGCAAAAATACGGAGGCTGTCAGTGTGTTCCCGATAGGCTTCGAGAGTGGCAAGGCAACCGCGATTGACGCCCTGGAGAGCGGTTTCGGGATAGAGGAGGACGAGATCAACGGAGGCTTCAAGATTAAGGAGATGGCGGGCAAGGACCATGCCGTCGCCGCCGTTGTTTCCTTTACCTGCTACAACAAGAAACGAGGTGCCGGCAAGGGAGTCGCGGTGAAGGGTTTCCTTTATAATGCGCAGACATTCACGTCCTGCGAGCTCCATAAGGCGGGATTCGCCAATATGGAGCTCTTCTATTGCCGCCTTGTCGGCTCTTTTCATTTCCTTTGCAGTCAGAACAGGCAGCATTGTGTTCGCCCTTTTTGTTAAAGCAGTTCGTCGAGGTGCAGGGAGTGCTCAAGCGAGTGATAGTATGCCTCAGCAAGCTCTCCTACAGGGAAGTGAAGAATTTCTTCGCCGTTGATGGCAATAACAGCATCATGGTCAACAACGTTTCCAATAACCCGAACGGTGACATTGTGCCGGCCGGCCGCATCAATCACCTCTTTTGTCTTATCGGGTGCGATGCTCAGAATTACGCGGCCCTGGGCTTCTGAAAAGAGCTGCTGCTGGATATGGCAGGGACCGCTCCGGGCATCTTCCAGGTCGACACTGAAGCCAAGCGGGGCCGCAGCGTTCATTATCGATTTTTCGGCCAGAGCGACAAAAAGACCGCCGTCGGAAATGTCGTGAGCGGAGTGGAGAAGTTTTTTTCCTGCAAGGGCAACGAGCAGTTCCTGGAGATTCTTTTCATGGGCAAGGTCGATTGCCGGTGCATCCTGACCGGGTGTTTCGTAGTGCATGACAAGGTATTCCGACGCATCAAGGGTGAGCTCGGGATAGCCGAGGAGAAGGATGGCATCGCCGGAGTGCGTGAAGGTTGATCCGACGAGGTTGTCGATGTCGTCAAGCAGACCGATCATGCCGATGGTCGGGGTAGGGTAGATGGCTGAGCGCACCCCGCCGATAAAGGTTTCGTTATAGAAACTGACATTGCCGCCGGTAACGGGAGTATTGAAGGCCCTGCATGCTTCGCCCATGCCGCGAACCGATTCCCTGAACTGAAAATAGACTTCGGGTTTATAGGGATTGCCGAAATTAAGGCAGTTGGTGATGGCAAGCGGCTTTGCGCCTGAACAGGCTATGTTCCGGGCACACTCGGCAACGGCGATTTTTCCGCCGGCCAGAGGGTTGAGGTAGACGTAACGGGCGTTACAGTCGGTTTTCATGGCAAGCCCTTTTTTTGAGCCTTTGATGCGGATAACGGCAGCATCGGTATGGCCTACAGGTGTTACCGTATTGGTCTGCACCATGGAGTCGTACTGGCGATAGACCCATTGCTTGCTGGCAATGTTGGGACGAGAAAGCAGTTGAAGGCTTAGCGAGCGGAAATCAAGGGTTTTATCGTCAACGAGTTTCGCCACAGGTGTGTCGGGCTTTTTCTCAACAGCCTCACGGATATAGACCGGAGCGCCTCCTCCAAGGACAAGCGTTTCAGCCGGGATTTCGGCAACAACCTGACCGTGCTGAATAATCCTTACCTGGTTGTCGCTGGTTACGCGGCCGATTACAACGGCAAGAACATCCCATTTACGGTAGACCTCAATTATTTTATCTTCAAATCCTTTTTCAGCAACAATAAGCATCCGTTCCTGCGATTCGGAGAGCATGATTTCGTATGCGCTCATGCCGGCTTCACGAATAGGGACGAGATCAAGATCGATTTCTATACCGCCTGACCCGGTTTTTTCGATTCCCCTTGCACTCATTTCAGAGGTGGAGCTGGTAATGCCGGCCGCACCCATATCCTGAAGGCCGACGACATAGCCGGTTGCAATGGCTTCGAGGGTTGCTTCCAGGAGAAGCTTTTCGGCAAAAGGGTCGCCGACCTGAACGCTCGGGCGTTTGTCTTCGGAGGCTTCGCTGAGATCTTCAGAGGCGAATGTTGCGCCATGGATGCCATCTCTTCCGGTCGAGGAGCCGACAATAAGCACAGGGTTTCCCTCACCAAGGGCAGTGGCACTCACGGTTTTGTGATGCTCTACGATGCCGACTGACATGGCGTTGACCAGAGGATTGCCGGTATAGCCCTCTTCAAAATAAATTTCACCGCCGACCGTCGGGACTCCAAAAGAGTTGCCGTAATCTCCTATGCCGCGCACGACACCATCAACCAGATAGCGTACGTGGGGGTCTTTCGGAGAGCCGAACCTGAGCGAGTTGAGCGATGCCACCGGACGGGCACCCATGGTGAAAATGTCGCGGTGTATTCCGCCGACACCTGTAGCTGCGCCCTGATATGGTTCGACGGCTGAGGGGTGGTTGTGAGACTCGATTTTAAAGGCTACGGCAAGGTTATCGCCGATATCGACCAGACCTGCATTTTCTTCGCCGGCGGTGGTCAGAAGGGCTTTGCCTTCGCGGGGCAGCGTTTTAAGCACTGCAATTGAGTTTTTATAGCTGCAGTGTTCCGACCACATGACAGAGAATATTCCGATTTCGGTGAACGAGGGTGTTCTTCCGAGAATGGCACAGATCTTTGCATATTCTTCCGCATTCAAACCGTGTTCTGCTGCAATGGCGACGGTAACTTCGACTTCAGTATGTTTCATGGGTACCCGGTAAACGTTTCAAGGGATCAGGGCTGCTGGCCGTGACAGTTTTTATATTTCTTTCCACTTCCGCAGGGACATTCATCATTTCGGCCTGGTTTTTTATCGGCAATGACCGGCTGCTGAGGGATTGTTGTATTCCCCTTTTCGCCTTCGCCCGGTGCCATCTCTATGCCAAACGAAGCGGTGTAGACACTTTCGGCAGCCTGATGCTGAGCAACAAGCTTTTCCTGCCTGACCGCAGCCTGACGCTGGCGTTCTTCCATCTGGCGAGCCTCATCAGGGTCTACGGGAAAGAGCTTGAACGCAAGGGAGAGGGTTTCGAGCTCTATGTCGCGCAGAAGGTCGACAAAGAGACGGAAGGCTTCCTGCTTGTATTCGAGCAGTGGATCTTTCTGGCCGTATGCACGTAAATTGATTCCTTCACGCAGAGAGTCAATTTCACGGAGATGCTCTCTCCAGCGGAGGTCGATGACGCTCAGGACAGCATATTTTTCAATCTGCTGCATAATCTCCTGAGGTACCGCCGCCTCTTTTCTACGGTAAAAAGCAAGAGCTGTATCGTAGAGTTTGGCAGCTGTCGCCTCTACACCATCGCGCTCAAAGGTGTCGCGGTCGGGTTTGAATTCGATGGACAGCTCGCGGAGCAGCTGCTCTTCAAGGCCATCGATATCGTGCTCCTTGTGGTATTTTTTTACCACGACCTCACTGTAATCCCTTAACAGATCGAGAATATCACTGGTCAGGCGCTCCTTGAGCAGACCGTTTTTCCGGCGTGAATAAATGACCTCGCGCTGCTGGTTCAGAACATCGTCATATTCCAGAAGGCGTTTACGGATGGCAAAGTTTTGATCCTCAACTTTTTTCTGTGCCCGTTCAATTGACTTGGTGATCATGGAGTGCTCTATCACATCGCCCTCTTCATGCCCCAGACGATCCATAATGGATATAACGCGGTCAGAACCGAACAGACGCATCAGTTCATCTTCAAGCGAGACAAAAAAGACCGATTCTCCGGGGTCACCCTGACGTCCTGCACGTCCACGGAGCTGTCGGTCAATACGTCGTGACTCGTGACGTTCGGAGCCGAGAATGAAGAGTCCGCCGAGCTCCCGTACACCCACGCCAAGTTTGATGTCGGTTCCTCGGCCAGCCATGTTGGTGGCAATGGTCACTGCGTTTTTCTGACCCGCTTCGGCGACAATTTCAGCTTCACGGTCGTTCTGCTTGGCATTAAGGACGTTGTGCGGTATTTTTTTTGCCCGAAGCATTCTTGAAAGGGTTTCGGAAACCTCCACACTGGTTGTACCTACAAGAACCGGCTGTCCTTTTTTCTGCAGTTCCTCAACTTTCAGGACAACTGCGTTGTACTTTTCACGTCGTGTCTTGTAGACAAGATCGTCCATATCCTTGCGGATAATCTGGCTGTTGGTGGGGATGACAACAACATCAAGCTTGTAGATTTCAAAAAATTCCGAAGCTTCTGTTTCAGCCGTACCGGTCATGCCGGCAAGCTTTTTATAGAGCCTGAAAAAGTTCTGGATAGTGATGGTCGCCATGGTCTGCGTTTCACCCTCAATCCTGACATTCTCCTTGGCCTCGATAGCCTGATGGAGCCCGTCGCTGTAACGGCGACCGGAAAGAATTCGTCCGGTAAACTCATCAACAATCATGACCTGCCCGTTCTGTACGACGTATTCATCATCGCGTTCAAAAAGCGAATAGGCTTTTAACAGCTGGCTGATGTTGTGCAGGCGTTCTGAACGGTCTGCAAAAAGGCGATACACCTCATCTTTTTTCTGAATTTTTTCCGCCGTGGCGACAGCTGAATCACTTTCAATCGCAGCGACTTCAGAGCCGACATCAGGAAGGAGAAAAATATCGCTGTCCTGGTGGCTGAGTTTGCTGAGAAATTCACGGCCTTTATCGGTCAAGTCGATGGTCCCGCCCTTTTCGTCGACCGCATAATAGAGCGCGTCATCAACCTCATGCATCCGGCTGGAATTGTCTTTGAGGAACTCGTTCTCGGTACTCTGCACGAGTTTAGCCATACCCTGCTGGGAGAGCATCTTGATGTAACGGGTGTTTTTAGGCTGTCCGCGTTTGACGCGCAGGAGAGCAAGACCGGCGTCAAAATCGCCGGGTTTTGTTTTAAGATTTTTTTCCGCATCGCTCAGAAATGATGCGACAAGGTGCTGCTGGGCACGGACAAGCTGCTCGATCCATGGTTTGATCTCCTGGAACTTGCTGTTGTCGGCATGCGGAACCGGTCCGGAAATAATAAGAGGAGTCCGGGCTTCGTCAATAAGAACGCTGTCAACCTCATCAACAATGGCGAAATAGAAGTTTCTCTGAACCATCTCATCGGGAGTTCCGGCCATATTGTCGCGCAGATAGTCAAAGCCGAGCTCGTTATTTGTACCGTAGGTTATATCGCACTGGTACTGTACCCTGCGTTCTTCGGGTATCATGGTGTTGAGAATAACGCCGACCGAGAGATTATGAAACTCAAAGACAGGGTACATCCACTCCTTGTCTCTCTGGGCCAGATAGTCATTGACGGTGACAACATGAACGCCTCTTCCGGTGAGCGCATTGAGGAAGACCGGCAAGGTCGAGACAAGGGTTTTTCCCTCGCCTGTTGCCATCTCGGAAATTTTTCCGGAATGAAGCACGACTCCGCCGATAATCTGCACGTCGTAAGGCACCATATCCCAGATCATCTCCCGTCCCATAACCTGGTAGGTGTGGCCTTTAAGACGTCGGCAGGTCTCTTTTACGAGAGCAAATGTTTCAGGAAGAAGTTCATCAAGCGTGGCTGCTGTGGCCTTTTCATACTCTTCGGCGAGGCTGTCCAGACGCATATTTATGGTTTCGGCCTCTTCAATATTGATATCCGGGTTGTCGAGCTTCAGGGAGAGATCTTTTTTCTCCTGCTCGAACGGTTCCAGTTTGCTACGAACCTTTTTTTTCAGTTCCAGCCCTTTCTGGCGGAGCTGGTCGTCACTGAGAGAGGTGAGACCAGCCTGCATCTCGTTGATAGAGGTGATAACCGGCTGGATTTTTTTTATATCCTTGTCGTGCTTGGAACCGAAGACCTTTTCAAAAATTTTTAACATGTACTATAATTTGCGCTCTAAAGTTTCAGATAGTGCACTGTAATGGAAAAGCGGGGTGTTCCCCTATTTTTCCGTCATATTCGATCGAGCCTTAAGGTATTGAATTACACCTTGAAAAAAAAGCTGAAAGGGAAGTGCGTCCTTCCACTTTATTATTAATGTTTTACAGCGGCCAGTTCCGCGAAAAAATCCTTCAGATGCCGGGTGCCGTAAGAGGGTGCGACATGGTCGAATTTTAGTGCTTCAACGGCAAACGACATGAGATCGGCCAGATTGCGGTTGAAAAGCCCGGTTACGATAAGCCCTCCTTCGGCGAGCCACATAGGGAGCTGAGTTATCCAGGGCGTTTTGCCGCAGGCGTGAAATGCCAATTCCATAGTCTCCTTGAAGGTGTAAATATCCGGTCCACCAACAGGAATTTCGCGGCAGTCACCATTCACAGCATCGACACAGACCTTGGCGAGGTCAGCTCCATGCACCGGGTTGATTTTTTTGTCGCCTTCGCCAACCATGAAGATGTGGCCGCTTTGAGCCATTGAAAAAAATCGTCCCATATCAGAAAAATAACCGTTAGGACGTATGACTGCCCAGGAGAGTCGGGACTTTTTGAGTTCCTCAACAAAGAGCTCGTGGGATTTGATGGTTGGAATGTCAGGCATTTTGTCCTGATTGAAAACGGATACATAGATAAACCTTGAGACATGTTCTTCAATTGCCTGATCGAGAATGCGTTTGTTGCCAAGGTAATCAACATCGTAGCTGGTATGCCTGGCGTCGGGCGAGGTTAGACCCAGCGCACAAAAAACTATATCAATGCCCTTGCAGATACCTGCGATGGTTTCAGGTGAGGTTACGTCCCCGGTAACTATTTCATCGACGATATCGTATACAGCGGGCTCACCATGCGAACCGGGAGTTTTAAACTTTTCAGGGTTTCTTACGAGCGCGCGCACATAGAAGCCTCTGTTCTTGAACTCCTTTACCGCGTATCTGCCGAGATAGCCTGATGCGCCGGTAATCAGCACTTTTTTTGTAACGGTCATGGTGTAAGACTCCTGATTGGTTGAAGAGTTCAAAGCTCATTTAAAATGAGTGCAATTTTTTTATCTCCTTACGCCAGCAATGAAAAAGCATGTGACCGGCATAGCCTGCATATTCAGGTTTTAACAAGGTACGCGCTTCTGCATCCATTACAAGATAACTCGCAGGGCTTAAAGATCGAAGTGCCGTTGTACTGTTGAACCATGTTCCAAGGTATTGTTTGACATGGGTATCAATAGGGAAGGCGTCAAAACGCCCCAGACCGAAGAGTGCAATGCAGTCGGCTATTTTAAATCCGATGCCGCTGTTTTGAGAGAGCAGGCTGCGCAGTTCATCGAGGGGGATTTCTCTGTTACGCAGGGCATCAAGATCAATTTTCCCTTCAGCAATGGCCTGCGAGGCGAGCATGATGTTTGACGCACGGATCCGATTATTGTTGGTGCACCGACTGAGAGCAAACGGATCTGCTGATGCGAGTCGTTCAGGAGCAGGGAAGTCGTGCATGACTATTTCCTTCCCTTTGAAGGTGAGCGTTATTTTTTGACCATAGGTTTTGGTTAGCATGGAGACCTGCTTTCTGATCAGATGCATTCCAATCCCTTGTGCGCACATGAACGAAATCATGGTTTCAAAAGGGTCCTGCCGAAGAATTCTCAGTTGAAAATAAGGCATCAGAAGTTTCCAGAGTTCTGGATACAATTGCTGAAAATGTTCCGGGAAAATATGTTCAGTATCAATTTCAAGGGAAAAGTAGCTGCGGATAAAGTCAGGTAATATGATGCCATTGATCTTTTCAGCAGGAGCATGCACCTCAAACTCATTGCATGAAATCTGTCGTATAAATACCGGGACTGAATCAATAATAGACGAGTAATAATTGTGATCAATGGTGTTTATATTCCACAAGAAAGATTGTCCGCTAAACAGAATTTCCTTGATAAGGATATCATTATCTGATTTTATTATAAACCTGTAAAACAATTTTATTAACCTTTATTTATGTTCTGTAAAACCAGCTTCATCGATGCTCTTGTAATTTCTGTTTAAAATGCATATAAATAGTTGAAATGAAATAAGATAAAGTTGTTTGTATAAAAAATGTTTAATATATTTTAGCTATGGTTTTTTGTGTTAATAACCGTGAAAGCTATTTCTTATTATAAGATGATAACATATCATGATTATTGTATAGTTTATGCTGCTTTATTGGTTTTTGATCTTTATTAAAACTTATTAATGCATCATGTTACGAAAAAAAACACTGATGTACAATTTTGTTGTGCATCAGTGTTGCGGTGCTATTATTCTGAAAGCTACAGGCTATTACTGCTCTGAATAATTACAGGGATGATGTGATTGCTGTTGAGGTAAAATAGTGGCTAAGCGAGGATTGATTGGCTTCTTCAGACTGTATCAGTTCGAAGGTGAGGTTATGGGATTGAGGAGTGAAAAGCGAGATAACTGCGACTTCAGCCACATCGCTCCGGTCGATAACGCCTGTCGTTATCCTGTCGCCAGTATCAAAGTGCAGTGCATGATTCAGAGGTGGTCCATCAATCAAACCTCCAGGCCGAAGAATGGTGAATGAGTATCCCGGTTCGGAAAAGAGCCTGCGTACTTCGTTTTCACCTGCCAGTTTCATGGTGAGCACCTGACCGTATTTGTTCATTGGGTGTTCGGGTTTGGTGACCGCGAGAGAGCTTATCAGAATGAAATGTTTAACTCCACTCTCTTTAGCGATTGCAGCGAGTCTTGCTATTCCATCACGGTCAATCGCAGAGGGCGGGGGGGCATTCGGGTCTGTTACATTGCCGCCGACAGCACAGATAAGAGCAGTGGCATTACCCATAGCAGCCTTGATCTCTTCAGAATGCTCAACAGAACCTATGGTAAGTTTATCAATAACTTCGGGACCGAATAGCTCAAGAGCTTTTTTTCCGGATCGAACAAAAAGATGAAAGTCGATTTTGTGATGCTGCAGGCGTTTTACAAGCCAGGCTCCGGTTCTGCCGGTAGCTCCAACAACCAGGACAGTTCCTTTATAAAAGTGCTGAGTAGCGGGATTACTTTGGGCGTTCATTGTGGCTTTTGTGATTTGTTATAGAAATGTTTTGATGGAAATATAAGAGGTTTTAGGGGTTAACTCTTAACTGCTTCTTCCGATGTGCGGGCAGTACAAAATTGTGGAAAAAAATAAGGATGCGGCAACGCCAAGCGGTATGACACCGCTGACCAGAACAATAGGGGATATATCATCCCGCCGGATGAAAGCCAATATATATATAATATTTATTCGGTCAAGCATTAGTATAATAATATTCGATTTATCAGCGTAAAAGTATCTCTTTTTGGTTAAGCAAGAGATTGCATGGGGTATATGATGTGTATATCTTTAATACGTTCTGTCAGTAGGGTGTGTTTTCAATTTTGAATACTGGATAATAATTGCGGCAATTGCAGGCGGGAGCAAAATGATGCAAGCGGTTTGCATATTCCGCAAGCATTTGTGTTTACGGGCCATCGCGGCAATGCTGCGCAAATGGAGCCCAGCAGGCTTTGCAGGCTACTGTTGCAATTACTGCTGCAAACGCGTAACTTTCGAGCGATAGATTCGTGGCTTATCACGGATCATTTCTTAACCCCCAACTGAAGGAGAATATCATGTCAATTGATCAGGCAAGAGCCTTTATTGTGAAGATAAAAACAGATGAAGCATTCAGGGATCGCATTATGGCAATTGAAGATGTTGATGACAGGATTGCTGCGGCAAGCGGTGCAGGATTTGAGTTTACCGAAGCTGAAGTTAAAGAGGTACAGAGCGAGTTATCGGACGAGGATATGGACGCTGCTGCCGGGGGCAAGAACATGTATTGGGGCTTGTTGACGACGTCCTGGTGTTAATGTTTATGGAGGCTGTTAGAAACCCCGGGGGTGGCAGGACTTTGATACTGCACCCTCGGGGTTTTACTTTATACTGTTCGATGTAAACGCTGCCGGTATCGTTTTTCATCAGTAATCTGCCGTCCGGAAATGTAGTATCTCTTTCAACAGCAAAACCTTACCTGATGTCGGACTCTCCAGCAACATGACAGTACCGTTGAATGTATTAGGGGGAATGTAAAAGATTAATTATAATATACACATTAAGTATACGTTTGGCGCTGTCTTGAGAGCATGGCTATAACATGATGTGAGCGTAAAGTACAATTTGCATTGTGGTAATTGGGTATTTGTGCCTTTATTATAAAAACTATACAGTATACAGGAAGATAAAGTGTTTTTAGTAAACGGGTAAAGTGGCCCCGCGAAGGGTGAATCCAAAATCAGTTTTATCCTATTCCCTTTCAAGCAGTCTCGGTCTGTAGTCTATCATCCCCAGCAATATATCATCCCGTAGAGGTCATTGTTGTGATTATGATTTCGTGTTTTCCAGAGCAATTCTCGTGAATTGTGACTTTTAACAATTAATCAGAGCAGGGGGAAATAACATGCCAGGCTTAGATATCAGTAAATTACGTGAAGATATTAAATCACGCGGGCTGAAATGGGATGCCATTGAGCTGCCGAACGATTTTAAACCAAGAGGGCTTGGGTGGAATCCTGCGCCTTCTGAGATGTTACGTGCCGCTCTTGAGACATCTCAGCGTTTGATGGTTACGCGAATGGCTCATTTGTTCCGGCAACCTATGAACATTGGGCAAGCTCCTTCGTCTTTGGGTGGGCCGGCAGGGAGCCCTTCTCATCCAAAGTCTTTTGACTGGCGATCTCATATTACTCTTGGTCCGGTTACAGACCAGGGGTATTGTGGAAGTTGTGTTTCGCATGCAACTACAGGTGTTGTCGGGACAATGGCAGGTATTGAGCATAGTTCTGCCAGCGTGTATCTGTCTGAAGCTGACCAGCACTTTTGCTCTTCTCATGGTCCGAACTGCCATGGCTGGAACAATGGAGACGCTATGAACCAGATTAAGTCGCGTGGGGTTGTCAGCAGTATAGACTTTCCTTACATGACGGCTTTTGACAATCCACCTATAGGGGATCCGAATGATGTTCCAGATCATTTGTGGATTGCTCATTGTCGTGCAGTGGCTGATCGGGATCGCAAGGTTTATAAAATCACTGAAATATCTGCCTGGACAGGCGATGATCGGAAGACTTATATTGCAAATGTTGGTCCTCTTGCATGTGGTTATACGGTTTATGAGGATTTTGATCATTATGGCGGGGGTGTTTACCGGCATGTTTATGGGGCTGTTCGGGGAGGTCATGCGGTGATGGTTATCGGCTATTCGGATGATGAACAATGCTGGATATGCCGTAATAGCTGGGGGGCCAATTCTGGCGGCAGTGCGCGGCCGGATGGTACCGGAGCTGGCTTTTTCAAGATCGGGTATGGTGAGTGCGGTATTGATAACGAGGCTTTTTTTGGGGCTCAGGGTGTTATTGCACCGGCAAGCTTGAAGTGGGGTGGCTGGTGGTCGGTGGCTGGCGGCGTGGCTGCTCCCGGAACATCGGTATTCGGAGTGTCACGCAGTGTTGACAAGCTTGATGTTTTCTGTGTTGGCTCTGATCATGGAACCTATACCGCCGCATGGCAGCCCGGGGATACTGCATGGCGAGGCTGGTGGCGGGTAAAGGGTGGTGTGGCGGCGCCGAATACTTCGATTTCCGCTGTTTCGCGGAGCGCTGACAAACTCGATATATTTTGCGTCGGAACTGATCAACACGTCTACACTGCGGCATGGCAGCCCGGCAATGCTTCATGGGGTGGCTGGTGGCCGGTTGCCGGTGGTGTGGCTGCCCCGGGAACCTCGGTATTCGGAGTGTCACGCAGTGCCGACAAGCTTGACATTTTCTGCGTTGGCTCTGATCATGGAACCTATACCGCCGCATGGCAGCCGGGGGATACTGCATGGCGAGGCTGGTGGCGGGTACAGGGCGGTATGGCGGCTCCTAATACTTCGATTACCGCTGTTTCGCGGAGTGCTGACAAGCTTGATATTTTTTGTGTTGGAGCTGATCACCGTATCTATACTGCGGCATGGCAGAGTGGTGATACATCGTGGCGAGGTTGGTGGCCGGTGGCTGGTGGTGTGGCTGCTCCTGGAACATCGGTATTTGGTGTGTCGCGCAGCATTGACAAGCTCGACATTTTTGCTATTGGTACGGATATGCAGGTCTACACTGCGGCATGGCAGAGTGGTGATTCATCATGGCGCGGTTGGTGGCCGATTGGTCATTTTAAGGCAGCTCCAGGAAGTTCGGTTTATGCGGTTTCACGCAGTGCAGATAAGCTTGACATTTTTGCTGTTGGGCAAGATGGGGGTATTTATTCGGCCGCATGGCAAGCGGGGGATACTGCGTGGCGCGGCTGGTGGCGTATACTTGGTGGTGCTGCGGCCCCGAATAGCATGGTTACTGCTGTTGTCAGAAGCACTGATCACCTTGATATTTTTGCGGTTGGTACGGATCAGCATATTTATACAGCTGCCTGGAAACTTTAGTTTTACTTTCTGAAATTTTTACCGAAAGGATTAAACGTACGTGACTGAATTTGCTCCAGTAGTTGTAAAGGGAATTGCTGATCAGGTTGTTGAGTTGCCTATTGGTGATGGTCCAGCGACTGGCTACAGCTGGTTGCTGGATCTTCCCGCCGGGGTGGTTCGGATTGGTGATGGCCCAGCAAAACATGTTGATGCCGAAAGAGGTCTTGGTGCTTCCGCAAGCGGTGCAATCAGGGTGGTTGCATCCAAGGGGAGTTATCGGATAAGCGCTCGATTAGTTCGTCCCTGGGAACCTGAAAATCCTGCAGCTGCAATGGTTATTGATTTAATTATCGAATGATGATTAAAAGGGCTGACAAAAAGGTGGAGTGTCTTGATTTAACACATGAATAAGCTCAGAGAAAAATTCAGAACCGAAGTGTTCTCGCTTTTAGTCTGCATGCCTGCCTTGACGTTCTATTGCTGGCCTCTTTTTGCAAATCCGATAGATGAAAAGGCTCCTAACCTGGTCTATGGTGGTGCACCTGTCAGTTCAATACATGGTTATGACCAGTACCTGATTCGAACAACCTATGCCCTGCATTACTTCTATGGGACTAAAACGGCAGAATATGTATGCGAGCATATAACAAAAAAAGCCATAAGTGGACCGGCAAATCGAAAGAACGTAAATTTTCACCCAGATATGGAAGTGCCGGATTCAGTGCGGGCTAAGGTGAGTGACTACACAAATACCGGGTATGACAAAGGTCACCTTGACCCGGCTGCAGATAACACGCAGTCTGCGAAAGTCATGTCGGAATGTTTTTTGCTGAGCAATATTGTGCCCCAAAATCCAAACAATAATCGCGGGATTTGGCAAAAGCTTGAAACACTTGTCCGGAACTGGGTCAAAGCGGGAAAAGACCTTTATGTCGTTACCGGTACCGTGTATGGAGCGAGATACAATACAATCGGCAAAGATGGCATTGGTATTCCAATGGCTATGTGGAAAGTGATTATGGATCGGAATACGAACAAAACAATAGGTTTCATGATACCGAATGCCGCTCTTATGCAGAGTGATTTACCTAAATATGCGGTGCCTGTATCGGTCATTGAAAAAGCGACAGGGATCAATTTTTTTCCGACACTTCCACCTGAATTGTTGAGTGAGAAAAATGCGGCACCAAAACTTGAAGTGTGGCCTTGTTTGTAGGAGTGTGAATGAAGCCAATGATGGAAAAAAAAAGAAATGCACCTTGTTGTTTCACTTATCCTGACAGGAGGGAAATAAAATGGCAAGCCAGCAAATTCGATCAGCTGATCTGTTAGTTAAAAATGCTCTTGCTGACCCTGAGATTATTGAAAAACTCAAAACAAATACAGCGGAAACGTTGAAGGAGCTTAGTGTCCAAACTATTAATCAGCTACAGCCAATAGGTGAACCAAATGAACCGACAAAGAATGCTATCTGGCTGATCGTCGTCATTTCATTTGCCGTTGTACTTGTGGGTGCTGCAATGGTTCTTGGTATCGGTGTTTTTACCCCAGCACAAAAAGATGTTTTTCAATTAACAAAGACTGATACGATTCTTACTGTATTTATGACGGTCGTTGGTTTTCTGGCTGGATTACTAACGCCAAGCCCGATATCAAAGAAAGGGGCTTGAACGGATATTGCCCGGCGTTCTCGGGGTTATTCATAAGGCAACACAAAACGCTTCTTTTGTGGATCCGGACGTTCGTATCGAACAAACAGCGAATAAAAGATGCCGGACTACTCTTTGGAGCCTATCATTTTGGTCCAATATTTGTGAAATTTTAATTGGAGGAATTTCATGAAGATTATTGATGTGCACTGCCACGTATTTAGTGAGGATATATTGACGTTTGCCGGAAAACTCTTAATCGCGCTTGGCGATGTCATTACCGATTTGATCGATTCCGGTGACTATGATCATGCCGATGACGTGATTGAACGGATAAACGCATTCATTTGAAGCTCACACCCGATAATGGGGCGTAAAGGTGTGGTGAAACTTTGACCAAAAAGTAATCGAAGTTTTTAACCCTAACTGAGGATACGACAATGAGTAACTATAAAGCCAAAATTCAATTGGATAGCGATGACTTGCTTAAGTTATTTCCTGCCGTCAATCCCAAAAGGGGAAGGCAAAATAAACTGGACCACTTGAATGGCTTTGTGGATGTTTTTAATGCTTATGCCGACTATTTTGGTATAGACACAGTGCTGGAAACAAAGCATTTTATCGCTCAAGTCGCTCATGAAAGTGACCAGTGGAATGCTTATGAAGAATATGCAAGTGGCAGTGCATATGAAGGCAGAAAAGATTTGGGCAATGTCCATCCAGGTGACGGCGTAAATTTTAAAGGTCGTGGCGCAATACAAACAACAGGCCGAAAAAATTATGAGACTGCAGGTGAGGAGTTGTTAAAGCTGCCATTCCTGACTGACGAAGAAAAAGCTTTGTTCCAAAATGACAATATCTTGAACCATCCTGCTTTACTGTCGAACCCGAAATTCGGGTCATTGGCGGCATTTATTTTTTGGACAGTGAAAGACCTTAACATTTTATGCCAGCCTCCTGACTCGAATGTTACCATCAAACGATTTGATGGGAATAAATGGTACAACTACACTTGCCCGTCGATTGAAGGCGTTACCCGTAAAGTGAATGGTGGCATAAATGGGTTGGATGACAGAATAGCCAATTTCAAAAAACTTGGCAGCATTATTTCCTGATCGATCATGATTGCAACGCTATGGCAATGCTGAGCGGTATGCAGCTGGCTGTGCGGCTGCAGACTGTTGCCGTGAAAGCGAAAGTCGCGCTTTGGTTTTGCAATTTTTTTAGGTGATACGTAACTTGCGTATGAACAATTTTATTACGTCACCTCCAACCCCAACCCAAAGAGGTCCCAAATGAATGCACAGGAACAGCAACAGGCAATGGGCAAGATTATTGCCAAAGCGTGGGCTGATGAAGCTTACAAGCAGCGGCTTATTGACGACCCCGCGGATTTACTCAATGAAGAAGGTGTTCAAGTGCCCGACGGCATGACCGTGAAGGTTGTTGAAAACACGCCGGTTCTCTTTCATGTTATTCTCCCGCAGAAGCCTGATGGAGAGCTGTCTCTCGACGATTTAGGTTCCGCAGCGGGAGGGGTGCCGGTGCGTCGGGGGTGGGGGGTAAATAGCGAACTGCCCGTGGAAACCGATTTTGCACGACGCTAAGGTAGTCGGAATGAGGCTGTGTCAGGATTACCTCCGGTGCCATCCTGGTTTCAGCGCCATGTAACATCGACGGGCTTGCGCACAGGAATTGAATGGTACTGCTCGGCTGGATATCCGAGCACGAATGTTCTTCAGTTGATACGTAACTTGCAAGTGATTAATTCATTACCCCAACCCCAACCCCAAGGAGGCCCTCATGTCACTTGATCAGGCAAGAGCGTTCATTGAGAAGATGAAGTCGGACGAAGCGTTTTGTGACCGCATTATGGCAATTGAAGCTGTTGATGCAAGGCTTGCTGCGGCCAGCGATGCTGGATTTGAGTTTACCGACACAGAGATCAATGAAGTTAAGAGTGAATTGAATGATGATGAATTAGATCGAGTTGCAGGGGGTCGGCCGTTTTGTCGCGGTGTGGACCCAGGTGGATTAGTTGATTTGGGCCCCAAGGACTAACCTGTTGAATGATACCGTACCTCCGTCAAACCCCGATAGTGGGGCACATTATTTTCCAGGTAACCTTTATGATGCCGGAGTGGTCATAAACCGCTCTGGCATCAGGTACGTACCATGGCTACGGTGATATGGAGTGCTTTCAGGACATAAACCCAGTATTTAGTGACACCGCCTTTGTATGCTGCCAAACCATCCAAACCGCCATGGAGCCACAATGAGCGCCTATGTCCTTACTGAATTACCCCGATCTGTTTCATGAATGCGCCGTTATCCCAGAACAGGTATTCTTCGAACATGATCCCATCCTTGTTCCAATGGCCTATAGTCGCCATTGGGATACGGTAGGCTTTACCTGTTGGCTGAATAAACTTACCATCACCAACAGCCATCGGCTTCGTGAAAGTACCTTCAAGCCAACCGGTCACGGCCGTCCACTGGCCGTCTGCAGTGCCGAAACGGACTGGATGTTCCTTTATCCGATTGTCGGGCGCAAACGTCCACATGAATTTCAAGTCTTCGATGTGCTTTTCAATGCCTTTAGTCTGGTGACCGTCGGGCCAGTGTACAACGACATCCTTTGAATGGCTTTTGTGGAGATCCTGCCACTGCTGGCTGGTGTAAACGCGAAAGTCCAGATCATCGAAGTTCGCAAGGTTCTTTGCGAGTTCGCGTGGAACTCCTTTAATCTTTGCAGCAGGCTCGCCAACCCGGGTTCCGGGCCAGAGATCTTTGTCGGCGGCAGTGGCAAGGCTGGAGCTGACCAGAATCACTGCAGCAAAGCTCGCTCCAAAAGTGAAATTTGCAAAACGTGTTCTTTTATTTGTCATTTTGCTCAATTTAAAAGATTGATAAATTACGCACATAGTTCCAGCCACCGTAACTATCGATAAGATGCAAAACTGTGTTTCTGTCCGATTATAATGGTTGATAGATTATTGGGTCATCGGCAGTACTAACCCATTGATACAAACGTAATGTAAGATTCAAAATACGAAAGCAGTATTGAAATTTACCTGTAACCTGAGACAAAGCAGAGCAACAAGTTAATGCAGTCTTTGCTGGGCAGCTTTCGTTGATGTGCCAGCAATTTATGCAGAACTGGGTCGACCGATATGTTATTTGGATAAAACTTAATACACCATTACATGGGGAGTGTTGATAATGTTAACTATTCGAAAAGCATCTGAACGTGGTCATGCTGATCATGGATGGCTGAATACCTGGCATACATTTTCCTTCGCAAACTACTATGACCCAAAGCACATGGGGTATAGTTCCCTGCGAGTCATCAATGATGACAGGATTCAGCCTGGCATGGGGTTCAATACCCATCCTCACAGGGATATGGAGATCATTACATACGTTCTGGAGGGTGCGCTTGAGCACAAAGACAGCATGGGAAACACCTCGGTGATACGTCCGGGTGAGGTGCAACGCATGAGTGCCGGGACAGGTATAACCCACAGTGAGTTTAACCATTCCAAGTCTGAACTGTGTCATTTTCTGCAAATATGGATAATTCCGGCAACACAGGGATTGACGCCGGGGTACGAACAGACATTCTTTTCTGTTGAAGAAAAACAGGGTGTCTTGCGACTGATAGCTTCACAGGAAGGTCACAACGGTTCCGTGACCATTCATCAGGATGCCAACCTGTATGCAACTTTGCTGGACAATGGTGATGAGATTTCCTATTTATTGCCGGCAGGTCGGCAGGCATGGTTGCATGTTGCAAAAGGATCAATACTTGTCAATGGATATAAGCTTTCGGCTGGTGACGGATTAGCTGCCAGTAATGAAAAGGAATTGTTGATGACAGGACATGAAAAAGCAGAAGTCCTTCTGTTCGATTTGGTCTGAAAATCGCTCACGATACTTAGCGATTTATCGGTAAGGCGGTGAGGGCGAGGGGTAACGTTGCCGGAACCCTTGTTACTGCACCGCTGTTGTCACAGAACAACGAATGACCACCGAGCCCGACAGTCAACGTGCCAGCTTGACATAATGGCTCCTATCCAACAAATTGCAATTTAAACTCCCTATGCAGAGAGTGGAAAAAATCTTCTTTTGGCAAGTACAATTTTTTTTGGAAGGGAGCATTCTATGAAGTGTACCTGTTAATGGGACTCACGTCCTGCCAGAACTTGAGAGTACAATAGCGGATGGTTTCATAGCTAAATCCTACAGATTTCAGCCTTTCTGGTAACTTGACAGTATCTTCTGGCGACATTTCCTGTATTACCCCCTGAAAATGTCAAATGGTTGAATCTTGAGGACTTTTCGAACACCAATATAGCTGGAAAATCCTGCGATAATGAGTACCATGACAAATGCAATGATAAGATTGGTGTAGGTAACTTGCGCAGCATAATCCGGTAACCGAAGCTTGGCTAAAATTATAACTGATGAGGCCAGCCCTACTCCGAGTCCATAGCCAAGAAGAGCTGTAAATGAAGCCTGAAAAAGAATCATGGAAATTAATTCATGCCCTTTAGCCCCGATAGCCTTCAAAGCGCCAAACCGCTCAAGATTTTCAAAAATAAAGGTATAGAAAGTCTGTCCGGAAATTGATAACCCTACAATAAAACTGATGACTGTCATGATCAAGACATTCGTCCCTATACCTGTCTGAAAGGTGTAAAAATCAGTTATTTTCTGAACAAACTGATTCTCGGTAAGAATCTCATATCCCAGCTTGTGAATTTGATGCTGAATGTAAGGAATATCGGTGGTTGCTTTTGGATTAACGAGTATAAATGAGGTAGTAAATCTCGTTGAAGGTATATAGGTAATGGCTCTGTTGAAAGTGGTGTAGAGTGTAGGAACTCCGAAAAGCCCTGAAACTGGAACTTTTGCCAGACCAACTACTTTTCCCTTATGGTCATTGATTTCAAATTCGGTGCCAACTTCGGGGTTTTCAAGTTTTTTGAATTCAGCGTCTTTCGAGACAATAAATGCATTTTCAACGTAGATATCCTGAATATTTCCTTCAATTAATTCCGGCCTGCCATACAGTGTCGCGTCGTCAAGGCCCACAACATTTGCTGCTTGATAGGTACCACTTTTAAGTTTAACCAACGCAGATCCAAAATAAACCGGAACTGCATATTTAACACCCGGGATACTTCTCGTTACCGAAAGAACATAGTCGGGCATAGGAATACTACTTGTCGCATTATTTACAGCTGGATCCATAACCCACATTTTTGCTCCTATGTTAAGGACTGGTGACGCTGACCTGTTAAGAATGCCTGCAAACATAGAGGTCATCATGGTCATGAGGAATACAGCAAACGTAATTCCTATCAACAAGGCGAGAAACTTCGTCTTGTCATTGACAAGAAGCTTGAATGCTATTTTATAAATACCGAGCACTTGAGGTCATGGTATTATTGTTTTTTCATAATATTCCTGTACAGAAATAAGGCCTTTATAGTTCCTTGCCATCAGTTGCAGCCTTTATACATCCATTTTCGACTTGATTATTTCTCTTTTTAAGGCTTTCAATCTCGTTTGCCAAAAAATAGTTTTTGCTGAGATCAAGATTGAAGAGATATCGATGAAATGAACTTGCAACAATAAAATGGCCACATCCAGAAGCTATAGCTATTGAATGTTCATAACTGAAAAGTCTGTAAACTTTGTACAATATAAGGTAATACAACGCAGGGGAGATAATCATGATAGCGATAAGTACAACAGAGTTACGCAAGAACCTAAGGAAATACTTGAACTTAGCCAATAAGGAACGTTTTATTGTCCAGTGCGGCAGGACAGAGACTTCTGAAATGGCACCAGCAAAAAAAATAAGTGATACTGATAAGTATTTCTCCAATCCTAAGTTGCTGGAGGCTCTTAAAGAAGCTGAGGAGGATATTGCTGCTGGTAGAGTAAGAGAGGTAAAAGATGTAAAGCAGTTATGGGAAGGTATACAGTAAAGTTTGCTGCAAGAGCGTTCATCGAGAAGATGAGGTCGGACGAAGCGTTTCGTGACCGCATTATGGCAATTGAAGCTATTGATGCTAGGCTTGCAGCGGACTGCCTGCACGACGCCGCTCAGCTCACCAGAGAGCCCGCAAACAGTTGGCAGTAGGCATTTGGGACTGCGAGAGGGCGTATTTATTTTGTTGGTGGGTTTGATGAAAATAACCTAGCTTTACGTTAAGGGTGTTTAGTAGCGGCTACTATTTTTACTGTTGAACCTTTATTATTAACCCTAATAAAAAATAACCATGGCAAACGAAACAAACGATCTCGGTGGTGCTATCACCAATCTTGTGAATGCAGGTAGTTCATTGGTGCAGCAATCTTTTGAACTGTTTACAACTGGGATTAAAGGTACTATTCAGGCTATTGAGCCTCTTGGGAAGAGTGCTCTTGACCTTGTAGGCAGCGCAACCAACACATTAGGTCATGCAGTACAGAATGTCACTTCAGCTATTGCTCCGAAAAAGTAAAGTACCCTTTCACAAAACAAGCATCTTGCCGCAACTACGGACGGGGTACTTGTTTTATAACCATTAAGCTTCCCCTGCCATGCCTGAAGAAAATACAGTAGTAATCCCGACAAATCCGGCACCTCAAACGGGGATGACAGGCATTGTACAACTGGCTCCCTTGGCTATTCCTTTAACTCTCCCTTTGGTTTTGCATGCATTAACCGGTATTGCCATAAGTGGTATAGGAGTTGCAGCTGCAGGACTGGTACTAGGCCCCAAAGGAAGAGAGCTCGTCACTTCTTCCGGTGAAGCCATTATCAAGATGTTGCCTGGTGCTGAAAAGAAAGAGCCGGTTACTTTAAACAAAGAAGAATTGAATCCTGTACAGTCAGCATAACCCATAAAACCATTTCCCATGAGCAACTTATCAGGAGTTTTTACTGACTGGGGAAAAGCCTACGGCAGATTAGTTGAAACCTATATTGATGGCACGTGGTGGACTGTTGGCGATTACCTTGAAAATGTAGGGAAAGGAACTAAGCGTTTACTCGTCAATGCTTACCCTTTTCTTTATGGGGGTTCATCCTCATCCGTCTTCAAAGGTTCTTCACCGAAAGCGGCTGGTTTTGCAAAGCCGACTAAGGATATTGAGTCACGTTTCAAGGATTGAAAGGTATGGCACAGCATGATTTACAGGCTTTAGTAGCCAGATTGAAAGCTGACGGTACGTTTCGCGCTAAATTGATGGCGACAGAGAATATGGCGGAATGTATGGAGCAGATATTTGCGCATGGGTATAGTTGCACTGCAGCTGAAGTCCGGCAAGGATTGGAGGAGTTGAGGAAAAATGAGAGCGACACTTGTTCTATAACGTGGTAATCTGATTACTGCAATGTTTCAAGAGAACCTGAACGTTGAGCCGGGGATAACGGATGGTATAAAAAAGACCACCATGCTTCTGCCCTTGATTGGCGCACCTTTGGCGTTAGGCGCTTTGGTAAGCGTGGTTATCGGTGGATAGGGACTGGGAGCAGTAGCAACTGCCGCCCTTGCTGAGAACCCTGTAACGAGCCACAGACTCCAACTTGAAATTTAAAAGACTTGTAAATGTTGCATGGGCTTTACAGAGAGTTATAACGTTTCTCCGTACCCTGCACCTTCAAGTGCAATAATCGTTTCTGAGGCTGGTCTGGTTGAGAAGATGAACTTTTTCTCATAAAAGAGCTTAACACAAATATCAACAATAACCGGGTCAAACAACCGACCGCTTTCATGCTGGATATGCCGGAGTGCCTTGTCGATACCAAACGCTGGCCTGTATGGCCTTGCTCCGATCATAGCTTCTACAGTATCGGATACCCCAATAATCCTTGCTTCTTTTCTGATATTCTCGCTTTTGAGCCTATTGGGGTAACCGCTTCCGTCAAGGCGCTCATGGTGCTGCAGCACTGTTTGGGCTATCGGCCACGGGAAGTGAATACCCTTAAGGATATCATAGCCCGTCTGTACATGATTGCGTAACATATCCTTTTCAGGTTCCGTCAATGAGGTCGACTTGACCAATAGCTCTGTGGGTATATTAAATTTTCCGATATCATGCAGGATTGAGCAGTAATTCAAACCCTCTATTTCGCTTGCAGAAAGATGAAGTTCTTTGGCAATGGCTACCGAGAGTTCAGCAACACGTTTCTGATGACCTGCTGTATAGGAATCCCGCATCTCAACCATTGATGCCAGAGCATGAATCGTCTCCTGATGACTTCTCGATAGGGACTTTTTATACATTCTCATTTTTTTCTGAACACTGATATCAGTTAGTGTAAGGCGGCACTCCTGAAGATTGTCGCTGATGATGGCATCAAGGCGGAAATCTCCCCCCTGAACATCAGTTCACTGTTTTCCAATGTTCTGCTTTGGAAAACCTTATGTACCATGCTATTACATGCAGAAAGGCCAGCCTGAGCAATAAAGCTGCCAAAGCATGCACCCTTGAGATGAGAACGCTCACAAAAGAGCGACCTGGCAGCGGTAAGATTTGCCTCCAGTATTGTGTTGTCAGGGGCTATACTCATATAGGATACAGGCGCAAAATCATACAAATCAGCATAGCGCTTCTGCGCCTTCTGGAGTTCATTCCTTGAGTTCTTGAGCTCTTCATTCTGCATTTCAAGCTCAATCTGGTGAATCGAGAACTCTTGCACAACACGCTGCAACTCTGCTGCAGAACTCGGTAAATCATAAGCAAAACCGCTGTTTTTCAACTGCTCCGCAGCCCACTGCCGTAACTCAGACCGCTCAACCGCATATTCCTTACTCTTTTTCAAAATCACAGTTCCTGTTTATATGAGTCGGCATTCTGGAGTTGGCAGACAGATCAGTATAGTGAGTTTTGGCATTTCAGCAATCATCATTTTACCATAGTGCTGGTAAAGTCCTGTCATTGTTCTTAGTCCAAATTCTATACCATAAAAGCGTTAAAAAAAAAGCACAACCCTCTTTCTGTTCGTAATACAAGGGGTTGAGAGAGATAATATCATTGGGAGTTTTGTTCTCTTAATACAGAAGAACGACCACTATGCGAACAGTTGTGCGAATTTGTGTTCGAAAACGCATTTAATTATCCCAGCATTGATTGCCGTTTAACAACGCTATCAACATTATTACAGTTGGCAGGCTGTTAATTTTAAAAAACAAACAACTGGTACATAATGCTCCGCCGGGCATGCCGCCATAGCACCCCCGCAAAGCGGAGTGCAGCGCTTTGCATCACACTTCTGTTGTGGCGGTTATTCCCGGCTTTATCTCTTCGCCCGCTTTCTTTTTCTCCGGCGAAATGAGTCGATATCCAAGTTCGTTTGCACGAGCGGATTTCGGGCTCAGCACTGCCTCGCAGATCTCCCTGCTTCGGAATGTGTCGATATAGGCTTCGAGGAATGTTGTGAGGTTATCTTTGTAGGGGGAGCAGAACTCAAGTCCCTTTTCTCCGAACTGTTTTGCCCGCATCCGTTTGTTGGCGCATCCGCCGCCGCAGATGGGCAAGACGTTGCACTCGCGGCAATCTGGGTCATTGTACGCATCAGTACCGATCGAGTATCGTGCATGAAGAACCGGGTTGGTAATCGGCTCCTCTTCATGGATATTGCCCACAACCATGACGGGCGTGCCGACATCTTCCCAGCACTGGTAGAGTTCTCCCTCAGGGCCGACAACAAAACCCTGGTGGGATGTGGCCACGCATACGCTGTCGAGGTTGCCGGAGGGGTAGAAGTTTGCTGTAGGTGCATGGCTTTTGCCCTGGTGCTGCTCGAAGGTGAAGTCTGTCCACTCCTGGAGGTTGAGGCTGCACGATTGCTCGAACGGATGACCGTTGCTGGTGTTAACGTGGCCGGCATAGACTGTGAGCTTTTTGCCCTTGTAGCGCTCAAGAAGCGCGATTTGCATTGCAATAAACTGTTTCTGGTTGGTTTTGTCGATATTGACGCGTATAGCGCAGCTGCCTTTGTAGTCAGAGTTCATGAGAGCATCAATGTTCTTGATGATGCGCTGGAAGGTTGGACCGCCTCCGGCAAGAACCCGTCGGGTATCGTGTACCTCTTCAGGGCCATCGAGGGTTATCTGGATGGTCTTTATATTGAGATCGTTGAGACGGGCAATTTTTTTGGAGTCGAGCAGATAGCCGTTGGTAACCATGCCGAATTCATCGATATCGAGATCAAGGGCCATGACTTTGGCGGTAATGTCGCATATAACGTCAAACGCAAGAAGGGGTTCTCCGCCATACCAGGCGATGGAGAGATGCTTTATATCCTTGTACCGTTTGATGAAATGTATAAGCCGATCAATGGTTTCGGGCGTCATCACGGATGAGTCTGCCTGGCTGTGCTCGAAGCAATAGAGGCATCGGAAATTGCAAAGCAGGGTCGGGCAGATGGTGAGCCCAAGGCGTGATGTATCAAAGCAAACCGCGTGTCGCTGGTACTGCCGGGCCAAGAGCAACTGCTCTTCTTCACCCTTTTCAATCACCATATTGTTTTTCCGCAACAGCGCCAGAAAATCGCCTTTGATGATCGATCCGGATTTGCTTTTGCCATTTCGCAAATTCTCTAAAGCGTTGTAATGCGCATCTTCGAGCTCAAGAAGCGTATTCGAGAGGGCGTTATACATGAAATTTCCGAACCTTTCTGACCGAAAAAGTGTGTTGTACCGTGACCAGTTCATCGGGGGATATGGCTTGGTTATGAAAAAGACTAACGTCAATCGAATAAGGTATGAAAAATACCGTTTTTTAAGAGTTTTCAGGCCTTCTTAATTAAGAACCGGAAACTACTGGGTTGCATTTGCAAATGCAACAGCTGACATGTAAATTTCAAGTGAAGAGATCAGTTTTTAACCACATCCCAATAAAAATATTATGTCATTAGATCAAGCAAGAGCATTCATCGAGAAAATGAAGTCGGACGAGGCATTCCGCAATCGCATTATTGCAATTGAAGATGTTGATGCAAGGCTTGAGGCGGCCAGCGACGCTGGATTTGTGTTTACCGAAGCAGAAATTAAATCAGTCCAGAGTGAGTTGAGTGATGATGATCTTGACCAGGCTGCCGGGGGTGGTTGGCTTTTGTTTAAAGTTTTGCAAATGTCGAGTTGCAAATAGTGATTGCGTTTC
The DNA here is from genome assembly GCA_037143555.1 of Chlorobiaceae bacterium. Taxonomy (GTDB): domain Bacteria; phylum Bacteroidota; class Chlorobiia; order Chlorobiales; family Chlorobiaceae; genus Chlorobium. The sequence continues at coordinate 102,896 of JBAWYL010000006.1, forward strand.
CAGTATACCACTGATAGTGGGGTTTATTTTTGCAAAGCTTCATCAACTGATGCCTGAGTGGTCATAAACTGCCCGGGCATCAGTTGAGTACCGTAGCACCTTTGATGTGCAAATGTTTCATGACATAGACCGAGTATTTAGTGACGCCGTCTTTGCGTTATACCAAATCGCCTAAACCGCATTTCAGTTAACCAGCCGCAAGATGCTACATTGCCCGCAGGCCGGAACCATTCCCACTTTGATGTATTGCGCTTTGCGAAGATTGCCGAGGTCATGCAATACGCAATGACTTGCTCTTCTCAGGTTTGTATCGTTTCAGGCTGATCAGCATAAACCGGGATGATCATAGATATATCTGTTTTATATTATTTTGAAATAATATTATAGGTCGTTTGATATTGCGATTTTAAAGTCGTTTTATACAGAGAGGAGCTATCCGCTTTTTCCGAATTAGATGGTTCAGTCTAAACAATGTTAGAGCGCAAAAACCAAGGAGAGAACATGCGTTTAATAAAAGCTATCGGCACAAAACTTATTTATCGAATCTTCTGCTTACTGGCATGCGGCGTGTTCCTTCAAACTGGTTTGGGTACCGCATCTGCGACCGCCGATGCAAACCCTGCTACTGACAACTCCATGCAGGCCGGGCACACCAAATTCAACGCCGCAGACCGTTTCGCGATCACGAACGTGATTATGGCTATGACCAACGGGTTGGACGAGAAGAACCTGAAGCAGTTGGTCTCCAATCTCACTCCGGAATTCTCGGTTGAATACCGCTTGCCGGGGTTGAAGCCCATCAAGATCGAGGGACGCGACAATTTTGGCAAAATGATGGCTAAGCGGTTCGAAAACCTCAACGCCGACGGGATCGAACGCCGACACATCATCTCGCCACTCTACTTCATTGAGCAATCACCGAACTCTGCGAGGATCCTGATCCAAATCATCACCTGCAGCGCGACCTACCGGGCAAATTGGTTTCCGATGTCCTCGGCGAAGGTGGAATTTCAGCTTGTGAAACACGATGATCTCTGGCTTTGCTCGCGCCAACTGGAAACGTTGGACTGCCCGCTGGACTTGTCGGTCAGCAAAGTCCTCCCCCTGCCTGCGGGAATGGCCACAGAACCTGTCGGAGCCAAGCAAAAGTAAACTGAGACGAAAGTCGCAAGCTGGCAGTGTTTTGAAATGTTGAATTGCGGAGATAGCTTTCTTGCTGGTACTGCTCGATACGCTCAAGCATGACTGCGCTGACATCAATCGGTGAGCACACCGACATGTCCGGGAACCAGATAGGTGACCTCATCATGTTCATCACCCAAAACGGCATGAAACTCCCTCTTCGCCGACGCCAAAAGGCGGCGCCAATGCTGCTGTTCTTGCCGAGATCAGTGCCGCAAAAAGCGAAATACTGGTGCAGGCGTACTCTTTTACTTCGGCGCCGATTGCCAAGGCGCTGGTGGATGCTCGGAAGAGGGGAGTCAGGATTGTGGCTGTCCTGGACAAGAGCCAGCGGAGGGAGAAATATATTGCGGCTGAAGAGAAGAATGCGGAGAACCTGCTGATTCTGAAGGGTAACAGGGCACTGGCTGAGCGGTTGCAGTCGGAAGAAGAGTGGTTTATTTCCGGTCTATTTTCCAGGGAATTCTGTTGCTGCCATGCAACGTGATTGGCAGTAAAAGGATGCAAAACAGGATGTCTCTACCAATCGGAACGATACCGATGTCCTCTTTCAGTCCGTACCATCGGTAAAGAAACTGGAAGCAGCCGCAGTCGTGCTCGAGCCCTCTCATTATATTGTTTATCATTGCGACGATAAAGATAACCATCAAGCAGAGCATTACCGATGAACTGAATCGCGAGAACAGGTCGATGAGAAGCATGGTGCCGCACAGAAGTTCACAGAGGGAGAGGAGGAACGCGATGACCGGGATAAGAAATGAGGGCAGAATCTGGTATTCAGCGATGATAAGACCGAAAAACCTCAGATCCAGAAGTTTTTCAAATCCCGATACGATGAAAAACGCGCCGAGCATCAACCTCAGGGATTTGATTAATGCTGACGGAAAGCCAATCTTAGACATAGGTGTCTTTGCTTTTCCTTGTTTATGATTTGGCAAGGCATTTTCTTCAAGCAAGCTCATCCGCCCATTGGGAAGCCTGCATTAGCCCATTCGATCAGGCCGCCTGGAAAAACCCTGACATTTCTGTATCCATTTTTCATCAGTTTTTTAGCAACATGGTTGGCCTTTCCGCAACTGGACTGAGTGCAATAGACCACAATAGGGGTTCCAAGGGCTTTTTTTTGCCTGAAATCTGGAAACTGCTCGTCAAACCTGCTGTCTGAAAGAGAAATGGCTCCTTTGATATGTGACTTGTAATAGACATACTCGGAACGTGCATCGACAAAACATACCGAATGACTGTCAAAAAGGGCTTTGGTGGCAGAGAGATCGAGTTCGCCGGATTCTTCTTGCACATGAGCAACAGATTCAGCCGCATGGAGTTGTGATAAGGGCGGCGAAATGCTTGAGAGCAATATAATAACTGCCGTAGCGATCAGCTTTTTTTGTAATGGTTTTCCTGACATGATATTTAAAGATATGGCGTTTTTATGTGATAATATTTTTATGAATTATTCACCAAAAACAAATATAGGGGGCAAAATATACTATAAATCATTATATAAATAGTAGTTAAGGCTGTTTAACAAGTTAAGGCGTTTTACTGTCCTGCTTTTACAAGATAATCACATCAAGCATTATTCCCTCACTATTCTGCTTTAATTATAGTTGCCATAATGCGCCAGCTGAAGGCATCGTCCGACTTCAACTTTTTAAATGCAGGCTTTTGCTTGATCTTTTTACATAATCCTGTAGGGTTGAGAGGTGGAAGCTTTTTGCAGTGGGGGATGATGTTAATGCCGAGCTGGGGCTCGGCGTTCCCGGGAGTGGGGGAGGACATGGATGTGGTGGCGTTATTTTGCAATTTCACCAGCTAACATGTAACTTTCGAATGGTAGATTCGGTTCTTAAATCCCAACACAAGGAGAATCCCATGAATGCAATGGAACAAGATCAGGCTATAGCTAAAATCATTGCCAAAGCGTGGACTGATGAAACTTACAAACAGCGCCTGACCGAAAAACCCGCAGATGTACTCAAGGAAGAAGGTGTAGAGATACCGGACGGCATGACCTTCAAAGTCGTTGAAAACACGCCGGCTCTTTTTCATTTTATACTTCCGCAGAAGCCTGATGTGGAACTAACCGAAAACGATTTGGAAAGTGTTGCAGGGGGGGGCGTGATTGGCG
>JBAWYL010000007.1:0-92479 GCA_037143555.1 Chlorobiaceae bacterium
CTTTAGATAGTGCAGTAAAATGAAATTTAATTTCCATTAACTTCCGCGAAATGCCCTTCGCGCAATGTATCCCAGCCCTGGTCAAACTTTCCTTTGTATTTGTCTGCCCACTCCTTCGGCACATGGTGGGGAGCATGGGTCGCGCCGGGCGCGAAGTAAACGAAGAACGGCTTGTCAGGGGTGAGTGCTTTCTGCTGCCCGATCCAGAGAAGGGCCTTGTCGGTCATATCCTCGACGAGATGGTAACCCTGTTCAGGCGACTTCTTCGGCTCGACAGGCGTAGTTCCCTCGTAAAGAGTGGGGTAATACTGGTTCGCCTCGCCGCCGATAAAGCCGTAAAAGAACTCGAAACCACCGCCACCCGAGGGCCACGCGTTGAAAGGACCAGCCGGACTCGTCTGCCAGACCGGCACCTCGTGGCACTTGCCGAACTGGGCGGTACTGTAACCGTTAAATTTGAGCGTCTTGGCCAGAGGCGACATTGAATTCGGCAGCACCGAACAGTAGCCTGGTGCCCCGGTCGCGATCTCCGTGACGCCACCCATTCCGGCGGAATGGTGGTTTCGGCCGGTAAGCAGCGCCTGCCGCGTCGGGGAGCAGAGAGCTGTAGTGTGGAAGCGGTTGAATTTCAGACCGCCTGCAGCAAGCCTTTCGGCATTCGGCGTCTGGCAGGGGCCCCCGAAAGCACTGGATGAACCAAAACCGGCATCGTCAATAAGAACGATCATGACATTTGGAGCCTCCTTGGGAGGACGAAGCTGCTCGATAGGAGGAAGCTTGCTGTCAGGGTCCTTGGCATCGTAGGCGATGAACCGGGGGCGGGTGGTATTCGGCATCGGGAGATGTGAACGGTGTTTCCTCTCTTCTGTATTCATGGTATCCTCCAGCTTTTAAGTTATTCGCCAGTTTCAGAATTTGAAGGTGTAGGCGAGAATCGGGCCGTACATCTGAAGTTTCAAATTGTTGGACGACGCATCCAGATCGATGTTCATGTAGCGATAACCCAAATCCCATTCGCCTTTTTCCAGTCTGTAACTGATAATTGCACTTGCAGTGTAGATTCCATTTGTGCCGCCCCAGGAACCGTCGCCGCGCACTGAATAGCCCCACTTATCACTGAAACTGCCACGATAGCGCAAACCAACCATCACATCCGTGTACGCTGTGTTGAAACTTGGTTTGAGTGGGCGGTAAACCGGATTCACTGGATCCACCTCCGCATCCAGCTTCATTGACAAGTAGCGGAGGCCTGCAAAGGGCTCGATGCCTTCGCCGCGTTTTTCGCCAGGGCTCCAGACGCCGGCTAATTCACCTATGAAAGATTTCATGTGACTGTCGCTTGAATACAATTCCCGATTGCGGTTATCACCCAGAGACAGATATATGATGTCAGCGAATGCACCGACATTATCGCCTTGACCTTCTACATGCCCCATGAAAGCCATCTGAAGTTTGCTGATGATGTCCGTGAACTTTGCATCTTTCGTTATCGTCGTCTGACCCTGGGGCAACTTCAGATCCGCGGTTACGGATGATCCCCAGAGATAGGGAGTCAAGGCCCAATTCCAACAGGCATTGTCTTCGGCCGCTGCCTGGGTAAAAGGCAGGCTCGCAAGCAATAGGGCCATCATTACAACTTTGTATTTCATGATCTTCTCCTTGTTTTATTGTTAACGCTATCACACTATTCACTTTCCATAACGACATCCACCTTTCCGGAGCGCACCGCTTTCTTCAATATTTCATGATCGAGTTCGCTTTGATCAGCGTAGGCACGGGCGAAATCGGCGATGGCTGTGTCGAAAGCGTCGCTCTTGCCAAGGTAACCGCTGATCTGTGCCGGAACGCCGGAGCGTGCGTGTGCGCGCGCCAGCGTCCACCCACAGAACCCGGCATACTGAAGCATCCATTCCGGACTGAAAATGTCGACAAGAGGGGTAAGCTTCATGTCTTTGAGCTGTCGGATGTAGAAATGACGTCCAAGCTTTCCCTCAGTCCAGCCAAGGAAAATGTCACTCGCCGATTGCACGAGCCGGTATCCGTTAACGACCCTTTGACCGTGATTAGGATAGAAACTTTTACCGGCATATGCTTCAAGAATAGAGGGGCGCGCCTCTTTGACCTGGAGGAACAGGGGATCCTGTTCACTGGCCATCATAAGAATGATTGCGCAGAGAGTACCAACGCTCCCGACGCCGACCACTTTCATCGCTATATCCTTGAGCTCAAAATGGTCGATGAGTACGCGCCTATCGTCCTGCAGAGATTCCCGATATCCTGCAAAGCCCTCCCGGGCCCGCGCAAGAAAATCTGCCTCATCCTCTCCACTGGGGTGGTAGATCAGGGGCGGGTTGTCCTTGATGGTCGGCGACTGACCGGCTATGACCGCGAGCTTGGGAAAATCGTGCTCCAACACGCTGCGAGCGCGGGCGGTGTCAAGCCGTTTCTGCATTCGTTTTACACTCTCCCTGTCACTGATACTGTCAAACAGTTTTTCAGGTTCAATGCTTGCGTACCAGACTTCCAGGACCGACATTCTGCTGTATTCCGACATGCGTTCCCGATATGAGCGAATACAAGAAAGGACTGCGTCCCGGGCTTCTTCTTTACTGAAGCCGTTGTTGCGGCACGCAAGGATGACACTTGCTGCGAGGCGCTTGACGTCCCACTCCCAGGGCGCAGGAAGCGTTTCATCAAGGTCGTTGATATCGAAAATGATCCGTCGTTCGGGTGTGGCATAAGCGCCGAAGTTGAGCAGATGGCAGTCGCCGCACGCCTGAACACGCATACCTGTTACCGGTGTGACTGCCAGGTCTGCCGCCATGTTGAGTGCCGCTCCCCGATAGAAGGTGAACGGTGTTTGCACCATACGTCCGTAGCGAATGGGAATCAATTCGGGGAGTCGCCCCTTGTTTGACTGCTCCAGCAATTGCAATGGATCCGGACGGTTGTTCGGCGCTTGCCAGACCGAATGCGAACTGCGAGGGCACTTCACCCGAAGGTTCTTGCCCATTTCCCGGAGCTCAGCCAACGAAGGTAAAGTCTTTGCCGCGGGTGTATTTTGCTTGAGTACATTTTTCATGGTTATGTCTTTGTTGTGATTATTCTTCTTAACCAGTTCTCTTTCCCCCGCCTTTTGAGAAGCCGGGTCCACCACAAAAAGAGCATGATGTATCAAACACTACCTGGTCATACAAAAAAAGCTGTTCAAAAAAGGAACGCGCCATATCGAACTGCGTATTCTTATTTAAAGATGAAAACGTCCTGTGTACGATATCTCGAATAGTGCTCTGCCCGTCAATAGCATCAAACAATAGTTTTTCAGTTGCATTGATCGGCAGATAAAGATCCCGGAACGAGTGTGCCCTGTTGATCAGCACAGCCGAGACCCCTGCAGGCAACCGTTCCTGCACAACGACCGTGTCCGGCATGGGTATCGGCACATAGCTTATCCAGTCTTCACTAGAAAAACTGACATGGTTCAGGCTGGCTGGACTGTCATCTCTGTAGGCGATCGTGCTGTGGCGAAGCATCGTACCCCGGAACAGTTCGACCACTGCATACTGCTCTTGAGGAGGAAGAGCGGAGAGCAATGATGCTTGAGGGATCTGCGACATGATACCACATTGAGGCGCATAAGGACCCTGTTTGACCCACCGTCCGAATACCAGCCCTGACCTCTTGAGAAAATCGATCAATTGCGGCACAGAATAAGCCCGGTCCTGCGGATTCAAAAGTGCATCGGCAAGCGCTGCCTCATGTCGAAAATCGGGAGCTTCGCGCAACAGATTTCCCAACGGATGTTCAGGCGGCAAAAGCTTGAGCGCGACAATGAGCTCCTTGATACCCTTATCGCCTGCGTTAATACCAAGGCGTCGGCAAAACTCCTGCAGCATATAGATACCTGTCCGGCCATAGGGTGCATAAACCATAAGATGCATAGCCCCATCCAGCCTGAGCACATTACGCAACGCCGTGAGTCCGGCATCAGGGTCCGGCATATGATGAAGCACTCCGGTGCAGACTATCTGATCGAAACTTCCCCCCAGCTCCTCTGTTCTCTCAAGAGGAAGCTGCTTGAGCTGGAGATTATTGAGATTGTATTTTCGCTTCAGTTCTTCAGTGCAATGCACGCTCGTTGCACTGAAGTCGATACCGGTGACTTGTGCTTTTGGCCAGCGAATCGCATGCCTGGCTGCCTGGGAAGTACCGCAACCAGCCACCAGGATGGTAAAGTCTTCCCGATAAGAACTTGCAGGCCAGAACAGATGATAATCGGCCCTGCGTTTTTGGGGGTCATCCCAGCGCAGTCCATATAGATCGAGGTTTTCGACCGGCTCCGGATATGGGTAGCGTTCGTAGAAGTCACGGACTTCCCCTGCCACATCCAGTGCTGTTGGAATTTTTTCTTTCTGTTGCCTCATAGTCGAGTACCCGGAATCTCCAATCTACAGGTTGATGATCATCCCCCGGCGGAGTTGTTCCACCAGGGGATAGCGTCTTAAAATCTGTCACCCCACAGCTGTACCGATTTACTTCACTCCAGCGGCACTGCCGGACTCCAGCAGCTCCTGATGTCGACGGAGCTTCTCCATGACATCACCAGGACTCCAACTCTCCGGACTCTGCCGTGGAGGAAACTCCATCAGGGTCTGCATGTACTGGGCAACAAGCGCACCCGCCGGAGCCAGCATGAAAATGCGATCTGCTCGCCATTTAGCATAGAAAATGGAAGAGCGGTCCGCTTCCTCGAACGGATCTGATCGCAGGTTGACCAGCATCGGGCATCGCAGAGGTACAAGCGGTTCCTGCCAAGCTTCTATTCCCTCTGCACGCTGCACGTTGAAGTGAACCTTCCAGTTGCCGTAGCGGATTGCCATCAGATCACCTTCGTCCCCCCAGTACAGGAAGCCGGGGCGCGGGTTCTCTTTGACCTCGCCTTTCCAGAACGGCAGCAGATTGAGTCCGTCGATATAGACCTTGAAAGTCTTCCTGCCTGCAGTATAGCCCTTCCTGAGCTTCGCCGAAATGTCGGGATCACCGGCAGCTGCCACGAGCGTAGGAAGCATATCCTGGTGCGAGAAAACGTCATTGCTGACTGTCCCAGGTTTAATCACTCCCGGCCACCGGATAGCACACGGAACGCGCCAGCCGCCTTCCCAATTGGTGTCTTTTTCGCTGCGGAACGGTGTAGTTCCTCCATCAGGCCAGCTCAACTCTTCGGCGCCGTTGTCGGTCGAGTACATCACGATGGTGTTGTCGACGATACCGAGTTCTTCGAGCTTATCGAGCAACTGCCCGACGTGGCCATCGTGCTCGACCATGCCGTCGGGATAGATGCCCAGTCCGGTCTTGCCCGTGCTCTCATCCTTCAGATGAGTCCAGATGTGCATCTTGGTTGAATTCCACCAGCAGAAGAACGGTTTGTCGGCCTTGTGCTGACGCTCGATGAAATCTATAGCACCTGCCGTAATCTCATCATCCATGGTCTCCATACGTTTCTTTGTAAGCGGGCCGGTATCTTCGATTTTCTGGGTGCCGTCAGGATTTGCCCAGCAGTGAAGCACACCCCGGGGACCAAACTTCTTTCTGAAATCAGGAAATTCCGAGCTCTTCGGGTAGTCCTCATTTTCCGGCTCTTCTTCTGCGTTCAGATGATAAAGGTTACCGTAGAACTCATCGAACCCGTGAACAGTCGGAAGAAACTCATCGCGGTCGCCGACATGGTTCTTTCCAAACTGGCCCGTAGCGTAACCCAATGGTTTGAGCATATCGGCGATGGTCGGGTCTTCCGGTTGAAGACCAAGTTTCGCACCGGGAAGTCCAACCTTGGTCAGACCTGTACGGATCGGCGACTGACCTGTGATGAATGCGGCGCGACCGGCAGTGCAGCTTTGCTGACCGTACCAGTCGGTGAACATCGCCCCCTCCCTGACGATCCGGTCGATATTCGGGGTCCTGTACCCCATAATGCCGTGGTTGTATGCGCTGATATTGAACCAGCCAATGTCGTCGCCCCAGATAATGAGAATATTCGGTTTTACAGTCATTTCGTCTCTCCTTCTTTGGGGGAAGGTTAACTGTTTATTTTACGATGCGTTCAACACGCCATTAGCTGTGAGGCATTTGGATTTGCCTCAAAATCGCATCCATATTCCACGAAGTCGGCCTCTGGCGAGGCGGGTACTTGATAAAGCCGGCGATCTGCTCTTCGACCACCACTGTCGCCATGTACATCTGGGGAATATGATCGAACACCCAGTCCCAATACGTGTTCGAGTTGAAGTCGGCCCGCTCGAACGGATCACGGCGTAGATGAAAGATCTTCGGCATCCGATATTTCACAAAAGGCTCTCCCCAAACGCGACTTGTAGTTTCACGCTGCTCGGCAAACACAAATTTGTAGTCGCCGACCCTGACAGCCATGAGCTCACCATCATCGCTGAAAAAGAAGAAAAAGTTTCTGGGGCTTTCTTTCGTCTCACCGGTCAGATAGGGCAGCATGTTGTAACCGTCGATGTGGACTTTGAAGGTTTTGTCTCCAACCTTATGTCCGTCAAGAAGCTTTTCCTTGACATCAGGGTCTCCTGCTGCAGCGAGCAAAGTCGGCAGCATGTCCTGATGAGTTACAATGCCGTTGAGAACGCTTCCTGCCTTGATCTTGCCCGGCCAGCGAATGAAGGCCGGAACACGAGAACCGCCCTCCCAGTTGGTATCCTTCTGGCTGCGGAACGGCGTGTTCGCACCATCAGGCCAGGTGTCGTTCTCCGGACCATTGTCTGTGGAGTACATGACAATAGTATTATCAGCGATACCAAGTTCGTCGAGCTTGTCGAGCATCATGCCGATCTGCTCATCATGAACGACCATCCTGTCGCTGTAGGGGTCCTGGCCGCTCTTGCCGAGATTTTTTTCTGCAACGTGGGTTCTGAAGTGCAAAGCGGTTGAGTTATACCAGAGGAAAAACGGCTGATCCGCCTTGGCCTGCTTCTCCATCCAGTCGAGAGCAGCTGACGTTATCTCTTCGTCGACAGTTTCCATCCGCTTCCTGGTAAGGGGGCCTGTATCCTTTATTGTCTGACCTCCCTTACCGTCTGCTATGCAATGAAGCACACCGCGAGGGCCGAACTTTTTCTTGATAACGGGGTCTTTGGGATAGTCTGGCAGTTCAGGCTCCTCCTCGGCATTCAGATGATAGAGATTGCCGAAAAATTCGTCAAAACCATGTACCGTAGGAAGAAACCTGTCCTTGTCCCCAAGATGGTTCTTGCCGAACTGGCCAGTAACATAACCCAAAGGCTTGAGCAACTCGGCGATGGTCGGGTCTTCAGCCTCCAGCCCTATGTCGGCTCCGGGTGTCCCGACTTTGGTCAGGCCGGTCCGGATCGGGTTCTGCCCGGTGATGAAAGCTGCACGGCCGGCGGTACAGCTTTGCTGGCCATAGTAATCGGTAAAAAAGACACCCTCGTTTCCGATACGGTCAATGTTGGGCGTGCGATAGCCCATCTGCCCACGGCTGTTGTAACTGATGTTCCACCAGCCGATGTCATCGCCGAATAGAACTAGAATGTTAGGTTTTTTTTCTGCCATGATTTTTCTCCTTTTGCTTGTAACGATGCTGATCATTTATACTTCCGCCGAACCGAATAAACACTTCCTAACTGCAACGAATCAAAACATCAACCTACTTCTGCAACTCAACTCTTTTCCACATTGATCCGGGATCGTAAGCATTTATCTCTTCCACTGTTTTTGAGGTCCATTTTCCCAGGTTTCGCTGATAGACCGATCCTTCGTGATTCATAATGAATGTCATAATACCGGAATTGCCATACTCGGCAGGCCAGGCAACAATGGCAAACCCTCCGATTAATTTTCCGTTGATCATATAATCCATCGAGCCTCCATGTGCGGCTGCACCCTGACGCGTGAGAATGCGATAGCGATAACCATAATATGGTTGGGAAGCTCCTGTTGTAGACTGGCCGGCTTTGTACCCTACCTCAGCAGCCTCGGCTGCCATCGGGCCAAGAGGGCTTTGCGGTTCATTATCTACTGTCGGCCAATAGAGTCCGTTCTTCTTGCCTGGCTCGCTCATGAATCTGGCGGCATATTCATGCAAACCGTCACTGTGTAAGCCTGCACGCGATGAGTATTCCCGCTGGGCATCAAGTATGGCAAGGCAGGTCTGGATGGTGGATAACTCATTGCGTCCGATGCGGCGATTAAGAATTTCCTCTTTTCCGGCCTTGGTGTCAAATTGCCATTTCCCTCCCTTTCTGACGATCGGAATCGGCATAGGCCAGTCGGTTTTTCCGACAAGCAGGCTGACCGAACCCGATTTGCCGGCAACAAGCTGATGCTTTTCATCATAGGCTTTGATGAAGTTTTCTAGCATGTTTTTGTCGGCCACCTTGTCACCCGAAAAGATGATCTTTTCGGATTCAACACCGAGCACCGTCTTCAGTTGCCCGGTATCTTGAGCACGAGCGGCTGAAACGAGCGATTCCGAAGCCTTTTCGGCCGAGTCAAAGGCTGACTGAGCAGTGTATCCCTTTGCCGGAAGCAGCAAAAGCAATGCAAGAATAATTGCTGTACTGATCCTGCTTGAGCGGCCGAAACAGATCGTTGATGCTGATAAATAATGTGATTGACTGTTCTTCATGGGTCATTTTCTCCTGTTAAAAGTTATCGTCTTCCACCACGACTACCACCACCACGGGCACCGCCACCACCACCACGGGCACCACCATGGGCACCGCCACCACCACGGGCACCGCCACCGCCGGAAAATGACGAGCGGCTGGTTTGGCCTCTCTGACTCTCTGCACGGGCAGCAGACCCGCCACGATCCATCCCTTCAAATGCATTCTGTTTGCTGGCAGGTTGCGCACCATGACGTGCGCCTGCACCGGCAGCACCTGCGCCAGCGCCAGGACGTGCGCCGACACCGGCGGCACCTGCTCCTGCGCCAGGACGTGCGCCGACACCGGCAGCGCCTGCTCCTGCGCCAGGACGTGCGCCGACACCGGCAGCGCCTGCTCCTGCGCCAGGACGTGCGCCTGCACCGGCAGCATTATGCTGGAACGAACCACCGTTTTTGAAGGCGGGATTGTTTTTCTGATATTCGGCGCTGTATCTCGAACGATTGATATTCGAGTTGATATTGGCGTTGCGATTGACATTGACATTAACATTGCCATTATGCCAGTCGGTATGACCCCAGGCATAGCCCCAGGCAGAACCGATGGCTACACCGGCTGTAAATGCCAATGCCCTGCCCGGTACATATCCGGGAGGATAATATGCTGGCGGCGGATAGGCGGGATAAGGCCAGGTACTGTAATAAACTACCGGACTGTACGTAGGAATGTACACCACAGCGGGATTTACCGGTTCGATGACAATTGCCTGCTGTTCCACAACGATTTTCTGCTGAGATGTTGTCTTGAGATTTCCGGATTTATAGGCTAAGCTGCGCAGTTTCTGAATAGTATCCATAACCTGTTTCTGCTGGCCGATGAAGGCATCACCTATCTTGGCGGTCACATCAAGGTTATTGCTCATCATCGAAAGAACCTGAGGAAAATTAACCAGCGATTTGACGCTGACATCCCAGCTTTGCGCTTCAAGAGTTTTGGTCAGAGCATTCCCTGTCACGCCCGGATTCTGCTTGACCCAACGGTCGGCCTTAACGACATCGAGTGGATAGGTCGAAGCCATAAGAACCTGAGATAGCAGAGCATCCGGATAAAGTGCTATAGGGGCGAGCATCTGTTCAAGCTCTTCGGACTTGAATGGCGGTTTGTCCTGCGGCGGCTCTGCTACCACTCTAACCGTAGCACCTATAAGGAGCAGCAAAAACAGCATCCCTGCCGAACTCCATGTCCTGATCACTACTTTTTTCTTTTTCATGGTTCGTTCCTGTTCATTTGTTGATAAGTCGATATTCTCATTTTCTTCGATTATATAAACTCAATGCACCTTGGCTCCATGGCAGTGCTTGGTTTTTCGGCCGCTGCCGCAGAAACATGGTTGATTCCTTCCGTTGCGGATATCTCCCGCAGCCGGAACCGGCATGACGTCCCCGGCCGGACGCCCGTTTCTGATCAATTCCGCCATGATTTTCATCTGAGGATCGGCATGTTGAAAAAATGAATTGTAGCCTTTACAGAGGTAGTTCAATCCCGGCTCACCATCGGGCGTTTTGATGAACCGGTTCTTGGGACATTCACCATTACAGGTAAAAAGAAAATCACACTCCCGACAGAACCCCGGCAGGGTATCCCATTTGTCGCGACCGAATTTCCGCTGTTTATCAGATTCAGCGAGCTCTCGCATCGGTGCCTGCATAATATTGCCGAGATAGTAACCCGGTTCGACGAAGTGATCGCAGGAATAAACATCACCGTTATGCTCCAATGCCATGCCTCCGCCGCATGTCCGCCCGAAAATGCAGACTGTTCCTGCGCGGCCGAGCCAGCCAGCCAATGCTCCATCAAAATTGAGCACGAAGGTCCTTCCGACATCTCTTTTTACCCACTCGTCAAAAATGTCTATCAGGAACCGCCCCCACTGTTCAGGTGGTACTGAGCGTTCTGTAACCCGGTCTCCTGACTGGAATCCGGTCTGACCATTCTCGTTGACCCGCTCGACGATCGGAATGAACTGAATGTATTGAGCTTTGAGCGTGTCGCGGAAAAACCGGTAGACCGCCAGAGGATGAGCAGCGTTCTTTGAATTAACGGTGCAGAGAATATTGAATTCAACACTGTGCTTCTGTAGCATTCGGACAGCCTTCATGACCCGGTCAAAGGTTCCATCTCCTCCCTTGTCTTTGCGATAGATGTCATGAAGCTCTTTCGGGCCGTCCATGCTCATGCCGACAAGAAAATCGTTCTCGTGAAAGAACCGGCACCATTCATCATTGAGAAGGATGCCATTGGTTTGGAAGGTGTTCTCTACAGTAGTGCCAGGCTTTTGATACTTTTTTTGAAGCTCAATTGAACGACGGAAGAAATCGAGACCCATGAGTGTCGGCTCACCGCCCTGCCAGGCAACAGTTACCTGTGGTGCATTATGGGCTTCCAAAAGCTGCTTGATATAAGTCTCATGAACTTCCTCCTTCATTCGAAAGTCACTCGCGGGATAAAGCTGATCTTTCTTGAGGAAGAAACAGTACGAACAGTTGAGATTACATCGCGAGCCTGTCGGTTTGGCCATGACATGAAACGAAAAAGGCATGTATTTGCATGGATGAAGTCATTGATGAAAACATACTGTTACACATGAGACAAAACTCCTTTAACTTATTTTTTTACTTCTTTAACATCTGTACTATGCGATTAACCGGCCCGCGCAGCAGGACGTATGGCACAAATACGAGAACAAATGCAACAATAATCAGCTCACCAGGAAAAATCCAATGCAACACGATGATCTGATAGGCAATGTCGAGAATCACGGCAAAGATGAAAATCTTGCCCACACGCTTCCAGCCGTCTTTCAGAAGCTCAAGGCGATGCTTTGGGTTGCCCATAACTGCCCATAAATAAGTCGGCTTACCTGCTTTTGCATCTTTGATTCCGTCAACAACAGCAAAGATGACCGCCATTAATGGTTGAAAAATGAAGCGAAAATGGAGCGGGCCATCAAGCCGACCAAAAAAATTTTCAAAGATTCTCTGCCAGATGCTCTCCATATTGCTGCTCATGTTTGTTTTGTGCTTTCTGCCAGGGCCAGCATCCATCCATTTCTACTGCAAGCGACCACCCGAGAAACGTTCGGACGATGATCAGAAGACCAAGCGAAGCTATTCCCTGAATTGTACGTCTGGTCAATACCGTACTGATGATGTCCGCAGCTACAAGAAACTCAAGACCCAGCAGAAGAGCTTTTGACATGTATGTTTTGAGACGCTCGTATGCATCCTCGCGTCTCTGCCTGAAATGCAGCAAAGCCCGAACAAGTGCATAAAAAAACGACAACGTGATCACAATCACCCCTAAAATTTCAAGGGATAGAGCAATGAATTCAATGCACTGTATTGCTTCCTGAGGTTCCACAAGACCTCCCTTTTTTCAATTATAAGACCTCTGTATGTGTGAGAATGGTGACAAAAAGGAAGAGTCCGAAAAGCCCGATTGCAACACCCATACAAAAGGAAAAATTAAATGGGCTGTACTCTCTGCTGGACAGCTCGTTCAAACGGCGAAGCGTTAAAAAATAATCGGCTGCGCCTAAAATCACTGAAACGGTTCCAAGACCGATAAGAATAAGAACGACACGCCGCGGCCCTTGCGATTTAAACAGACCATACTCAACATTCGCTATTGCTGTCTGCAGGATTTTGTGAATAGTAAAACCAAAACTGATCAGGGAAAGGGCAGTCCTTACCCACCCCATGAGCGTTCGACTGGCGGACATGACAGTCCTCTCGATGGAAAGCTCTGTACGTCTCATGGAGAGCTCTTCAGGCGTCATTTGTATCTCTTCCCTCATAAGCAGGCCTCCCTATCTGGTACAGTTCCGAATCCACAACATTATCATCCCGTAACCCCATTGCTGATACTCATAACCATAAAAAAACGACAGCCTTTCGGATTATCTCCGAAGAGGTGACATTGATAATCCATGCATTTACTACTCTATTTATCACCTTAAATACTTAAAATACACTATAAATATATACAAATTTTATATAAAAAAAGTTCAAAAATAGTTACGATATATGAGTTTTTTTAACTGTGTATAGTAGCGGGGGAAAAAAGATATGCAGGCTTGGGCTGGTTCCTTCAAGGAGATAATCGCTGCGCATGGTGCTGAATGCTAAAACAGAAAAGGCATACTTTCAAGTACGCCTTTTTGTTTTTTGCAGCACGCCACGGTGTATTCAATTTTTCATTCAGGTCAGTGCTTGAAATGCCGCATGCCGGTAAAGACCATGGCAAGGTTGTTTGCATCTGCAGCCTCGATCACTTCATTATCCCTGATTGAACCTCCAGGTTGTATTACCGCGGTTACTCCAGCTTCCGCTGCGGCGAGAAGGCCGTCGGCAAAGGGGAAGAATGCATCTGACGCCACAACGGATCCATGCAGGTCAAGCCCGACCTCCGAAGCTTTCCAACGTGCAATTTTTGAAGAGTCAACACGAGACATCTGCCCGGCTCCAACGCCGAAGGTCTGACGGTTTTTGACATAAAGAATAGTGTTGGACTTGATATGCTTGCAGATTTTCCAGGCGAACATCATATCGGCAATTTCCTGTTCATCAGGCTGCCGCTTGGTCACGACGGTCAAATCTTCTTTGGTAATCATTTTGCTGTCGCGCTCCTGAACAAGCATCCCGAAAGGTGTGGACTTAAACTCCAAGCCACCTTCGGGCAAGGCATGTGTCTGCTTCACGAGACGACGGTCCTTTTTCTTGATAAGCAAATCAAGCACTCCGTCCTCAAAAGCCGGAGCAATAAGAATTTCAGTGAAAATTTCATTGACGGCCTTCGCGGTATCCATATCCAGAGGACGATTAAAGACAATAATACCGCCAAAAGGAGCCTGGGTATCAGTTGAAAATGCTCTGCGATAAGCTTCGACCAGTGTCTTGGCCTGCGCAACACCACACGGGTTAGTGTGCTTGATAATAACCACAGTGGGCTCTTCACCACGGAACTCCTCGATCAAGGCTGTGGCTGCGGCAATATCGAGCATATTGTTGTAGGAAAGCTCTTTGCCGTGGAGTTTCTCGAAAAAGTCGCCAAAAGATCGTGACCCATCCGTATCGGTAAGACGATAAAGACCTGCGCTCTGGTGCGGATTTTCACCGTATCGCATATCGAGCTCCCTTTCAAGCTTAACCGTCATGACTGCAGAAGCCTCCTGCTGTTTACCAGCGATTGCGCCTGTGAGGTAGGATGCAATGGCGCGATCATATCGAAAGGTGAGTTCAAAAACCTTTAAGGCCAGCTGCAGGCGGGTTGCCCTTTTTGTTGAACCGCTGTTTTCCTTCATTTCCTGCAGAACAAGCGAGTAGTCGGCACTGTCGGTGATAACCGTTACCGACTCGTTGTTCTTGGCAGCACTACGGAGCATAGAGGGACCGCCAATATCAATATTTTCTATTGCGTCTTCGAAGGTTACTCCCTGTTTGGCTACCGTTGCTTCAAAGGGGTAAAGATTAACCACGACCAGATCTATAAAGTCAATACCATTCGCCTTTGCCTGGCTGATATGGTCGGCATTATCTCTTACAGCAAGAAGACCTCCATGTATTTTCGGATGCAGGGTTTTTACCCTTCCATCCATGATTTCCGGAAAGCCGGTGATGGTGGATATGGAAGCAGCGCTAAGACCTGAGTCCTGTAATGATTTCAAGGTTCCTCCGGTTGAGAAAATCTCAACTCCCAGGGCACTCAATTCGCGGCAGAAATCAACAATACCGGTTTTATCAGATACAGAGACCAACGCCCGCTTGATAACAGGATCAGACATTTAAAAAAAATTTATTTATCGTTTCAGTGATTTTTTGGAGTCGGAATCTAAGAAATAATCCCCAATTATTTGAGGCGTTCTAAACCAGCAAGCAGAGAGATAACAGGACTGAAGGAAGAAGAAACAAAGAAAAGCAGAATAACTTGGAAATGGATAGAAGTTATAATAAAATCGAGAAATATGACCTTTATCGAATGACTGATAACACAACTCGCCTGGCAGTTTTCTGCTCTGGAACCGGAAGTAATTTTCAGGCTATTTTTTATGCGCTGAAGAAAAAGAAGCTTAATGCGGAAATTGTGCTTTGCCTTTCTAACCGATCGCAGTGCGGGGCGATGGAGTTTGCGCGTTTGAATGGTATTGCGACTTTACATCTGACGGAAAAACAGTTTACGTCTTTTCATGAGTTTGCTGAAACCATGGTTTGGTGCCTGAGGGCAAAGCGCATCGACATCATTGTACTTGCGGGCTATATGCGCAAGGTGCCTGATGCCGTTGTGGCGGCATTTCCTGAAAAAATCATCAACATCCATCCGGCTTTGCTCCCAAAATTCGGTGGTGAAGGGATGTATGGCATGAATGTTCACTCTGCGGTTCTTGATGCGGGTGAAACAGAGAGTGGCGCGACGGTACACCTGGTCAATGAGGAGTATGACAAGGGAAGAATACTGCTGCAGCAGAAAGTACCAGTTTTACCTGGCGATACGCCAGACACTCTTGCAGCGAGAGTACTTGAATGCGAACACTGTCTTTATCCTGAAGCCCTTGAGCAACTTCTTTCAAAACTGCACTCATGAGCGAAAGGCTGCTTAATATCAGTGAAATCTTTCACTCCATTCAGGGGGAAGCCTCCTTTGCCGGATGGCCCTGTGCCTTCATACGGCTTGCGGGGTGCGGTCACGGCTGCGTTGGCTGCGATACAGCCTACGCTGAAAGTGAAACCACTCTTATGAATACAGAGGACATCATTCGCCAAGCTCTTGCGTTTCAGGCGCCTTTGATTGAGGTCACCGGCGGAGAACCTCTTCTGCAGCCTGAAGTGTATGATCTTATGAAGAGGCTTTGTGATCTTGGTCATAAGGTGCTGATGGAAACCGGTGGTTTTCTTTCCGTTGCTGCAGTTGACCCTCGCGTCCATAAAATCATTGACATTAAAGCGCCATCGTCCGGCGTTTGCGATCAAAACAATCCCGTAAATATTCACCTGGCTCTTGAAGCTATGCCGGCATTGAGGCATAACTTCGAGTTCAAGATGGTTCTTGGAAACCGGAGTGACTATGAGTGGGCGAAATCGCTGCTGCATGAACACCGGCTTACAGACTCCTTCACAGTCATGATGGGCGTCATGTTCGGTAAGCTTGAGCCGGAAAAACTTGCCGAATGGATTCTTATCGATAAACTTAAGGTCAGAATGCAGCTGCAGCTTCACAAATACATCTGGTCACCTGATATGAGAGGCGTATAAGTCCGGGATGTTTGGCTTTACCCTGTTTACTCTTTACTTTTCGATTGTGCATTAATTATACTATCCATTATCCGTTGCCCATTTGACCTCACTTTCCATCATTGTCCCACTGTTCAATGAACAGGAGTCGCTGCCTGATCTTATCGGGCAGCTTTATACTGCCCTGCATGAAAAAGAGCTTCGTAATCTCTTTACTGAACCCTTCAGTTTTGAAATTATTATGGTCGATGATGGCTCAACCGACAGTTCGGCCTCGTTAATCAGCGATTTGATTCTTTCAAGGCCGGAGCTCCGCCTGATATCTTTTCAACGAAACTTTGGAAAAACAGCAGCCCTTTCAGCCGGATTCATGGCAGCAACCGGTGACTATATCTGTACCATTGATGCTGATTTGCAGGATGATCCTTTTGCCATCAAGGAGATGATGCTAAAGATTCAGGACGGTTATGACCTGGTAAGCGGGTGGAAACAGCAGCGCAAGGATCCTCTATCAAAAACCCTTCCCTCCAGACTGTTCAATCTGGTAACACGGTTCTTTACCGGTATCACTATTCATGATTTCAACTGCGGTCTGAAAGTGTACCGCAAAGAGGTAACACGACGGCTTGAATTGCGTGGAGATATGCATCGTTATATCCCTGTTCTGGCTGAGTGGATGGGATTTAAAATTGCAGAACTTCCTGTCAGGCATCAGGCAAGAAAGTTCGGCATTACCAAATACAATTCGTCAAGGTTTTTTTCAGGGCTGTTCGACTTTCTCTCGGTACTCTTTATTACCAGATATCTGCGCCGACCCATGCATTTTTTTGGCATGGCCGGCCTTATAAGTTTTTTTCTGGGGTTTACCATCAGTCTTTATGTCACCCTCGATAAAATACTGCTCCATAAACCGGTCAGTAACCGGCCGATTCTATTTCTCGGAATACTGCTGCTTATTCTCGGAGTCCAGCTTTTTTCGACCGGCCTTCTTGGTGAAATGCTTTCAACATCGTCATCCAAAGAGAGTTTGTTTGCTGTCCGTGAAACAGTGAATCTCACGAGTGGACAAGCCGGGAAATTCGGCGAACCCGATTAATGATTACCATTCACTATTGTTTATGAAACGCATAGGAGCACACGTCAGCATTGCCGGAGGAGTTGAAAACGCACCGCTGCAGGCCGGCAGTATCGGGGCAAAAGCCTTTGCCATGTTTACGAAAAACCAGCGCCAGTGGAGTGCGCCGAAACTTTCGTCGCAATCGATTGATGCATTCCGCAAGAACTGCAGCGATGGTGGTTTTAAACCCGGACACGTTTTGCCTCATGACAGTTATCTCATAAATCTGGGCAATCCTGACACCGGCAAACTGCGGAATGCAAGGGAAGCCTTTATTGACGAGATGCAGCGTGTGGAAACTCTTGGCTTGCTCATGCTGAACTTTCACCCGGGAAGTCATTTGAATGACATCAATGAGGAGGGTTGCCTGCGACTTATTGCCGAATCAATCAATATGGCGCTTGATGCAACAACAAGCGTGACTGCCGTGATTGAAAACACTGCGGGACAGGGAACCAACCTCGGATACCGGTTTGAACAACTGGCTGCGCTTGTTGATCAGGTGGAAGATAAAACAAGGGTAGGAGTCTGCCTTGACACATGCCACCTGTTTGCAAGCGGTTATGACTTGCAGACAACGGCAGCAATAGAATCAACCTTCAAAGAGTTTGATCGGACAGTCGGGCTCGGCTATCTCCGGGGAATGCACCTGAATGATGCTCTTCGCCCACTTGGAAGCAGGCTTGACCGCCATGCGGGCATCGGAAAGGGCACAATCGGGATGGAGGCATTTGCTTACATCATGTCACACCCTGCCTGTGAAGAAATACCGCTGATTCTTGAAACACCGGATTCCGATCAATGGAGTTCCGAGATCAGCCTTCTCTATTCTCTGGGAGCATAACCGAATTACCGTTTCGACACAACCCTTAGATATTTACTTACAGACATTGCGCTGCCTAAAATGCCCAGAGCCAGACCAAGGAGAACGGTTGATGGATAAATCAGCAGTGCAGAGGGCTGTAAGACCTGATAGATGCCTGGCTCGTAACGAAAGAGCAGTTGATCAAAAAGCAGGTAGACCGCACCTGCAGCAAGCGCTCCGGAAAGCAGACCCTGCAGCGCCCCTTCGATAACATAAGGGGCACCGATAAACCAGGCCGTAGCGCCGACAAGACGCATCGTCCTGATTTTTTCCTTTTTTGAGTACATGGCCAGGCGGATTGTATATCCAATCAGCACAATCGTTGCCAAGGAAATCAATATCCCTATACCGCCGGTCAGCAGAGTAAACAACCGTGCATTTTTTTCGATCTGACCAAGAAATGACTGATTATAGCGAATATCAGCATCCTGAGCGATTTTTCGGATTTCAGGTACAATCCTCCCGATACGTTCAGGCGTAGTGTAGTCGGGCAGAAACTTGAGTCTGATTGATCGGGGAAGAGGGTTTGATCCAAGAATCCTGACGATATCCTCTCCGAAATCCTGAGAAAATGTTTTGGCCGCTTCATCCTTTGAAACATACATGGCCTCCTTCACGCCTTTGAGGTTCTTTATCTGCCGGGCCGTATCAACAGCCTGAGATTCGCTCATTGAGTCGGGAAGAAAAGCCTCAAGCTCCACACGGCTCCGCAGCTCCTGGATAACATCAAAAAAACTCAGGGACACAGTACTGAACAGACCAAGCAGTACAAGAGCAAAAAAACTTATAGTGACAGTAATTGCGGCAGGCAGTTTCGACCTTCCTATATTTGAAAAACCTTCTTTGATGACAAACAAAAGTGACATAACAGCTTATTTTGCATTAATAACAGGTACCAAGACAAAGAATCAACAAAACAAGTTGCAAAAACAAGTTTTTTTTCTTTTAATTAGAGCTGGTCAATGGGGCTATAGCTCAGTTGGTAGAGCATTTGCATGGCATGCAAAGGGTCAGGAGTTCGAGTCTCCTTAGCTCCACATAAAACGAAAAAGCGCAATACAAACTGCGTTTTTTTGTTGTTATCCGCAGTACCTCTACAACCGGCATGCTTCACCTCTTTTTCCTCCCTATTTTCGAAATCAAAAAAACAAACCCAACAAGCAGTGATGCCGCAAGCCCCGCGCCGATATTAAGCAGGCCTGCAATCAAAACCACCGGCAGCGTCAAACTGATTGAGAAACCAAGAATAGCGGCACTTCCAAGAAAGGTTAATGCAGTGAGACCTGTAAAGAAAAAACTTGTAGCAATACTTCCAGCAAACGATATAAAAAACTTTTCTCCCTTGCCTTCCGAAATATTCTGCCACCTTTGGATCTGTTTTTGACCTCCGGGTTCAACCATATTTTTAACCGTCATAGCTATAAGAGCAAAGACAATCAGCACGGCGGCATGAATACCGTACACATGCAGAATATCGCTCTGTGACGGGTTGAACATACCCTGACCAAGCAGGAGAGCAGCATGCTTAAGCATGAAAATAGAGGTACCAAAAAATACAGTTCCCCAAAGCAGGGTTACCAAGACCCAGATTACCACGCCAGGTGGTTCAGGATTTTTATTTGTCGAAGAATACATAAGCCTTACGGATATTGTTTATGAAGTAAATATAATCGCCATAATGCAACTATCTATCCCTTT
This sequence comes from Chlorobiaceae bacterium, assembly GCA_037143555.1. Lineage (GTDB taxonomy): Bacteria > Bacteroidota > Chlorobiia > Chlorobiales > Chlorobiaceae > Chlorobium. The sequence goes on from JBAWYL010000007.1 coordinate 19,612, forward strand.
TATCCTGAAAAAAACAGGAATGGTGCTGACCGGAAGCATTTGAAATGCAAACGAAAGCAACTGATGCAACGATTATTTTCAATTTACCGTTTGAATGGTTATGTTCATTCGTCATTACTGAGGTTTAATGCTGTTTACTAAACTTTAAGATATTATTGCCCATGTGTGGAGTTTTCGGTGTTTTTAATTCAAAAACTCCCGCGGAAGATACCTTCTATGGACTTTACTCACTTCAGCACAGAGGACAGGAAGCCGCAGGCATCGTTGTAGCTGATTACAACAAAGTAAAAAAGAGAACCCTCTTCAAGCAGCACAAGGGAATGGGACTCGTCTCTGAAGTGTTCAGAGATGAAACGATTTTTGAAAGCCTCGGCGGTTATGCCGCAATCGGTCATAACCGATATTCGACGACGGGCTCTTCAAAATCGATCAGCAATATTCAGCCGTTTTCCCTGACTTACCGCTCCGGGAGCCTGGCTATTGCCCATAACGGAAACCTTACCAATTCCCGTACGTTGCGGCGGGAACTGACAGAACTTGGTGTTATTTTTCAGGCATCTTCTGATACTGAAATTATACCGCATCTTGCAGCCAGGAGCCGTGAAAAAGAACCTATCCATCAGATCTACGAAGCTTTGATGCAGGTTCAGGGAGCATACTCGATTGTTATTCTGGCAAACAACCAGTTGATCGCCGCCAGAGATCCTTACGGATTCAGGCCGTTAGCTCTCGGGAAGAAGGTTGACCCCCTCACCGGTGATCTGACTTATATTGTTGCCAGTGAAACCTGTGCCTTTGATATTATTCAGGCAGAGTACATTCGCGATATTGAGCCAGGTGAAATTCTTCTGATTGATCATCTTGCCGTAACGAACGAAAAGCCGACCTCCCTGTTTCTGCCTTCCTCAAAACGTAAGGCACGGTGCATTTTTGAATACGTCTACTTCGCCCGTCCCGATAGTTTTATTTTCAAGCACTCAGTTGATAAAATCAGGAGAAATCTCGGTAAAAACCTTGCAAGAGAGTCAAATATCGTGCATCAACCCGGGGAGAAGGAGCTGACGGTCGTGAGCGTTCCCGACTCATCAAATACCGCCGCGCTCGGTTTTGTCAGGGAGAGCATAAAAATGGATCGGTCGGCAAGATTCGAGCATGGCCTTATCCGAAACCATTATGTTGGAAGGACCTTCATTCAGCCGGGGATTCATAGCCGGGACATCAAGGTGCGCTCCAAATATAATATTGTGCGTGGAGTACTTCAGGGCAGACCGATTATTCTCATTGATGATTCTATTGTCCGCGGTACAACCGCAAAAATGCTGATCAAACTGATCCGCGAGGCAGATCCAAAGTCAATTAACCTGCACATCAGCTCTCCTCCGATTACCAACCCCTGTTTTTACGGTATGGATTTTCCTACCAAACGGCAGTTGCTCACCCACATGTTTGACAACCTCGACAATGACGTAGAGGAAATCGAAAAAATAAGGGGGTATATTGGGGTGGATTCATTGAAATATCTCTCCATGCAGGGATTAATGAACAGCGTGCCTACGTTTGAAGATGAAGAGGGCAGTTACTGTACAGCCTGCTTCAGCGGTGACTATCCGGTCCATGTCAATGATGTCACAACCGACAAAGAGGAAAATGACTGATCATGAAAAAGGCGTACATTTGTACGCCTTTTTTCAAGCTTCATCACCACATTATCCAGGTTCCTACTTCTTTCCCTGTTTGAATTCGATTCTCACTGAGGTATGTGGCACGGCCTCCAGCCTCTTTTTGGGAATGGGCTTTCCTGACTTGATACAGATACCGTAAACCTTGTTTCTGATCCGGTCAAGAGCCTGGTCAATGTAGGTGATATATTTTTCGTCGCGGGCGATAAACATAAAACGCTGTTCACGATCCATGGTATCAGTACCGTGATCAGCCATATGCATGGAGTAGTTCGAATTAATGGAATCTTCCGCATTCTCATCTGAAATCGAAGAACGCAGAATATCCAGATCGCGAAGAACCTCTTCCCGTCTTTTAAGCAGCAACTGTTTGAAATGCTCGAGTTCTTCGTCGGTTAAATAAGTTTTTGTAAGGACCGGCTCATCAATAACCTCATTTTCCTTCTTGGTAGCATTACTATTCTTTTTGGCCATAATAGATCACATTTTCTTAATCTCAAAGAAGGCTATAAAATTAAAGAAACCAATAATACTATTAACTTACATATTTTTCAAGTGATAACCAGCAAATTTCGCCATTAACCGCATCCTCCCTTCCATTTATTACTGATGAAGTGTCTGCTAATATAGCGATTAGAGATGTGGTAAGAGTTTCGGCTTTAATATATGCATCATTTTTTTTCACCGCATCCAGAAGTTTTTCCGATCCCTGGATACAAAGAGAGATACGATCAGTAATATCTAAGCCACTTTCTTTCCGGAATGCCTGAATACGACTTACCAGTTCACGGGAAAGACCGAGCATTTCAAGCTCTTCATTCATTTCAGTATCCAACGCGACCATAATCCCGTTGGCTTCATCGGATGCAACAAGCCAGCCCTCAATATCCTCATGCATGATTTCAACATCATCACGCATAATATCGAATATTTTGCCCTCCAGCTCAAGCGATAGATGCCCCTGATGTTCCAGCACCGCAATCTGCTTATGACTCATGATCCTGATGGTTTCAGCAAGCGCTTTCATATCCTTGCCGAAACGAGGTCCGAGAGTTTTGAAATTCGGCTTTACCTTTTTACTGATTACTGTGCCGTCCTCCTCTATATATTCGATTTTCTGGACATTGATCTCTTCGAGGATGATATCTTCCACCAATCCATATTCCTCCCGTGCAGCAGCATCGCTGACAGCAAGCAGAATACGCTTGAGCGGTTGACGAACCTTGATTGAAGCCTTTTCGCGCATGGTACGCACAAGTGAGGTAATAATCTGTGCCTTTTTCATCCGTTGTTCAAGCGGCCGGTCGATAGCCGACATGTCAAGCAGAGGAAAATCACAGAGGTGAACTGACTCGCAGGATTCGAGCCCGCTGACTCCATTAAGATTCAGATAAATCCGGTCGGCAAGAAACGGTGTAAAAGGAGCAAGTAGTTTTGCCAGCGTCTCAAGAGCGTTGTAGAGCGTCTGATAAGCTGCGATCTTGTCAGGCCCCATATCGCTTTTCCAGAAGCGCTTCCTTGACCGGCGGATATACCAGTTTGAAAGATCATCAACGATAAAATCGTTTATCAGCCGAACTCCGCCGGTTAGGTCATACTGCTCCATACGCATGTGGACACCTCCGACAAGCGTATTCAGACAGGACAAAACCCATCGATCAAGCTCTGATCGCTCTTGCAGAGGAGCTGCCGGCTCTGAAAACTTGAAACCATCAACATTGGCGTACAGAACAAAGAAATTATAGCTATTGATGAACGCCCGGAAAAATTTGCGCTGTTCCTCCTCAATCTCGTCTGCATTGAACGATTTCGGCCTCCATGGCGGGCTTGTCACCATCAGATACCAGCGAAGCGCATCGGCACCATAACGTTCCATGGCCTCAAAAGGATCAACAACATTGCCTTTCGACTTCGACATTTTCTGGCCGTTTTTATCAAGAATATGACCGTTGACAATCAGGTTTTTATATGCCGGCTTGTCGAATATCAGTGTAGCAATGGCATGCATGGTATAGAACCACCCCCTGGTCTGATCGACTCCTTCGGCAATGAAGTCGGCCGGGAAGGTCTGATTAAACAGGTCGCGGTTTTCAAATGGATAGTGCAACTGGGCAAATGGCATTGATCCACTGTCGAACCATACATCAACCAGCTCGGGTGTCCGGTTGAAGCGTATTCCATCCCTGATAAAGTAAATCCGGTCAACAAACGGCTTGTGCAGATCAAGCCTTACCAGACCCCTCTGAAGAGCATCTCCCAGGAGAAACCTGACACCATCAATATCAATGAATCCTTCACTCAATTCAGCAACGGAACCAATCGCGAACATGTTTCCGGAAGCTGCATCGTCGCCGATTGCAAAATTCTCAGAAACCCATAAAGGAAGCGGCGAACCCCAGAACCGTTCGCGGGAAAGCGCCCAATCCTTGTTCTCCTCGAGCCAGTTGCCAAAACGACCGCTGCCGATCTCGGGAGGGCACCAGTTAATGGTTTTATTGAGCTCCACCATACGGTCAGCTATGGCAGTAGTTCTGATATACCATGACTCTCTTGCATAATAGATTACCGGCACATCATAACGCCATGAAAAGGGATAGGTATGGGTAATGGTCTCTTTGCGATATAACTTCCCCGCCTCCTTCAACTGACGGATAATCAATGGATCTGTATCCTTGAAAAACATACCGTCATAATCACTTATTTCGGCAGTAAAACATCCGTTCCGCGCCACCGGCTGGAGCATCGGCAAATCGTATTTCTTTGCAATTTCATAATCATCAGCACCGAAAGCCGGTGCAATATGCACGATGCCCGTTCCGTCCCCTGTTGACACAAATGACCCTGCCGTAACGTACCAGCACTTTTTTTCGGGATGCAGATAATTGAAAAGCGGCTCATAATCGATTCCTTCCAGATCACGACCTTTGAGTTCCGCAATCACGTTCCATGACGATTCACCCTCATCGTTTTTCTCAAGAAGCACCTGAAGACAAGACTTGGCCAGAATCATCACGTCGCCGCTTTCGGCATGTGAAACCTTTACATAATCAATATCTGAACCGACACACAGTGCCACGTTTGAAATCAATGTCCATGGTGTCGTCGTCCATACGAGGAGAGACTCTTCGGATCCCTTGATTTTGAATTTCACATAAACGCTGGGATCTTTAACCTCTTTGTAACCCAAAGCAAGTTCATGCGAACTGAGCACCGTCTCGGATTTCGGATCCTGCGGCACAATTTTATAATCCTTATAGATCAGTCCCTTGTCAAAAATAGTTTTCAGAGCCCACCAGACCGACTCAATATAGTCATTGGTACAGGTTATGTACGGATGATCCATATCAACCCAGTATCCCATCCGCTCGGTCAGCTTTCCCCAACCTTCGCGATTATCATCAATATGATGATAAACAAGTGCCCGTGCCTCGGCATTGAACTCACCGTCGCCATATTCTACGACCTGTGCCTTGCTCTTAAGACCAAGCTTTTTTTCCACAGAAATCTCTACAGGCAGGCCATGCGTATCCCAGCCGGCCTTGCGAGGCACCCGGTAGCCCTGCATGGTCTTGTAACGACATACGACATCTTTTATCGTTCGACTGAATACATGGTGAACACCCGGTTTTCCATTGACAGTGGGAGGCCCTTCATAAAAAGAGTATACCCCCCTGCCCTCCGGTTTTTCTTCAAGGCTCTTTCGAAAAATCCCGTGTTCATTCCAGTATGCCAGAACTTCGGCTTCTACAGTACTGTATGGTACATTTTGCGGATACTCAACAAATTTATCGTCCATTGTTCTTTAGAATCATTCAATAAAAACAAGCAGTTTGCCTGTGGTTATATAAAAAAAATCAATATACATGAACCCGGCATTAAAACAGTACAGGCAAGCCTTTCAATAACAGAAAAGCTTGCCTGAAACCTTTTATGACAACACCGGCAGTAAATGCCTTTGAAGGCCTTTACTTGTTATTACCGAGAGTGGAACTGACGCCTTCAAGAATCTGTTTTGCGACTACCGTCATAGAATCAAGCGCCTGAGCGACTATTTTGCTTATAGGAGACATGGTACTGTCAAGAAGAGTACCTACACCAATCAAGATCGTTGATAAATCCCCTGTTATAGCACCACCCTGATCCTGCTTATCCTGACCGGAACTTTTAATTTCTTCAGCCATATGCCACTGAGATTTAGGTTTTTCGCGAACTGAACAATACCTTTATATTTTAATATACGGAATCAAGTAATCAAAGCAAATCAATACGCACGCCGCAAATCCTTCATCCATTATTATTGGCGTCCGTACCGGTCTTCCAGACGAATAATATCATCCTCTCCCAGATAACTGCCCGACTGTACCTCAATCAATTCAAGTGGGGTTTCTCCAGTATTTTCAAGACGATGAAGTGCTCCTACAGGTATATAGGTTGACTGATCCTCACATAAGATGATTTCCTTGTCCTCCACTCTCACAAGGGCTGTTCCCTTTACAACAATCCAGTGCTCTGCACGGTGTTGATGTTTTTGCAACGACAGGGCAGATCCGGGCTTTACCGTGATGCGCTTGACCTTGAAACGTTCTGAAAAATCAACGGTTTCGTATGAACCCCAAGGCCTGTAGACCCGACGATGAATTTCCGTTTCATCACGTTCTTTCTTTTTCAGCTCCTCGACAAGCATCTTGACATCCTGAACAGACGATCGTGAGGCAACAAGCACTGCATCGGCTGTTTCAACGACAATGAGACTATCAAGACCAACAGCCGTCACCAGACGACTGGTCGCATGAATATAACAGTTCTTGACATCCTGCACCAGGACGTCACCTTTTTTTACATTGCCCGCATCATCCCGCGCATGAACATCCCAGAGCGCCGACCATGCACCGACATCATTCCATCCGGCATCAAGAGGGACAAGAGCGGCTCTTGCAGTTTTTTCCATCACGGCATAGTCGATCGAATCAGAAGGAGATGCTGAAAAAGCTTCGACATCAAGCCTTAAAAAATCAAGGTCTTTACGGGCTTTCTGCAAAGCCTCCCTGCATGCCGCAACTATTGCAGGAACATTGTTTTCAAGTTCATGAAGATAGGCCTCAGCCTTGAAGAAAAAGATGCCGCTATTCCAGAAATAGTCCCCGGAAGCAAGATAGAGTTCTGCCGTAACCCTGTCGGGCTTCTCTACAAATTCACGCACTGGCCATGCCAGATTATTATCTTGACTATTAACTGAAGCCCTTATATATCCGTATCCGGTTTCTGGCGAGTCCGGAACAATACCGAATGTAACCAGGTCACCCTTTTCTGCCGCAGAGGTTCCGACAGCAACCGCGGCACCAAAAGCTGCCGGATCAAGAATCACATGATCAGCAGGCAAAATCAACATGGTGGCTCCCGGATGCTTTTCAGCGATGAGCATCGCAGCTATAGCTGCAGCTGGCGCGGTATTACGCCCTTGGGGTTCAAGAATAATCTCTCCGATTTCGGTATTGATTTCATGAAGCTGCTCGGCCACCAGAAAGCGATGACTCTCATTGCAGACACAATAGACGGGCCCAATATCATCGGTAGAGACAAGGCGAAGCACCGTGTCCTGCAGCATGGTTTTTTCGCCGATCAACGAAAGCAGCTGTTTGGGGTATAATGCACGGGATAGAGGCCAAAGTCTTGTTCCCGAACCGCCACTGAGAATCACAGGAATAATCATAAACAAAAATGGTTTGTTAACGGGTTACAAATTTTTCGTACATCTTCCATGTCGATGCTATAAGGGTATCAACATCGCTGTACTTAGGCACCCACCCGAGCAGCTCCCTCGCCTTGGCTGAAGATGCCACAAGTTCAGAAGGATCTCCTGCACGCCGACCTGCAACCTCTGCAGCAACTGGCCTGCCAGTAATTGCACGGGCATGTGCAAGCATTTCGAAAACGGTTACACCTGTCTGGCTGCCGAGATTTACCGTAATGCTTTTATCCTGCTGCAGAATGTATTCAAAAGCACTTACATGCGCTTCGGCAAGATCACTGACATGAACATAGTCACGGATACAGCTTCCATCCCGCGTGGGATAATCATCACCGAATATGGAGAGTTTCGACCGAATACCTGCTGCTGTTTCCATCACAATCGGAAGAAGATTCTCGGGATTAAGCTCAAGACCCTTGATTCGCCCTCGAACGTCATAGCCCGCGGCATTAAAATAGCGGATGGCAGCATACCGAGTCCCTTTGAGTCGATCATACCAGTCCAGCAAGCGCTCTATTTCAAGCTTGGTAAAACCATAAAAATTTTCCGGGTCCTTCGGATGATTTTCATCAATCGGCAGGTATTGAGGAGTGCCATAGACTGCAGCCGTAGAGGAAAAAATAATTCTTGATATTCCAGCGGCAGATGCCTGACTGAGGATGTTAATGGTACCGGCAATATTAGCTTCAGAATAAAGTTCAGGCTTCAGCATGGACTGGCCCGCAGCTTTCAGCGCGGCAAGATGAACACATCCGTCAAAGCCTTCAGACATTGCTGCTCTCAATTGTTCAGGACGCATGATATCTCCATGCACAAATGCAGCGTCATCAAAGAGATTTTCTCTCAAACCGGTTTGAAAATTATCAAACACAGTCACCGCGTAGCCGCGGTCAAGAAAAGCTCTTGCAACATGGCTGCCGATATAGCCCGCTCCACCAATCACCAGAATGCGCATAAAAATGCCCTAAGTTTCAATAGTTATAAATCAAAAAAAAGTAGTTTTCACCTTCCGGCATACATCTCTTCATAATAGTTCTGGTAGCTGCCCGAGGTTACATTTTCAAGCCACTCCGCATTTGCAAGATACCAGTCAACAGTCACTTCAAGACCTTTTTCAAACGATATTGAAGGAACCCAGCCCAGTTCCCGCTGGAGTTTCGATGAATCAATGGCATAACGAAGATCATGTCCTGCCCTATCGGTAACATAGGCAACAAGTTTCTCAGACTCTCCGGCATCACGCCCAAGTTTTGTGTCCATAATGCGGCAAAGAAGCCTGATCAAATTGATATTGCTCCATTCATTATGACCACCGATATTGTAGGTTTCCCCATTTATGCCTTTATGAAAAATCACATCGATCGCTTGAGCATGATCGACAACCCAGAGCCAGTCACGAATGTTCTCTCCCTTTCCATAGACCGGCAGTGGTTTATTGTGTATGATATTATTGATAAAAAGAGGAATAAGCTTTTCTGGGAACTGATAAGAGCCGTAATTGTTTGAACAGTTGCTGATCACCACCGGCAGATTAAAGGTATCGTGATAAGCCCTGACAAAATGATCTGAAGAGGCTTTTGAGGCTGAATAGGGGCTATGGGGATCATAAGCAGTCTGTTCAGTAAACAGACCTTCCCTGCCAAGCGAACCGTACACCTCATCAGTTGAAATATGGTAAAACCTCTTTCCTTCAACATCTGACTGCCAGCAAGCTTTCGCAGCATTAAGGAGATTAACTGTACCAAGTACATTGGTAACAACAAATTCCGTGGGATTTGAAATTGATCGATCAACATGCGACTCGGCAGCAAGATGAATCACTCCATCAAAGCGGAACTCTTGAAAGAGGCGTTGCAGAAAATCTCCATCGGTTATATCCCCTTTTATAAACCGGTAGTTCGGCAGAGTATCAACATCATTGAGGTTGGCAAGGTTTCCCGCATAAGTCAGATTGTCAAGATTGGTTATCGTGTAGGATGGGTAACGCAGCAGAAAATGCCTGACAACATGCGACCCTATAAATCCGGCTCCTCCGGTAATCAGAATATGCATTGGTGTTTCACTTATTTAAATGGTTGTCCCCTCTCCTTCAGGCTCCCTTTTCAGGATGGTATTATTCTTTTACAAGCGGGTGTATCTTTTCGAGCAAACCTGCCAGTGATGCCCGCCAGTATGGAATTTCCACTCCCCAGTCCTGCTTGATGGCCGACTTGTTCAGGACGCTGAAGTGTGGCCTTGGTGCAATCTGTGGGTATTGGGCGCTTTCTACAGGCAATACCTTGCAGGATAATCCGGATAGATCCATAATAGATACCGCAAAGTCATACCACGATGAGACACCTTCGTTAGAGTAATGATAGGTCTCTTTATAGAGTTTATCGGGATTATAGCGGCCAAGAATTGTAATAATAGCAGCAGCAAGATCGGCCGCATAGGTCGGCGTTCCGATCTGATCAACCACAACATTCAGCATTTGACGTTCTGCACCAAGTCGAAGCATGGTTTTGACAAAATTAGCGCCGTAGGCAGAATAAAGCCATGACGTTCTGATAATCAGATATGAGGGCGCAATCTGATGAATCAGCTGCTCACCCTCCCATTTCGACTTACCGTAAACGCCACGCGGACTTGCCGGATCGGCTTCCCTATAAGGAGTGCATGACTCACCATCAAAAACATAATCAGTGGAAATATGCACCAGTAGAGCATTATGCTCTTTCGCGCATTCAGCAAGCACAGCCGAACCATCCCTGTTAACACGGTATGCCGTATCGGCATCCGTTTCAGCCTTATCCACAGCGGTATATGCTGCACAATTCACAATAACATCTATACGGTGTTCACGGCATAACCAATCGACGAGATCATGGCTGGTTATATCGAGCTCCGGTAGATCATAAAAATAAAAATGATGTCTAGCATTTTGGACCGACAGCTCCTGCAACTCAGATCCCAGTTGACCCTTGCTGCCCGTTACAAGAATATTCATGAGAAAAACAGAAAAATATGAGGTGACAAAGCAATCTCAACTATGTGTTAATACTTTGAGAAATAACGGGATAAAGTCGTTCCTGACGGTAATCGTCGTATGGAAAGCTCTCTATGACACCAAAACAGGGCTGAACAGCATCTTTTCCTGAAACCATGATCTCCTCTGCCGGAACCTGCCACTCAATACCAAGGACTGGATCGTTCCATAACAGACCTGCATCGTGTGATGGCATATAGTAATTATCGCATTTATAGGCAAAAACAGCCTCCTTGGACAGGACAAGAAAGCCGTGAGCAAAGCCTTTAGGAACCCAAAGCATATTCTTTCGTTCGTCATCGAGAACACAGGCTACATAGCGACCGTACCAAGGCGAACCGAGACGTATATCAACAACAACATCAAGAACACTGCCATATATCACTCGTACAAGCTTCGACTGAGTAAAGGGCGGCTTCTGAAAATGAAGACCGCGGAGCACGCCGAAACCTGACTTCGACTCATTATCCTGAACAAAAGATATATGGCCGACATGCTGTTCAAATATATCCTGCCGGAATGACTCAAAAAAATAACCACGATCATCACTTAAGACTTTCGGCTCAAAAATCAGGACATCAGGAATGATTGAAGTAATCACATTCATAAACGCTGCGCGATAACTGTTATTTTAAAAAAATTACCTCTGGGCATACAGCCGCAAGAGATACTGACCATACTGGCTTTTCATCAGTGGTTGAGATAACTGTAAAAGCTCTTCATCAGTGATCCAGCCATTTCGCCATGCAATTTCTTCAGGACAGGCAATTTTAAGCCCCTGCCTTTTTTCAACCGTCTGTATGAAGCTCCCTGCGTCCTGGAATGATTCATGAGTTCCGGTATCAAGCCAGGCAAAACCCCGTCCGAGCATTGAGCACTTCAGCTCTCCCCGTCGCAGATATTCCTCATTCACCGCTGTAATTTCAAGCTCTCCGCGCGGGGAAGGCTTTATCTGTTTTGCGATTTCGACGACATCGTTTGGATAAAAATAAAGACCGACAACAGCGTAATTTGATTTTGGATTCTTAGGTTTTTCAGCAATGGATAGAACATTGCCCTCCGAATCAAACTCAGCTACGCCATAACGCTCCGGGTCACTGACATAGTATCCGAATATATTGGCCTTGCGTTCTTTTTGAACCGTCTGAACAGCTGCCTCAAGCATTGGAGAGAACGCATAACCGAAAAAAATGTTGTCGCCAAGAATAAGAGTAACGTCATCAGTACCGATGAATGCATCACCGAGAATAAATGCCTGGGCGAGTCCGTCAGGAGAGGGTTGAACGATGTAAGAGAGAGATATACCCCAGTCACTGCCGTCTCCGAGCAGTTTCCTGAACATGGGCTGATCTTCAGGTGTCGTTATAATCAGAATATCCCTTATCCCTGAAAGCATCAGCGTGGTCAGGGGGTAATAAATCATTGGTTTATCGTACACTGGCAGGAGCTGTTTTGAAATACCCCTGGTAACAGGATAAAGACGGGTGCCAGATCCACCCGCAAGGATAATACCTTTCATAAGTGTTGTTTTGTTGATTCAGAACAAAGCATTACTACTGAAGCAGTGCTGCGATTTCGGAACTCACCCGAATACACTTGCGGGCAGACTCGATAGCCATCAATCCTTCTTTCTCTTTGAAAAGCTCCCAGGGAAGCTGGTATAAAGATTCATCACCATATTTAGCCAGCATTTTTTCGTATGAATCATATTTTTCAAGATCAAGAAGAAGTTCTTGAACCAGAGCAGCGATCTCTTCGGTGACTGTTCCTTCTGATATAAGCTTTGATAAATGAAGGCCAGGCTTATGGGTCAAGGAAGAAACGCCGAAAAGCATCAAGACAGCAAGCCCGGTATTTTCCACCACCAAAATGGACCCGGCAACACACGCACGCCATCGTTTGAGTGAGTAATCCAGTTCTGCTTCATTAAGAAAGCCGCGCGCAAGTTCAAACCGGTATTCGACATTCTTTTGCAATCCCATCAAACCCTCCTTTTTCCATTTCTGCATTTAACAAAATACTCCTTGACTCTTACCAGCCTGAAACAATCTTATCAAAGATTGCATCAATAATCTGGCCTAGGGAAAAGCGTATTGCATCCTGCTGTGCGGCATAATTACCTGCATAATAATCAGCAAATCCGACAAACGATTGTGTAAATATCGGTTTTTTTTTCACCCTGTCTGTCATGGTAACCTGTACAACAAGTGTAATCCGATTTGTAATGGCCCGCTCAGTCTTGCTGGAAAGTTGGCTTGGCGCATCAGAAAAGGAGGTGATAGTCCCTTCCAGCAGAGCATCTGCTCCAGCCATGGATGGAGTGAAACGAAGCGGACTTTGTGACTCTATTTTGTCGACAAGACCCCTGGTAAATTCAGATCTGAACTGGGCGATACCTGCACCGGAGCGGTCATCAAAAACCGGTATGGCAATAGTTTTGAGATGCGAAGGTATTGAAGCGCCGGTAAAGCTGTAACAGCCCTGCAGGGAAACTGCGACAAGTAAAAAAAGTATGAATCTGGCAGCACCTGCCTTCAGCATAACACTCCTTCGATTAATAGGTTCTACGATCTATTCTGTTAAGTATTTTACGGAAGGGATAGCTCAGAAGCAACACATTTTTTCGTCTTCTGTTCAATGCGGACAGGTATATCCCTGTTTTCGAATCACTCCAGCCTGAAGCCAATTTTACCGCGAGTTGAGCTGCGACCAAAGGAGACTGTGCAAAAATATCGAGAATGGTATTGAACGTTGACAGCTGTCGGGAAAGTTCAGAAGTCGGATTGTCAGAACTGACCATGGCGGTTCGCACCAGACCGGGATGCAACAACATGACGGAGATCGGGGCATGTCGATACTCTTCAGCAACCGCGTATGTAAACCGGGCAATGGCAGCCTTGGTAGAGCCATAAGCACTGATCCAGGGTGTATTAGATCCCCTGTCCGTACCCGAACCGGCCATATTGATGATTTTTCCGATTTTCTGTTCTTTGAGAAAATAGTTGATAGCTGCACGGCAGCCGTTGTAGGTGCCTTTAAGGTTGGTATCTATAACCTTTCCCCATTCATCAGGATCACTTTCAGTAATGCTCCTGAAAGAATCTGATATCCCCGCATTGTTGATAAAGCAATCCATCCGGCCGAACCTTTCGGTTGCCTCAACAATGAGCTGTTCCATATCAAGCATCGAAACAACGTTGCAAACGCATCCGTGCACTGTATCCGGAGGAAATTCCGATAGCGCAGCATGAACATTGGCGCTCGACGATGAGGTTATAACCACCTTTGCACCTTGCCGAACAAACTCGTGGGCTATGGCCTTGCCGATTCCTCTGGTGGATCCGGTAATGATGGCAACTTTATCATCAAGTACACCCATACTCAGACTTTACTTGCTATTACTTTTTTTCTTTGCCCCGTCAACCATAGCCTGAAGTTCAGATCGCCCGACTGCATAGGTTTCAAGAGGTACTCCCTGTTCAATGGCTTCCCATGCCTGTCGTATACTCGCTGCACCGGCTCTTGGTCCCATCGGATGACCAAAAATACCCCGACCGGGCACAAAGCCGAAATCAACACTGCCGACATGACGGTAAACAGTTTCAAGCGTAAGCGCTGAATCGCTTCCTCCCGGCACAGGAAGTGAGCGTTTTATATGGCCGAACTCCTGCAGGCATTCCCGGATATTCACCTTAACTTCCTCTTCGGGAGTCATCATTCTGCCACCGAATCCGGGCATGATAATCGAATCGAGACCGGCTAGACGCTGCAGCTTGGTCATAACCCTGGAATGGACACCGTATTTATCCATTCTACTGAAGGCAGCAATGAACGGGAAGTGCCCGATAAGAGGAACTTTCGTATGTCTGGCCAGCATTCGGACAGCACTGAGTCCTACAGGAAGGGCATTAATAAGCAGGGCATTGGCACCATTGCTGACTGCAATGTCGTGCTGCTCGATAAGACGGTCAACCTCGTCAGTAATATTGGCAAGATAAACTTTTGGAACACCGGTCTCCCGCTCCGCCTTTAATCTGGCATCTCCAAGAGCATGGGAGCGCTCAATAAGCGTAGACCAATCGACATCTGCAAGCATTTCGTCGTCTTTGGCAATATCAAGACCACCAAGCCAGCTCTGGTAGGCAATTTCGGCAAAATGGTCAGGACTTAGGCCTATATTCGGCTTTACTACGCCAAAAAAAATCGGCCTGTTATATGCATGGAGAAGATCGCGGATACCATCAATACCAAATTTAGGCCCATCAAAGGCAAGAAGATATGATTCTGGAAAACCGATATCAAGCAGCTTGACCACAGGCACACCGGGGGTAAAAAAAACTCCTTCGCCACAAACGGCGGAGAGCAGATTCGGCAGTTTTGGACCAAAATTGCGATGAGGATGAGCAATAGTAACACGGCAGGCGTGAACAGGGCCGGATTCTGAATGCCAGACAGGATAGCTGAGCTCCGGAAGCTCTCCCTCTATCGTCAGACTGATAACTTTGGCAGCATATTTTGGCCGAAAGTCTTCATCATGATCAACGCGCTTCCACTGTGCGGTTGATTGCTCGCTGCAGAAATGCGCAAGAGCCGTCTCAACATCACCCACACACTCAAGGTAGTAATCAAGCGTCAGGTAGTCAGCCATGTCAAGCTGCTCTCTGGCAGCGAAAAAGCCTTTGATATCCTCAGTATTCATAAAAAAACGTCATACCCTCATTCCAGCTGTCTGTATGCAGCAAAAAGGGGTCCCGTTAAAAAAATTCAACCTGAAAAATAATGCCAAAGCAGGCCCAGAAGCCTGCCTTGGAGATGTACAACTTCGGTGAGGTTATCCTTCAGCCTTTATGGTATTCAAATATTCGAAAGCTTCCTTCGGGGCCAGTTGCTCATGGACAACCTTGTTAACGGCTTTCATCATGGCAAGAGGAGTATCACTCTGAAAAATATTTCGTCCCATATCAACACCCGAAGCACCACCCTGGATTGCATTCCAGGACATAGTCAAAGCTTCAAGTTCCGAGATTTTTTTCCCTCCGGCCATAACAATCGGCACCGGACATGAGGCCGTAATGGTTTCAAAATCTTCAGGAACATAGTAGGTTTTGACAATCTGTGCGCCAAGTTCGGCCGCCATCCTGCAGGCAAGCCTGAAGTATTTGGCATCACGTACCATATCCTTGCCGACTGCGGTTACCGCCATAGTTGGAATACCATAACGAAGACCCATATCGACAAGCCTTGTCATATTGTGAATCGATCGGGTTTCATATTCACCGCCAACAAATATCTGGAGGGTTATTGCAGCTACATTCATCCGGATAGCGTCTTCGATATCGACCGCAAGTTCCTCATCGGAGAGTTCCTTGAGAATACTGGGGCCACCGCTGCAGCGCATGACTACCGCTCTGGTGAGGCTTGGAGGAACAGTGGTACGCAAAATGCCGCGGGTCAGCATGATGGCATCAGCGTAAGGCATAAGCGGTACAATATTTACATCGGGACGTTCCAGACCGGTGGTCGGCCCCTGAAAATAGCCATGATCAATAGCAAGCATAACGGTTTTGCCGGTATCAGGCCTGAAAATCCTCGACAGACGGTTTTTCATTCCCCAGTCAAGAGAGTGAGCGCCTTTGAGAAAAAAACCATAGTTGTTAACCGGAGTATCAAGATGATACTCTTTAGCCTGCTTGTCTTTATCGTATTCCGCCATGTTGATGCATCTCCTCTTTTCGGTTATGATTGTTGACTATACTCTATATTTTACTCAGCGCAGAGCAGCGGCAATATTGCCGCCGTCTACCGTCGTAATTGAACCTGTAGTTCTTGTTTCAAGTGCGAGGTGTACAAAGGCCTCTGCGACGTCTTCTGCGGTAACCTCTAACTGCAGGAGATTTCCTGCCATGTACTCTTTTTCACTAAGGCCGCGGGCTGTTGATCGTGCCTTAATCATTTCTTCGGTAAGAAGACCGCTGCGGATACGGTCGGCATTGATACCGTTTGAACGAATACCGTCGCGTCCATGATCAAGCGCATATTGACGAACAAGAAACATTGTTGCAGCTTTAGGCAGGCCATAAGGACCGAAATCCGGACCGGGATTGACTGCCTGCTTTGAAACATTAAAAAGCAATACACCGCCAGAACCCTGAAGCTTCATGACCCTTACGGCCTCCTGGGCAATGGACTGGTGTGAAAAGAAGTTGAGTTCAAAGCTTTTACGCAAAACTTCATCGGAGACTTCGCCGATACGCCCCTGAATAGCAGCGCCAACATTGGAAACAACAATATCCAGGCCGCCAAACCGGCGACAGACGGCATCGAAAACAGAGCGTACATCATAACGAGAAGTAACGTCACAGGTCAGGGCAAGAACGTTCCCCCCAAGTTCCGCCGCTGCCCGTTCGAGTGACTGGAGAGAAAGATCGAGAATGACAACTTCGGCACCTTTCCGGCGGAAGGCTTTGGCTGTTGCAAGTCCAATCCCGCTTGCGGCTCCGGTTACCATGACAACTTTCCCTGCAAAGACATCATGATGAACCTTGTTCATCTTTGCCTGCTCCATGTCCCAGTACTCTATTTCAAAGGCTTCACGGTCAGTGATTGATTCAAACGTACCAAGCGATTCAGCATCAAGTATTGCAGAGGCAGTACATGTAGCAATATCAGCATTGACAGCGGCTAAAGAGGCTGTTTTGCCAAGTCCGAACAGACCAAGACCAGGAACGAGAACGACTCTCGGCAACGGGTCGAGCATGTTTACCTGCAGGCCGGAATCATGCTGCTGGACAGTAAAATAGTTGATGTATTCCTGACTGTAGCGTTGAACGGCTTCCTGCACAGCGATCTTGAATCCTGCAAGATCCTCTGCGTCAGGCGGAGGCACCACAAGCGGCTTGTTTTTAGTACGGATTATAAAGTCAGGAGTCATGGCCCCCTTTTGGCTCATACGAGCAAGATCTGCACTATTAACATACTCAAGAATATTTTCAGAGGTACGGAAATCGAGAATGAAAGATCGGTACTCTCGCGTACCTAGCAACTTTTCTTCAACGCAGGCGCCCCTGATGACAGGAGCAGCGTCTTCAACCGAGGCTATTGATGCGGGAAGCACTGCTGATGGGAAGGTTTTCCTTCCTGCAATTGCAATCCTTTCTTCAAGTTTGCTGACAGCTTCAATCATTCGTGTGTAGGCTTCTTTTGCTGTTGAGCCAAAAGTTACCAAACCATGCTTCTGCAACACCATACCATTAATATCAGGGTTTGCCTCATAAACAAGAGCTGCCGAGCGGGCAAGACCAATGCCTGGCTTGATATAGGGAACAGAACCAAAGCTTTCTCCAAGTATGTCGTGACAAAGCTTCTCACCATCAGGCTGATTACTGATGGTGAGTAAGGCAAAGGAGTGAGTATGTAATATAAACCGGTGAGGAAGAAACGAGTGCAGGAGTGTCTCAATTGAAGGAGTCAATCTCTGCTCAGTCATATGATCGGTCAGGCTGAACATATTGAGGAGCAGCAGATATTTAAATTCTTTTGTAGAAAATCGCTGAAGCGCTTCTTCGCTGGCCCTGTCGTTTCGGCTGAAGAGCTCTCCAAGCTTGCGGAGCGGTCCCAGTCTGAGCGGGGTGTAATCAAATCCGGTAACCCGACTTAAATCAATCCCGCTGGCTTTAATCAAAAGTACTTCAGCACGATTGCCAACCATATCAGCCAGCTCGCATTTTACCGAAGTATTACCTCCTCCATGCATCACCAGCGAGTTCTCACTGCCGAGCAGTCGTGAAGCGTAGACCAGTTCGGCTAATTCTGACGGTATCTCGGGTGAACTGCACTGCTCTCTGACTGAGCGGTGAAGATCATTGTCATTCCAGAGGTTTTGCATAAGAAATGATACTTCTGACACCGGAACCCGGCGTCTATTATTAATAAATAAAAAGAAGTAATAAAAGTGAAATCCGTCTCAACGGTTACTTCGTTTTTGCTTCTTTTCATGCCAGCCCTCAATAAAAAATCCGGCACTGTATATAATGAGAAAGCCTGGGATAATAGTCCCGAGAAACGTCATCTTGTCGCCAATTGCCTGCAGTTGACCGGAAGACCAGATCACCCATACAAGCACATACCAGACCGGGCCGACAAAAAGAAACGTCGTATTCCAAAGTCTTTTAAAACTGTATTTCATTTGATTTCAAGGGTCTTGACAAGCAATGACAGATTCGATCAGATTTGACCGTCAATCCGAAGTTTACGTTCGTTGAGTTTTTCAAGAATGATCCTGACAAGATACTGCAGTGCATTGATCACATAGGTGAAATAAGCCAGAAAAGCTTCCCATATCAGCACATGTTCAGGATAACCAAGAAAGACCATAATAAAATACAGGAGATGGAATACTGATGCTACAGTACTTCCGATATCTTCCCAGACAAACTCTTTTGAGTATACCCATTTATTGAAAATCTCCTTTTCAAAAAACATCCCCGTGATGAAAAGAAGTGCAAAAAAAAGCGTCTTAAAAAGAATTGCTATGCTGACCCAGTAAAAATTCGTAACGAAAAGACCATTGGCATAAAGAGCGGTTATGGTGACACCTGCAACAAAAAGCAGAAACTGTATCGGAGCAAGGATTATCTGAATATCGGTCCAGATCGAAGCGTTGCGTTTCAGAAGCTGTTCAGGGGTATAGCGAGGCATATCCTTTTACACTTAACTGATAGTAAAAAATGTTACCTGTGAGGTTCCGTACCAAACAGGCACGTTTACTCTTAAAGCTTGGAATATAGCAAAATTGAAGAAAAAAAGCTTGATGGTTATTGACGAAGGCTGTCAGAAAGAGGAGAAATAGAACTATTGAAAGGCTTGTTTCACAGAAGAAGATTAAACACAAAGCCTACCAGCATGATCCCTGCCGCTACGACACTGGCGAATACCGCAATAAGGCGGGGTTTAAGCACTTTGCGAAGAATAATCATCTCCGGGGCGGACAGGGCAATGACACTCATCATGAAGGCCATCACCGTACCAAGTGCGGCGCCCTTTCCAAGCAGTGCCTGAACAACAGGAAGAATACCTGCTGCATTCGAGTACATTGGAACCCCGATCAGAACAGCAGCAGGAACTGACCACCAGACACTTTTGCCCATTAGTGAGGCCATAAAGTTTTCAGGCACATAGCCGTGAATTCCCGCACCGAGCCCTACTCCGAGGACAATATAAAGCCACACCTTCCCGACGATTTCCTGAACGTGTTTAACACCTTCACGCAGCCGCAAGGGCAGGCTTATCGCCACATCGTCCGCTTCAGTGACTATATTGCTCTGCTGGAGTTTCTGTACCCACTCTTCCAGATACCCTTCCATCCGGAGTTTACCGATTGCCATGCCGGCTATAATTGCAACTGCGAGACCCATACCTGTGTAGAGCAAGGCAACCTGCCAGCCGAACATGCCGAAAAGCAGCGCGAGGGCGACCTCATTGATCATCGGGGCAGAAATAAGGAACGAAAATGTCACTCCGAGCGGAATACCAGCCTGAAGAAATCCGATAAACAATGGTACCGCTGAACAGGAGCAGAATGGAGTAACAATACCCAGGGAGGCCGCCATCACATTGCCAACCCCTGTTCGATGACCTGAAAGCAGCGCCCTGGTTCGTTCAGGCGAAATATAGGTGTGGATCACCCCCATAAGAAAAACCACTCCCGTAAGCGACAGGAGCACTTTTGGAACTTCATAGATAAAAAAGAAGAGAGATTCCCCGAAACGGCTTGCCTGGCTTATGCCAGAAATCTTCAGCAGCTGAGCTGCAAACCGCTCAAGGTTATTGTAGAGCAGGATCCACAAAACAGCTGCCGCAATAACTCCGCAAATCCATTGCAGATGTGCGGTTCCGAAAGCGGGGTTTGATGACTGTTGAGAACCAGTCATATTTTTTTAACAGCAGCTGCCATGACTGCCTTTATTGCCATGATTCCCGCAGCAGACATGTGGTTTTGCGGTAAGCAGCTCTTTAATCTCAGCGTGTGATGGTATACGCCCTTTGCAGAGCACCTTTTCATCAACCACGAGCGCTGGAGTCGAGAGAACGTTGTAAGCCATTATCTGCTGAATATCTTCCACCTTTTCAACGGAAGCTGCAATGCCTTCAGCAGCAATGACGGCGTTTACAGCATCAGCAAGCTGATTACAGTTTGGACAGCCACTACCAAGAATTTTTATCTTTTTCATTATTTTCGCTTTTGTCAGTTTATCGTAAATGAACGATTATTATAAAATAAATATCAGCGACAATCGCAAAGACACTTCCTGTCAGCAATAAAAAAGTCTCCAAAGAGCGCAGAAGCTTTTAACCATTGCTCCCGATTAATACAGTAACGCACTTTTGGCGGATTAATTTCTCCCTGAATCAAACCTGATTCGAGAAGAGCTTTAAGATGCTGCGAAATCGTTGACTGCGCCATTGGAATAAGCTCTGTCAATTCTCCCGTAAAACAACATTTATGCGTCGCAAGCAGTTTCAATATTTTTAATCTCACCGGATGGCCGAGCGCTTTGGCTATAGCTGCCATGGACTCTTCGTCAACACTGTACTCTATGACTGACAATGTTCTTTGCATCACTCCTTTTGTTAGTTCATTGCAAATATACGATTAATAAATCATAAGACGCAACAGGCAAAAACAGACTATCGACAAGATTTAATAAAAGCCGACAGATTTTTTTATACCATCGTGCAAATCGTTATCCTTTAAACTATATAACGATAAAAGAACGCTGTAATCAAATAATTAAGACTTGATTTTATTATCGGCTTAATTATTAAATTATAACAACTTCATCAACAAGAGAATTAAAAAAAAATAGCAATCGCCATGATGCTGTATCAACTGCCCGACCTTGATATTGAGCGGTTTATCGAAGAGGATGTACCTTACGGGGATATAACCACGTCACTGCTTGAGATCGGCTCTTTGAGGGGCGAGATAACATTTACAAGCCGTGACGCAACGGTTCTCTGCTGTACGGAAGAGGCAGCACGAGTTCTCGAACAGTGCGGGGCCAACGTGACCTGCTGTCTGGCAAGCAGTTCAATGGCTGAAGCCGGGACTACAATCCTTGCCGCAAGCGGGCCAGTGAGCAGCCTTCACGCAGGATGGAAAGTTGCCCTGAACCTGCTGGAATATGCATCGGGCATTGCCACAAGAACCCGAACTCTTGTCAGCCTTGCACGAAAAGTCAATCCCCACATTACTGTTGTCACGACACGCAAGTCGTTTCCCGGAACAAAAAAAATTGCTTTAAAGGCAATCATGGCGGGCGGTGCGCTCCCGCACAGGATTGGCCTTTCAGATTCAATCCTTGTATTCAAGCAGCATACTGCATTCATGGGCGGATTGGAAAGTTTTCTCGACACTGTTGCATCGCTGAAAGCGAAAGCCCCTGAACATAAAATTATTGTGGAAGCAGAAACCGCTGAAGAAGCACTCAATATTGCCATGGCTGATATTGATATCATTCAGATAGACAAACTTCTTCCCGACGAACTCTTGATACTGGTTAAGGAGATACGAAAAATCAGACCGGATGTTAAAATTTCAGCAGCGGGCGGCATTACTGTGGAAACGGCAGCTGCCTATGCGAAAGCGGGGGTTGATATACTGGTACTCTCTTCCGTCTATTTCGGCAGGCCGGCAGATATCGGGGTCATTATTCATCCTTCACCAAATATTGAACAGCAGTTGTTATAATGAACCTTACTCCGGAAGATATCACCGCAATATGGCTCTCTCTGAAAATTGCCCTCACAGCAACTGCCCTTGCCTTACCTTTCGGGTTTGCTGCAGCATGGGTGATTGTATTCATGCCTTTCAAGGGAAAAGTAGTTCTTGAAGTTCTCATTAATCTTCCACTGACCCTTCCCCCCGTGGTCATAGGCTATTTCCTCCTGCTGCTGCTCGGCAAAAACGGCTGGCCTGGCAAACTGCTTGCGGCTTCCGGAGTATCTTTGATTTTCACATGGAAAGCCGCGGTTATTGCATCTGCAGCTGTAGGATTTCCGTTGCTGGTACGTTCAATCCGCCTTGGAATGGAGTCGATCGACAAGCAGCTTATCGAGGCATCACGAAGCCTTGGTGCGTCATGGTATGACGCACTCTTAACGATTATTGCGCCTCTTTCTCTGAAAGGCATACTTGCCGGTTCATCACTGATGTTTGCAAGAAGTCTGGGTGAATTCGGGGCAACAATAATTGTAGCGGGTAATATTCCGGGGATAACACAAACCATCCCTTTAGCAATTTATGATTATGCCAGTTCACCCTCAAGCGGCACTATGGCCCTGTCACTCTGTCTGGTCTCTGTAATCATTTCAGTTGCAGTGCTCTCTCTGCATGAAATTCTTGGCAGTCAACTAGACAGGAAAAGCAGATTATGAAGTTGCATATCGAGGCAGAAAAAAAAACAGGCGCTTTTTCTCTCAAGGTGAATGCTGATATTTCCGGAAACCGAATTGGCATTTTTGGTGACTCAGGCAGCGGGAAATCAACCATTGTCCATCTTGTTTCAGGAATGCTTCAGCCCGATATCGGAGAAATTTTTCTTGATGGCGAATGTCTGTTCAGCAGCAGGCAAGGTATTAATCTCGCTCCTGAAAAAAGGCGAATTGCTCTTGTTTTTCAACATGCAATGCTGTTTCCGCACCTTAGTGTCAAAACAAACCTTTTATATGGTTATAACCGATGCCGTGCGGAAAACAAACGCATCAGACCGGATGCACTCATTGATCTCCTCAAACTGCAGCCACTGATGGAACGCGGGGTACAAAATCTTTCAGGCGGAGAGAAACAACGTGTTGCACTTGGCCGGGCTGTGCTTGCAAATCCGCGCCTGCTGCTTATGGATGAGCCCCTTGCAGGACTTGATGATACACTCCGTTTCCAGATCATTCCCTATCTGAACTGTGTGGGCGAAGAGTTCAAAATTCCCTACCTCTTTATATCGCATTCATTAACAGAGATGCAGCTGATGACAGACCGGGTTCTTGTTGTAAACAAAGGTCGGATTGCAGAAGAAACAACACCTGAGGAGCTCGCCCGCAGCAGAATGGCACAAAGTCAGAATGGGTATCTTAATTTTCTACGTCTTGCCGATCCTCTCGTTCAAAATGGATTATTTGCCTATCGGTGGGGTGACAATACTCTGCTTATTTCGGACGGAAAAAACAATACGCAGTCACTGTTTGAACTCTCTTCACGCGATATTATCCTGTTCAAAAATCATCCTGAAGCAATCAGCGCCCGTAACCTGCTGGTATGCACAGTCAAGGAAATGTTCAATTCAGGTGGAAGAATCGGAATTGTTCTTTCTATACAGGGCAAAATACTTGTTGCGGAAATTGTCCATGCAGCTGCTGATGAACTGAACATCACAACAGGCTCCAACCTTTTTGCAGCAATCAAAGCATCTTCGTTCAGAAGACTTGACTGATGTTATTGACAAAAACAAAACATCAGTCAACTTTTTATCCTACATTGCAATTCATTATAGTTCAGCAAAGAATTAAAGGAGATTAAACCTTATCGCCATGGCACATTCCGGCAGAAAAGTATGTTTCATGACCGGCGCTACGGGTAAACTTGGGAGTGAAATAGCGCTTTCTGTGGCCGGTTTAGGATATTCTGTTTTCTTCACCTATAATTCCTCAGAGAAAAAGGCAGGGAAAATCCTTGAAAAAATTCGATGGATAAGCCCTGAATCACAAATGGTGCAATGTGATATATCAAAATACAGTGATATCGTCGGCGCTTTTACTGAATTCAGAAAGCACTTTGACCGCCTTGATCTCCTCATCGCAAGTGCGTCAAATTTTTATAGTACGCTACTGCCGGACGTTACCGAACCAGAATGGGACAATCTGGTCGATACAAATCTGAAAGGAACATTCTTTACCCTGCAGGAAGCTGTAAAAATCATGCAGAAACAGTCATTCATATCTCGAATCATTACCATGACTGATATTTCCGCCAATCTGGTCTGGCGGAACTTTGCCCCCTATACGGTAGCAAAAGCAGGAATACAGCATCTGACTAAAATTTTTGCTAAAACCTTTTCCCCCGGCATTCTTGTCAATTCGATTGCTCCGGGCACCATTGCTCCGGGCATGATACCGATCAATCCTGAAAAAGAGATGAAAACAGAAGAACAGATGATTAGTAAAATACCGCTCCAGCGTCTTGGCGACCCGCTTGATATCATCAAAACCATCACCTTTCTTCTCGAAAGCGACTATATCACCGGACAAATCATCAGTGTGGACGGAGGAAGGCTTCTTCAGTAAGAGAGTGCAATGTAAAGACCATTTTGTTTTTATATATTGTTTTAATAAAGGTTAAAACCAATCATCATAAGCTTTGAAACTATTATGGAACAGGAAGTACCGGTTATCATTCATGACCATGAACATACTGATCCGGCAAAGGCACCGCAACGCGAAACCTTCATTCCGGAACAGGTCAAAGAGATAGGTGACACAATCTCAGAAGCATTTTCGAAATTCAAAGAGAGTGAATCTTATGACCTGCTTGTGAAAAGTGCAGAAAAAGCAAAAGAATACATCGTTAAAAACCCGGCTCAGTCAATATTATATTCACTCGGTGCAGGTGCCTTGTTCGGACTTTTGATGAGAAAAAAGCGTTAACAGGTATTTATTGACGACCCTATGATGAACCGCCAAGAGGAAAAGACTCCGGATCAAGCGCAAAAAAAACGCAAACATACCGGAATCCATAAAGTTCTGGACGATACTGTAACATCGACCTATGAAGATGTCATAAAGATAGTAGAAGCAAAAATCGAGCTGGTCAGGATTGAATTGACTGAAAAGATTTCGGTCGTGTCAGCAGTAATTATACTTGGTGTTATCCTGATTATAGGTATTGCATACCTTATTACTACTTTTGCGCTGCTTACCGGAGAACTTATGGGACATCCTTTTCTGGGTTATCTCCTTGTAAGCCTTATTTTTCTTTCATGCTTTATGTATTTCACAAAATTCAAGCCTTTGCTTCTGAAAAACCTGCTCCAAAACATTTTCTTTTCGCTACATGACTACAAAAAATGAGCCTTTATACAGCATTCAGGCAAGAATAGAAGAGCTGCAGAACACCATAGCTGAAAAGGAAGAACAGATCAAGTCACGAGCTCTGCATCTTTCAGAGAATATCAAAGCTGAACTTGCACCAATGGAGATTGTAAAAAAATACCCTTTTCAAGCTACAGGAATAACCTTCGTTTCGGCTATTCTGCTCATACGAACATTAAGAGGTCGCAAAAGCACAACGTCACCTGAACATCCTGATTACTCCTCTGCACAATCTCAGCAAAACAGTGCGCTCTATACCATTGGACTTGATGTGCTGCGCTCCGCCAAAGATCTTGGATTCAGTTACCTTAAGAGATATATCGATAGCAAAATCAAGTAAACTGCTCATTACACCCCGCATTATAACATTGCCTGAAAAAATGACAGCAGTACGCCGTCCACATTCCGGACTTCAAGATGACACCCTGACTTTTATTACAGAAATCCGTACCTTAACGATAGAACAACACCAGCTTAATAATTGAGGATTTTGAGTTCTCGGAAAAACAAGAGCTATCGATAGTATCGAAAGCAACAGATTTTCAGAGATACTCTTAACCATTTTAATTTTTCGGGCATTACATCCAGACTATGACCATCCAGCATAACCCGTCAGTGATTCAGAATAAAGAACACTTTTATGTCAACCGAAATGCCCGTGAACTTTTTCATCTGAGTGACCCTGATTTCCTCTCTTTACTCGCCTCCGGTCAGGAAAATTTCAAACAAGCTGAGAAACAGGCAAGCATCATTAACGACTTCCTGATAAAACAGAAAGGTGCGGAAGCCAAGCTTGTTCTTCCGGCACAGTTCCACGGCATGAAACTGCTCCATGAACTATTTCACTATGTCATGACTTCATCCATGGCTGTCCGTCAGCCAACCATGTTTGAAAACGCATACGGGAGGTTTGAAACTGAGCTTTCAAAAGAGCAAACGACAAATTATCTGACACGGTTTATCAGCGCGTTTCCCACTAAAACCATTTACACTGGATCGGAACGACCTTCAGACTGGCTGAGCAAACAGAATAGCAAAAAATATCTGCTTGAAGAGTCATTCCTTGTCTGGCTTAATTCCCAAAATCCCGCTCTTGACCAGTTTTCAGACCTCTTGACCGATCAGGCCGTGATGAAGGAAGAGGCATACAGGAAGCTGATTCTGACCTTGCGGTCGTCAATGAAATCAATGGGACCGGTAGGAGCCAGAAATATCGACCTTTTCGAACTGCTTACCGAACCAATAAGGCGCGCCCCATCATCTATTCTTGAACAGCTTCGGTATATCAGGCTGAACTGGGGAGACCTGTTGGAACAATCTCCTTTTTGGAATTTGCTTCCCGCCGCTATTGATTTGATCGAGGAAGAAGATAAGTATCTTTTTTTTGAAGAGATCGCACGTACAAACGATGCAGGCAAAGAGGGCCGTTTTTTTGAAAAAGAGGCCCAGATACCCGATTACAGCGCATTTGATGACAATGCAGAGGCAAACTACTCTATTGACTCATCATGGATGCCCGAAGTCGTCATGCTCGCTAAAAGCACTTACGTATGGCTTGATCAGCTCAGTAAAATTTACCATCGACCTGTGCACCGCCTCCAGGATATTCCAGATATTGAGCTGGACCTTATTGCTGAAAGGGGCTTTACGGCATTGTGGCTGATCGGTCTCTGGCAACGGAGCTACGCCTCACAAAAAATCAAGCAGCTGCATGGAAACCCTGAAGCGAAAGCATCAGCGTACGCACTTGAAAAATATGATATTGCCGACGACATCGGCGGCTATGAAGGCTACGAGAACCTACGTTACAGAACTAAGATTCGCGGCATCCGCCTTGCAAGCGATATGGTTCCGAACCATACCGGCATGGATTCTGAATTAGTGCGAACCAATCCCGACTGGTTTCTTTCCTCAGATACACCGCCTTATTATAATTACTCTTATAACGGCCCAAACCTGAGCAACGATTCCCGTTACGGTATTTATCTTGAAGATGGTTACTGGACCCGCTCAGATGCGGCGGTCACTTTCAAGAGAGTTGACTACCTGAGTGGTGATACCCGATATATCTATCATGGCAATGACGGTACTATGATGCCGTGGAACGATACAGCTCAGCTGAATTTTCTCAGTCCGGAAGTCCGTGAAGGAGTTATTCAACAGATCCTTCATGTCGCAAGGATGTTTCCAATTATCCGTTTTGATGCGGCCATGGTACTCGCAAAACGCCATATTCAACGACTCTGGTTTCCACTGCATGGACACAGCGGCGGCGTACCTTCACGTTCATCCTATGCCATGAGCATGGCTGAATTCGATGCCGCCATTCCAGAGGAGTTCTGGCGGGAAGTAGTTGACCGCATTCACCGTGAAGTTCCCGACACACTCCTGCTTGCTGAAGCGTTCTGGATGCTGGAAGGATATTTTGTCCGCACACTTGGAATGCACAGGGTTTATAACAGTGCGTTCATGCACATGCTCAAAAAAGAGGATAATGCCGACTACCGGTACCTGATCAAGAATACGCTGGAGTTTGACGCACAAATCCTGAAGCGGTATGTAAACTTCATGAATAACCCTGATGAGGATACCGCCATTGCACAGTTCGGCAGAGGAGATAAATATTTTGGTGTTTGCGTAATGATGCTGACCATGCCGGGCCTTCCGATGTTCGGTCACGGACAGGTAGAAGGCTTTACTGAAAAATACGGCATGGAATACGCCAAGGCCTATTATGATGAACAGCCGGATGAAAACCTTGTCTCTCGACACTACCGCGAGATTTTTCCCATCATGAAAAAGCGCCCTCTTTTTGCTGAGGTGCGCCACTTTTTCCTTTATGATGTTTACTCTCCAGAAGGCAGAGTCAATGAAAATATTTTTGCCTATTCAAACCGTCTCGCCGATGAAAAAGCTCTTGTGGTCTTTAACAACCGCTTTGAACATGCAAACGGCTGGATTAAAACATCGGTAGGGTACAAACATAATGACGAAATCCGGCAGAGTTCACTGATTGACGGGCTCAACCTGAGTCATGAGGACGGCACCTTTGTTATTTTCAGGGATCATGCCAGTGGAATGGAGTTTATCCGTTCTAACAGAGAGATTGCAGAAAATGGGCTCATGGTTGCTCTGGATGGCTATAAATATAATGTATTCCTCGAATTCAGGGAAGTTCGCCCTTCAAAACTCCGCCCTTATGACCTGCTTGCATTGGATCTCAACGGCCGGGGAACCGAATCAATA
Organism: Chlorobiaceae bacterium; assembly: GCA_037143555.1. Classification (GTDB taxonomy): domain Bacteria; phylum Bacteroidota; class Chlorobiia; order Chlorobiales; family Chlorobiaceae; genus Chlorobium. The sequence goes on from JBAWYL010000007.1 coordinate 48,455, forward strand.
GAACACGCTGTGCTTACCATGAGCCTCTCGCCGTTACACCGGTTAGTGACTGCTTTTCTAACCTCTGAACAGCCCATTCCTTCCTTGGCAGAATTGCATGATGAACAGGAGACTCTCGCATTTGAACAATCAATTGCGTTACTTCTTGAACGTATTGCATTGCAGTTCAGTGAACTCATGGAAAAGCCTCTTGACGTGCCTGAAAATCTTGCTTCGCAGGCATCAGCACTCTACCGCAGAGCTGCAGATCTTGCCGGGCTGATGGCTAACCTGCCTGACTCTCGCAAACTTCAGATCGCCCTCGGCTTGAGGAGCATAAATGGATCAGACTATTTCATGATCGTCAGGCACTGGATTGTGCTTGATACGCTGCAGCAGATGGTCGAATCTACTATGGAAAAGCGTTCAAACATAATCGACAACTGGCTGATGAATAAGGCAGTGGCGGCTATCTACCCCGACAAGGGTCTTATCGGCATTCCGGACGACAACCTGCCAGACCTGCTCTGCTGCATGCTCACTGACAAACCTGAGCTGCTGCCGGATGATCCGGAAGCTCATCTGCATGCTCTTTTGCATACTCTCTATAGTATAGAGAAAACACATCTCGGACGAATGCTGCAGTTTGATGAACGGCATCAGAAAATCTGGTTCCGCGAACACCGCTTTGGTGTACTCATTGCCTGGCTAACTCTGCAGGAGTTGTTGAAAAAAACTGACTCCCCTGTTGAAAAAGAAAAACAGGAAACAGGTATTGCTGACTGGGTAGAAGCTACTGAAAAGATCAATATGCAGGCTTTCCTTGCCGGATATGAAATCGGAGAGTTGATAAGAATAAAAGCCTGATTTATCTTCTCTGTTACCCCATAACACATATACAACTCAAAAGCCCGGATGAACCGGGCTTTTGAGTTGTATCAACAAATGTTTCAGTTACCAGCCATACTCTAGATAAACACGATAGGTGTTAATGAGCAGAAATGCTAGAACTGCAAGACCTAAGAACGTAAAGAGAGGACTCTTCTGCTCTTGTGAAGCCCTGCGATCAAGGAAAGGAACTGTAGCCCATACAAGTCCTCCAACGGTCAAAAGGACAATAGCGACAAGCTCTCCGCCTTCAAACTTGAGATCTTTAAGCATCTGAAACTCTGCCCAGAAATACCATTCAGGCTTAATGCCGACAGGTGCAGGTGAAAGCGCATTGGCTTTAACACCTATCCCCCAAGGGTATACAGCCGCAAGATAAATAAGCAGAGCAAAGCCGATCAGCCAGCCGATTCCATCTTTAGCAAGAAAAGTCGGAAAAAACTTCTCGTAGCCTTTAATCAAGCCAGACTCCTTGTAACCAATCGGAGCCGATGTACCGAGAATCTGAACAAGTGCCAGATGGGCAGACAGCAGCAGCAGGATAAGGCCGGGAAGCAACACAACGTGCATCGAGAACATACGGGTAAGCGTTTCCCCGCTGACATCTTCACCGCCGCGAAGAATACTTACAAGTAATGCGCCGCCGGGAGCAACTTTTGGCGTTTCAGTACCAACCTGGGTAGCAAAGAATGCCAGTTCGTTCCAGGGAAGAAGGTAACCTGTAAATCCAAAACCGAGAGTTAAGACAAGAAGTATAAAACCACTTACCCACATAAGCTCACGGGGTTTGCGGTATGACTTCATGAAGAAACTGCTGAACATGTGAATAAATGCCATCAAAGCCATGAGATTTGCCGACCAGGCATGGATCTGGCGAAGAAGCCAGCCAAAAGGAATCTCTTTCTGGATGAAGACAAAAGAAGCGAATGCCTCAGCTTCAGTAGGTTTGTAATACTGCAGGAGCAGCAAGCCAGTGAGGATCTGTATAATAAAGAAGAAAAGAGCCAGACCGCCAAAATAATACCAGAAAGAAAGGCGGTGCTTTGGAACTTCTTTTTTCTTAAGATAATCAAGTACCGGAAGCACTACATAAAAGCGCTCCTGGAACCAGGCTCCTAAAGAACTGATACGAGAATCCTTGTATGGATTCGACTCCTGACGGTCAACGGGTGGTTTATAAACGCCACTTTGAGCTGCTGCAGGTTTTGCAGCAACCGGAGCTGCCGGTTTGGCGGCACCTGGAGCAGCGGGTTTCGGCTTGGCCGGAATATTTCCTGCCGAAGCGTTCTGGTTGTTTTCAGCCATCTTTCCTGACTCCCTTGGTTTTCAAGAATTAAAGGTTAAGCTTTTGCGATAATAAGATTTTCTCCTTCCACTCTAACCTTGAACGAGGTTAAAGGTAAAGGCTGCGGGCCGGAAATAATTTCTCCGGTCTGCTTGTACTTTGCTCCATGACAGGGGCAGGCGATAAGATTTTGAGCGTTATCCCAATGCACAAGACAACCAAGATGAGTACATACTGCACTGCAGGCAGTCAGCTTGCCGTTGTCGTTGACAACAAGAATCTTGTCCTTGTTGAACTGAAATATCTTGAAACCTTTCAATGGAACTTCAGAGGCTTTTCCTACAACCAGCTCTTTAACATTAGACGACTTTTGAGCAGGAGGAATAATATACTTTACAACGGGATAGAGGGTAGATATAGCTACAGCTGCGCCAATACCTCCTACAATTTTACCGAGAAAACTCCTGCGCTCGAAATCAACCCCTTTAAGGCCGTCCTCCCGTGGCTTGCCGCCGGGGACCGAGCCGGATGAAGAGACTGGTGCACCAGCTCCAAGCGCGCCCAACCTTGACGGACTCTTGAAATTACCTTGTTGTGCCATTACGATCTATCTCCTTTTTAAAACTTATTGTTATCAAATCAAAAGGCAAGTACCTCCCGGCGGTTCAACGACAGCCACTCTTTCTTTGCTATGCTTGATTCTTTTCTTGAACAGCGACTTTCACGGATACAATTCAGGATAGGCCAAACAAACTGTCCAATTTATAATTTTTTTAACTATTTATCCAATCAAGAGAACTTTTAATATTGTTATAGCCGTCATACATAATGGATGACTCTCCATCACGCCAGATTCTACTTCGGGTAAAAACCCTCATGAATCTTGACTGAAGGCGTTCCGGGTTGAGAAATTCCGATATGCCCGTGATTCCCTCAAGTTCCTTTCCATCGACCTGCAATGAAATCCCTGATGCAAACCGTAGATAAAACGGCCCGGCATCGAGCACCTTGTGGTGATGAACCTTTACGCAAATATTCTCACTCTGCAATTCAAGATTCCTGCTGTGAAGCGGAGAAAAAAGCCCCCGACTGAAACTGCTTTCCCTGAAGTGCACCTTGTCAAGCACAGTAACTTTATCGTTCGTATTGTCATGCAGCACCAGGAGAACAAGGGGCTGGAATTCATTCTTTTTAAAAAAAGTCACATAATAAATCAGGTCAAAATACTCAGAAAAAGCCCTGCCCCAATACCAGCGGGAAAGGTACTCCTGCATAGGCATTGCCCCGACATTGTGATCATGATATCCGGTTGCACAGACAGTAATCCTTCGAACTGCGCCGCTCTGTTGTTCCGTAATTTCAATCCCGCCTTCAACTTCAGCCTTCGGAACACTTAAAAGCCACTGATGAAGAGGAACCTGGCCAGCATTGTTTCCATCTTTTTTTTCGTAAACAATCCTGCGGCAAGATGTAAACAATAATGTTGCTTTTATAGCTTGTTGACGAGCAGGAAAGGAAAAATCAACATCAAGAGAGTACTCATCTCTCAACACGTCATAGGAAAAACTGTTCTTTTCAAATCTTACACCGATATCAGACCGACTGCTTTCAAAAAGTCCGTTACGACCTTCTTTAATAAAATTAACAATCTCGCGGTCGTTTTCATACAACTGAAAACTAAACCCTGAGTAATTGGATGGAAGAGGAGCTTCTCCAGTTATCTGATTTTTCCACTTTTCATAATGACTGGTATAGTAAGGGGAAAAAGGAAACCCTGAAAACCATATAATTACAAAAGAAAAACCACTTGACTTGTCTTCAGCATCAAAATACCACCACTCGTATGCTCCAGCCTCCTGTAAATCATGCCAGACTTCCTGATCAAGCTCGGTCGTAATATTCATACCTGCACTTGATAATGTTCAAATACTGAAGCACTGTTCGATGCCTTGCATGACATGTGATACTTTTGTAAATGTGGAAAGCTGGGAAATAAAAGAGTAGACATGCACATTGTATCCAGGCGGCTTCGAGGAAACTGCCGTGAACCGGTGTGGACAGAGAGGGAATCGAACCCCCGACACAAGGATTTTCAGTCCTTTGCTCTACCAACTGAGCTACCTGTCCTTCAAACGAGAGGCAAAGTATAGGAATAAATCTTCTTTTTTCAAAAGGAAAAAAACAAAAATACCCGACACTCTTTTGCGCATGCCGTATCAGGGTTCCAGTTTAAGAGGGAACCCTGATTTTTTCAATACCTTTTCTGATACGCCTGAGCACAGTCTCCTTTCCAAGAACCTCAAGCATATGATAAAGACTTGCCCCGAAACTGACGCCGGATGTCAATATTCTCAGTGGATGAATGAGATAGGCTGCCTTAAGCCCTTTTGGAGCCACAAACTCTTTAAGAGCAGCTTCAATGTTCTCTGCACTGAACTCTTCAAGAGATTCAAGTATTGCGGTAAACTCACAAAGAAGTGCATTGGTATCAGCAGCCCAGCGCTTTTTAACCGACTCTTCATCATAGGATTCAGGCTCAAAAAAGAAATAGGAAGAAAATGTCACAAATTCATGTTCAAACCCTACGCGCTCCCGCATAAGCTCAATAACCTGTCCAAGATATGCATCCCCGGTAATGACCTCCCTCGGCATCAACGACTCTTTCTTTTCAAGTTCACCAAGAAGAATTGGTTTGATGACTTCAATAATTTTCTCTGAAGGACGGTTCTTGATATACTGCTTTTCAAGCCAGTTGAGCTTGTCAACATTAAAAACAGCACCTGCTTTACCGACCCGTTCAAGTGAAAACTTGTCAATAAGCTGTTCCATACTGTATACCTCCTGCTCACTGCCTTCTCCTTCGTTCCAGCCCAGCATGGCAACAAAATTCACGATAGCATCACTGCTGTATCCCTTGCGAACATAATCCTCAACGGCGACATCACCCTGCCTCTTGCTGAGTTTTGAGCGGTCAGCATTAAGCAGAAGCGGCAGATGGGCAACCTTTGGAGGTTCCCAGCCAAAAAACTCATAGAGAAGAAGATGCTTTGGCATTGAAGGAAGCCACTCTTCGCCTCTTATGATATGAGTAAACTCCATAAGATGGTCATCAATAACACTGGCGAAATGATAGGTTGGAAATCCATCTGATTTCATCAGCACCTGATCATCAATGGTTGCAGAATCAAACTCAACCGGGCCCCTGATAATATCTTCAAACCAGACAGAAACATAATCAGGCACTTTCATGCGGATGACGTAGGGCACTCCCTCATCCAGCTTTTTTTTGATCTGACTCGATGGAATGGAGCCACCCATCTCTTCAGGAAGCCATTTCCGGTTGTATTTCGGCTGCAGACCCTGCTTTATCTGAAGCTGACGGTTTTCTTCAAGCTCTTCGTGAGTTGCAAAACAGTAGTAGGCATGATTATCGTCAAGCAGCTGCTGACAATATTCTGCATAGATATCAAGTCGCTCAGACTGAACATAAGGCCCATAATTACCTCCATGTTCGGGACTTTCATCAGCAATGATACCTGCCCATTCAAGAGTTTTAATAAGATTTTTCTGCGCTCCCTCTACCTTTCTGGTCTGATCGGTATCTTCAATCCGGATAACGAAAATCCCATTCATTTTCTTTGCAAACAGGTAGTTATACAGTGCGGTCCTAAGACCGCCGACATGTAAATACCCTGTTGGAGATGGTGCAAACCTGGTTCTAACCCTTTTACCAACCATAATGAGCGTTGTACTGTTTATTGTTATTGACAGGGAACTAAGTCAAGAGCACAGAATTTAAGAAAATCTCAGTGCTTTTGAAGCCACAAGATAAAAGATTAACAGGAAAATCTTTATGCTGTCATTCTGGTGCAGCTTTCTGGTACAACCACCTGTATAAATAAACTTTTTGTTTTCGATTGCAGTTTTATTTTTAATTACTTTAAATTTAGCAAGTTACATTTTACATCATCACCCAACCTATGTTATGCCTGAAAATCCGATAAAGAGGTCAGCAAAAGATAATTCCCGAAATAAATTCAAGCCAGTGAAAGACGAAAATGAAAACACTGGGTGGTTTCAGGGAAAAGGAGAAGGCCCGCAGTCCAATTTTCCTCGCTTTATTTTTTTTATGATGGTTGCTCTCCTGATGATTTTTTTGTTTCAACGTTTTTTTGCTAACCCAGGCAGTCCTGAAATCACCTATAACGAGTATAAATCTCTGCTATCACAAACTCTTGTAACAGAAGTTACCGTGAAAACATTTGAGGATAAATCAGCTATCCTGAATGGAAAACTTAAAACGGTTACCCAGCTGCCTCTCATAAACAACACAAACCTCCAGAGTGACCGCTTTTCTGTAAGGATCCCGTCATTCAGCATGGAGCAGGCTGACATCCTTGCAGAAAAAGGAGTACGACTCAAGGTCGAGGAAGGCACCAGCGCCCTGAATACCTTTTTCGTTCTGTTCGCCCCCTGGATTATTTTCGGCGTTGTTTATTTTTTTCTTTTCAGACGAATGAGCGGACAAAACGGCTCTCAGGCAAAAAATATTTTCAGCTTCAGTAAAAGCCGGGCAAAGATGGTCAGTGAATTTGATGTTAAAACCACCTTTAAAGATGTTGCCGGTGTTGATGAGGCGGTTGAAGAACTTCAGGAAACTGTAGAGTTTCTGACAAATCCTGAAAAATTCCAGAAGATCGGAGGAAAAATTCCTAAAGGTGTGCTCCTGCTTGGCCCTCCAGGCACTGGAAAAACTCTTCTTGCAAAAGCAATAGCTGGAGAAGCCAAAGTCCCCTTTTTCTCCATTTCGGGTGCTGATTTCGTTGAAATGTTTGTCGGCGTTGGAGCAGCAAGGGTGAGAGATCTTTTTGAACAGGCTAAAAAAAATTCGCCCTGTATTGTCTTTATTGATGAAATCGATGCGGTTGGACGCAGCCGGGGAGCCGGCCTGGGAGGGGGGCATGATGAACGGGAACAGACCCTGAACCAGCTTCTCGTTGAAATGGATGGTTTTACAACAAGCGAAAATGTTATCCTTATTGCAGCGACTAACCGTCCGGATGTTCTTGATACTGCACTGCTCCGGCCGGGCAGGTTTGACCGCCAGATCACCATCGACAAACCGGATATACGTGGCCGTGAAGCCATTCTGAAAATTCATACCCGCAATACCCCTCTTGCTGAAACGGTCGATATAAACGTTCTTGCAAAAAGCTCTCCTGGATTCTCCGGGGCTGATCTGGCAAATCTGGTCAACGAAGCTGCACTTCTGGCTGCCCGAAACGACCAGGCGCTGATTACTGCTGAAAATTTTGAGCAGGCCCGTGATAAAATTCTCATGGGGCCGGAAAGAAAAAGCATGTTTATTTCCGATGAACAGAAAAAAATCACCGCCTATCACGAAGCAGGCCACGTGCTCGTTGCAACCTATACCAAGGGATCGGACCCAATCCATAAGGTCACAATTATTCCAAGAGGCCGGAGTCTGGGACTGACAGCATACCTGCCACTCGAAGACCGATACACACATAATAAAGAATACCTGCTGGCAATGATTACCTATGCCCTTGGCGGAAGGGTGGCAGAGGAGATTATGTTTCATGAAACCAGTACGGGAGCAGCAAACGATATTGAAAAGGCTACCGATATTGCCCGAAGAATGGTGAGACAATGGGGTATGAGCGAAACACTGGGCCCGATCAATTACGGCGACAGTCACAAGGAGGTTTTTCTTGGAAAGGATTATTCCCACATACGCGAGTACAGCGAAGAAACCGCACTTCAAATTGATATTGAGGTTCGCAATATTATTATGACCTGCATGGAAAATGCGAAAACTGTTCTAAACGAAAACGGCGCGATTCTGCACCGGTTAGCGGAAATGCTTATCGAAAAGGAGTCACTTAATGCAATAGATATAAAAGAAATTATAGGCTATGAGCATCCGGCGCCCGGCCTGGCAACATCATAACATGACTACCGGAATGACATACATGCAGCTTATCGCTTTAATCGGCATCGGTATTGGTGCAGGCCTTACGTCAGGGATGTTCGGCGTCGGAGGAGGACTCATTATTGTTCCTGCGATGGTGCTCTTATTCGGCATGACCGAGCAGAGCGCCGTTGGCACCTCACTTATTGCACTGCTTTTACCGGTTGGACTGCTTGGAGTGATTGAGTATTATCGCGCCGGGAAAATCTCGATGGAAAACATTTCAATCGGACTTATCATTGCTGCGGGACTTTTTGCCGGAGCTTATTTCGGAGCTAAAATTGCCACACATCTTTCAAATGACATGCTCCGGAAAGGATTTGCCGTTTTTATGGGAATTGTTGCTATTCATTTGTGGTTTAAGTAAATATAAGTCTTATAACAACCTAAGCTTTATACTACCATGGGAAACACAACGACAAAAGCTGATCTGGTTAATGTAATTGCCAACAAGACAGGATTGACCAAAAATGAAACGGAATCAGTAGTTGACAGCCTCTTTGAAAGCATCATTGATTCTCTAAAAGCCGGAAAACGAATTGAAATAAGAGGTTTCGGCTCATTCAATATCAGGTATAAAAATCTTCGTCAGGCAAGAAACCCGAGAACAGGAGAGAAAGTTACCGTCGATCCGAAAAACGTACCGACTTTCAAAATATCGAAGGAGTTCAAGCAAGCCGTAAGTGAAAGTCTGAAGCCCGATGGCAAATAGATCTCTCCCTGCTCTTTAACAGTTAAAGAAGAGCAACCATATCAAGGCAAAAAACGGGATAAGAACCGGCAATGAGTATTTATAGATATACTCAATGAATTCAGGCACTTCAAGCCTCGCTTGGATGGCAATATTTTTGACCATAAAATTCGGAGCATTGCCTATATAGGTCAATGAACCGAAAAATACTGACGCCACGGATATGGCCATCAGATAGATATCCGAAGTTACATCTCCAGGAACAGAAGAGCCTACCCCATGTGCAAATTTTTGCATATCAGAAACCGTATTGATATCCATTCCAAACTTCCCTGAGGCGCCGGCTAAAAAACTCAGGTAGGTGGGCGCATTATCAAGAACTCCGGACAAAGCTCCGGTCATCCAGAAAAAGCGTGTTACTGAAAATCCACCGGCATGGCTTGAAGCATAATCACTGATAAGCTCCAGTGCCGGAATCATTGTGGCAAATATCCCGATAAAAAGAAAGGCCACCTCCCGAACAGGCAAAAAGTTAAACTCATTGCCTTTAAGCGCCTCTTTATCGGCTGTTTTATACGCAATAAAAGCAACAGCAAGCATAATCAGCTCCCGAATACCAAAGGGAAAATGCGGCATAATCTGAAAGGTGGGAAACCCGTCAATAACGGCGGGGTCAAGAAAAACTGCACCGATTACAATGGCAAGAAATATAAAGCTTTTAGCACCGACGACACTGACCTTCCCGGATTTTTCGGTTGTCGTCATCTCTCCTGTCCCCGCCCTGCTGTCCAAGAGCATAAAAACAAGAATCAGACCGGCAATCGTCAGAATCCATGGAAGCCATAGTTTTGGCAGTATCCAGAAAAAAGGAACTCCTTTTAAAAACCCTAAAAAAAGAGGCGGGTCACCGATCGGGGTTAAAGCACCCCCTATATTGCTGACAATAAAAATAAAGAACACGATATGAAATGGCTTGATACGCCCTTCATTAATACGAATGTAGGGCCGTATAAGAAGCATGGACGCGCCCGTAGTACCAATAATATTTGAAAAAAACGCCCCGGTAAAAAGTAACAACCCGTTAATAACAGGCCCGCCTCTTCTCTCGATTCTGATAAGAATACCGCCTGAAACCACAAAAAGCGCTGTAATCAATGCAAGAAAAGAGAGATACTCTTCCAGCGTATGCAGCAGAATCCTGGTTCCCTGATCCATCACAAACCCGTAATATGCAGCAACGACACCACCGAGTCCGATAGACACTTTGGCGTAATGATGCTCCCAGAAACGAGAAAACAGGAGAGGGCCGGTGGCAATCATGAAAAGAAGCAGAAAAAACGGAGCCACCAGCCAGACCGGTGGCAGATGATGGGATGAGTGCAAAAATTGAACGGCAGCCCTTGCTGCCGTTTCATGATTTTCCGCTGCAATCAGCGACCTCGTCATATCTCTTTGTTACTCCCCTTCAAAATCAGTAAGAGAAAAGACACTGTATCCTTTTTCACGGATTTTCTGTTCCCCGCCGATATCAGGCAGATTAACAATAAAGGCCATCTCAGAAACAATGCCGCCTACCTTTTCAATCAATGCCGCTGCAGCAAGAGCGGTACCTCCGGTAGCAAGCAGATCATCAACAAGAAGTACCTTTTGGCCGGCGACAAGAGCATCAACATGGATCTCAATCTTATCGCTTCCATATTCAAGCTCGTATTCCTGGGAAACAACATCTGCCGGCAGTTTTCCGGGTTTTCTGACCGGAACAAACCCTTTGCCAAGCGTGTAGGCCAATGCACCACCGATAATAAATCCTCGAGCCTCTATACCGACAATGACATCAAAATCAAGTCCATCAAGCAGATAGTGCTGCGTCAGATTGTCAATGACCAGCCTGAAACCCACCGGATCCTTAATGAGAGTGGTAATATCACGAAAGAGGATTCCTTTTTTTGGATAGTCTGGAACCGAACGGATACGGGATTTAATTGGCATGGATAACAATGATTTAGTTGACGGTGCAGTACAAAAGATTACTGAAAATCAAGATAGCACTCTCCCTTTTAAATTCAAATCATCTCCTAAACACTCAATCAAAACCGGCAATTCATTGCCCTGCAAAGTTTGCACAACGTGATTATCAGTCTCAACCGAGACCCGAATATAGTTAGGCGTATAGCCGCTGCAGTGGAATATTCCTTTTTTCACCTGCCTCGCGGCCTCAAAAAGCACCATACACTCTTTTCCTGTATAGCGCGCCTTGAACTGATACTCCTTGTGACGGCCAAGTTCGATCAGCGCTGCATAGCGCCGTGCAATCTCCCCCGAATCGACAGGGTTGCGCTCACGGTTGGCAATTTGCCGGGCAAGAGGAGTACCCGGCCGAATAGAACAGCTGAATACATGAAAATATGCAAGCGGAAGTTCCTGAAGAAAACGGTACATCTGTAAAAAATCATCCTCAGTTTCACCCGGATAACCAACAATCACATCAGTTCCAATGGCACAATCAGCAATGCGTTCTACCGCATGCATCACTCTCGATCGATACAGCGCGGTGTTATAGCGGCGGCGCATGGCCTTGAGAATGCTGTCTGATCCACTTTGGAGAGGAATATGCAAATGCGGAACAATTTTTTCTGATTCTGCCACAAGTGAAATCAACTCACCATCAATAAAGTCCGGCTCTATTGAACTGATACGGATACGGCTGACGCTGACCTCTTCAAGCTTTCGTAAAAGATCACACAGTACCTGATCGCTGTATCGATAATCACCAACATTAACACCGGTAAGCACAATTTCCCGGTATCCTGATGAGGCCATTGTGTGAGCACGCTCTACAATTTGCGCCAAAGCAAGCGATCGCGACCCTCCCCTTGCTATAGGAATGGTACAATAGGCGCATCCGAAGTCACAGCCATCCTGTATTTTCAAAAATGCTCGAGTCCGATCAGAACTCTCTGGTACATGTAATGAATATCCGGGATAGACCTCATCAAAAGAATCTGCAGGAGTGACCTTGACAAGAGGAGATGAAATTGTTCCGTCAGTGATATCGTTATAGGATTGTATATGAAATTTATCGTTACTGCCAAGAATTGCGTGGACACCATCTATTGAAGCAAGACCCTCCGGATTCAACTGAGAATAACACCCGATAACAGCAATCCGGCTGGCAGGATTTTTTCTTATAATGCCCCTGATTTTTTGACGGCATTTCTTTTCCGCCTGTTTTGTTACTGCACAGGTATGAATAATAATAAGATCCGCTCCCTCTTCTATTGTTGACAGCTGCCATCCTTGATGACATAAATCATCAAGGATAGAGGATGTTTCAGCATAATTAAGTTTACACCCAAGCGTTACAGCAGCAACTTTGTTGTTACTATGTTCCTTCATAACTCTATTATTCCCGCGTTGTATTACAGCTAAAGCGTCAATCTTTATAAAGAGAGTTCCCCGCCTTTTTCTTTATCATGTAAGACTGTAATTTTGTATAGTCTCCTGTAAACAGATTGAACCTTTCATAAAAAGTTATATGAACTCCTCTCCTTTCGCTTGCGGTTTCGCAATGATTATCGGCCCGCCGAATGCCGGCAAGTCAACCCTGCTCAACGAGCTTCTCGACTACAAGCTTTCAATTGTAACACCAAAGCCGCAAACAACAAGAAAAAAAATCACCGGAATATACCATAACGATACCTGCCAGATTATTTTTCTCGATACTCCCGGCATTATGAAGCCTCAGCAGAAACTTCATGAATCCATGCTCGAAATCATCAGAAATACTCTCAAAGATGCCGATATCGTTATCGCCCTGCTCCCTTTTTCAGGAAGAAAAGATCTTTTTGACAGAGATTTTGCTGAAGAACTGTTCAATGAATGGCTGAAACCTTCAGGGAAAAAAGTTATTGCGGTCCTCAATAAATGCGATCTTGTAACCGGCGCCCGTCAGCTTGAAGCTGAAGAGATCATCAAAAAAACATGGAATCCGGCAGCAGTTCTTTCTGTTTCAGCATTGAAAGGCAACAACCTCCCTCAACTGATTGAAGCTATCCGGCCTTTTCTCCCTCTCCATGATCCATTATATCCGGAAGATACGCTCAGCACCGCACCTGAACGATTTTTTGTCAGTGAAATCATCCGTGAAAAGATATTTCTGCTCTACGGTCGCGAGGTACCCTATTCAACCGAAGTAGTCATTGATGAATTCAAGGAGCAGCACGAAGCCGACCCTACCAGAAAAGATCTGATACGCTGCTCGGTTATTGTTGAACGGGAAACGCAGAAACAGATATTGATTGGAAGTAAGGGTGCCGCCTTGAAAAAACTCGGTCAGACCGCAAGAAAAGATATTGAGGAGATGCTGGGCCGTCCGGTTTTCCTTGAACTCTTTATAAAGGTTCGGCCGGATTGGCGAAAAAAGAACAACCTCTTGAAGAGTTACGGTTATTAACACCACAAAAAAAGCCTTCCCTTATGACAGAGAAGGCTTTTTTTATAGCAAGTAAAGCGCAGGAAGAGTTAATTCTCTGCCGGCTTCAGATCACTGCTTTTTTTCTCAGCCGACTTGAGAGGGGGTTCAAGCTCAGCGGTAGCTGCCTCGATCTCCTTTTTCTCATTTGGATGAGCCAGCAGATAGGCCTCAATCTCTTCCTTGTTCTTGTCCTTGAAATATTCAAGGGCAGAAAGAATAATGCGTTTGTTTTCCTTATCGAATTCAATGACGCGAAGAGGAAGTTCATCACCGATTTTGAACGATGAATGAATATCCTTTACGCCACCCTGAAGAAGGTGCGATACAGGAACAAAACCATCAACATCTCCAGGAAGAATCACAATAACACCTTTTTCGATGATCTGTGAAATCTGTCCGGGTGTTTCGGCTCCAACAGCATATTTCTGCTCAAACTCGTCCCAGGGATCCTGATTGATCTGCTTGTGACCAAGAGCAATACGACGGGCATGAACGTCAAACTTAAGCACCTTGACTTCCAGCTCCTGGTTCTTTTTGACCAGTTCGCTTGGATGACGGATTTTCTTTGTCCATGAAAGATCGGAAATATGAACAAGACCATCTACGCCAGGCTCAAGTTCAACAAATACACCAAAATCAGTGATATTGCTGACGGTACCCTTATGCAGAGAATTTTCAATGTATTTTTCTGAAAGTGCAATCCATGGATCTTCGTTGACCCGCTTCATGGAAAGGGAGAGCTTGGTATGATCCTTGTCAATATTGAGGATCACACATTCAACTTCCTGACCAAGGGTAACGAACTGACCCGGATGCTTAATGTGCTGTGTCCAGCTCATTTCAGAAATATGAACAAGGCCTTCTATGCCCTTTTCAATTTCAACAAAAGCGCCGTAATCAGTAATGGAAACAACACGACCTTGAGCTTTCGACCCAACGGGATACTTGATCTCGATATTTTCCCAAGGATGAGACTCGAGCTGCTTCATGCCGAGAGAGACTCTCTTGGTGTTTTCGTCAAAGCCGACAACAACAACCTTGATCGGCTGATCAAGCTCAACAACCTCTGAAGGATGATTGATTCTGCCCCATGTGATATCGGTAATGTGAACCAGACCGTCAAGACCGCCAAGATCTACAAAGATACCGAAGTCGGTAATGTTCTTGACCGTTCCTTCGAGTACCATGCCGACCTTGATATTGTCAAGCATCTCTTCGCGACGGGCTGCATATGCCTCTTCAAGGATAACTTTATGACTGACAACAATATTCTGGGTAACGGGATTGATTTTGACCACTCTGAAGTCCATTGTCTGGCCGACAAGAGCATCGAAATCACGAACAGGTTTAACATCAATCTGCGAACCGGGAAGGAATGCTTCGACACCGGAAAGGGATACGGTCATACCGCCCTTGACACGATTGATAATTTTGCCGTTGATGATCGTATCGTTTTCAATTGAATCATAGATTTTATCCCAGATTCTGAGAACGTCGGCTTTCTTCTTTGAAAGAATAAGCTGTCCCATCTTGTCTTCGATATTCTCAAGATAAACTTCAACATCATCACCGACATTGACTTCATCTTCGGCCCTGAATTCAAGCAATGATACGATACCCTCAGATTTGAACCCGACATCAATCGTAACATCCTTGTTGGATATCGAGACAATGCGGCCCTTGATAATTTCATCTTCGGTGATTTCATTGAGCGTGCTTGAATAAAGCTGCTCCATCAATGCAAGTTCCGCGGGCTCGTAGTGCGCAAAAAACTTGAGTTTTTTTCTTGCTGGCCGTTCCTTGACCTTTTTTTCCTGTGTTGTAAATGCTTCTGCCATTAATTTTTTCCTTCCTCTCTTGTAAGTTAGCCAGCCAGCCGCGAGAGATATCGGCATGCGGTTTTATGGTTAATAAAAACAAACTGTAATTTTCCGGTTCCTCTTTACCGGCAATCCTTCTGTAAATCCAACGCAAGATTATAGACTATATCAACCTGTCGCTCTATCGTTAAATCCGACGTATCAATTTCGTGAGCATCACGGTGTTTCTTTAACGGTGCATGCTCCCTTTCAGCATCCGCACGATCTCGTTTTATTATTTCATCTTCAAGCACGTCAAGATCCGGCAGTTCACCTCCACCCACGCACTTTGCCAACAATTCAGCATAACGCCGTTGAGCTCTTTCGCGTGCATCGGCTACAAGAAATATTTTCAGTTCGGCATCCGGAAAAACAACAGTCCCGATATCCCTGCCATCCATGACAACTCCGCGCTCGTGACCGAGCTCCTGCTGCATCTCTCTGAGCCTGTCGCGTACAGGTTTGAGTGAGCTGATAAAACTTACTGCACGACTAACCCTGTTATCCCTGATCTCTGCAGTAACATCACTGCCGTTCAAAAAAACACGGTCGCCGTCAAAACGTATTGAAATATCCTTGACCAGATCGGAAACGCTTGCGGGACTGCGCCGTAAATCATCGAGTATACCCTGCTGCAGAGCTTTGAAGGTAACAGCGCGGTACATTGCACCAGTATCAATATAGGTATAGCCAAGCTTCCCGGCCACCCTTCGGGCTGTTGTACTTTTTCCGGAAGCTGCCGGCCCGTCAATAGCAATGATGATACGCTTATTCCCGATTTCCTGTTTCACACGCATTTTTAATTAGACTCTCATTTTATAAAAAAAATTTGCTTTTTCCAAACATATTGGTTACATGTTAAATCCATTGTTTATTGGTCACTCATATTTCAATATTTTCTTATGTCACTTCGCTGCGGCATCGTCGGATTGCCAAATGTCGGGAAGTCTACGCTCTTCAATGCAATCACTGCAAAACAGGCTGAAGCTGCCAATTACCCATTCTGCACCATAGAGCCAAATGTCGGAACAGTCCTCGTCCCTGATGAGCGGATGCAGCAGATTGCCGATGTCGTTCATACACCGACTCTTGTCCCTGCAACTCTTGAAATCGTTGATATTGCAGGCCTTGTAAAAGGGGCAAGCAAGGGAGAAGGTCTTGGCAACCAGTTCCTGTCACACATCAGGGAGGTCGATGCAATTGTTCATGTCGTTCGATGTTTTGATGATGACAACATCATTCATGTCGAAGGAAGAATAGACCCGGCAGACGACATTGTCACTATTGAAACAGAGCTGATGCTGGCCGACCTTGACAGTATGGAACGGCGTATTGAACGGCTTCGAAAAAATGCAAAAAAAGAAAAAGAACTTCTGCTGCAGGTTGATCTTGCGGAAAAAATAATACGTGGACTCAGTGAAGGCATTCCTGCCCGAAACATTATTGAAACCGCTGAAGAGCAATCAATGGCCCGGCAGTTCTTTCTTTTATCGACAAAACCCATCCTTTTTGCCGCCAATGTAGCAGAATCGGACCTCCCCGATGGAAACGACTATACCAGAAAGGTTGCGGAAATAGCGGCGGCATCCGGCGCAAAAATGCTGATTATCAGCGCTCAGACCGAAGCCGATATTGCCGAACTGCCTGAGGAAGAACGTCCGGAATTTCTCGAAAGCATAGGGCTGAGCATGTCTGGCCTTGACCGGCTGATTAAAACAGCGTATGATCTTCTCGGACTTCAGACCTATTTTACAGCAGGAGAAAAAGAGGTTCATGCCTGGACAATACGCAAAGGCGCTGCGGCACCTGAGGCTGCCGGAGCAATTCATTCTGATTTTGAAAAAGGATTTATAAGGGCCGAAGTAATGTCATACCTTGATCTTATTGAGCTGGGCTCAGAGCAGAAAGTCAAAGTAGCCGGAAAACTTCGTTCAGAAGGCCGTGAGTACATTGTCAAAGACGGCGATGTCATTGTTTTCCGATTTAATGTATAGCGTTTAGTTTTTTAACCGTTGACAGCTGTCCAATATTCCGACCGGCAATGATTCATAACGTCACCTGTGAAAGTCCTATTGGTATTTTTGACTCCGGTATCGGAGGTCTGACTGTCGTCAAAGCGGTACAGGCAGCCCTGCCCTCTGAGAGGATCATCTATTTTGGTGATACTGCGAGGGTGCCCTACGGGCCGAAGTCGCAGGTTACCATCAGGAAGTATGCTTCTGACGACACCCGCATTCTCATGCGGTATCAGCCGAAAATGATCATTGTCGCCTGCAATACCGTTTCAGCACTTGCTCTCGATATAGTTGAAAAAACATGCGGCACCATTCCGGTTATTGGAGTATTAAAAGCCGGTGCCGAGCTGGCTGTGAAAGCAACAATACATAACCGTATCGGCGTCATCGGCACACAGGCAACGGTCTGTTCAAATGCCTATGCCTGCGCAATTAACGAGCTCAATGCGGAGATTGAAGTCATATCGCAAGCCTGCCCTCTTTTTGTCCCTCTCGCCGAAGAGGGCTTTATTGATCATCCCGCAACAAAACTTATTGCAAAAGAATATCTTACGACATTCAGAAAAAAGGAGATTGATACACTGGTGCTCGGCTGTACACACTACCCTATTCTTCGTCATGTCATTGAAGAAACAATCGGCCAGGGTATCCGTATTATCGACTCAGCCGAAGCTGTCGCCCTCAGAACGAAACAACTTCTGACGGAGTCGGAACTGCTTAATCCTGACCGGAAAGCATACCCTCCGCACCTGCTGGTCAGTGATCTTCCTCAAAAATTCAGCACGCTCTATCAGCTCTTCATGGGCTCAGAACTGCCGGATGTTGAACTCGTTGAAGTATAACACGCTCAGCCGTTCTCTCCTGAAAATCAATGCTCTTCTTTTCGCTTTTGCCTTTTGTATCCATACTTGTTACTTTTGACTTCTGACTTTTCACATTTGACATTAAATCCTACAGCGTGAATGTAAACCTCGACCGAACTTCGTCAGGATTCTGCATCGGAGTGCAGGGAACCATCTATGTCGCTGAAGAAAAGCTTCAGACTGAAGGAAAATTGTACTCTTTCGGCGATGTTGTCCATAATGAGGTTGAAGTGAAACGGCTGGAGGCTCTCGGCCTTATCACTATTGACGAAACAGCCTTTAAGGAGCTTAAAAACGCCCAGGTACTTATCCGGGCACACGGGGAACCTCCTTCAACCTACAGGATTGCCAAAGAAAACAATCTGACTCTTACAGATACGACATGCCCTGTAGTTTCCAGACTGCAGCGCACAACCAGAATGCTCTATAAGCTGGGCTACCAGATCATTATATACGGCAAACATACCCACCCCGAAGTTATAGGCATCAACGGACAGTGCAATAATAGCGCAGTCATTATCAAACATCCCGACCTTAGTGACCCCGAAGAGATAAAAACACTTGACCCTTCTAAAAAAACAGCGCTTATTTCCCAGACCACAATGGATATTCCGGGATTTTATGAGCTGAAAGAAAATCTTGAACACTATTTCGCAAAAGACGGTTCCGCCACACAGCCTCAATGGATGGCAATACGTGATATTGATATTACAGCGGATATGACCCACGTCTTTGCGATGCCCCGGCATGTTTATAAAGACACCATTTGCCGCCAGGTTTCAAGCAGAAACCAGAAACTGCATAACTTCTCCCTTGCCAATGACACGGTTATCTTTGTGGCGGGAAAAAAAAGCTCAAACGGGCAGGTGCTTTTCAATATCTGTAAAGCAGCAAACCCCAACAGCTATTTTATTGAAGATAGTGAAGAAATCAAGGAGACGTGGTTGATGGACAGTGAGGGAAATACAGTTGAAAATATCGGCGTATGCGGTGCCACCTCCACACCGATGTGGCTTCTTGAAAAAGTGGCCCGATATATTGAACACAACTTCGGAACAACCCCATGAATCAACTCTCTCTTACCATCAACGGGCAACAGGTTACGGCTTCACCTGACCGGTCGATTCTTCAAGCTGCAGCAACCGCAGGCATTGAGATTCCGACTCTTTGTTTTCATGATTCCCTTCATGAAACAGGTTCATGCTGGATGTGCATAGTGGAAATCAGGGGGAAAAACCGTTTTGTTCCCGCATGCCACACCCTCGTATCGGAAGGCATGGTGATTGAAACTGACAATGAAATGCTGAACTCGATGCGGCGTCAGAGCCTTGAAAAAATCATCGAAGAGCACCAGGGAGATTGCATGGGACCTTGTGAGCTGTCATGCCCTGCAGGTTGCGATATTCCTGATTTTGTTGCGGCAATTTCAAGACAGAATGACAGAGAGGCCATACAAATAATCAAGGAGACTATTCCCATCCCGGGAATTCTCGGAAGAATCTGTCCAGCCCCCTGTGAAGATGAATGCAGAAGACACGGCATCGACACTCCCGTCTCAATCTGTGCACTGAAACGGTATGCAGCCGACAGAGACAGTGAGCAATCTGATCGGTTTATCCCTGAAATTCCCCCAAAAACAGGAAAAAAAGTAGCTGTTATAGGATCCGGACCAGCCGGACTTAGCGCAGCCTACTTCCTTTTGCGCAAGGGACATGCGGTCACAATTTTCGAGTCCGGCGCTGATGCCGGAGGTATGATGCGATATGGAATCCCCCGCTTCAGGCTTCCAGACGCTGTTATCGAGAGTGATATTGCAACGCTACGAGATATAGGTGTTGAGTTCCGCTTCAATACAGCATTCGGCAAAGAGATCACTCCTGACACCCTGAAAAAGGAATACGACGCCCTGTTTCTTGCTGTTGGCGCACAACTCTCTTCGAGCATGAACATTCCCGGGGAGCTTGAACCCGGAGTGGTAAGCGGTATTGAATTTCTTCGTAAAGCAGCCTGCGGTGAGCAGCAGCATCCCGGAAAACATGTCATAGTAACAGGAGGAGGAGATACAGCTATTGATGCAGCAAGAACGGCGATTCGTCTTGGTGCGTCAACAGTAACTATCCTTTATCGACGTTCAAAACATGAGATGCCTGCAAACACATCTGAAATTGAGGACGCTCTTGCAGAAGGCGTCGTTATCGCGGAACACGCTGCTCCCATAGCAATCAGGACAGTAGACGGTGCACTCGAAATCACGGCCATACGCATGAAGCCCGGCGAACCTGACAAATCCGGACGGAGAAAGCCGGTACCTGCAGTAGGTTCAGAGTTCACGCTGACGGCCGACACCATCATATCGGCCATCGGACAGCAGATTGACCCTGCTGCAGGAAATGCCGCAGGAATAGGTATCAGGCAGGGAGGAGAACTGCAGGTAGATCCTGAGACACTTCAGTCCGCAACACCATGGATTTTTGCAGGAGGAGACTGTGTAACCGGCACTGACATTGCGATCCGTGCAGTTGCACAGGGAAAGCGAGCCGCAGACACCATCGACCTCTTTTTAAACGGGACAATCCCTGTTGCCGGGCAAACATCTTTCAACTCCTCCTTCGGACCAAAAGATGAAGCGCCCCAGGCTTTCTACGAAAGAACGTCTCCAGCAATAAGAGTCCCTGTGCCTGAGTTGTCCCTTGAGAGTCGCTCAAAGGGTTTCATGGAAGTTGCCTTGGGCTATACCGAAAAGTTTGCCCGTCAGGAATCCCTGAGATGCCTGCAGTGCCGTTGCAACGCTTTGATCGATTGCCGTTTGAGGGAACTTGCCAATCGCTTTACTCCCTTTTATAGAGCAGAAAATCATGACCATAAAGGCTTTTATAAAGCAGAAGCCGTCGATATAAGCATGGAAAGGGAAAAGTGCGTAGACTGTGGAATCTGTGTCCGTATGCTTGAACAGCTTGAAAACGATCTGATTGTAGACAGTACCCTCATGGCCGAAGGCTGCCCTACTGGAGCAATCTCGTCAGCCGGAAAAATAAAATGACGAGCTATTTTGTCGGGAATTTCAGGAAGTCAAACAGATGACCAAACTGAGTGGATAGAGAATGGAATGCGTTATTGAACCAGAGCCCGATATGCTGAAAAGCTTCATGCGTTGAGCCTCCTGTGAGTTGAAGATAGGCCGCATAGAGCACCAGAACGGCGGCCACCACAAGCAATAACCGCAGGATCCTTCTTAAAAAAGAAAAGAGGATCATGATTGCAACGATGACAGCAATAACAAACAGCACAGGATGACCAACCAGATAGTCAACAGCTTTTTCCATAGTTTCCCTGCTTTTTGTTTAGAGATATTCCTGTAGGATCCCAGCAACTTTTTCAGAAGGAGAAGCACTTGCAAGCTTATCGCGTGCAGCAAGCAAATCCCGGCGCATAGCAGCAGCAAGTTCAGGGTTATCAAGAATCATTCCGGCACGCCGGTATATCTCCGCTCCGTCAGCCTCATGCTGGATAAGTTCAGGCACTACCCTCTCTCTGCTCCCAAGGCCCTTAGCAACTATATTGGCCAGTGATATATTGTTCAGCTTTACAACGAGACGACCTATAAGGTAGTTAAGCATACCCGTTTTATAGACAACAATCATCGGTACGCCAAAACAAAGCGATTCAAGAGTTGCTGTTCCAGAGGTCACCAAAGCAAGATCGCTGAACTGCATAACCTCATAGGCAGAACAGGCAATAATGGAAAGATCCCTGTACTGAGACAGAACATCATACGAAGAGTCATCAAGATGGGGCGCACGACCGAACAGAAATACTGCACGGTACTCCCGGCTTATCAGACGGGCTGCATGAAGCATTTCCGGCAGAATATGAGCAATCTCCTGCGGGCGACTCCCGGGAAGAAGCCCGATAAGCCTTATGTCAGACGGAAGATTATGCTTCTTTAAGAACGTCTCCCTGGAAGGAAAAGAGAGCTCGGCAAGCTGTTCAATAACAGGATGACCGACAAATTCCGCAGTAATGCCATGGCGGTGATAAAATTCAACTTCAAAATTGAAAATAACAAGCAGTCGGTCTATATCACGCCTGATAGCCTTCACACGCCCCTCTTTCCATGCCCAGACCTGAGGTGATATATAATAGATTACCGGAATGCCGAGCTCATGAAAAAATCGGGCCATCAACAGGTTCATCCCCGGATAATCAACAAGAAAAGCAGCCGAAGGCTTTTCCCTGCGGACTGCTTCCTTGAGATCACGAATAACCCTGCGAAGAAATCCTGTATGTTTCAGTACATCAAGAAACCCCATGATGCTCGTCTGTGAGGCATCATAAATCAGATCAGCACCAAGAGCCCGAAGTTTCTGGCCACCGATACCGAACACTGAAACGTCAGGCCTTGCTTTCAACAGTTCAGCAATTACTCCGGCCGCATGCATATCTCCCGAAACCTCACCTGCTAAAACAAAAAGCTTCTTTGCCATCAAAAATGAGAGATAATTGGATGAACGACATGGAAACTGTATTTTCCGACTTATATGTCATAACTTTTACTTACAAAGTTTTAATTCCCATTATATCAAAATCAATAAAGAATGCAAGTTAAATTCGGTACTGACGGATGGCGCGCGATTATAGCAAAGGATTACACCTATGATAACCTGAAACTTGCAGCACTGGCTTCTGCCCGCTACTTTCTTCTGCATCCAAACAGAGCAAAGGGTGTTTGCGTCGGATACGACACCCGTTTCATGTCAAAAGAGTTCGCTGAATATACCGCCGAAGTGTTTTCATCACAGGGTCTGAAGGTCTTTCTGTCAGACAGTTTTGTTTCAACCCCCGCAGTATCTCTCTTTACAAAAGCCAAGCAGCTCGCAGGCGGAATTGTCATTACCGCGTCACACAATCCTGCTATATATAACGGCTTCAAGGTCAAAGCGTCCTATGGCGGTCCCGCTCATCCGGACGTTATTGCTGAAATCGAAAATTATCTTCCGCTGGCTGACCCGCAAACCGAGATTGCAGCCGATAACAAACTGATTGAGCTGACTGATATGAAGGGTTTTTATGTAGCCCATCTGAAAAACAGCATTGACCTGCCTCAGATTCGCGAATCAAGAATTAAAATAGCCCATAACGCCATGTTCGGCGCCGGTCAGGATCTTATCACTAAACTGTTTGATGAATCAATTCTCAGCTGCTACCACTGCAGCATTAACCCGAGTTTCGGAGGCATTAATCCAGAGCCGATACCACAGTATATCGGAGAGTTTATCGAGTTTTTTAAAGAGGTTGGATCTGATGTCGCCATAATCAATGACGGAGATGCCGACAGGATAGGCATGCTTGATGAAAACGGTGCGTTTGTTGACTCACACAAACTCTTTGCCATTATCCTCAAAGATCTTGTAGAAGAGAAGCATCAAACCGGCGAAGTTGCAAAAACATTTGCGCTGACCGATGTCATCGACAAAATCTGCCGAAAATATAATCTTGTAATGCATGAGCTTCCGGTCGGCTTCAAGCATGTCAGTAAGCTCATGACTACCAACAACATCCTCATCGGAGGAGAAGAGTCCGGCGGCATAGGCATCACCTCATTCCTGCCTGAACGCGATGGCGTCTATATCGGCCTTCTGATCCTTGACATGATGACCCGCAGAAACAAAAAACTTTCAGAGCTGGTCCAGGAACTCTACGATGAATATGGCTTTTTCTGTTATAACCGGCTTGACCTTCGTGTGAGCGATGCTAAAAAACAAGCCATTATTGACCGTGCCTCAACAGGAGACCTTGAAAACATCGCTGGATACAAAACCCTGAAATTCAACAATCTCGACGGCTATAAATATCACTTTGAAGGTGGATGGATGCTTATCCGACCATCAGGAACTGAGCCGATACTGCGCCTTTATTGCGAAGCGGACTCACAGGAAAAGGTTGACAAAGTTCTCGCCTTTGCCGCAAAGCTTGCATGATAACCCATTGAAAATAAAACAAGTAATGACGATTTCCCCAACTGTAAATCAAGGGAGATCGTCATTTCGCTTTTAGTCGAATAATTTTTTATAGAAAACTACCGCATGAATTCCGTTTTTTCGCCGTCTTACTGTAAAGCATTATTTTAACAGATGCATCCTACGGAGACAAGGCAAATTGTATGAAGTTACGGCCAATGCGGAAAAGGCAGCAATAGTCACCGCATTGAAAAACAGTTCATTGCCAGCATCAGGTATGACATCAAAAGAAGAGTCGTTCAGGAACCTTGTTGCTGAACACCAGGAAATGGTCATCAATACCTGCTACCGCTTTGTGTTTAACCTCGAAGATGCGGAAGATCTTGCGCAAGATGTCTTTATCGAAGTATACCGCTCTCTTGAACAGTTCAGGGAAGAAGCAAAACTATCAACCTGGATATACAGAATTGCCGTTACTAAATCCCTTGACCACCTGCGCCGGTTGAAACGAAAAAAAAGGTTCAGCTCGTTAAAAAGAATAATCGGCATTGAAGATCCATCCGCAGACATTGCATCGCCACAGGATAACCCTGCAGAGGCATTAGTAGGAAACGAGCAGGCCACAATCCTGCAGGAAGCTCTCGGCACTCTCCCCGACAGCCAGAAAACAGCGTTTCTGCTCAGCAAACAAGAGGGATTCAGTAATCAGGAAATTGCTGATATTCTCAAAACATCAGTCTCAGCAGTTGAATCTCTTGTTCACAGGGCAAAAAAAAACCTTCACGACAAGCTTTATGCATACTATAAACAACAATGATTTTTTTCCGAAAACCACAAGTTTTTCACCTGTCTGTCGTCAGATGTAATGAAACAGGAATTTATTATGAAACCGCATAACGACAACATAGAGGCACAGGTTGCCAAAACAATGGAACTGCTTGATGAAATGAAACCTCTTAAGGTTAACCATTTTTTCAGAGTCCGGCTTATGCAGAGAGTAGAGAAAGAGTTCGGTCCAGACTCAAAACATTCTGATTCTTTTGCAGAAAATCGCTTCACATTGCGTCTTGCGTTTTTCACACTGCTTATTATTATCAATATAGGTGCAGCTGTACTGTCAGTTCAGCAAAATAACCGGAGAACAACATCAGGCATAAGTGAGATGCTTGACAAGCTGAGTGATGACTATACGGGTCATGAATTTGCCTACTACGACAAATCAGCAGCCTATACATCGGATACCGGCTCCCATGAAACCCAGGCACCTTGACACAGGATGACCATGTCTTGAAACGGATCACATCAACGATTATAATGAGAAAATAAATTTTATGAACTTTTTTACTTCAAAACGTTTAATTGCCACAGCATTCGCTCTTCTTGTAGTGCTGAATATTACGTTACTTGGAGCTCTTTGGCTTCAGAACTCGCGTAGACCGGAGTCTCTCCTGGGAGGCCGTCTGTTCAATCATGAGAACTTTTTTGAGAGGGAGCTTGCCCTCAATGCATCACAAACCGCCAGTTTCGAAAAACTGCGACAGGAACATTTTCTCAAAGTCAGACCTGAAATGGAGGCCATTGCTCCGCTGAAAAAACAACTGGTTGAGGAATCGCTTAAAGATAACCCGGATACTAAAAGAACAGATTCAATCATTGCTGCAATAGGTTTCCATCAGGCAGCAATAGAGCGTGAACTGGTTCTTCATTTTCATCAACTTGCCAAGCTTTGTACACCCGAACAGAAAGTCCGGTTAAAAGAGGTGCTTGAAAACATGGCGACCCGCCGAATGCATGGTGGCAATGGACGATTGCACTCGACTCCAGCTTTCAGAGGCGAGTGCAATCGTCCGCCTGCAGGTGATGAACCGCATAGATAAAAGCAGGCACAGATAATTACCTCCGCCTGAATTTATTCCCCACCTTAACGGTAAAACGGATGGCTTCATCGCGAAAAATGACCATGGCAAGCGCAAGATAAAGAACCAGCAAGGCTGATTTAATGGCATAAACAGCTCCGGCTTGAAACAGTTCCGGCCTGACAACGAACTGAAAACATCCCAACCCGATACCCGCCACAAACAACAGAAAAAGTTTAAGCCAGTCATAGTTGACAGGAAAAACTTTGAGAGAGTACCAGGCCATAACAGCGCACATGACAACCGTACCGGCAACAATAGCGTACGCGGCACCATCCATACCGCTCACCGGCACAAGCCACCAGCAGAAGAGAGCCGTAACGGCGGCACCGGCAAACGTAACAACCGGCAGATATCTTGTATTGCCGGTAATAAGAATGCCAGCAGAAAGATTGGTCGAAATCATGTCAAAGACATAACTTAAAAAAATCCATGGCAGAATGGACAGCCCGATCCAGTAACGGGGAGGAAGCAGGTAAAACCTTCCTGCATAATGATAGCGGACAAGATCAGGAACAAAATAGGTAGCCGCAAGAGCCAGAAACATGGTGAAAAAGGTTGAAATACTCAACACATGCTGGAAAAGCCTTTTCGCCTCGGGGTCTTTTGCATGCTGCAGAAAAAACGGCTGCCATGCAAAACGGAAGACCTGGATAAAGAGCTGCAGCACAACCCCAAAAGCGGCAATCCTGCCGTAAATACCGACAATATCAGATGCCTGATAGCCTTTCCCGTAAATGGCTTCTATCTGTGAAGGTGGAATGCGAATTAAAATATTCCGGTCAATCAGGTGAATCAATAGTCCGGCAATCCCTGTAGGCACATAAGGCAGCCCTATGCGAAGCATTTCACGCAACTGGGCAACTGAAAAAAAGATTCTGAACTGACTGAAAACGGGAATAACCAGCAGCAGACTGACCAGAGATCCAAATGCTTCGGCAATAAAAACCCCCGACAAACCGGCATGAAGAGGGACAATAAGAATAACTGCACTGACAACAACAGCGATCACCCCGACCACTCTTGCAACAGCAAACTGCACTGCTTTTCTTTTAAGTCGAAGTTCTGCAAAGGGAATGACCAGAAGCGTATCAATCCATAAAATCAGAGCGGCATAACGGACAAAAGTAAAATCTGAGGCTGCCAACCCGATTACTTGAGCTATAAATGGAGCAAAAAAGACGATGGCGATCGCAAAAAGCGTTGAAGTAACAAAAAGAGTGAGAAAGGCCGTAGAAAAAAGCTGCGTTTCATCCCTGTCCCGATGTGCCGAATCTGAAACCACTTTGAGGTATGAGGTCTCAAGCCCATACGAAAACAACACATTTGCCAAAGCTATGTTAGCGTAAATAATGGTTTGTACACCATTATCAAACGTTGAAAGCTTATTGGCGTAAAGAGGAACCAGCAGATAATTGAGACTGCGAGCCAGTATGGAACTCGAACCGTAGATAACGGTATCTTTAAAAAGAAGTTTTAACTTTGAAAGCATGCAGAAAATAAAATCAGAAAACCTTAACAATTACCATTAGCAGCCGTTCCGGACATTCCTGAACCATTAGCCTCTGCCTTCTGCTTCCGTATCGCCTCTTCATCAATCTGAAACCTGCCATCTTTTTGAATAACAGGAATTCTTGATATAACCTCCTTGAGATGTCGCTGGGCTTCAGCTTGCTGCTCCTTGAGTTTTTCAAGTTCATCCCCGTGCAGGCCTACCGGATTGTCCTTATCAATCAGCGTATCTTTGAGTGACTCTATTTGAAGATTCTGCTCTTTTTTCATATACCCTATAAACTTGGAGAACAAAAAAATAAACAGTGAAAACACAGAAAGCGATAACGCCATAACAATAACCCAGCTCATTGAATCAAAATTCATAGCAACAGCATTATGATTAGTAAACCAAATGGTAATTACCCAATTTAGCCGATATTACAGTTTATAAAAAGAGTAACTGATTTTCTTTTCTTTCTTGAAGCTCTATTCTATATGATACCATGAACACAACATCCCTCGGCCGGCAGATTATACAAACCGGAAAAACAATTCTGGAACAGGAAGCTCGAGCCATTCAACAGATAGCCGAACGACTCGATGACAGTTTTTCAGATGCAGTCCTGCTCCTGGCAGCATGCAAGGGAAAAATCATTATCTCCGGTATGGGTAAATCCGGTATTATCGGCCAAAAAATAGCCGCGACCATGTCTTCGACCGGTTCAACATCACTGTTTCTTCACCCGGCCGATGCTGCCCATGGGGATCTTGGTATTGTCAGCCAGGATGATATCGTTATCTGCCTTTCAAAAAGCGGCACCACGGAAGAACTGAATTTTATTATCCCTGCTCTCAAACAGATCGGTGCCACAATCATTGCCATGACCGGCAACAAGAGATCTTTTCTTGCCCAGAACTCCCACATTACACTTGATACCGATATAGAAAAAGAAGCCTGTCCCTACGATCTTGCGCCGACAACGTCAACGACTGCCATGCTCGCCATGGGAGATGCCCTCGCCATATCCCTGATGCAGCAAAAGAATTTCACGCAGAGAGATTTTGCACTTACCCACCCGAAAGGATCACTTGGACGACGACTTACCGTAAAAGTCACAGACATCATGGCAAAAGACAGCGCCGTACCCCTCGTCCTGGAAAATGCCTCAGTCACCGATCTTATCCTTGAAATGACATCGAAACGATATGGTGTAAGCGCGGTGGTCAATGACGCAGGAAGTCTGACTGGCATATTCACCGACGGAGACCTCCGGCGCCTTGTACAAAGCGGCAAAGAGTTCCTCTCCCTCACCGCAGGCTCAGTCATGACGGCAAACCCGAAAACAGTGTCAACCAGTACAATGGCCAAAGAGTGTCTTGATATCCTTGAAACCTACCGCATAACACAACTCCTGGTCTGCGACACTGAGCAGCGTCCCGTCGGGATGGTCCATATTCATGACCTGATCACCCTTGGTCTCTGAAAGATCGCTTTCCGGGTAAGCTGCAACAAAACGCTGAGCGGCATTGCACCCGGTAAAAAAAGACTCATAGAATAGTAAATTGACCGTATCTTTTGCTGTAATGTTTTTACTATACTATTTTAAAAATAATAAGTACTGCTGCATTGCCGTACAATAACAGAATGAAAGCACTGCACTGATGATTTCACTCTTATTTAATTCACAAGATTTTTCAGCTATGACACAGATGCAAAAACTTACCAGGCCGCTTGTCTTCCTGCTCATTCTTGCCATGACTACGTTTATCTCGGGCTGCGAGTCATCATCCAATGCTGGACGGGGTGCAGGCTTCGGTGCTGCCGGAGGTGGCATTATCGGAGGAATTATCGGCAGCACACACGGCAATTTCGTTGAGGGTGCCCTTATCGGTGCTGTTATTGGCGGTGCGGGAGGAGCGCTTATTGGTAATTATATGGACAAGCAGGCCGCTGAAATCGGTCACGATATCAAAGGAGCAAAAGTAGTACGTGAAGGTGAAGGGATAAGGGTTATCTTTGATTCCGGTATCCTCTTTTCAACCGGCTCTGCAACCTTAACCTCAACAAGCCGGTATGAGATTGAGAAACTTGCACGTATTCTCAATCACTACCATGACACGACTCTTGTTATTGAGGGTCATACCGACAATACCGGTTACAGAAGTTCAAACCAGATACTCTCTGAAAAAAGGGCAGATTCGGTAGCTAATCTTCTTAAAACATACGGTGTATCACGTCAACGGTTATCACCGATAGGTTATGGCGATACCAAACCGATTGAGACAAACAATACCGAATGGGGTCGCAAGCAGAACCGACGCGTTGAAGTTGTGATCTACGCTAATGATGATCTCAAACGTCAAGCAAAGTCCGGCAGACTCGATTAACCGTAGTTTGAACCTGAAAAGTCGCAGAAGCCTGCTATGGATAGCAGCTCAACACAGGGTAATCGGTATAGCCTTTAGCTCCTGGTGTATAAAAAGTATTCATATCAAGCTCATTGAGCGCTGCACCTGACTGCCATCGGGCAACGAGATCCGGATTGGCAAGAAATGGCCGTCCCACGGCCACCAAATCACATTTTCCTGCAGCCAGATCGTTCTCGGCATGCGTGGCATCGTAGTCGCCAGAGAGAATCAGCTTCCCCTTAAACTCCTTGCGAAACATTGCTTTAATTGAAGCCGGCACTTCCGGCGAACCCATAGATGAGTGATCTACCAGGTGAATATAAAGCAACCCTCGAGCATTAAGCTGAGTGACAAGGTA
This sequence comes from Chlorobiaceae bacterium, assembly GCA_037143555.1. Classification (GTDB taxonomy): domain Bacteria; phylum Bacteroidota; class Chlorobiia; order Chlorobiales; family Chlorobiaceae; genus Chlorobium. The sequence continues at coordinate 78,635 of JBAWYL010000007.1, forward strand.
GGTGTAATCCGCTTCCATCTCCGGGTAAAGCGGCATGTCGTTGAAAACACCATACGGTGACAGACGTATGCCAACCTTCTCTTTTCCAACAGCACTGATAACTGCGTCGACAACCTCCACGACAAAGCGGGCCCGGTTCTCAATAGGACCCCCATAGCGATCTGTACGCTGATTTGAACGAGGGCGTATAAACTGTTCAAGCAAATAACCATTTGCGCTGTGCAGCTCGACACCATCGAACCCCGCCTCGATTGCATTCTTCGCCGCTTGAGCAAATTCTTCGACAGTACTATTGATATCAGCGTCGTTCATCGCCTCAGGCACAACAAACTGTTGCAATCCCTCAGCATCAGTATATATCTCACCGGTTGCAGCAACCGCAGATGGTCCCAGCAGACGGGCGCCCGCCGGAAGATTGAGCGGATGACCTATCCGCCCGCCATGCATTAACTGGATAAAAATCTTAGCACCTTTACAATGAACGGCATCAGTGACAATCTTCCATTTCTCAACCTGCTCCCTTGAAAAAATGCCGGGTATACGGGGATACCCTAAACCATTGGGAGAAGGGGATGTTCCTTCGGTAATGATCAGCCCGGCAGAAGCACGCTGAGTGTAGTACTCAGCCATAAGTTCATTCGGAACATTCCCTGTTGCCCGATTGCGGGTCATCGGTGCCATGACCAAATGGTTCTGGAGCGTAAGCAGTCCTAAAGTTGCTTTCGAAAACAGCTGTGACATGATGGTTCCTGTTGTAAAGTGAGCCTGTTGTATGAACGGCAGATAAAAGCATCATACAGGTACAAACTCCTTGATCAAGGAAATAATTCACACAGCCAATCTGTAAGATCGTTTTTTCAGGGTAAAAGACAAAAGTCGGGGAAACATTAAAGGCGCATAAAATGCGCCTTTAACAGTCAATAACAAATAATCAGGCAGTTTGTATTACCTGCCCAGCGCCTTGATCATGGCTTCACCCAAATCAGCAGGGCTGTCAACAACATGAATGCCAGCGGCTTCCATTGCTTTTATCTTGTCGTCAGCAGTGCCTTTGCCTCCGGATACAATTGCTCCGGCATGACCCATCCTGCGACCGGGAGGAGCGGTACGACCGGCAATAAATCCGACAACAGGTTTTTTGAAATATTTCTGAATATACTCTGCAGCCTCTTCCTCTGCGCTTCCACCTATTTCACCGATCATAATAAGCCCTTCGGTTTCATCATCCTCAGCAAAAAGCTTGATAGCGTCGATAAACCGTGTGCCGATAATCGGATCCCCTCCAATACCGATGCAGGTGGACTGACCAAGACCGACCTGGGTCAGCTGATGTACGGCTTCATAGGTCAGGGTGCCGCTTCGGGAAACAACACCGATTGAACCTTTTTTATGAATAAAGCCCGGCATAATGCCGACTTTAGCTTCACCAGGAGTAATAACACCCGGGCAGTTCGGACCGACAAGAACAGCTCCCTTTTCCTTGATAAAGGTATAAGCCCTCATCATATCGTTAACTGGAATACCTTCAGTAATGCAGATAATGACTTTCAACCCCGCATCAGCAGCCTCCATAATAGCATCAGCGGCAAAAAAGGCCGGAACAAAAATCACAGTAGCATTTGCTTCGGTTTTTTCCACAGCCTCCCGTACGGTATTAAACACCGGCACAGGCCGGCAGAACATATCCTTTTCATTGCCATGATACAGGACATCACCTTTCCCCGGAGTTACTCCGGCGACTACATTGGTGCCATATTCAAGAATCTGGGAGGTATGAAAGGTCCCTTCCGCTCCGGTTATCCCCTGCACAAGCAGACGGGTATCCTTGTTTACTAATACACTCATGCTACTTTAAATATTATGGTTAATGGTTACTATGTACTCGTCCTGATATCACTGAGACGGCTGCATATGTTTTGCAATACCAAGCAGCTTTCCCTCCTCAAAAAAATTGCAAATAAGGTGCATACCTACTGGAAGGTTCATGCTGTCAAACCCAAGCGGCACACTGACAGCCGGCATGCCGACTATACTTGCCGGAACGGTAAACACGTCGGCAAGATACATCTCAAGCGGATTTCCTGTTTTGTCACCGATACCGAACGGAGGAAACGGCGATGTCGGACCGGCTATGACATCAACACCCTCAAGAGCTTCACGATACCTGTCCTGAAATACCCGTCTAACCTGCTGCGCTTTTTTATAGTAAGTATCATAATATCCGGCAGAAAGCACATAAGTACCAAGCATGATCCTGCGCTTAACCTCTCTGCCGAACCCTTCAGTTCTCGAATTGACATACATGGCAGAAAGATCTGCGGAATCTTCAGAACGATAGCCATACCGTGCTCCATCAAAACGGGCAAGGTTTGAAGATGCCTCAGCAGTAACAAGAATATAATATGCCGCTATGGCATATTCACTATCCGGCAGGTGAATATCAACAAGTTCAGCCCCCTGATCGCGAAGTTCATAAAGCTTTCCCTTTACAATACGGGCTACATCAGAATTAAGAGAGTCGGGGAAATACTCTTTTGGCACACCTATTTTAAGTCCCTCAACCGACACAGCGCTCATTTCGGAAGAGTAATCACCAACCGCATGATAAGAAGAAGTGGCATCATGACCATCCTTCCCGGCCATTACCTCAAGCACAAGCGCAGCATCGTCGCAGTTAGCGGCAAGCACCCCTATCTGATCAAATGAGGACGCAAATGCCACAAGTCCGAAACGGGAAATCCTGCCGTACGTCGGTTTCAAACCCACTATATTACAGAACCCTGCAGGCTGACGAACCGATCCGCCGGTATCCGAGCCAAGCGCCACCATGGCAAGACCATTGGCAACTGCTGCAGCTGAACCGCCCGAACTTCCGCCAGGCACTCTTGTTTTATCAAAAGGATTGGGAACAGTACCAAATGCCGAATTTTCATTCGAGCTGCCCATGGCAAACTCATCCATATTGGTTTTTCCGAGAAAAACAGCGTCTTCCTCCTGAAGTCTGAGCAGCGCCGTTGCATCATAGACGCTCTCATAATTCCCAAGAATTTTCGAGGCACAGGTAAGCCGGGCACCTTTCATGGCAATATTATCCTTTATTGCCATCGGCATTCCGAAAAGTTTTCCAATACTCTCACCGTTACCAAGTTTCCTGTCAAGGCTTCTGGCCCGTTCCAGCGCCTGCTCATGAAAAACGGTGATATAAATATTATCATCTTGATGACGGTCAATACGTTCCAGATAAAAACGCACGACCTCTTCACAGGTTATCTTTTTAGAGATTAACTTGAAGCGTAAATCCTCGTAACTACTTAATTGCACGTCTATTGTGAATTATTTTAACAGAAATAAAGTCTCTACCTGACACTTCTTACATTCGACGAAATAATGCCTGCAAATATTACCGGTTTTCATTATGTGTAAAGTTTGTATAATAGTAAATAACTGCATATTATTCAATTCAAGCAATTATAGGCCCCACAAGATCATTGTATGGTATGGTATGTTCATGACTGCCAGTCAGCGATAAAGAGCAAAAAGAATTTATGGCACTCACAAAAAAAACAAACCGCTTATCAACCCTTAATACTTACTGGTTTTCCACAGACAATACCTCTGTTGACAAAAAAATACAAGCTGAGCTTAAATCCTCCTGCACGCTCCCTTGTCATATTGCCGTCATTATGGATGGAAACGGAAGATGGGCAAAGTCGAAAAACAAAACCCGAATGGAAGGCCATTCTGCCGGAGTCGATTCAGTCAGGGATATTGTTGAAGCATGCACAGAACTGGGCATAAACTATCTCACTCTTTTCACCTTTTCAACCGAAAACTGGAAACGCCCGAAAAACGAAGTCTCAGCTCTTATGCGGCTTATTGTCAACGTTATCGGCAGAGAAGGGCGTAAACTCCATGAAAACAATATCCGCCTTAATGTCATCGGCGAAATCGATATTCTGCCGGATAAAGTTCGTTCCACAATGACGCAAACCATGGAACTTACCAAAAACAACAGCAAACTTGTTCTGACTATCGCTCTAAGTTACAGCGGTCAATGGGATATTGCACAGGCTTGCAAGGCGATTGCCTTTGATGTCCAGCGGGGACGCCTCAACCCCGAATCTGTCAATGAACAGCTTTTTTCGTCTTATCTTTCTACCGCCTCAATGCCTGATCCCGAGCTTTTGATCCGGACAAGCGGAGAGTTCCGGATCAGCAACTTTATGCTCTGGCAAAGCGCATATTCCGAAATATACTATACAAACACTTACTGGCCTGATTTCCGACGTCCAGAACTCTATGATGCTATTCTGGAATTTCAAAGAAGGGAACGGAGGTTTGGACAGACAAGTGAACAGATTCAGAACAATACTCTACCAGCCAGCAAGCTTTAACCTGTTTACTCACAGAAATTCCATGAAAAAAACGCGGACACTGATAACCTTTGTACTGCTTGCTCTTGCCCTGAATACTACAGCAAACACCGTTGAGGCAAAAACCAGACAGAGCAAGAAAACTGCGACTGCAGATCATGCACCGACCACCGATACAAACAAGGATGTTTACGCCGTCACCGCCATCTCCTTCAGCGGCCTTGAAACCCTGAACGAAAAGGAAATAACTGCCAGTCTGCCGCTTAAAGCGGGCGATCGTATCGCCATCCCCGGACCTGAACTCCCCGGCGTTATGCAATATCTCTGGCAGCTCCAGCTGTTCAGTGATATCAGCGTCCAGCAAACCGATCTTGACAAAAAAAACATCACCCTGAAATTCACGGTTAAAGAACTGCCCGTCCTTGACAAGGTGACCTTTGAAGGCAACAAAAAAATCGACACTGATGAGCTGCGCCGGAAAGCCTCCCTTGTCATCGGAAAACGAATCAGCCAGCAGGATCTCTTGACCGTCGTCAATAAAATCGAAAAGCTCTATGCCTCAAAGGGCTATCTGACAGCCGGTGCGGAGTTCCACCTTCAGGAAAACGGCAAAAATCATGTCAATGCACTTTTTTCAATCACTGAGGGAACAAAAGTCTCTATTGAAAAAATTACCTTTCACGGCAACAATGCCTTCAGTCAGAAAAAGCTGAGAGGGGTATTCAATGAAACCCATCAGAACTCATGGTGGCGCAAAATTTTCGGGTCGCCAAAACTTGATACCGATAAATTCAGCGACGATAAAAACCTGCTGGTTGAGTTCTACAGAAATAACGGATACCGTGATGCCAGGGTTTTAAGCGATTCGATCAGCTACATCGATGACAAAAAAGGTCTTATTCTCGACATTTATGTTGATGAAGGCCAGAAATATTATATCGGGAATATAACCTGGACCGGCAATACCAAGGATTTTGCAACCACCGACATCCTCAATACCACCTTCAAAATCAAAAAAGGTGATACCTACAATGCAAAACTCATTCAGGAAAAGCTGAATTTCTCTCAGGACAATAGCGATGTCAGCTCAATTTATCTCGATCGCGGCTACCTCTCCTTCAAGGCAAAACTCGAGGAAAAAGTCATCAAGCCCGATTCGGTTGATCTTAATGTCTCTATGACTGAAGGTGAACCATTCCAGCTGAACACCGTCAATATCAAAGGCAATACCAAAACAAAAGACCAAGTCATCCGCAGAGAGCTCTATACGGTTCCGGGAGATATGTTCAGCCGCCAGAATGTTGTGCGCAGCATCAGAGAACTGAGCATGCTCAACTACTTCGACCCTGAACAGATTACACCCGATATTCAACCGAACCCGGCAAACAACACGGTTGACCTGACCTACAATGTCACCGAAAAACAGACCGATACCTTCAATACATCAGTCGGATACAGCAGCACAGGATTTGTCGGCTCACTCGGCCTTACCTTCAACAACTTCTCGCTCCAGGACATCTTCGATCGTTCAGCCTACCAGCCCCTGCCACACGGCGACGGCCAGAAACTTGGCTTCCAATGGCAGTTCGGCAGCGACAACTACAATACGCTCAGCCTCTCCTATACAGAACCATGGGCATTCGGCACCCCGACAGCTGTCGGATTTTCAGTGTATAAAACCCATACTTCCTATGACTATACCAACGATAATTTAGATAACCCGACTGTATCAGATCAATACGGCACAACCCTTTCCATCGGAAGACGCCTGACCTGGCCGGACGACTACTTCTCCATCAACTTGAGACTGAAATACCTTCACACGAACGGTGGCCTTTTGAGTCTCTATGCATCATCAGCCGATGCTCCCACCCAGGCCGACGAGTATTCAATAACGCAGACCATTGTCCGCAACAGTATTGACAGCCCTATCTATCCACGCAAAGGGAGCAAAAACTCTATTTCGGGAGAGCTTGCCGGAGGACCCCTGCCGGGTACGGTTGATTTCTATAAAATAACAGGAGTTTCAAGCTGGTTTTTGCCGCTCGGAAAAAACCTGGTCTGGAACATTTCAACCCAGCAGGGCTATCTCGGGACGTTTACCGACAAAGATTACATTCCCTACACCGAGTTCTTTTACATGGGCGGCAGCGGCATGTCCACACTGCCCACTATTCCTCTGAGAGGGTATGGCGACAGGAGTCTAGGCTCTAATTTATATCCCAACGACCCGTCATCGACACTATATGGCGGCAAAATCTATTCAAAATTTACCTCAGAGCTGCGTTACCCGCTGACCATGTCACAATCAGTGACTATATACGCTCTGGCTTTCGCTGAAGCCGGCAATGTCTGGCAAAACGCATCATCGGTAAATTATAGCGACTTGAAAAAATCAGCCGGAATCGGCCTGCGACTCTATCTGCCCATTATCGGCCAGATCGGTCTTGACTACGGTTACGGGTTTGATGCAATTGAAAGTGTACCAAACAAAAAACAGCAGGGATTCAGCTTTACCTTCACCTTTGGAGGGATCAATGAAACAGGAGGCTGAGGCCTCCTGTTACAGGACAGGGTACCTTATTCAGGAACTGCTTTTCAATCGTGTAATTTCATCGCGCAATTTGGCCGCTTCTTCATAGTTTTCATTACTTATCGCTTCATTGAGTGCCGCCTGCAGCTCTTCAAGCCGCATATTCGGACTGAAAGGAACAGGCGAAGGGAGCTCCTGGGCCTGCAGCGCCTCAGCCTCACTCTCCTCCTCCCCATCCTCTTTCTGCTCTTCCTTGATGCCGGCCTCGCTCATGATCTCTTCGGTAACAAACAACGGAGCATTAAACCTCACGGCAATGGCGATAGCATCGCTGGGACGGGCATCTATTTCATGCACTTCACCATTGACTTCACAGACGACCTTGGCATAAAAGGTCTCATTATGCAATTCATCGATAACTATTTCCTTGACTTGCAGATGAAAAACATCTGCAATATTCTTAAAAAGGTCATGGGTAAACGGTCTCGGCGGTTTAATATTTTCAAGCTTCAGAGCAATTGCCTGCGCTTCAAAACCACCAATAATAATAGGAAGCTTCCGCTTTCCCTCTAATTCATAAAGAATAAGAGCATAGGCTCCGTTCGTATGAGGGCTTGTCGAAAGCCCAAGAATATCCACCTGAAGTTTATGCATTGGCTGAATAATATTTACGTTCCACTGGTCTATCGTATACGACCTATTTTCCTAAACAGTAAAGTACCCTTAATCATTGCTTCTTCAAAAATTCCTTTAACAAATCAAGCAGTTTCGGCAGCACAATGTGCACATCGCCAACAAGACCATAATCAGCAACGTCAAAAATCGGAGCATGCCGGTCACTGTTAATAGCTACAACAATACCGGCAGACCCGATGCCGGCAAGGTGCTGAACAGCGCCCGATATTCCACAGGCAACATAGAGAGCAGGAGCCACCGTTTTTCCAGTCTGCCCGATCTGTTCTGCATGAGGACGCCACCCTTCATCAACTGCCGCTCGGCTGGCTCCGACGGAACCCCCAAGAAGCGACGCGAGCTGCTCGAGCAGAACAAAACCCTCAGCACTACCCATACCTCTGCCACCCGCAACTATAATGCCGGCTTCAGCCACATCAGGCCGCCCGGCATGCATGACAATCTGACGAACAACAGGAAAAACCTCATCTGTTGCAAAGCCTTGAGGCTCACAATCAATAACATTGATCTCCCCTCCGGAAAAACAGGCAGGCGCCGGTGCGCGTGACGGCAGAATATAGATCTGCTGATGACGTGCGGCCGCAAACGAAGCCAGAAACGATCCTGAATAGACCGGTCGAAAACAACCGCCATCTTCATCACTGTTAAGCACTGGGCACCCGGAAAGTAATGAAGCCTGAAGACGCACGGAAAGTTTTGGCGCCAACTCCCTGCTCATGACCGTATCGGCAAAAAACAAGGCCGTACATGCTTCACGTTTCAAGATATCCTCAACAAGTCTTGCATAATACTCCTGACTGTAAAACCTCAACCTCTCCTCTTTTGCATGATAAATCACCCCGTCACCAGCCATGATCCCTTCAAGCTGCCGGGTATCAGCCGGACCGGCAAGAACTCCCGAAACAACAGAGTTTCCTCGTAAGGCAGCAAGCTCCTGAACCCTGTTCCAGGCAGAAATAGACGCTTTTTTAACAACACCCTCTCTCTGTTCCAGAAATACCAGAAATTTGTTTTTCACTGCAGTTATCATCTTTTATACCGCTCCCTTCACAAAACATTGCATGCTTGACTGAGAATCCGTATCAACTCTTTTTCATCCGGCACGATACAACATTTTTTTTTTCTCGCAACAGGCTCAATGCCAGTCATAACAACAAAAGGCTTCTCATGAAGGCTGAACGGCAAAATACTGAAAGGTTTTTTTCTCGCTTCCATAACCGCCCTTATACTGGTATGGCGAGGGGTATTCAAGCCTTTTTCGGCACTGAGCACTGCAGGACACATAACGTCGATGTATTCAACTCCCCCTTCAATTTCACGCTCTATCCTCAGTAAGTCGCCGGAGCAGTTCAGAGAGGTAACACCATAAACAAAAGCCATGCCCAGCATCTCAGCAAGCATGGAAGGAACCTGTGCACTTTGAAAATCAGTAGACTGCTTCCCGCAAAAAACAAGGTCAGGCAAAACACCTGAATAAAAACCGGAAATTGCCCTACTCAACTCCTGAGCTGTTTGCATCGGATCTGTCACCTCTTCTCGGCAGCTCACCAAAACAGCACTGTCTGCTCCCATGGCAAGCGCTTTGCGAAGCACCTCTTTTGCAGAATCAGAAGCAACGCTAAAAACAGTTACAAAGGTTCCCTGAAACCGTTCCCTGAAAAGCACAGCCTCCTCAAGAGCATACTCATCATAGGGATTCATGACCTCATTAACTCTTGAACAATCCATTGCTCCGTCAACATATCCAATCACTGAAGCAGTATCGGGTACCTGACAGACGCATACAGCAATATTCATTGAAACTTATATTCTGATTATCAGAAAAGGCAATGCTGTAACAACCGACTATCCTCACCTTGAAAAAATAATATATCTAAACCGGCAAGACAATCATTGAGAACGCATAGAGTAAAAAAACAGCGGAAATTTAAAAAGCCGCTTAAAAGCGGCTTTCTTAAAATAACAAGTGCCCGAGAGGAGATTCGAACTCCTACACCTTTCGGCGCTACCCCCTCAAGATAGTGTGTCTACCAATTTCACCACTCGGGCAATCCAATGCAATAAATCACGATAACAATCAGTGAGAATAGAAGGACTCGAACCTTCGACCCTCTGCTTAAAAGGCAGATGCTCTACCGACTGAGCTATATTCTCAACCTGTAACAAAGGTACATGAGTACCGGAACTTACTTATTCTGGTATCTCTGGCGCTTCTTGTGCCTGTTCTTACGGCGCATTTTCTTCCGCTTATGTACCGCCATTTTATGACGTTTTCTCTTTTTTCCGCAGGGCATATAGTAAGTGTCTTTCCTCTTGTTTTAAAGGCTGATAATATAGAAAGTTTTTTTAAAACCGCAAACCTTATTTCACCACCGAATACAAATTAATCATATTTATCAAGCCACCCGTTTTGCACCGCCGGAGGCATATCCGTGACCACCGATTGCGAAACAATCAAAGCCGTAAAAAAGGCACCAGCAGCCAGCGAAAGCCAATAACCCTGCAACGCTATTCAACTGTCCGGCATGCAGCACCAAAGGCGTACTTCAGGCGTTCATATATTTGAAAAATTCCTTATTGTCTTTGGTATCAGCCATTTTTTCGCGCATAAACTCCATACATTCAATCGGATTCTTGTCGGCAAGATACTTTCTGAGAAGCCATGTTCTGGAGAGCTCTTCCTGTGAAAAAAGCAGCTCTTCTTTTCGAGTGCCGGAACGAAGAATATCGATGGATGGAAATATCCTGCGCTCAGAAAGCCGGCGATCGAGCAGAAGCTCCATATTGCCGGTTCCTTTAAACTCTTCAAAAATAACATCATCCATACGCGAACCGGTATCAACAAGCGCCGTCGCGATAATGGTGAGACTGCCACCTTCTTCAATATTACGGGCAGCGCCAAAAAAACGTTTCGGCTTGGTAAGCGCATTGGCATCAATACCACCCGACAAAATCTTTCCAGAGTGAGGAATAATGGTATTATGAGCCCTTGCGAGCCGGGTAATAGAATCAAGCAAAACCACAACATCTCTGCCAACCTCAACAAGCCGCTTTGCCTTTTCAAGGACCATGTCTGCAACAAGAACATGACGTTCAGGATCCTCATCAAACGTAGAGCTCACAACTTCAGCAGGGACACTTCTTGCCATGTCAGTCACCTCTTCAGGACGCTCATCAATAAGCAGCACAATAAGATAAACCTCAGGATGATTTTTTATGATTGCATTGGCAATCATCTGCAAAAGCATGGTTTTTCCGGTTTTCGGCTGCGCAACGATTAACCCTCTCTGCCCTTTACCGATAGGAGTAAAAATATCCATAATCCTTCCGCAGGCTTCAGACTGCTTTGTTTCAAGCTTGAGGCGTTCACGAGGAAATAGAGGGGTCAGGTTTTCAAAATAAGGCCGTTCTCTGGTAATTTCCGGATCATTACCATCAATCGTGTTGATTTTCAGCAAAGCAAAAAACCGTTCTCCCTCCTTTGGTGCCCTGACCTGACCTGATACTGTATCTCCGGTGCGCATGTTAAACCGCTTGATCTGAGAAGGAGATACATAAATATCGTCTGGAGAAGAGAGGTAGTTATAATTTGCGGAGCGTAAAAAGCCGTAACCTTCCGGTATGACCTGCAGAACACCGGTGTTAACCATGACATTGCCACTTTCAGAATCAGTATTCTTCTGTGACTGCGCCTCAATAATTTTGAAAATCAGCTCTTCCTTGCGTAAACCGGCAGCCATCACACCAATCTCTTTGGCTAAAGCATGCAACTCAAAAACCTTCTTTTTCTGGAGCATATTGATGTCCAGACCTTTAAAAGCAGAATTGTTTGACATTGTATTTGTATTCAACGCTTATTATTTGTAAAAAAAATGGCTGAGACCCTTACAGAGCCCGTCACTCCTGTCCGGCAAATCCAATGGACAGCCGATACAATGACATCATTAATGGGGATTACCTTTAACGCTTTACCATGTAACATGAAAGCAGGAAAAAGAAGATGAAAGGGGAAATGTATAATAAAAATAACGGGATAATCACTACAAGAAATTATGGCAAGAGGTATGCTTTTACATGCATGAAGAATTTTGGTAGTTAGAGGTAAATATAAAATTTTTTCAATAAAAAATACTTTTCATTCCAATGCTTTATCATAAACAGGAAGTAATAATATCGCCTGCAAGATAAAACGAACCCGTCACCAATATCAGATCATCCTCGCATGCTTTCCCCCGCAGATAGTCAAGCGCCTCATGTCCTGTGCTGAATACCGTTGCCTCACCGCCCTCGCTGACACAGAGAGCGCCCAATTCCTGACCAGGAACACTTCGTTCGGAAGGAATAGTAACCGGAACAAATGAACAGTCGAGACGAAGAAGTTCACGGATAACAGCCCTGGCATCCTTATCCGAAGCAAGACCGAAAATGACAAATATTCGCTGATACGCATCCCTGAATGACAAGAGCGTATTAACGGTTTGGCGCATACCGTCCTGATTGTGTGATACATCGAGAAGTATTGCAGGATGCGTATCGAGCCGTTCAAGCCTTGCCCTGTATCCGGTCTGCAAGAGCCGTTCAAGCCCTGAATAAATATCTTTTGCCGCAACACCTGCATCTTCGGCAACCATAACAGCAAGAGAGACATTGGAGGCATGAAATGATCCGGTAAGCGGAGCTTTAAGCCCGGGGTAATGCCGTAAAACACTCATAACATCAAGCTCCAGCACTCCCGGTTCAGACGAAGAGACCCTGTTAACCAGATCCTTTCCCACGACCAACAGCGGAACATCGCACAACTGAGCCTGATTCTGTATCGGCAGAAAAGCTTCCTGTTCGGCAACAGCGGTATACACCTTGCAACACGGCTTAATAATGGCAGCTTTTTCAGCAGCAATCAGGGAAAGAGTCTCTCCCAGCCAAGCCGTATGATCCATTCCAATACTTGTAATCACTGCATAATCGCAGTCAACAACATTGGTCGCATCCAGTCGCCCACCCATCCCGGTTTCAACGATGGAAACATCTACTCCTTCATCGGCGAACCACGCAAATGCAAGAGCAGTTGTAGCTTCAAAAAATGTTGAATGGTTTTCAATAACCGCTTTCTTGAAAAGTGAGCAATAGTGAGCAACCCTCTCTTCCGATATCTGCTTCCCGTTAATTCGGATTCTTTCGGTGAAATCAACCAGATGAGGAGAGGTATAGAGTGCGGTCTTCTTGCCGCCGGCCTGAAATATCGAAGCAAGTGCAGCCGCAACAGTCCCTTTTCCATTCGTACCGGCAATATGCACCACTAAACCCAATCGCTTATGCGGTGAGCCAAGAGAATCCAGCAACGCATGAACACGATCAAGACCAGGCTTTATTCCGAATCGATGGAGAGGATAGAGAAAATCAAGAGCTTCCTGATAGGTCACTGTTAACGGCTAACTGTTATGAATTGAAACAAGAGCTGATTTGACCAGCTCTTCGACACTGAGCTCAGGGCTTTGCTCAAGAATACCGGCGACTGCTTTCTGAACAGGGAGTCTTGAAAAGCCTAAGGTCACAAGGGCATTGACCGCATCTTCACGCAATCGGGTTGTTTGAAGCACAGGCGCTGCGGATAAACTGCCTGCAACAGGAAGTTTCAAAATTTTATCTCTCAACTCAAGAATAATTCTTGCGGCGGTTTTTTTCCCAACACCAGTAATACCATAAAGCCGTTCAGGGGCATTGGCAAGTATAGCTTCATGAACCTCCTGGACGGGTAATCCTGAAAGAACTGCCAAGGCAAGTTTAGGCCCTACGCCTGAGGTAAGCAGGAGCAAACGGAACAACTGCCGCTCCTCTTCCTTTATAAAGCCATAAAGCTGGAGAGAATCCTCTTTGACAGAAAGATGGGAAAACAAAAGAACCTCGCTGCCCTGCTCGGGCAGCTGACGGTATGTACTTGCGGAAATCAAGAACCTGTATGCAATCCCAGAAACTTCCAGCACAGCTTCTTCTGGCAAAAGCAAAGTCAGTGTACCGCGAAAATATGCAAACATGAACGCGATTTAATGGAAACCAAGCCTGAAAACTGATATTCTTCTTACTCGGCCTTCACGTAACTGTTCAAGAGACGGGTCAACTGAGACTTCTTACGGGATGCCTTATTGGCATGAATGTAATTTTTTACCCCGAGTCTATCAAGCTTCTGGACAGCTGAGCGGTAGGCAACTTCAACTACAGCTTTGTCTGCACTGGTATCAATCAGTTTCT
>JBAWYL010000008.1:0-87465 GCA_037143555.1 Chlorobiaceae bacterium
CGCTGCCGCCGTTCTGCGGTGCGGCTGCAGGCCTCTGCGCCGGCTGCTGCTGGTAGCCGTGCGCATGCGGTTCCGGCGTAACGGCGTCGGCGTCTTCAATGTCAACGGTCGGTATCATGAAAATCTGCAGTATGGCGGCTTTGTGCGCCATGCTCATCGCCTTGTTGCTCGCCTTGTCGCTGGAGTCCATCGCCTGGCCCATGGTTTCGGTCTCAATGAAGCTGCCGTCGATGGCCGTAAAGCGGTATTTCACCTGCAGCGTGAACTCGATCATGATGGTGCCGTTCTTGTTTGTCCACACCTCGCGGTTTTTGCTGAGGATTTCCGAGGTCGTGAAAATCTGGTGTTTTGCAAAAAGCGGGTGAAGCGAGTTGTAGACATCGTCAATGCCGCGGAAGCGGTAACGCTGTTCCTGGTTCTGGTTGTTTTTGCCGATGGCCGGCACTTCGGCCATAATGGCGGCGATGCGCTGGTAAATAAGCGGGCGCTCCGGGTTTGTGCTTTTTTCCATTGCGGTAATCGTTTGGGTTATTAAAGCTCTTTCAGGGTAAGGGACATGTGGTGGATCTTCTCTTTGGTGATATATTCAAGGATATCCTCACGCAGGAAGTAGAGATGAGCTCCTTTTTTCCGGTAAGGCAGCATTCCTTTGTGAACACGGTTGTAGACCGCGCCGGCGGTTACCTTCCTGCCCTCTATCGAGGTCAGAAATTCCGCACAGTTGGTAACACCCATCGGAGTTGCTGTTTCGGCTTCTTCGGGTCTGTCGAGAAATGCGTCGAACTTGCGTGAAAGTTCAGCAACCATGGCCGGTAACTGGTCAAATGACGGCACCATTGTTTTCTCACATTCTTTGTTCATTATTTTATATATTTACTTCATTATATGGCCTCAAGGAATAAATTTATTTTAATCAATTTTTATCTTTAATGCAAATAAAATAGAATAAAAAAGGATAAATACACCATGACTGATAATAGTGATTCGATAGGGGGAAGACTCAGGGAAGAGATCACCAGAGTATACGGCAGCTATAAAAAAGCCGCCAGCGTCATGGGCGTAAAGAGCGGCTCTTATTTCCGTCCATATCTGAATAACACAAGCGGCATAGGGATAATGCTGCAAAAAAAGCTCTCCGATATCGGCCTTGATGTCGAATACATTATGACAGGAAAAAGAAAAGCGGCTCCTCTTCAATCCCGGAATGCAACAGATGAAATAAGAAGAAAGCTCAATGACATGAAGTACCGCATCGACCAGCTGAGCCAGGATTATCATGATCTTCTCGGTATGTTTATGGAGCCAGACGGGGAGTGAGAGGGCTGGTGAGGGCTCAGGAGAGCTGGAGAGCGCAGGGGTTGCACCTCGCGGCTGCAACCCCGCCTTGCCTACTGGTGGCAGCCGGCTGCCATCGTAAGGATGATGAGGGTTTGCCTCCGGTTGTCTTCATAGAGCGAGTCAAGCAGTGCTTTATAATCATCAATCAGCATGCGCATGTCAGCCAGCATGGGTTTGCAGTGTTCAGCCTTTTCAGGGTGGTTGTCGATAAAGCACTGCAGGATTTCTTTCATGATAATGATGTGACTGGCCGGAGACACGGGAGTTTTTTGCATGCTTGTAATGATTTTCGTTATAAAACAGATGCATTTATAACGTAATACTATTACCGCATACCGCCAATTTATTTTATATCATTTTCTTTATTTTTGCTGTTTCTTATCATAGTCGCCCATATCCAGGATAATGACGTCAGCCGCCGCCCGCCGGCTTGCATTGACGACGTGGGCATAGATCATCGTTGTGTCGATTTTGGTATGCCCCAGCATTTCGCTCAGGGTTTTAATGTTGGTATTTGCCTGGAGCTGCAGGGTGGCGTAGGTGTGGCGCATCGTATGAAAGGTTACATTTTTCTGAATGCCGGCATCCTGTATCCACTCCTTAAAATAATGCCTGTAGCAATTGAGGTGGACTTCCCTCAGTCTTGGAAAAACATTTCCGGTACGGGTTTCTGAAGGTATCACTGCAGGCTCATCCGTTGCAGCAGCTATCTTGTTTGCCTGGGGGGAGATGGGCAGGTAGTTGACTGCCTTGGTTTTGCGCTGCCTGAAATGAATACATGGCCCGGTCGGCTCCATCACAATATCCTCCCACGTCAAGTGGGCTATATCTGAAAACCGCATACCGGTCAGGGCGGCAAAAAGGGCTGCCCGCTTGATCAGGGTATTTCCGCATGGGGTTTTGGCGAGTTTGTTCAACTCTTCCTGAGTCAGATAGATAATTTTTGTCCGTTGCGGGGCTATTGCCTTGACATGCTCGGTAATCTTGACGTTCATCATATCATTCCGGTAGGCATGGTTCAGCGCGGTACGGATGTATGAAAAATCAGTGCTGGCCGTATTCACCAACGAATGTTCAAGCAGGTAGGCGCGGTATTTTTCAATCAGGTGCCTGTCGATTTCTGAAAAGTACAACGGCTGATCCGGTTTTAACTTCAAACATGCCTGTAATTTATGTAAAGCGTATTTCCATTTCGCTTTTGTCTTGCAGGTAATGTTTTTTTCCTCGGCAAGCCTCTTGTAATATTCTATAAAGTCCGCCGGCTTGCTGGTCTTTAAAAAATCATAGCGGCCTGCATGCAGCTGCAGTTGCGTTTTGGCAAGGATGGCATTGGCAAGAATCATCGTCTCCTTATTCTCAAGGCGCGCAGCGGGGCTTTTCGGGTTGACATGCAGGTGCATGCCCAGATTGACAAATCTGGTAGGTTTGCCGGTTTCCGGGTGTGGTGCAGGGGGGTAAATATCAAGCCGCAATGAATACCGTGTACCGCTATCAATAAGTCGCTTTCTGAGGGTCGCTTTCATGGTTCAACGGGTAAAAATTGTTTAAGCCAATTACTTATTACAGAGGGAGTTGCAAGATAAAGCCATGGAACAAAACCGCTTGTACCACGGAACAAGTCACGGAACAGGTCACCGAGGTGCCTATCCTTCCATATCAATGGTAATGACATCGGCCGCCGCCCGCCGGCTGGCATTGACGACATGGGCATAGATCATCGTTGTGTCGATTTTTGTGTGCCCCAGCATCTCGCTCAGGGTTTTGATATTTGTATTTGCCAGAAGCTGCAGGGTGGCGAAGGTGTGGCGCATGGTGTGGAAGGTTACATGTTTCTGAATGCCGGCATCCCGTATCCATATTTTAAAATAAGGCCTTCTGCGCTTGCAATGGAGTTCCTTCAGTTTTGGAAATACAATTCCGGTACGCCGTTCAGCCGGTATCTCTTCAGGTTCTTCCGTTGCGGCAGCTATCTGGATTGCCTGTTGCGAAACAGGCAGGTAGTTGAGCGCCTTTGTTTTGCATTGCCTGAAATGAATACATGGCCCTGAGGGCTCAAAAACAACATCTTCCCACCTCAAGGCAGCCACATCTGAAATACGCATACCGGTCAGGGCGGCAAAAAGAGCTGCCCGCTTGATCAGAGGTTTTTCACAAGGCGTTTTAACAAGTTTGTTTAACTCTTCCTGAGTCAGATAGATAATTTTTGTCCGTTGCGGGGCTATTGCCTTGATCTGCTCGGTAATCTTGACTTTCATCAAATCATTCCGGTAGGCATGGTTCAGCGCGGTACGGATGTATGAGAAATCAGAATTGGCAGTATTGACAGCAGAACTTTCAAGCAGGTAAGTCCGGAAATTTTCAAGCAGATGCTTGTCGATTTCTGAAAAGTACAAAGGCTGATCCGGTTGTAGCTTTAAAAAAGCCTGTAATTTCCTTAAAGCCACCAGCCACTTTTTTTTGGTCGAGCATGCAATATTTCTTTCCAGGGTATGCTTTTTAAAAAATTCTATAAAGTCAACAGGCTTTTTGGTCAATAAATAATCATACCGGCCCGCCTGCATTTGCAGTTGCGTCTTGACAAGGGTGGCATTGGCACGAATCATCGTCTCCTTATTCGCCAGACGTGCAGCGGGGCTTTTCGGGTTGGCATGCAGGTACATGCCAAGATTGATAAATCGTGTAAGCCTGCCGGTTTCAGGGTGTGGCGCAGGAGGGTAAATATCAAGCCGCAATGAATACCGTGTACCGTTATCAATAAGGCGCTTTCTGAGGGTCGCTTTCATGGTTCACCGGGTAAATATTGTTAAAGTCAATTACTTATAAAATGGTGAGTTACAAGATAAGTCCACGGAACAAAA
Organism: Chlorobiaceae bacterium; assembly: GCA_037143555.1. Lineage (GTDB taxonomy): Bacteria > Bacteroidota > Chlorobiia > Chlorobiales > Chlorobiaceae > Chlorobium. The sequence continues at coordinate 4,197 of JBAWYL010000008.1, forward strand.
CCGACCAGACCAAGGAACAGGTCCTGGAACAAGGGAACAGGTCAAAGAACAAAATCAGGGTATACGGTGTAATGAGATAATAAATCCAGTCAAGTAGCGTTTTTTGGTTTTCATGGAACAACTGTGGAACAAATATTACAAATATATCAGCATATTAAGAAATGCGAGAATAAATTGAAATCAACCAAATACATTATTTATAATAACTTACCGTACTTATATTATTCTCAAAATATTCCACTTTTTCATTCCGAGACTGTTTCCCCAGCTGACTGCTCCAACGTCGGCAACAATGCTATTGTCTGCATTGATCTTGTCCCAAAATCCGGAACCTGCAACATAATTGCCGTTCGTCAACGCGATGACACTATGACCAATTCCATCATTGGCAGTCGATCCAATCAGACTGTTATCGGCAGAGACAGTGCCGACCAACCTGGCGCCTCCCGCATCGCCGCTGCCCCAGGTCACAGCACCTGCCCCATTGTTCCAATTTGGTGAGCCAACCACGTAATTGCCGTTTGTCAGGGCAGTGATCGAAGAGCCTATGCCATCATTTGCCGCCGAACCGATCAGACTGTTGGCAACTGATATTATGCCTGTCAACCGGGTGCCGGATGTTTCACCGTTACCCCAGATCACAGCACCGGCCCCGTTGTTCCAATTTGGAGAAGCTACAGCATAGTGTCCATTGGTTAAAACTGTTACTGAGGAGCCTATGCCATCATTGGGATGCGAGCCAGTCAGGCTGTTTTCTGAACTTATAACGCCAACAGTACCGCCAAGCCCGTCCCCCCACGTGACTGATCCAACATCAGCGACGGTACCGTTATCCCAATATTTTGAGCACACCACATAATTGCCATTGGTTAGTGCTTTGACGTTATTTGAAGCGGATTCATCAGATCCTATGTAATCATTTTTCGTAGAGCCGACCAGACTGTTTGACGCACTGACTGCTCCAACCGTCCCCCCAAACCCGTTACACCAAGTGACTGCCCCTGCATTTGTAACGAGACCATTATCCCATAGCCCGGAGGCTACAACATAGTTCCCATTCGTGAGCACTGTAACAGATGCATTTCCCCATCCCACCTGATTACTTATTTTTGAACCAACCAGACTGTTGTCAGCACTGACCGCTCCAATGGTGCTATTAACCCCGTCTCCCCACGTTACGGCTCCAGCGTTGATGAGCTTGCCATTATCCCAATTTCCTGAACACACCACATAGTTCCCGTTGGTCAGAGCAGTCACGTTATTTGTGCCCAAATCATTGGAGCCAACGAAATCATTTTTGGTAGAGCCAACCAGACTGTTTGACGCACTGACTGTTCCGGCTGTACCTGCGGTTCCATCTCCCCAGGTAACCGCACCCGCATCGATAACAATGCTGTTATCGGCATTAACTTTATCCCAATATTTTGAACTGATAACGTAGTTTCCATTCGTCAGAACTGTCACATTAGAACCAATACAATCGTTGGGCGAGGAGCCAACCATGCTGTTACCGGTGGATATCGTACCCGTCAATCGGCTTCCGGCCGTGGCTCCGCTCCCCCATGAAGCCGCTCCTGTACTGTTGTTCCACTGAGGTGAGCAGGCTACATAGTTTCCATTGGTTAACGCTGTTATGCCGGAACCTACGTTATCATTTGCAGAGGACCCTACCAGGCTGTTCATGGCCGACACAATTCCGCTGGTGCCTGTGGAACCATCAATCCATGTCACTGCTCCAGCGTTAGCCTGACCAGAGTTTGTCCAGTTTGGTGTTGATGTAACAGCATTGTTATTACCGATAAGGCTGATCAGATTCTTTCCTACCATATCATTGGCCGTCGAACCAGTCAGCATAGAGAGCAATGTTCCATCCGGCTTGTAGAGGCGGACTGCACCGGCATTCGCAGCGACAAAATCATCTGATGGACTGGCAACAATAATATTGCCGTTGTTCAGTTCAACTATTTTTCCCGAACCATGCTCATTGCCTGCCAAGGAGTTAGCATCTTGTAACGGAATAAGATAAAATGTTTGGGTGGTTGGGTCTGCGTCAACAGTTATGTTTCGAGGGTCGAGCAATAGTTGGCCGTTTTTGCCTTTGGGCGCGTTTGTCATGACGCTTCCGCCATAAGAAAGTTTTTCATGGCTTGAGACTTCTACCTCTCCCCCGTTGCCGCTGTTTATTCCGCCTTTAGCCTCGATGGTGCCGGCATAGGATGTTGATTGGTCCGACCAGATGACGACCGTGCCGCCATTGCCTTTATCAAGAGCATTGGCGTTCAGTTTGGTGCTGGATGTGACCATTGTACTTGCAGCGTTTGCAATGGTGACATTGTTGCCCTGCCATCCTCCACCAATAAATATTTGTCCGCCTCCATCCTGTCCATCAGTCAGTACCTGCGCACCGGCAAGCGTAGTCTGTGGTGAAGTGATGCGTATCTCTCCGCCCTGGCAAGAACTGCCGTTTGCGCTGAACGTTCCTGAAAGGTAGAGGTTCTTTCCTGCCATAATGGTGATTTGACCGCCTTTGTCGCCATCTGCAGTTATATGGCCGGTGCCGGTTTGCTCAATGCTGCCGATAGCATGTATGAGTATATTGCCACCGGTTTGGTATCCCCCGGCGTTCCATGAACCTGCATCTTGAAGGTTATTAACGTTGGCATTGATTTCTGCAGCGGTGATTTTGCCGTTGTTGATCATGGTGCCGCTTGCGGTTGCATCAATCTTGTTCCCAGCCTCGATACTTCCACTGTTGATGATGCTGGCGGATTCAATCATTACGCTGCCATTGTGTTCGGTGATAGTGCCTGCCCGCACTTTACCGCTGTTGTTTACTACAGTAGCAAGCAGTTCATCAGCGGCTGTCGCGCTCATTACTACTGTTCCGGCATCGGCTTCAATGATTCCACTATTTTTTATCTCTGCGTTATAGGCGGCCTGGTCTACCTTGATAGCTACAAGGCCATAAGGGTCAAAGCTGAGTGTGATTCCATCACCAACGGCTATTCCTGCAATACCTTTACTTGTGATTATGGTTCCTGCGTTTTCGACAGAGTTGCCGAGAAGTGCTATGAACCCGGCATGTATGCTGCCCTGATTATTGACTGAACCGACCTGACCACCCTTAAAAAAAGTGTATTTATCCAAGAGAAAATCGTTATCCCTGATTGCGAGAGTTGATGCTACCAGTCCTCCCACGTTTACGCTGGCTCCTGGCGCAAACAGCACACCGTTCGGATTTACCAGAAAAATCTGTCCATTAGCCGTGAGTGAACCGAAGATTTGTGATGGATTGTTACCCTGTACCCGGTTGAGCAGTGTTGATTGGTTTGATGGCTGGGTAACACGGACAGATTCACCCTTGTTGATATCGAAGGAGTTCCAGTTAATAATGGCCCGGTTGCTTTCCTGAGCGATATGCATGTCATTGACCGATGAGGTCGTGATGGCGGCTTTTCCAGCAGCAAGTTGACCGTTTATCGGCAGGGCAAAGGTGCTGCTTCCCGGAAACAATGAAAGGGCAAAGACGGCAGTGGTAATCCAGCTATTCCTTGCCATGTTCCAATAAAAGCGATAGGCTGTATTCATTGAAAAAAGGGTTAGGATTCAGTTCTGACTTTTTGTTCACCGGGGTAAAGAATTTTCCCAACCTCCGGTGTTAGAACGTGCGTCTAACAGGCAAAGATGGCCTGCCCGAAATCAATGTTCGCCTGGCATGAGGGAAAATCGGTATTGCCATTACTCCGGAGATACCAACGAAAGTTTTTAATGGAATGTGCCATCTCTTTGTGATCCTTTGCTGCTGAATCGTGGTAACCATCGTTACAGGGCTCAGTACAGATGCCCTGGCGTTAATTATTTTGTTCAGGATTGCCATCAGGGTTTTTTTACTTTATTTATGCACTCATATTTACGCCATAATTACATATTTTTCACATAACCACAAAATAAAGTGAGTAACATTGTTCATGTTTATGAAGAAAAATGATTTTACATTGAGGTATGACGAAAAAGTGACCCTTGCAGAATTCATGTAATAAGGGGAAATGCATTATGAGGTTTTTTAAATTTTTTAGTTTCGGTGATGAACCTTTAGTCTGGCATTTACTTCGTTGGTAAAGTGTTAGTATTAGCAATTTTTTTTACTGCGGTCGGGAGCCGTATTTTGAACCTATGGGAATAGATATCAGGAATATCTGGTCAATTATGAAAAGAGAGGCGGCAGATGAAAGCAGACGCGATCCTGACATCAGGATTTTTCTTGAGCAGCACATTACAAATCATGATAATTTAAGTGTATCGCTGGCTATGCTGCTCTCAGGCAAGCTTGGATCAAAGCATTTTCCGCCTCTGGTACTTCAGGGTCTTTTCGAGGATTTTTACTTTCAGGCTCCAGTGGCTGTAGAGGATGCCGTGTATGATCTGGTTGCGACGAAAGAACGTGATCCTGCTGCTGTGCATTATTTTGAAATCATGCTTTTCATGAAAGGGTATCAGGCGTTACAGGCATATCGTCTTTCACACTGGCTCTGGAACAACGGGCGCAACTCAATGGCATATTTTATCCAGAACCGCATGTCGGAGGTTTTTGCGGTTGATATTCATCCAGCGGCAGTTATTGGTAAGGGTATTTTATTTGATCACGCTACCAGTCTTGTAATTGGTGAAACGGCTGTAGTAGAAGACAATGTTTCGATTCTGCATGAAGTGACGCTTGGCGGTACAGGAAAGGAGAGTGGCGATCGTCACCCCAAAGTAAGAAAGTCGGTGATGATTGGTGCCGGGGCCAAAATTCTGGGTAATGTAGTGATAGGAGAGGGCGCTAAGGTCGGAGCGGGAAGTGTGGTTCTCGACGATGTCCCGCCTCATTACACTGTTGTCGGGGTTCCCGCCCAGATTGTTTGTAAAACTGAAGTGCCTGAGCCTTCTCTTGAAATGAACCAGAGGGTGATTACTACCGTCAAAGAAGGCGCTTCAGGGAATTAGGCTTTAAAGGCGTTGCGGATAGTCTCACGATAGAGGTTAAGTCTTTGCCGAATTTCATCAAGATGATCGCCTCCGATCTTTTCAAGAATTGCATTGGCGATTACCGGAGCAACTACTGCTTCGGCTACCACACCCGCTGCCGGGACTGCGCATGTGTCGCTCCTTTCGAAGCGTGAAAGAGTCGGCTGCAGAGTTTCAACGTCAAAAGACATCAGGGGAGTGACCAGTGATGAAATTGGTTTCATAGCTGCACGAAGATGAATGATCTGTCCGCTAGACATGCTTCCTTCCAGTCCGCCGGCCCGGTTGGTTGTTCTGGCCAAGCCACTCTGCGCTGAGAGGTGAAATTCATCATGTACCTGCGAACCAGACTTTTTTGCATTCTCAAAGGCGCTTCCTATTTCAACACCCTTGATGGCCTGAATCGATATGATTGCTGCTGCGAGCGCAGCATCAAGCCGCCTGTCGTGCTGCACATAACTACCGAACCCCAGCGGTACTCCAGTGATAAAAATCTCAATAATTCCTCCCAGAGTGTCGCCACGTTCTTTAGCTGCATCAATTGCGGCAAGAGCTGACGCTTCTGCTGTTTTGTCAAGCATCCGTACCGCTGAAAGTTCAGCCTGTTTTGTAACAGCTTCAGCACCTTGGCTGAGGAGTTCAGCGAGTTCTCGATCAGAAAAAGGTTCATCTGCCGGCCCGATGGCTGAAATATAGCTGCCGATTTCAATGCCAAGTGCTTTGAGAAACACTTTTGAAAGAGTTCCTGCAGCCACCCTTGCAGCGGTTTCCCGTGCAGACGAGCGCTCAATAACAGGACGAATATCGTCAAACCCATACTTTATCTTTCCTGCCAGGTCAGCATGTCCCGGTCGTGGAATGGTAATTTTTTGCACCTCCCCATCAGGCTTTTCGAACTGGGCCATAGTGGCAGTCCAGTTTTCCCAGTCACGGTTTTTAATGACGAGTGAGATTGGCGACCCAATGGTTTTTCCAAAACGAATGCCGGAGAGTACCTCCGCCTTATCCGTTTCAATTTTCATACGTCCTCCCCGTCCATACCCTTGCTGGCGACGGGCCAATTGGACGTTGATCTCTTCAGCATTAATGGGGACTCCGGCAGGCATACCTTCCACAATTGCCGAAAGTGCCGGCCCATGTGACTCTCCTGCAGTAAAGTATCGTATCATGGCTTTAAACAGTAAAATGCCCGACTGTTGAATATACAGCCGGGCTTTTTAAATGAGTTATTCTTTTTTCAAACGGCTCAGCGAAGTATTTTCGCAGCTTCTTTTGCATAGTAGGTAAAAATAAGGTCCCCTCCAGCACGTTTCATACAAAGCAGTGATTCCATCATGACACGTTCTTCGTCAATCCATCCGCGCTGGGCAGCTGCCTTGACCATGGAATATTCACCTGATACGTGATAGATTGCCACAGGAATATCAAAGCGCTCTTTCGTGCGATAGACGATATCAAGATAGGCAAGACCTGGTTTTACCATCACAATATCGGCACCTTCCATGATGTCAAGTTCAATCTCTTTCATGGCCTCGTCGGTATTGCCGGGATCCATCTGATAGGTTTTTTTATCGCCGAACTGAGGTGCGGAGTGCAATGCGTCACGAAACGGTCCGTAAAAACTTGATGCATATTTGGCAGCATAAGAAAGAATGCCGACATCGGAAAAACCTGCATCATCAAGTGATTCACGGATAGCACCGATACGACCGTCCATCATGTCGCTCGGAGAGACGAAATCAGCTCCGGCATTTGCATGGGAGACTGCCATTTTACACAGCACCTCCACAGTTTCATCATTGAGGATAATACCATCTTTAACCAGGCCGTCATGGCCAAACGGTGTAAACGGATCGAGTGCAACGTCGGTCATGATGCAGAGGTCAGGAACCTTAGCCTTGATAGCTCGGATTGCCTCCTGAATGATACCGTTATCGTTGTAAGACTCGCTGCCGTCTTCAGTTTTCTTTTCAGGAATACCGAACAGATCGATAGACTGGATTCCAAGATCCCATAGTTCTTTGCACTCCTTTACAGCATTGTCGATAGAGTACCGGAAGCTGCCAGGCATTGAAGAGACCTCATCAACAATGTTAGTCCCCGGGCAAACAAAGAGTGGATAGACAAGGTCATTGACCGTCAGGGTGTGTTCCTGGACAAGGTTTCTGATTGCGGCAGATTTACGAAGTCTTCTGGGACGCTGGACAATATTGAGTAAATCAAGCTGGCTCATAGCTGAAGACGAATTAGGGTTTTAAAAAGCCAAAAATACGAAAATCCATGAACATAGCGAAGTACCGGAACACAAAAACTACCGACAGAAAAAGCAATGACAACAGAGATAACACGAGAACGAGTTACAATAATAAACTCATCATGATACCAGCAGCAATGACCGAACCAATGACACCGGCAACATTTGGAGCCATAGCGTGCATGATCAGGTGATTGTCAGGGTCAGCTTTAAGTCCTTCCATCTGAACCACAAGCGCACTGTCAGGCACAGCAGAGACACCGGCAGCGCCGATCAACGGATTGATCCTGTCCTCTGTTGAAAGAAACATGTTCATGAGTTTAGCAAAAAGCACCCCTCCAGCCGTTGAAAATATAAAGGCCGTTGCACCAAGAACAAAAATATACAACGATTGTGGCGTAAGAAAGGTAGTTGCCTGTGTTGAAGCGCCGATAGTGAGACCAAGAATGATGGTGACCATATCAATCATGGCATTTTTTGCAGTATCAGCAAGACGTTTTGTTACAACGGATTCCTTGAGCAGATTGCCCAGAAAAAGCATGCCGAGCAGTGGCATTGAGGCCGGAGCAATAAACCCGGTAAAAAGAAGGGCGACAACCGGGAACAATATTTTTTCCACTTTACTGACTGAACGAGGCGGTTTCATTTTTATTCTGCGCTCTTTTTTTGTGGTCAAAAGTCGCATGATCGGAGGCTGAATGACAGGAAGAAGGGCCATATATGAGTAAGCTGCAATAGCAATAGACCCGATGAGATGGGGAGCAAGCTTTGAAGAAAGAAATATTGCTGTCGGGCCGTCAGCCCCTCCAATTATTCCAATTGAAGCAGATTCCGGATTATTGAACCCCAGAGAAATGGCACCGATATAGGTCAAAAAAATGCCAAGCTGCGCTGCAGCCCCAAGCAGCATGAGTTTAGGGTTTGAAATCAGAGGCGAAAAATCTGTCATGGCACCGATTCCAAGAAAAATCAACGGCGGAAAAATTCCTTTCAACACGCCCAGATACAGATAATTCAAAACACTGCCATCTTCATAGATGCCCAGATGCAGTCCCGCATGCTCCATAAATGGCGTATTGCCGATCAGGATACCGAATCCTATAGGAACGAGGAACAGTGGTTTATACTCATATCGAATGGCCAGATAAATAAATATGAGTCCAACAAGAATCATCAGCAGGTGTCCGGGGGTTGCATTGGCAAAACCGGAATGTTCAAAAATCCGCACAATTCCTTCCATAATGGTGTTATTCAATTTCAATCAGAATATCGCCCTGCATCACGGTATCACCTACAGCAACTCTTACTGTTTTGACAGTACCCGTCTTTTCTGCAAAAACATTGTTTTCCATTTTCATGGCCTCAAGAACAATCACGGGCTGGTCAAGTTTAATCTGCATCCCCGGAAGTACCGTAATGGCGATAATCGTTCCAGGAAGCGGAGCCTTGATCAAACTCAGACCAGGTGAATTGAGTACCGGTGCTTTTGGCGGGGCAGGAGGAGTGTAGCGGACAAGTTTCGGCGTTTGGGGTCTTTGGATTTCCTTTCCAAGTTCCACCTGATAGGATGTCCCGTTTACCTCCACTTCAGCAATGTTCTCTTCGAAGGATTTAATTTCAACGTTGTACTTGTTTCCGCTTATCGTGAATTTATATCGCCTCATCGTTGAAAACGGTTAAAATTAATAACATTATAGATTTTTGAATTCCAGGGCGAATAAGATTTACCAACTTTTTTGATAGTCAGAATTGCAGTTTCTTCATCGTGCAGCTCTTCAAGATAAAGTGAGATAGCCGTAGCGATTGCAGCACTGACCTCCCCCTGAACCACAGTGCCGGCAAGTGCAGCCTTTTCTTCGTACCCCTCTTTTTGAAATTTCCTTCTCAGATTACGGGTTAGAAACTTCGGAAGCATACTGAACACCAGAAAAAGCAGAAATAGCGAAAGAAACACTATGCAATAGCCAATGACTGCCAGAGTCAGATGTTCATGCCCGATAGCAGAAAGATCAATCGGCAACATTTGAACGATTGTCGTCATTATGTTTATTTACAGTTAAAGTGGCAGGGTAGAGTGCTTTTTTGGAGGATTAACATCCTTTTTTGTCGAAAGTGTCTGTAGGGCCCGGATTATTCTGAATCGGGTATTGCGCGGTTCTATAATATCATCAATATAGCCGTATTTCGCCGCCTCATAAGGATTCGAAAATTTCTCACGGTACTCATCAGCATGATCAGAAACAAACCTGGCCCGTTCTTCAGGGTTTTCGATTGCATTAAGATCCCGATTATACAGCACCTCAATAGCACCGATAGGCCCCATAACCGCAATTTCAGCCGAAGGCCACGCATAATTAACGTCTCCGCGCAACTGTTTGGAACTCATGACAATGTAAGCTCCGCCATAAGCCTTTCGCAGAATAATAGTGATTTTCGGCACGGTGGCCTCTCCGTAAGCAAAAATCAGTTTCGCACCATTACTGATAATACCTTCAAACTCCTGTGCACTTCCCGGAAGAAATCCAGGGACATCGACAAGGGTAACGATGGGGATATTAAAGGCATCACAAAATCTGACAAACCGGGCAGCTTTGCGTGAAGCGTTAATGTCAAGGCAGCCGGCAAGGAAGTTCGGCTGATTGGCTACAATGCCGGTTGATATTCCGTTAAACGTGACAAAACCAACAACGATGTTTCTTGCATATTGACGCTGAACTTCAAGAAACTCACCATTATCTGCAATCGAATGAATAATATCCTTAACATCATAAGGAATGGATGGCTTGTCAGGGATGATAGTGTTCAGTTTCTCATCCAACCGGTCAGCAGGGTCGCTGCAGACAGCCAGTGGCGGTTCTTCAAGATTGTTCTGGGGCAGGTAACTGAGCAGTTTTTTTATCAGAAGAATACCTTCGGTTTCATTTGCTCCAACAAAATGAGTGACGCCTGATTTTGTCGCATGAACCGATGCTCCGCCAAGTTCTTCATCAGTGATGGTTTCACCGGTAACAGTTTTAACAACTTTCGGCCCGGTGACAAACATGTAACTGGTATGTTCAGCCATGACAACAAAGTCAGTAAGTGCAGGAGAGTAAACTGCACCACCGGCACACGGCCCGAAAATAGCAGATATCTGCGGAATGACGCCCGAAGCCATAATGTTTCGCTGAAAAATACTTGCATATCCGGAAAGGCTTCTCACTCCTTCCTGGATTCTTGCTCCACCGCTGTCATTGATTCCGATCAGGGGCGCTCCGACCTTCATCGCCTGATCCATAACCTTGCAGATTTTAAGAGCATTCGTTTCTGAAAGGGAGCCACCAAGCACAGTAAAATCCTGAGAAAAAATATAGACGGTACGTCCATCAATAGTGCCATGACCCGTAATAACTCCATCTGAAAGATAGAGTTCCTTATCAAGGCTGAAATCAGTGGTTCGATGCGTAACGAACATATCGTACTCTTCAAAACTGCCTTCATCAAGCAGCATCTCGACACGCTCACGCGCCGTGAATTTCCCTTTTTTATGTTGAGCTTCTATGCGCTTTTCTCCGCCCCCGAGGCGGGCTTTTTCGCGTTCCGCAATTAAGCGTTTCATTGTGTTTTAAGCTATTGATTAACTAACTTGTCAAGCGGCCGCATCCTTTCCGGATTCTCTCTCAAGGGGAGTTATGAGAACACGTTGTTTATCTCCAAATAATGTTGATACAACGATGCCGTCAGCCCGTTTTTTATTCCTTTCACGTGTATTTTTTCGAACTCAGATACTGGCTAAAAAAAAGGAATAAAGGCCTTCTCCTAAATTCAGGAATGCATAATATCTGATTTTATTTATTAAAACGTTAAAACTAATTAAAAACCATGACTCCCGATCTTCAGCTTGCCGTTGAATTGGCCGAACAGGCGGGTCGATTAACCCTTGACTATTTTTCCCGTAAATCCCTTCAGGTATTTACCAAAAGGGACGCAACCCCGGTTACCGAGGCTGATCGTAAAGCTGAAGAGCTGATTAGAACTGCCATTACCTCACGATATCCCGAGGATGGACTTCTTGGCGAAGAATTTGAAGAGCGTCCTTCCCGCAACAATCGTCGATGGATTATTGATCCAATAGACGGTACAAAAGCGTTTATTCATGGAGTACCGCTTTATGGCGTTTTGATTGCTCTTGAAGTTGAAGGCTTTCTGAAGCTCGGTGTCGTTCATTTCCCTGCGCTCGGCGAGCTCTATCATGCTGAACGAGGATGCGGAGCCTTTCTCAACGGATCATCAATAACGGTTTCTTCTATTGCCGATATCAGGCAGTCAACCGTTCTTTATACCGAAAGAGAGTACCTGCTCGACCCTCCATCTCTCCATCCTGTCGATCTGCTTCGCCATGATGCCGGTCTTGTGCGTGGATGGGGCGACTGCTATGGTCATATGCTTGTTGCCTCAGGCCGGGCTGAAGTTTCAGTGGATAAAGTTATGAGTCCCTGGGATTGTGCAGCCCTGATCCCGGTTGTCCTTGAAGCGGGTGGATGCTGTTTTGATTATCGAGGGGTGACGACGATATCCGGTGAAGGTCTTGTCAGTGCCAACAAACTGATTGGCACTAAACTTATGGATAGCATAGAAAAACAGGTTTAACTATTTATGATGATAACTGCACTGCTTATCGTTATTGTTGTCTTGCTTATCGGCGTACTTGCACTTATGCTGACTGGCTGGCCAGGGAGGGAGAGGCAAGAAATAGAAAAAACAGGAAGGGAGCTCCGACGGGAACTCGCTCAGCATCGGGCTGATTCCGTGCAGTTTCTTCATGCCATGCGTATAGAGCTTGAAGAATCAGTCAGGGATACTCTCGAACAGGAATTTGCCTCAATTGAAATGACTGCCCAACGTGCACCTTCCCGGCAGAAAAAATCCTCTTCCGCTCAGCGTGGAATGCCTTCAAAGCTTGACGAACAGGGAAGTGACGGTGAGGCTGTTGATGGCCTTTCTAAAAAAAGGAGCAAAAACACCCGTTTGCAGCTAAAGGAAAAAGAACAACAGGTGCTGCCACTGCCGCTTTTTCAAAACAAAAAGCAGATGGAAGAAACTGAGCATGTTGCCAGTGCAATGTTTTTGGACGATGACATACCCGATATTGAGGATATTGATAACGACCTGCCCGATGTCTGAAGTTGCTACCGCAGTGCTTTGGCAATAGCTTTTGCAAAACTTGATGCATTGAAATCTTCCGGGATAACATCAACATGAAGTCCCAGTTTTTCGAGAGCTGTTGCCGTTGTCGTGCCTATTGCGGCTATCTGCACACCAGAAGGAAGTGTTGTGGTTCCGATGGCTTCAAAAAAATTAACAGCAGTAGACGGGCTGGTAAATGAAAGACAGGATAGTACACCCTGATCCAGAAGTGTCTTAACTTTTGTGCTCTCTTCAAGTGACGGCGGAAGATTTTCATACACGGTAATTTCCAGACAGGTTCCTCCCCGTTTTTCGATCACGTAAGGAATAGTTCCCAGTGAAAGAGTTCCTCTGAGAAAAAGGAAGGTGTGTCCAGCAATAGCCTCGTTACCGATCTCTTCCATCAAGGTAACAGCATCAGCAATTTTCGGTATCGGTTCAGTTGTAACACCATGCACTGCCAAGTCCTGTGCTGTTGTTTTTCCTACAGCCCACACCTTGAGTTTTTGAAGGTTTTTCAGTTCTTCAGGACTTTGTCGAAGCAGCTGTTCCATAAAAAAACTGACACTGTTCGGACTGGTAAAAAAAACACCGTCAAAGCCGCTTAGCGGAGGGACTTTCCAGCCGGAAACCGGCCTGATCTCAATTGTCGGAAAGACAAAAGAGCTCAGACCATATTGTTCCAGTTCTTTTACAAATGAAGCTGCCTGATGTTTCGGTCGTGTAACAAGAACAGTTTTCATTAACGGGTTTTACGGATTTCCGATAGAATCTTTTCTGCACCCTGTTTCAGCAGTTCGTTTGCCAGAGCAATGCCTGCTTCTTCAGCCTGTTCGGGTGAAGTCAGACCTGTTTTGGTAATTTCATTGTGCAATCCCGTTTTGCCGTCTACCGAACCGACATAGGCAAGAAGTTTCAGGGTTCCGTTCTTAAACGAAGCATAAGCACCGATAGGAATCTGGCAACCACCCTGCAGATGACGGAGCAGTGCACGTTCAGCTCTGCAGCAGTATTCTGTAGTGGAATGATTGAGGATTCTGACGATCTCTCTTGTCTGCTCATCATCAACACGGGTCTCAATACCAAGTGCGCCCTGTCCAACTGCTGGAAGCATAACTTCGTGCGGCAGGATCTCAGAAATGCGATCGCTGAAGTTCAGACGGAATACGCCGGCATAAGCAAGCATCATCGCATCAAAATTCCCTTCATCAAACTTCTGGAACCGTGTGTTGAGATTGCCTCTAATATCGACGATATTCAAATCAGGACGCATGCTCAACAACTGCGACATACGACGAAGGCTGCTTGTGGCAACCCTTGCACCCTGCGGCAGATCCTTCAGTTTTGTCCCGTTTTTTGAAATAATAACATCTCTTGTGTCCTCGCGTTCAGTAAAAGAGGTAATGAGCAGTCCTTCGGGTGTGCTTGTGGGGACATCCTTCAGACTGTGAACAGCCAGATCAATCTCTTTGGCAATAAGATGTTTCTCGATGTCTTTGGTAAACAGCCCCATATCCCCGATTTTTGAAAGGGGAGAGTCAAGAAGTACGTCACCGGTTGTTTTAACCAGTTTCAGCGTGATTTCAAGCTCAGGAAAATGCCTGGAAAGTTCCGTTTTAGTAAATTCTGCCTGCCACAAAGCGAGGGGGCTGGATCTTGTGCCGATAATAAGCTGTTTTTTCAATGCAATTACGGATTTTTATTTAGTGTGACTGATTTGGTTCTTCAAGATCGAATACGTTGCGTACAAGATTGACTCTGCTCGGTATTGAGTCCACTGTATCAATAGGAGCCTTGAGCATTTTGATCGGGTGATGCAGTATTTTTTTCAGAATCCTGTCGGTCAGGTGTTCCATTCTTGCGAGTTCCTCTTCGCTAACCTTGAATCGGTATCGTTCAATCTCCTTGTCCTTGATTTCAATGAACTTCGATTGAAGATCAACAATGGTCGGGCGAACTTTCAAGGTATTGATCCATTGACCGAAAGCTACAAGCTCCTCTTCGATGATAGCATGGACTTTAGGCAGTTCAAGGCTCCGACGCTCAAGGTTTTTGTCTATGATATGCTTAAGGGCATCAATGTCCTTGAGGAACATGTTCTGCAGCTTTGCTATATCGGGATCAACGTTTCTCGGTAATCCAAGATCAAGAATTATGACTGGTTTGAGTTTGCGTCTGAGCATGGACTGATGCATTTCAGCCCCGGTAAGGATGTACTCTTTTGTGCTGACAGCTGTAATGATAATATCAAACTCGTGTATATGATCCTTGAACGATTCAAAGGGCAGTACCTGTTTTGTACCGAGCTCTTCGGCAAGCGTTTCAGCTTTAGAAATTGTCCTGTTGGTAATAACAATATTACGGGCGTTTTTCTGAAACATATGTTTCGCTGCCAGTTCGCCAGTCTCCCCTGCTCCGATAAGCAGAACCTTCTTCACAGAGAGGTTCGAAAATATTTTCTGGGCAAGTTCAACCGCGGCATAGCTGACCGAAACCGCCCCCTCCATGATTTTTGTCTTCGTTTTGACCTTCTTGGCGACACTGAACGCAGTGTGACAGAGACGGGTAATAAGAATGCCGGCCGACTGTGTTTCAGCCGCAATTCGATAGGCATTTTTTACCTGCCCGAGAATCTGGCCTTCTCCAAGGACAAGTGAATCAATCGCGCTGGCAACTTCAAAAATATGTCGGGCAGTACCACAGTAAAACCGGTTGTAGAAGTGCTCAGGGCGCACCTCCTTGCGGGCATCCTTGTAAGAAATAAGATATTCCTTGAGGAACTCCCCCGTAACTTCGTGCATCGCAGGCACAACATACAGTTCAGTACGGTTGCAGGTGGAAATCACCATAGCTTCATGGGCCAATCCGCTGGAAATAAGACCGGTAATGAACTCCTTGTTTTGAACTTCTGAAAGGGAGATTCTTTCGCGGATTTCAATAGGTGCTGTCTTGTGATTGACACCAACTGAAATGATGTTCATAGCAGGGTTGTTTAAATGAGCCGATTACGTTCGAGCTTTAAATATATTGTAAAAGCCCATATTTTCAAACACAAGTAATATTATATGCTCAGCTTATGGAATGTCGGCGAAAAAAAAGTCATCAAAACAATCAGCAGCGTGATAAAAACAAAGAGAAATATGAAAAGATAGGCCATATGTTTTATATCCCAGCCAATGATTGGCTTTATAAAAATACTGGTTCCATATAGCAGCCATATGATGATAAGGGTAACAAGCTTCGGCTCGAAAAGATTGATAGGCCAACCAGAAGCATGTTGTTCAATTATTCCGGCAAAAAGGGTGATTGAAAGAAAAAGAAATCCGAAAGAGACGGCATGCATCGTGAGTTTTTCAAGCACTTCAAGGTTCGGCAGGCGCTGAAACAGTAATTCGAAACGGTTCTGCTGTATCTGACGGAAAAGCAGCAGATAGAGAATGCTGTACAAGCCGGCAATCGCAATGGCGCTGAACCCGAAAATTGAAGCGATAAGGTGTACCCCCATGCCAATACCGGTAAATGTTCCAATTCCAGTGTTGGGCAGCTGAGCTGTCAGAACTGACGAGATAAGCTGTGCCCCGGCCGCAAATTCAATGACAAAAAAACCTGTTTTGTCACTTTTCGTAGTAAACTCTATAAAAAGATAGGTAATAGTCAGGGTGAGCGCGACCATAGTCATCAGATTGACTGTCGAATAGCTGATCTTGTACCCTTCCAGAGAGGTCAGCAGACCAAGGTAAACCACGTGAGTCAGAACAGTCAGTGCGAGTATAGGCTGTTTATATGTTTTTGCAATCTGGATATCCTTGAAAAAATGGGCACCGTAAAGAAATGTCGTCAACAGGTAGAGTAATGAAACGGCCTGATTTAGGACAAGTAACGGCAGATTGTTTAATAAAATATTGTTCATTGTCCTTTAAAAAGTGGAGTAACTGGCGTGCAAATGAATTCTTTGTGCTCCAGGATTGTTACTATTAATCTAGTTTCCCCAAAGGCAAAGATTGTGCCATAATATCAAATAAAAAAATGTATATTCGGGCCCATACGGTGTTAAATATACTTATTTACAAGGAAAAAAGATGAGATCGACCAAGAATATTAGAAATATAGCCATTATCGCGCACGTCGATCATGGAAAAACAACACTTGTTGATTCTATTTTTCAGAAGACAGGTGCTTTCAGGGATAATCAGCAGGTAAACGTCAGGGTGCTTGACTCAAATCCCCAGGAAAAAGAACGGGGTATTACCATATTCTCAAAAAACGCGGCTGCAGTTTATAACGACCATAAAATCAACATCGTCGATACACCGGGTCATGCCGACTTTGGCGGTGAGGTAGAACGCATTCTGCAGATGGTTGACGGTGTACTGCTTCTTGTTGACGCTTTTGAAGGTCCGATGCCGCAGACCAAGTTTGTACTGCGCAAAGCCCTTGAACTGCATTTGAAGCCTATCGTCGTTATTAACAAGATTGACCGTCCCCAGTCCGATCCTGTTAAAGTGCACGATCAGGTTCTTGACCTGTTCATCGCACTTGGCGCCGATGAGGATCAGCTTGAGTTCCCCTACATCTTCACGTCAGCGAAAAATGGCGTTGCCAAATACAGTATGGACGATGAAGATGGCGATATGAGCCTTCTGCTCGATATGATTATCAAGGAGATCCCACCACCGGTTGCTCACGACGAAGGCGGCTTCCAGATGCTGGTAACCACGCTTGACTATAACGATTACATCGGCAAGATAGCTATCGGTCGCATCCAGCGCGGCAAAGTCAGCCCCGGCAGTCAGCTCGCGGTAGTAGGTCCCGATGGCGTGATGGGTAAGGGCACAGTCACAAAAGTTTTCCTCTTCGACAAGCTCCAGAGGATCGAGTCCAAAGAGGCAACCTCGGGTGATATTATTGCTATTGCAGGTATTCCTGACGCAATGGTCGGCATGACACTTGCTTCAGTTGAAGACCCTGTCTCGCTTGCCTCTTTCGACATCAGCAAGCCGACGCTTTCAATGCTCTTCTCCGTAAACGACTCTCCCTTTGCCGGACTTGAGGGCAAGGAGGTCACCAGCCGCAAGATTCGTGAACGGCTGATGAAAGAGAAAATGACCAATGTGGCCCTCAACGTTGAGGAAACCGATAGTGCAGATACCTTCCGTGTTTCAGGACGTGGAGAACTTCACCTTTCAGTGCTTATTGAAACCATGAGGCGCGAAGGGTTTGAACTTGCCATTGCAAGGCCTGAGGTCATCATGCACAAAGATGAAAACGGCACACTGCTTGAACCGATTGAGCATGTCACCATTGATATTCCGGAAGAGTATACCGGAGTCATTATCGAAAAAATGGGTCGTAGAAAGGCCGAAATGACCCACATGGGCACCCTGCGCGGCGGCATGGTCAGAATTGAATTTGAAATTCCGACAAGAGGCCTGATCGGTTACAACCTTGAGTTTACGACCGATACCAAAGGTGAGGGAATCATGTCGCATGTATTCTTTGAATACCAGCCGTTCAAAGGTAAACTGCCTTCACGTGAAAGCGGTGCACTTGTTGTTGCTGAAACAGGAGTCTGTGTAGCCTATTCACTGAGCGCTCTTGAAGATCGCGGCACCTTTTTCGTTTCGCCAAACACCAAGGTCTATGCCGGTATGATTGTCGGCGAGTCGACGAGAGGATTGGATATCACCATCAATGTATGCAAGACCAAAAAACTCAGCAACATGCGCTCTTCAGGAACCGATGAGTCGCTTCGCCTGACTCCTCCAAAAATCCTCTCACTTGAACAGGCACTCGAATTTATCAATGATGACGAACTTCTTGAAGTAACTCCGCAGAGTATTCGACTACGGAAAAAGATTCTTGACGTGAACCTTCGCCAGAAGGCAACCAAAAAGGCGAACGCCTAATTCTCGAAGAAAAGTCTTGTCAGTTCTGTCCGGGCACTGGAAAACAGTTCCCGGACCGCTGACTCTTCCCGGTGCGTCAGTTCAGCAATCTCGCTGAAGCTTCTTTTTTCCTGCTCAACCATTCGGTACACCTCTTTTTCCTCGGCACCAAGCTTTTCAATACACCTCGCCATCTTCAATGTATCGCTTTCGATAGCTGAAGTTACCGCACTCTCTTCTGAACCCAAAGCATTTCCTTTTCGGCCAAAAAGCTCATCGGCAGAAGCAGGTACCGGCGCATCGTCACTCACATCGCCAAAAAGCCTGACAAAACCGATAAAATCAAGGCCGCCAGCCTCACATGGTGTGATCTTGTCATCAAGAATATCGCGGGCAAGCATCTTATATTTATCACCAATATCCGGAAGAGTCACAGCAAAGTCGAAACTGTCATCCTTATCGCGCGCTTCAGCATTATAGGGCACTTTCATCAGCACCGTAATGCCCGCAGCTTCAGCATATTTCTCAGCAATCCCGCTCCCGTCATCGCGATTGATGATCAGTCCCAGCAGGCGCGACTTGCCCCCTATGGTTCTGAAATAGTTGTTTGCCTGGCAGATATTGTTTGCGGTGAATATCGACTGCCTGTCATTGTTCGTAACAAGAATCACCTCCTCCGAAAGAGATCGGGCAAGCGGTGTGGCAAATCCACCGCAAACGACATCCCCGAGAAAGTCCATCAGGATGATATCGATATCCCAGTTAAAAAATCCGAGTTTTTCAAGGATCTCGAACCCTGAGATGATCCCTCTGCCGCCGCATCCCCTGCCAACCTGAGGCCCCCCAAGCTCTATGCCGTAAATCGGTTGCGGAAAGCCGGCAATATCCCTGCGAAAGACTATATCACTTATTGCGACCTGCTGGTTTAAAGCATTTTTTTCAGCGAAGACTTCTGTCACTGTCGGAAGTGATATGCCTCCAAAAAGAGATGTCGTCGAGTCGTGTTTCGGATCGCAGCCCAACTGCAGCACCCGTTTGTTCATCAAGGCAAAGGTGGCACTCAGATTGGTTGTCGTAAAGCTTTTGCCTATGCCACCCTTGCCATAAATAGCTATTGTCCGTGCCATTCAGTAACTGCTTATTATTTTCCTGCTATCATCTTGTGGCTGTTCATCCTGCTTTATACCGGCGTTTTCCAGACCAGTATCATTTTAAGGCAGTCGGGATCGTTAAATGCCTGCAGATAGGCCGATGAAATATCATCCTCAACCATATGCCGATGAGTAAAAATCCGTTCAGCATTGAGTTTGTGTTGTGCGATCAGTTCTCTTACGCGCTCCAGATCGCCTTTGGCCCACTGCTTGGCCGCAATGAAGGAGAGCTCTTTTTGAAAAGCCTGGGAGTAATCTATATTGATTCTCTGATAATAACCACCCAGAAGCACAACTCCATGAAACTTCAAAAACCTGAGTCCGGTGTCAATGGCACTCATGATACCGGTACTGTCAATCAGAACGTCAAACTCATGACCGGCAAGTGAAGCTGCGACGTCGTCTGTTTCAACGTTCACCGTGAGGTCGGCCGTTGAATAGTTGAGTCTGTGTTTCTGTGTATCGGTCGCAGCTACCATTGTTGCACCCATGAGCTTTGCCAGTTCGACGGCAAGAATTCCGACCGCACCCTGACCAAGCACCAGCACCTTCTTTTTCCTGACCTGAGCAAGATCAACAATATGCAAAGCCGTTGCTCCAAGAGGCAGGGCAATGCCGCATTCAGGATTTTCAAGATTGTCAAGCACGGTGATACTCTCTACCGGACAGGCAATATATTCCGAAGCTCCGCCAAACGCCGCATTGACTCCATCATAACCGAAAGAGCCGGCAACATAAGCGAACTTGCCAATCAGGCTCTGGTTGACATGGTCGCCAACTTCAATAATTTTCCCTACGGTTTCATAGCCGGGAATAAAGGGAAAGATAAACGGCCATGAAGGGATCAATCCGTTATAGGCCATTTTTTCCGTACCTGTACTGATTGACGACCAGCAGGTTTCAACCAGCACATCTGTAGACGAAAGGGGTTTCAGGGAAACTTCACAGAGCTCAATCTGCCTGACGCCTTTGAAGACAATAGCTTTTGCTTTCATAACGATTGTTGGTCGGGGGGTTTGCTCAGGTCGTACGACGCTGTTTCAGTTTCTTTTCATTGTGCTTTTCAAGAAGCAGACGAATGACGAATTGCGCCGCATTGATAAGATAGCTCAAATAGGCAAGCAGTGCGGTTCGGATAAGAATGGTTTCATCAAGTCCCAAAAAAAACAGGATAAAGTACGAGATATGCACAACCATGGCTATGGCGCTGCCGAAATCCTCCCAGAAAAATTCAGGAGCAAAAGCAAAAGCACCGAAAACCTCCTGTTCAAAAAATCCACCCGTCACAAAAATCAGCACAAGCATCAGGGTTTTCAATATCACAAAAAAAGTGATCCAGTAAAAGTTATCAATCCAGATATGCGCCTGGTAAAGATAGGTGACGGTAACACCGACAAGAAACATCACGAATTGTATAGGTGCCAAAATTCCCTGTACTTTTGTCCAGACCGATGCGTTTCTTCGTTCAAGCTGTTCAGGAGTGTAACGGGGCATAACAACAATGAGTTCAATGGTGAAGGATGACATTCATTAACTACCTTTGGAAAAAGTAGTTGAATATAGTGAAAATGTTACTTTATACTCCAATCAAAGGCATTGTAAAGCGTGGAGATAAGGTTGACATCAGTGTTTGCAACACGTCGGCTGAATCCTTCAAGTTCATCGTAGTAATAGAGGAAGGTTCTCGGTTGTTCCTCGTGCAGAATCTTCTGGTAGTTTTTCCATAGCGCAAGTTTGCGTTCATTGGAAAGAGGATGGTTCAGTTCTGCAATAACGGTATCTAGCTCACGGTTTTGAAAAGCCGATGAGTTAAAAGGATGCCTGGCAAAATCGGAACCCCATATAATAAGCTGGAAAGGTAATGTTTCAGCAGCCATTCCGGAGAGTGCGGCATCATATCGGAATTCATTCTGGTTTTTTAAAAAAATCAGGCTCTCATCAAACTTCAGATGGCACTCAATACCTATATCCCTGAGGTTCTGCTGAACAATAGTAGCCGCATAGTTGCGCCGTGAATTCCCGACAGGAGCGACAAGTTCAAAAGAAAATTTTTTCCCGTTTTTTTGCAGAATCCCATCCTGACCCAGTTGCCAGCCGGCCTCATGCAGCAAAGCCAAAGCCTTTTTGGGGTTGTAGCTATAGGGATCAAGCGACGTGTCAGCAATTGCTCTGTAGGCTGGAGAAAGTGAGGTGTTAATGATGGTGGCGTGTTCCGGCCCCATGAAGCCATCAATAATCGACTGTCGGTCAATCGCGAGCGTAAGCGCCTGACGGACCAGTTTGCTGCCGAACAGCGCATTCGGTAAAATCCGGCCGTTTTTGCGGTAACTCTCCCCGTCAATATTAAGCCAGACAATGCTATCAAAGTACCTGTTCTTTACCGGCTTGATCACAATCGAGGGTGTTGTCCTGGCAAGATCTTTAATATCTTTGGGATTGATACCTCCAGCCGAAATGATGGTGTCAATCTGGCCTGATTTCAGCATTGAAAGCCTTGTAGTGTACTCTGGCACAACAAGAAAAATCAGCTCGTTTATCACTGCCGGCTTTGGCAGCACCGACAATGGGTTACTGACCAGCTCAAGTTTTGACTGGCGACTCCACTTCTTAACTTTAAAAGGCCCGGCACCCACTACCGGTATTTTGGATGCCTTTATGCGGATTTCATCAGGTGAAAACGATTTAAAGACATGCTCAGCCACTGGCATCAGATCGTTGAAATGATCGAGCACAATATCGCTTTCCATCGCCTTGTTAAAATGCAGAACCAGCGTAGAGTCATCAGGTGTTTCGACCGCATGCTCAACGTCGGCAGTTCCATCCGGAAGCAGCACGAGATCGTTCAGATAGTGCTGTCTGGAACTGGCAATTTTTGGATGCTTGTACAACGCGTAAGAGTACTTAAAATCATGCGACGTCACCCTCACCCCATCCTCCCACACCACACCCTTTTTCAGGTGAAACGTCACGCTCTTCCCATCAGCCGAAAACTCCCAGCTCCGAGCAGCATTAGGCAAAAAAGTTATACCACCCTTTTCTTCATCATACGAAGCCCTCACAAGCGCAGGATACAAAAGCCCGCAAATCTCCCGCGACATCGATAGCTGAATAAGCAAAGGATTCAGATAATCAAAATCAGCAGAAACCCCCGCCACAATCCGGTCCCCCCGACCCTCATCAGAATTCCTCCCGCACCCCGACATTACCGCCAGCAGCAAAAGTATTGTACCAGCAAAAATGCTTTTCAACGCCCCAAATCCTCTCATCATCAATTAATTGAATTAAAGCTCAACATCCTTGCCCGCCGCCAACTCTCTTCCCCCCCAAGATACAGGCAGATCGTCAATATAGTAAAGCAGAACAACGCCACCGAATTGGCAACCCTTATTCAGTACCCGGGTAAGAAGAGAAAGTCCCTTGCTCACAGCCCACCGCCCTTGTCATCCTGAGCTGCTGCGAAGGATCCATCCTGGATCTGCAACAATCTTTCTTCCTAACTGTGATGTATTCAGTCACTCATCAGGTGTTTTGCATTTATAGAATAAAATGAGTACGGATTTGAAGATCGGGTATTGAAAAAATAAAAAAAGTGACAATGCAACGCGATCAAGCATTCAGAATTCTGAGGAACCATTAAAAGGAGCTTGAGCAGCGTTACCGGTTGACAAAAGTCGGTATTTTCGAATCAGAGGCCAGAGATACTGCTGTCGATTGCAGTGATAATAATCGTGTTGTCGAGATGGAACCGAATATCCTTCTCAAAATACAACTCAAGGAAGAGCCCCATTACCCTTCACTTCACCTTCCACTCCGAAGGGTCTACACTTAACAGCCATTTCAACGTCCGACTTATACCCTCATTCTGACTGACTCCAGGTGACCAGCCAAGAAACCGGCGGGCTTTTGATGCATCAGGTACTGCATGTGAGGCAAGTAATGTCACTGCCTGACGGGTGAGTAAAGGTCGCTTCGAACTCCTGATCATCCGGTAAAGGAGTTCCATCATTCCTGCGAGGATATAGACGAAATTATAAGGCAGATACAATGAGGGCGGCGGCGAATGAATTGCGGAAGCTATCCTTTCGCAAACAGCATCAAAGGTTATGGGTTCGCCATCATAGGCCAGAAAATCTTCTCCAACAGCGCCGGGGTGCTCTGCCGCAAGCATCAAAAGATCAAGAAGGTTATCGATATAGACCATGCTCATAGGGGCATGATGTGACCAGTAAAAAAACTGGCGACGTCGGATACCATCGGCAAGCAAGGGAAAAAGCGTGCGATCGCCTGGCCCATAAACCCAGACAGGATAAACAATGGAAGCCTGCATACCCTGAGCAACATATTCCCAGACAACTTCATTACCCTTGATTTTGGTATCGGGATATGACTGGTTCCGGCATGAATAGGGAGTCTTTTCATCAACCCGCTCAAGCCTGGAATGATCGAAAGATTCAAAGGTACTTACGTGAACCAACCGCTTTACCTTATTCTGGAGCACAGCTTCGCAGATGTTCCGTGTGCCGCCGATATTGATATCCCTGAAATCTTTGAGAGATCCCCAATCCGACGTCAGAGCCGCTGAATGAAACACAAGATCAGAGTCCTTAACCGCACTGTTAACTGCTTCGATTTGGCGAATGTCACCTTCAACAACATCAACTCCTTCTCGTTTCAATCCGGCAATTGAGGCATTCCCTTTCCGTACAAGCGCCTTCACGCTGTAGCCTTTCTCGATGCATCGTTTCACCAGATGCGATCCGATAAACCCTGATGCTCCGGTAACCAGTGCAACTGTCATGATGAGGTGATTATCACTCTTTATCAACTACAGTATTTTCAACTGTACCGTTGACGCAAAAAGAATTATAACAATTGTTAATCAATAAAATGGAAAAGGGAAAAATTTTTTTATAACAATGCAACTTTTATGAAACGGCAGCTTTAGGGCATTATTTTATAACGTAGTATACAAATGATTATTACAAAGGAAAAGAACTGCGACCATAGCCACTGCTATTATGAAAAGAGTAAAATGGTGTTTAAATTTCAAGTGTAGTTACTGAATAGAATGAGGACTATTTTTTGGGCCAGGCAGATCAGCATAACAATGTTAACTGAAAAGAGATGAATAACATTAAATATTACGCCTCCACATTATTCTCAGTATTAATTCTTTGCTGTTTTTTGCCAAACGAAAAAACAAACTGCGAGCCAATGCCGGCATGGAATAATACTCCGATTAAAAAATCTATTATGGATTTTGTGAATACAGCAATTAAAAAAATCCCTGTTGAAGATCGTATTGCTGTTTTTGATATGGATGGCACTATTGCCTGTGAAGCGCCATTGTGGTTTGAAATGTAT
Organism: Chlorobiaceae bacterium; assembly: GCA_037143555.1. GTDB lineage: Bacteria > Bacteroidota > Chlorobiia > Chlorobiales > Chlorobiaceae > Chlorobium. Next base: position 29,024 of record JBAWYL010000008.1, read on the forward strand.
GCCGCTGTTGACGCTTTAAACCAGAAAGCCATTAAAAATCCGGAATTATTAAACTATCCGGAATACAGGTATGCAAAAAAACTTTCAGTAAACCCTGCTGATACATCGGTTTTCAACAACTGGGTTAACTTCAGCAAAGTACCTTACTATAACTATGTCGACTCAATGGTCTGGAAAGCATACGAGGGAGTTGACCATGAAAAGTATGTCAAATCGGCTCGTTCGTATTTTACAAAAACAAGAGATAAAAGATATAACATCATACTTTCAGAGATGTTTTATCAGCCAATGATCGAATTGATAAGTTATTTAAAGAAAAATAAATTTACTGTTTATGTCGTTTCAGGCTCAGTGCAAGGTGTTATATGGAGTGTTTGCCCGCAGATAATTAAACTGGACAGGGCGCATCTTATTGGCACCCGTCAGATTTTAAGCCCTGCATATAACCCGGATGACAATAAAACATCATTTTTAATAAGTAAAGGTATTTTTCCCCCGAAGGATGATAAAAACGGGAAAAGTTTAAATATTTATTCGCAAATTGGCAAAACGCCTGTATTTGCTTTTGGAAATACTAATGGTGACTTTGGAATGTTTCATTTGACATCAACAAATATATATCCTCATATTGAGCTGCTGCTCAATCATGATGATTCAATTCGAGAGTATGCATACCCTCCATATCATGGTGATTCAGTCCCTTGCTGGAGAGATTCTTTGACAATCAATAAATGGAAGCTTGTTAATATGTCCCGGGAATTTAAGACTGTCTGGAAAACAAAATAGGACAGAACAAATGGCGGGTTAATCTCAATTGCCTTGGCATAGTCGCTAAAGCGCCCCTTTAGGGGCGCTCAAGTCCGGGTTAAACAAGGACGTCAGGAGCAGCCGGTTGTCATGCCGCAATCTTCGCATACTTTGCACGTTCCATTCTGTTTGACGCGCATAGAGCCGCAGTTTTCACACTGTTCGCCGGTATAGCCCTGCACTTTAGCCTGATAGGCCTGCGTTTGGCGTGCTGAGGGGTGTGGAGATTCAGCATGAACCAAGAGTGCCGGTTCGACAGCCCGGGTATTGTCTGGTGCGCCATTGCCTTTCTGTCTTCCTTCCATATCCCCATCCAGAAGTTCATCAACTGCTTTCACATGCACAAAATCTTTGCGGCCAAGGTAGTCGTATCCAATTGAGCGGAAGACATAATCCAAAATGGAGGTCGAGTTTTTAATGACATTGTGCCCCTGTACCGAGCCTGCGGGCTCGAAGCGGGTAAAGGTGAAGCTGTCGACAAGCTCCTCGAGCGGCATGCCGTATTGCAGGGCCTTGGAAGCAAGCACGGCGAAGCAGTTCAAGAGCCCCTTGAAGGATGCGCCCTCTTTATACATGTCGATAAAGACCTCGCCGAGGGAACCATCATCGTACTCCCCCGTTCTGAGAAATACCTTGTGCCCACCAACATAGGCTTCGCGAATATATCCTTTCCTCCGCTTTGGCAAATGCCGGCGTTCTGAACGGTGATAAACCCGCTCGACAATCCGCTCCTGAACCTCTTTGGGTCCCTTGGTTTCATCAAGGGTTTCTTCTGTTCCAAGCATGATGATTTCATCAAGATCCTGGAAGCTCGATATATTAAGCGGCTGGGAAAGTTTAGATCCATCGCGGTAGACGGTGACTGCCTTGACCATGTGCTGCCAGGCTGACTGGTATACCTCACCGATTTCAGCAGTCGTGGCCGTTCCTGGCATGTTGACCGTTTTGGAAATTGCACCGGAAATAAACGGCTGCACCGCTGACATCATGCGGATATGCGCCATATGTTTAATAAAGCGAACTCCTTTTTTACCGCACTTGCTGGCACAGTCGAACACAGGCAGATGCTCAAGCTTCAGATGAGGAGCCCCTTCAATGGTCATGGTTCCGCAGACATAGTCATTGGCGGCTTCGGCATCCTGAAGTGAAGCACCTAAAGCCTCAAGCATATCAAAATCGGGATCATTAAGCTGCTCGTCACTGAAACCAAGCGCGGCGCAGAAATCCTCACCGAGAATCCATTTGTTGAAAGCGAAACGAATATCAAAAACAGTGTCAAGCTGCGACTCCACGACTTCGATCTTGTCGTCGGTAAAGCCCCGGCTTTTCAGCCATTGGCGATTGATGGAGGGTGATCCTGCAAGTGTTCCATGCCCTTTGCAGTAGTGTTCGATATCGTCAATGTGTGCATCGGTGTAGCCCAGCCGTTCAAGCGCTTTATGCACCGACTGGTTGACAATCTTGAAATATCCTCCGCCTGCAAGTTTTTTGAATTTAACAATGGCAAACTCAGGCTCAATACCGGTGGTATCACAATCCATAACCAGGCCGATAGTGCCGGTAGGGGCAATAACACTGACCTGGGCATTACGGAATCCGTATTTCTTCCCTTTCTGAAGCGCTTCATCCCAGACCTTTCCAGCCGCTTCAAAAAGCTCCTTGGAGCAGTACTCAGAGTCAATACCGCGAGGCTTGACCGAAAGCCCTTCGTACTCTTCTTCAGAAATGTTCCGGGCCGCCCTGCGATGGTTGCGGATGACGCGCAGCATATCTTTGGCGTTTGCGCTGTAACCGGCAAATGTGCCAAGATCACGAGCCATTTCCGCCGACGTCAGATAGGCCTGACCGGTCATTACGGCCGATATGGCTCCGGCTAAAGCAAGCGCTTTGGGAGAATCGTATGGAATACCGAGAACCATCAATACAGTGCCCATATTTGCGAATCCGAGGCCGAGCGTTCTGAACTCGTAACTCAGACGGGCTATATCCCTGGATGGGAAATGGGCCATCAGGACTGAGATTTCAAGGACGATGGTCCATAGATGGGATGCGTGCTGCAGCTCACTGACCTTCACTTTGCCTGAAGCCTCGTCGATAAAATGGATCAGATTAAGACTGGCCAGATTGCATGCCGTATCGTCAAGAAACATGTATTCAGAGCAGGGATTGCTTGCATTGATGCGCCCGCTCTCAGGGCAGGTATGCCATTCGTTGATAGTAGTATCGAACTGCAGACCGGGATCGGCACATTTCCAGGCACTGACAAGTATTTTCTCCCAGAGGTCGCGGGCATTGACAGCTTTTGCAACCTTGCCCGTTGTGCGCTCGCGCAGCTGCCAGAGATCATTGTTTTCAACCGCCTTCATAAATTCGTTGGTCACCCGAACGGTATTGTTCGAATTCTGACCTCCAACGGTCTGGTAAGCTTCCGACTCGTAATTAGAGTTGTACTCTTCAAAATCAAGGGATGTGTAGCCCTGTTCAACCAAAGCAAGAACGCGGATGATATAGCTCATTGGCACTGCCCTGCTGAGCGCATTCTGTATCAGCTTATTGAGCAGCGGATTTTCTTTACGGTCCGCACCGTTTGCGATGGCTTCCTGAACAATAGCCTGAAGAAAGCGGGAACAGATTCTTGAACCGGCAACCAGTGATGCTACTTTGTCTTCTTCCTTGGCTTTCCACTCAATAAACTTCTCGACATCCGGATGATCGATATCAACAATCACCATTTTTGCTGCCCGACGTGTAGTGCCGCCGGATTTTATAGCCCCCGCTGCTGAATCGAAAATTTTCAGAAAGCTCATCAGTCCGGAAGAACTTCCTCCGCCACTCAGCTTTTCTCCACCTGAACGAAGGTTTGAGTAGTTGGTGCCCGAACCGCTGCCAAATTTAAATACCCGGGCCTCGCGGATTGCCAGGTCGAAAATGCCACCATCGTTAACAAGATCGTCACTGACAGACTGGATAAAACAGGCGTGGGCCTGTGGTCGACCATAAGCATCTTCTGACTCTCTGACTTCCCCGCTTTCTGAGTCAACATAAAAATGTCCCTGGGCAGGGCCGGTCGTGCCGTAAGCAAAATTCAGTCCTGTATTAAACCACTGTGGCGAATTTGGAGCACCCATCTGCTTAAGAATCATGAACGCCACCTCATCGTAAAAAGCCTCGGCATCATCCGGAGTATCGAAATAGCGGTTTTTTTCACCCCAATCCCTCCAGCAGCCAGCCATTCGATGAACGACTTCTTTAATTGAGCGCTCGCTGCCGGTCAGTGGCTTACCCTCGCTATCGGTTACGACATTGCCATGTTCGTCGCGCTGTGGAATCCCTGTTTTTCGGAAATATTTCTGGGCAAGAATATCGGCAGCGACCTGTGACCACTGTTTCGGCACCTCTATATCGGTCATTTCAAAGACCTTTGAGCCGTCAGGATTTCGCAATACCGAAGTTCTGGAGGTGTATTCGAAACGGTCGTAAACATTTTCACCGGAACTGGTGAAGAGACGTGATATTTTCATGTGGGGTCTCCGTGGTCAAATATGGAATTTGAAAGGCAACTAATTATTATTTAAAAACTTAGCACCTCTAACAGCATCAAGTTAATGGTCAGTACTTTATTGCCATTGAGGACAATATAACCGCAAGGAGATGACGAAAAAAAAAAGTTTTAATAATCTTGAGAAGATATTCGATACCGTCGCCAGGCTTTTTTCCCGAAGCCAAACAGCAACAATTTTCCGGCAGGTTTCCTGACTCCAAACGGTTTTCGTTTCTTAATAAACGATCTATTTCGGGGCAACAGCCTTCCCTTGACTACCTCTGTAGCAAAAAATGAGGCATGCAAAGTGGCTGCAACCCACCGGGACTGAAACGCAAAACAGAGCTGTCTGGCGAAATCCCCCGGCAATACCGTTCAACAGTTGCGGGTACAGTGTACGGATGTACGTACTTCCCTTTTATCCGGACTTTTATGGCCGGCACCAGAAAAAAAGAACTCATCCAGTGTAATGATTTTTCCTCAAGGTTTCAATAGAAACCGAAAAATAATTAATACGCACCTCTGATCCGGGAGATATGGAGGAAGCAATGCAATCACTTTTCCGGTTAATAGGTCATGATCAGTCCGCCTATCGAAAGGCCTGCCCCTGTGCCTACAAGCAGAACTTTTTGTCCTCTCTGAAGATTGCCGTCCCGAACAGCCTGGTAGAGCGTAACAGGAATTGATGCTGCCACACAATTACCCAGCCATTGAAGCGTCTGCATGATTCTGGCCTCTGACCAGCCAAAACGCTGCAGCATGAGCAGGCCGGCCTTGCTTGACTGATGCGGAATAACAACATCAATATCGAGCAGGCTTTGTGAAAGACCGGGGCAAAGCTCTTCGAGAAACTGTACATCAATGCCACGCACCATGCGTAAAAGTGCAAATCCATCCATATGAAAAAGATCATCATCGGAGTTGTGCCCCGGTTTTGCTGGATGGCGCGCTGAACCACCGCCCATGATAGTCGTGAGATAAGCTCCATCACCATAGGTCTTGAAGTGGGCATGATGAATTGCTGATCTGTCGCCAGCATCAGGACGCGTTACAACCACAGCCGCTGCAGCATCCCCCACCAGTGAAGCTGATTCAGGTTCATTGAGGTTAATGCCGCACGAAGAGATGTCTGAGCTTGCAATGAGGATATTCCTGTAACGTCCGGAATTGAGATACCCGGCGGCTACGTCCAGAGCGGTGATAAAGCTCAGGCAGGTATGATGCACGGTCATGGCTGGAATACCCGATCTGCCAAGGCCGAGCTGACGCTGTATTAATGCCCCCGTATCAGGAATAGCCTGTTCGCCTGTCCCGGAAGCATTGATAATCAGGTTGAGCTCATCCGGTTCGAGCCCCGCCTCTGCAAGAGCCTCGCGTGCAGCCTCGGCTGCCATGAACGACGATGTTTCACCGGTAACCCGGCGACGTTCTCTAACACCGTTGCGATGCTCCACCCAACCGGCGGGAAGGTTGCCTGTCGTTTCAAATTCGGAACTGGGAACTATACGAGAAGGGAGATAACGGCCAAGGCCGATAATTTTGAGGGGAAGGTTGACTTCCATATGTTTTAACCTTCCCTTTTGCGCATGAGTTCAACCATCTCTGCCGTTCGTGAGGCTTGTTTTTCGACAGCTTCAGCCAGTCGCTCCATGTCACTCTGACGGCCACGTTCCGTTTCTGTATCGAACAGGATTGGTTTCTGGAACCCTTCGGAAAGCTTGAAAATATGAATGCAGAGCCTGATAAGGATAACAAAGAGCACTGGGAGCAGATACTCTCCGAAGATGACCGGCATTTCCTGGGAATGCTGCACGAAATCCTGCCATTCACCGCTCAAGAGCACAGACCATTTCACAAAAAAATAGATATAGACAACAGGATGGAAAACAAGCAGGAAACGCATGATCTTCGATTGCCGACGGGTTGCCGGTTCGCTCTCGTATTTGGAAAGCAGCCAGGGAAAATGACCTACAAGCATGGCTGAGCGGCGATCGTTGAGATAGTGTGCCCCCTGAAGTGCTGAATCAATAAAAGAGGAGACCTGGCTCAAGAGCATAGTGGAGAGAACTGCCGCCAGAAAAGAGTAGCTGATATCATCGAATTTGAACGATCCGGCAAGGTAAGGAAGGCTGATGGTTTTCGGTTTGATGACTATAATAAGCATGGCAATCCCGGCGAGCAGAAGAGAAAAAGTGTGCAGTTTTCGGGCATGCCTGAGGCTTTCGATAACCGCATCCACATTGGCCCCCTGCATGGAGTTTCCGGGTGGGTCAATCCTCAAGAGTGCTGCAGAATCGGTGAGAGGCGAGTAGAGACCATTAACTCCAATATCACAACCTTGAACGTCGCGATAGGTTGTAAAAATGTCGATAGTGCTTTTACTGAAATTCACGCCAGAGAGGTTTGATCTGCTGAGATCTGCACCACGCAAGTCCGCACCTCGCAAATCAGCTTCTGCAAAATCTGCCCCGACAAGATTCGCCTTTGAAAGATTCGCTCCACTAAGATTCGCACCGGCAAAGTTTGCGCCCCGCAAATCGAGAGCTGAGAGAGAGAGGTCGTGCAGGTCAGGAAGTACATCTGCATGTTCCTGGCGCCATCTGTTCCACGTGATAACTCCCTCTTTGAGAAGCTTAAGGTGTTCAAAATCGGCCGTCATCATGATTTTTTTCTGACATACTTAAGCACGGCTTTCAAGAGTGAGGAGCTCTGAATTACCTGATTATAGCCCTCGTCCTGAGTCATATCCCTGTTTTCTTTTCTTATTTTCAAGCCCAGTTTGCGGGCTGTGTTGGCAACTTTTGCAATTTCACGGGCAAGATCGGATTCGTTCTCAATAGTGATATCAATCATGTTGCGCTGAATATAGCCAATGTTGTTTCTGACACTGCTTTCAATGATTCCGTCATTGATACTGTGCCGTTTTTTGTTGAAATCATCATACGGAGTATTATGCAGAGGCATCGAAAGATCGCCAATGTAGTGCGCACAGAAGACCAATGGATACTCGGCATATTTGCCGGCTGCGTTTTCTGCCTTATAGGCTCTCACTGCGCCGATGATTGCTCCGTAGAGATGCCCCTCCGCATCACCGGTTTTATTGTACCGGGCTGCCTGCTCAAGCACAATCGCTTCATCAACCTCTTTCCCAGCGCTGTTGTTGAAGTAGTGATTTTTTTCTTCTATAGGCCGGAATTCACTCTTCGACTTGGCAACATCGGGGGCTGCAGCACTGTACCATAGCTCAAATCCTGCTGCCTCCGCAATTGACAAATGGGTCTTATCGTGCCAGGCGTACGCCTGCACTGATGCCAGCATAAAGGAAAAAATCATGGAGAGCGAAGCAACTCCTCTTGACAAAGTGCGCATGAGTTATCCCGGTGTCATTTCAAGCATTTTTCTGATAGAACCCAACGATGCAAGACGAAGCGTTTCGTCGATGACAATTTCAGGCTTGCGGTTCAGCATGCACTGATAGAGCTTTTCAAGGGTATTCTGCTTCATCTGGGTACAGACACTGAATGGATTATCGGGATCCTTTGGAGCAGGAATGAAGGTTTTGCCGGGAGATCGCTTCTGCATTTCATAAAGAATGCCCGGTTCTGTTGCCACGATAAATTTTTGAGCAGAACTTGAGACGGTGTAATCGAGGAGCGCCTTGGTTGAGCCTGAAAATACGGCATGACGAAGCACCTCTTCGCGGCATTCAGGATGGGCTATAAGCTCAGCATCAGGATGTTCCTGACATGCCTTGAGAATATAGCGCTCGGCAAACGCATCGTGAACGTAACAACACCCCTGCCAAAGAATCATCTCCCTCTTTAGCTTCCTTGAAATATAGCCGCCAAGATTTTTATCGGGAGCAAAAATGATCTGCCTTCCTGCCGGAATCTGACGAATGATCTGTTCGGCATTGGACGAAGTGCAGGTAATGTCGGAAAGAGCTTTGATTTCGGCCGTCGAGTTGATATAGGTAATGACCGTGGCTCCGGGATAGTGCTCTTTGAATTTTCTGAACTCATCTGCCGGACAACTGTCGGCAAGCGGACACCCTGCATAGGCATCAGGCATCAGCACCTGCTTTCCTGGATTAAGAATTTTCGCGGTTTCGGCCATAAAATAAACGCCGGCAAACACAATCACATCCGCATCATTTTTTTCGGCCGCTCTGGCCAGGGCCAGACTGTCACCGACAATATCGGCAACCTGCTGTATTTCAGGGACCGTATAGTAGTGCGCAAGAATGAGGGCATTCATCTCTTTTTTGAGAACCCTTATTCGCTCAAAAAGCTCTGCATGAGTATGAACACCATCAACGGTTGAAGCTATATCTTTGGTCATAAGTTGATTACCATCGGTTAGAAACAAGGAAGTGCGGAATTGCGTAACCTATTGAACCGGATTACTTTAAATAGTAGTCAAGATCGTCATCCTCCCTGATGAGAAGCAGAATAGCAGCATTCGGGACGATAATATAACGCTCTTCTTCATACTCAATTTCATAGGAACTGTTCTGGATAAAAATCGCCATATCACCAACTCTTGCCTGTAATGGAATATACTGGGCGGTAGTTACACGCTCTTTCCATGGTTCGTCTGATTCCGGTGGAGGACCGATAGGATAACCCGGTCCGGTTTTTATAACATAACCGGACTGGATTTTCTCTTTTTCCTGTACACCGGGAGGCAGGTATATTCCGGATTTTGTTCTTTCGTCAAGAGATTTTGGTTTGATTAATACTCTATCACCGACAACAACAAATTTATCTGTTATATTTATATTCTTAGTCATGTATTTTCTCTTGACATATTGACCATACGCGGCTTGCATTGAACTGAAGAAAATGTAACAAAAATTATGTGTCGGGCAAATCCGGAGAAATTGAACTGGCAAGAACCACATTGGCATGGAACCCTGTCAGAAAAATCAAAAAAAAACACAAGTCACATATATAAAACCGGAAGCTGAAACGTGCAGAAGTTTTTCAATCTTTTTATCAAGTATAACAGCTATCTGCTTTTTGTAGTCTACTGCAGTATCTCATTGCTTTTCATAAAGTTTCAGAATGATGACCTGCTTACCAGGCTGCGTAACAATGGTATCGGCTTCAGCGCCTTTATAAACGATACAATGATGAGCTACAGCTATGTCCTGAACCTGAAAAAAGAAAATGAACGGCTGATGCGCATCAATGCCGATCTTCTTTCCAAGGTTTTGAACATCGAAACCACCGCTTTGGATGAACGAACCCGCCAGAAGATACTTGCTGACACCACATTAAACGCGTCAAAGTTTATTATGGCAAGGGTGGTGAACCGCAAATTCAGTGATCGGGAGAACATGCTGCTGATAAATGCGGGACGGAGAGAAGGAATTAAAAAAGATATGACCGTGCTGACACCCGAAGGACTTGTAGGCAGGGTGATCATAGTGTCAGAGCATTTTTCGAAGGTTTTACCTGTTATCCACACCGATTTCAAGGTCAGTGTGGTATCCGCTAAAAGCAACAGCATGGGCTTACTCAGCTGGAGCGGAGGAAAGGAATCCGTCGCCCAGATTGAACATGTCCCCATAAGCAGCAACCTCAAGCTTAATGAACAGATAGTCACTTCTGACTTCAGTACATTTTCGATCCGTGGCGTTCCTGTTGGAAAAGTGGTGAGTATAAAACCCGATAAACTTTTTTATACGGTAGAGGTCCAACTTGCCGTTGATTTTTCGTCCTTGACTCATGTATTGATTGCGCCTCTGAAAATTGAGCCTGAAAAAGTCGAGATGATCGGAGAGAATACCTCAGGTGAAACATTCCCTTAATTTCAGAAACTGACTTGTGTTCAAAAAATATTCTCTTTATATCGGCCTGTTCTTTACAGTGACACTGGTGCAGGAGTTCGGATTGAGCCATATCACCCTATTCAAGGTATCTCCAGATGTTGTCACAATTTTTCTTGCGTTCATGTCTGTAACCATTGGTCAAAGAACCGGCACAAGTTTCGGGTTTGCTGCAGGGTTGCTTACAGGAATCCTTTCAGGAAACATGGGACTGCATATGCTTGCAAGAACAATTGAGGGATTTGTGGCTGGTTTTTTCAATATCCCCGAAGATAGCCATGCCACAGCAAAACAGAAAACTACGCGGCTCTATAGTGCCATTGTGACGGCCGGTTTTTGTGCGAATGCCGTTTTGGCCGCCGGATACAATCCTCTCGCCCTTTCGCCGGTTTATCGAATATTTGTTCTTGGTACCCTGGAATCTTTATTCACCCTCATCCTTGCCGTTATAATAACCCGGTTTTTTTTGAGACAATCACTTGCAGACTGAGCGATGGATAAACTTCAGCGAAGCATCAGGGTTGTATCGTTTTTTGTAATAGCTGTTTTTGCGGTTCTGATCGGTCGGCTTTTTTATCTGCAGGTCCTTAATTTTCAGGATCTCGGGTCAATTTCCACTTCGAACAGCATCCGCAGAATCTGGTCGCAGCCACCAAGAGGACGTATGATTGACAAAAACGGCCTTATTATGGTCGATAATCAGGCGCTCTATACAGTCAAGGTGATTCCATCGGAGTTTAAAAAAAACAGTACGAATTACCTTGCATGGCTATTAAAAACAGACAAAAGCGAACTGGCCGAAAAAATCAGTAAAGGGACAGAACTCAACCGATTTGCCGCCATAACAGTCAGTCGAAATCTGAACGCCGTATCGATAGCACGACTGAGTGAAAATCTATGGCAGCTTCCAGGTGTGCTTATTGATACGGATAACAAGCGAAAGTACCCTGATTCCTTTCACGGAGCCCATATTTTCGGGTATTCACGTCCTATATCGAAAGAGCAGATCGAAGAACTGGAAGATGACAGTTATGCTCCTGATGACAAGATTGGGTTCAGTGGTCTTGAAAAGTATTATGAAGAGTATTTGAGAGGTGATAAAGGAGCCCGATTTGAAATGATTACACCTCTCGGGAAATTCGCCGGGAAATACAACAACGGAAAAAATGATATCGCATCGGTGCGGGGCGACGATCTTTACCTTGCTCTTGACGGAGGGCTGCAGCAGCTTGCTGAAGAACTTCTGAAAAAAACGGGGAAATCGGGCGCTGTTGTTTGCATGGATCCGTCAAACGGGGGAATTCTTGCCCTTGCCAGTGCCCCTGACTATGATCTTGATACATTTAACGGCTCTACTGATCGCAAAGGATGGAACGACATTATTACCTCGCTCCATAAACCACTTTTTAACAGAACTATTCAGGCGGTTTATCCTCCCGGATCCATCTACAAGATGATTCTTGCAATGGCCGCGCTTGAAGAAAAAAAATTTGATCCTGACAAGAAAGTATTTGACAGCGGTGTCTTCATGTTTGGCAATAGACGATTTCTCAGTAACGAAGGCAAGGGGCACGGATGGGTAGACATGAGAAATGCAATTACCGTTTCATCGAATGTTTATTTCTATAATCTGATTTTTAACGTCGGGTTTGAGAATTGGACAAAATATGGAAGTATGTTCGGTTTTGGAGAAAAAACCGGCATCGATCTCCCTGGGGAAAGGGCAGGTCTGCTGCCATCAACCCAGTATTATGATAAGCGGTATGGCAAGGATAAGTGGACAAAAGGATATCTGGTCAGCCTTGCCATTGGTCAGGGGGAACTGGGCACTACGCCGGTGCAGCTCGCTACATACGCGGCGGCTATTGCAAGCAACGGAACTCTTTATCAGCCTCATATGGTCAATGGATATCGGGACGCGGAAACAGGTAAATATTATTCCTTTCCCTATGCAAAAAAGCAACTGCCCATTTCAGCATCAACATTCAGCCTTATCAAGGATGGCATGATTGGTGTCGTGCTGCGAGGCACAGGAACGCTGGCGAAAGTCCCCGGCATAAACGTTGCCGGTAAAACCGGAACTGCACAAAATCCTCACGGAAAGGATCATGCCTGGTTTATTGCTTTTGCACCGGTTGAGAATCCTAAAATCGCTATGGCCGTGCTTGTAGAAAATGCCGGTTTTGGAGGCTCGATTTCTGCTCCGATTGCCCGTGAACTGATAAAGTATTATTTACAGGGACGGGAAATGCCAGCGTCTTCTCCTCAAAAAGACCAAAAAGCTGATACGGCATTACCGCCAAGCAATAGTAGTGATAACGATCTACCGGTTATTGAGGCTGAAAAAACGCTTAATACCACAGAACCTCCCTCAGGGGCAATTCCTGAGAATAAAAGCGGAAAGCAGCAGTAAGATGATTTATAAACATGACCCGGCATCCATCCAGGGATTTCTGGAGGATACGAGCAATCTCAAGAGCGGCCATACGCCGGGAGTTTTTTTTCCGGAAACAACTGACGACCTTGCCGATTTGCTTAAAGGCGCACCGAAAGAGCACCGCCGATTTACCATTGCTGGAAATGGAACAGGCACTACCGGTGGCAGAATCCCTTTTGGTGACTATGTTATTTCCATGCAGAAGCTTGATCGGATTGGAGACGTGGTAGTGCTCGGCGGTGACAAAGCGCGTATTACTGTTCAGTCTGGAGCGCTTCTCCATGATATCCAGAAAAAAGTTGAACAGAGCGGCTGGTTTTACCCTCCGGATCCAACTGAAAAGCTTTGCTTCATTGGCAGTACCATAGCAAACAACTCTTCGGGAGCTCGATCATTCAAGTACGGCCCGACAAGAAAGCATATCTCAAGAATTCTTGTGCTCCTGCCCAATGGCGATCGGCTTGATCTTTCTCGCAGAGAGTATATGGCTGATGAACACGGGATGTTCCACCTCAGCCTGCCTATCACAGGAAAGATTGCATTTCAGAGACCGCAATACCGAATGCCTGATACCTCAAAACATAATGCAGGGTATTTTTCAGAGGAGGGAATGGACCTTATAGACCTCTTTATCGGTTCTGAAGGGACTCTCGGCATTATCGCCGAGGCCGATCTCATGCTTATCCCCCTTCCAATAGCAATAATCTCCAGCCTGATCTATTTCCATACCATTGAAGATCTCTTAAGATTTGTCAGCTTACTGAAAGATCCCCGTAACCCTGTGACACCAAGGGCAATAGAGTTTTTTGATAACCACTCACTCGGCTTTCTCGCCTCAAAATATCCTGAAGTCCCTTCCAATAGCTGTGGTGCAATATTTATAGAGCAGGAAACAACCCCGGAAACTGAAGAAAAGGATCTTGATGCCCTGTTTGAACGAATGGAATCATGCAACGCCATGACCGATGAATCGTGGATGGCACTTGACAGAGATGAACAGGCTCGATTACGGGAATTCCGCCATGCGTTACCTCTGCTCGTCAACGACTGGCTCAGCAGGCAGCAGGAGAGCAAAATCAGCTCTGATATGGCAGTACCGGATGAAGCATTCCGTGAATTGTTCGATTTTTATTGCAACTCCTGCGAACAATACGGTTTTTTCTATATAATTTTTGGTCATATAGGCAATTCCCACGTTCACCTGAACATCCTCCCCCGTAACAAAGAAGAGTTTTTAAAAGGAAAATCCCTCTACCAAGAATTTATCGCCAAAGTTCTTTCCCTGGGAGGAACTCTATCAGCAGAGCATGGTATAGGCAAGCTTAAGTCTGAATACCTTGTAGAAATGTATGGTGAACGCGGTATAGAGGAAATGGTACGGGTAAAGAAATGCCTTGATCCCTTTCTGGTTCTCAACATTGGAAACCTTATTCCTGTTGCATATCTGGAAACGGAATAGGCGCTCTCTATGTGAAATCAAAAAACTTCAGGCAAAAAGGTGCTGACCATTTATGAAAAAAGTGAAAAGTGCAACACCTGATTTCATGAATAAAGTCGAAGAACAGCAGTTCTGTTCGACACATGACTTTACAGACTACGTGGATTGGGGAAAAAAGCCGAAACCACCAAAGGACAGGCTCGAAACAACGATAAATTAACAGCGACTGCCGGTCGAACAATGGGACGGATGCGACTTATGGGACTTATAAAAGAAAGAGTTATAGGATGTTGGGAGAAGATAGATCCCTCACTTCATATCGGGATGACGGAGTCCCGAAAGTCCTGGAATATCTTGTTTGTCGCCTCTGTTGTTTTGACGACATTGTTATTTCCAATATAGGTTCGCATGATATGATGGTTGCTGAGAACGGGAAAGCAATTGAGGGTTAATCCATTGCTTGTGTAATAATGAAAATTGGTAATTCTGCAATGCAGCGGAGGTTGGCGGACAGTGTGGTGGTGCTGGATTTCGAGACGACTGGCTTGTCGCCGGAGTATGGTGACCGGGCTATTGAGATCGGTGCGGTGCTTGTAGAGCATGGGGTGATTGTTGACCGCTTTCAAGAGCTGATGTATCCGGGATTCCGGATAAGTCCGTTTATCGAACGTTATACCGGTATTACCAATGAGATGCTGAAAGGCCGTCCTTGCTGTGAAGAGGTGATGGCTGAGTTTTCAGAGTTTATTGCCGGCCATAATATCGTTGCGCACAATGCGTCATTTGACCGCCGTTTTCTGGATTTCGAGCTGAAACGGGCGAAACGGGCATTTGAAGGCGCCTGTTGCTGCTCCTTGCTCGTGTCAAGAAGGATTTATCAGGATTCTCCGAACCATAAGCTGGAGACATTGGTGTCGCATGCGGGTATCCGGCAGACCGGAAGTTTTCACCGTGCGCTGGCAGATGCCGAGATGACAGCTCATTTGTGGATGTCAATGATCGATCGGATTCGACGGCAATACGGGGTCACGATGATTTTCTTTGACCAACTGAGTGAACTCTCAAGAGTCGACAAGCTCTATGCCCACCGATATCTTACCTCTCTTATGACTCAATAGCACGCGCGAGGTCGCGGCAGTGCAAAGATTTACGATATAAACTACATAAACAATGTTCGGTACTGACTGGCTGCTCGATGCCGCAATCATGATAATCGAGCGTACACACCGGGCAGAAAACCTGTCGACTGACGAACTGGCAGCGATGCTTGCCGGACCGGAACCACCGTTGCTGTTCGACATTCGCACCGCCGAGGAGTACGAGAAGAGTCGTATCGCGACTGCCGAACGTCTTGATCCGGATACCGGTGAGGATGCCTTCGCGACTCGCTATGGATCCCTCGTGGCGAGGCGTGACCTTGTCTTTTACTGTTCGGTGGGCCAGCGCAGTTCTGAACTGCTGGAGCGGGTGGAATGTGTGTGCGGAAAAGCGATGGCGAAGAGCTGCCGCAACCTGCGCGGGGGCATCTTTCGCTGGTATAACGAGGGTAAGCCAGTCGTCAATGCGAACGGTGTGACGGACGAAATCGACGGGTATGATCCGATCTGGGCAATGATGGTCGAACGGCGCCGGTAGAGAGTTATGGGCGAAACGGCCTGAGGAGCAGGGCGAAGAGCTGCTGCTTGTCGGAGTCGCTTTCATGGTCGAGACCGAGACGGATGCCACCGAGGTTGTCTGTCATCAGGAAGCTGCCGAAAAGCCGGTCCCAGACGGAGAGCATGCTGCCGTAGTTGGAGTCGTGTTCGCTTCTGAGCCTCGAGTGATGCAAACGGTGCATCATAGGGGAGGGAATGATGAGGCGGGCCAGACGATCCATGGCGGGCGGAATGGAGATGTTGCTGTGGTGGAACTCAATGACCGGTGTCATGAGGAGCGAGTAGAGCAGCAGGTGCTCGATGCCTGCACCGATCAGCATGAAAAGGGGTAGACGCAGCAGTTCCGAGAGCAGGATTTCGATGTAATGAAACCGCCAGCTGGTGGTGACATCGAGGGTGGTGTCGCTGTGGTGTATGGAGTGGAATCGCCAGAAAAATGCGATTTCGTGGTTGAGACGATGCCATACGTACATCCACAGGTCGATAAGCAGGATGATCACGATGGCTTCGGCAACCGGGGGAAGGGCAAACATCCCGATTCCCGGCCAGGCGTTTTTCGACCAGTCCAGCATGAATGGCATGAGTATGCCTGAAGGGAACAGGATCAGCAGGTTGAGACCGGCCATCGAAAGGTTAAGCTTTGCGTGGAGAGTACGGGGCTTCTGCCGGGAGAAACAGGGATGAAGAGCCTCGAGGATCCAGAGCAGCACACCGCCGGCAATGGTTGTACCGTATGAAAAAATGCGAAGATCGGGTATGGAAAAAAAGATTTCTGCCATGCTGTTCGGGGAAGAGCCGATTACGTGATAAGAGAGGAATAGTACCGATAGAACTGATCCCTCACTTTGCACCGGGATGACTGAGCACTGAGCTTGAAGCTGGTTCGGGATTTACGCTTCATCGATCTGACGGAGAATTTCCCGCAGCGAGGCGGTAGTTGTCAGCTTCTCCTCGTCAGTGACAGACTTGTAAAAACCGATAATGGCTTTACTGCCGATACCGATCGGGGGATATTCTTTTTCGGCAAGCATCGGCATCAGGGCAAGAAATTTCGTTACACTCTCCTTGTCCATGCCATTAATTCTGCTGACGACATCTTGTGCGATGGCGGCAGAGACTGTCTCATCCAGACCGGCAACGTAAGCGGCACTCTGCACGGCACCGTACTGGAAACCAAGTACGGCAAAAACGATATCCCTGTTTGTGCTGCTTTCCAATCCAGCCGGGCATTGCCCGATCGCTTCAGCGAGGAACTGAAGTGCCATTTTTGTCACTGATTCTATGTTTTCTTCATGATTATCATGCATAAGGATCGAGATTTTGTTGAGCATTTAATGCAGTATACAATAATTGACGAAAATCACGGAAAGAAGGAATAAACCCAGAAGCCAAAAACAGGGATAGATAACAACGCCTGCATGTCGGGATTACAAGGGGAAATTGTTGTGGGAGCTTCTGAATTTTGTAAAACTCAGGATAAAGACTGATCTTCCCTGTACTGATCTGCTTCCGATGAGTTGGATGGAACGGGGTCGAAAGGAAGCAAGACTGTTTATATCAGAAACGGAAAATCATTGAAGGTCAAGGTGGCGAAAAAACAACATGTTCAGCAGTACGTACAGGCCATTCAAAACAGAAAGGCACGCTTTGAATTTGAGATTCTTGATACCATTGTTACCGGTATCCAGCTTTTCGGCAGCGAGGTAAAGTCGGTGCGGCTTGGAAAAGCCAGCCTCAGCGACAGCTTTGCCATTATCCATCATAATGAGGTATGGCTTGAAAACATGCAGATTACTCCTTACGAGCATAACCATATTGAAATGCTTGAGCCGAAGAGGAGCCGGAAGCTGCTGTTGCACAAAGAGGAAATCCGCAAAATCCTGACAAAAATTAATGAGAAGGGATTGACACTGGTACCGTTGAAAGCGTTTTTCAATTCGAAAGGACTGCTCAAGATTGAAATTGCCATTGCCAAAGGCAAAAAACTGTATGATAAGCGGGAAACAATAAAGACAAGGGAAAACCAGCGGCAGATGGAGCAAATAAAAAAACAATACTAAACAAAAAAAACTGGAATTTATGCGTTTTCCGACTGTACAGGAACAACTTGATATTATTGTTGGCAATGTGGTTGAAATTATCAGTGTCGACGAACTTGAACAAAAACTTCTTAAAAGTCTGAAAACAGACCTGCCTCTCAAAGTCAAACTCGGAGCCGATCCTTCAAGACCTGACTTGCATTTAGGGCACTCGGTTGTTCTCGGAAAGCTCAGGGAATTTCAGGATCTTGGCCATGAAGCAATTCTGATTATCGGGGACTTTACCGCCATGATTGGTGATCCTTCCGGAAAAAGCAAAACAAGGCCACAACTGACGGCTGAGGAGGCTCGAGAAAATGGCCTAAGCTACTTCGAGCAGGCTTCAAAAATTCTTGACCCTAAAAAAACAACCATTTGCTATAACGCTGACTGGCTTGGGAAGATGAGTTTTTCGGATGTCATAAAACTTTCAAGCCACTACACTGTGGCAAGGATGCTTGAGCGTGATGACTTTGAGAGGCGGTATCGAGCTCAGGAACCTATTTCCATTCATGAGTTCCTTTATCCGTTAGCTCAGGGAATGGATTCAGTACACTTGAAAAACGATGTTGAACTTGGTGGAACTGACCAGAAATTCAACCTCCTTGTCGGCAGGGATCTGCAACGGGAGTACGGAATATCCCCGCAAGTGTGCATTACCATGTCGCTTCTGGTTGGTACTGACGGTAAGGAGAAGATGTCGAAATCGCTTGGCAATGCCATCTGTTTTAATGACTCCCCTGCTGATATGTACGGCAAGGCGCTCTCAATTCCAGATACGCTTATTGAGGCCTACTGCAAACTTCTGATACCAACGACTGATAAAAAGGTTGCGGAAATCCTTGAACAGAGGGAAGCAGAGCCGAGAACGGCAAAACGGGCTCTTGCAAAAAAAATTGTTGCGCTTTACTACTCAGAAGAGGACGCGGAAGGTGCCGAGAACCATTTTGATCAGGTTTTTATTTATAAAAAGGCTCCGGATAATATTGAACTTCATGAGTTTGATGAAATGTCGGTGCCGATCATCGATCTTTTAATCACCCTTGGTGCTGCCGTTTCAAAAAGTGAGGCACGAAGAATGATTCAGCAGAAATCGGTGCTTGTAGGCGATACAAAAATTGAAGATTTCAATGAGTCCATTGACCTTGAAATAGAGCCGAAAATCATCAGGGTCGGAAAAAGAAAGTTTTTTAAAGTAGCCATTAGAAAAACATTTTGATTGCCACCTCTTTTTCATATAATTCCTCAATTTCAAAACTGCAAACGATTTGAACAACATATAAATCCGGAGGCACGGCGTTGTCATTTGTCCCATCAAAAGTTTTTTTCACCAAAGGCGTGGGAAGGCACAAAGAATATCTCTCCTCGTTTGAGCTTGCCCTGAGAGAGGCCAAAATTGAAAAATGCAATCTGGTTACAGTATCAAGTATTTTTCCTCCTCACTGTGAACGCATCACTGTCGAAGAAGGTCTGAAGCATCTCGCTCCAGGCCAGATCACCTTTGCGGTGATGGCTCGTAATTCAACCAATGAATACAATCGGCTTATTGCTGCATCGGTCGGCGTGGCAATTCCTGCCGATGAAACACAGTACGGGTATCTGTCGGAACACCATCCTTTCGGAGAATCTGCTGAACATTCCGGAGAGTATGCCGAAGACCTGGCAGCAACAATGCTTGCAACCACCCTTGGTATTGCGTTTGATCCAAACAAGGATTGGGACGAGCGTGAGGGTATTTACAAAATGAGCGGTAAAATTATTAATTCCTACAACATAACCCAGACAGCCGAGGGTGAAAACGGTCTCTGGACAACGGTTATTTCGTGCGCTGTTCTTTTGCCGTAATAAGCACTTGTCCGGTTCATGGAAGAGAATGAATTAAACCAGAGAACTCTTGCTAAACGGGGAAAAGGCAAACTGCTGCCCTATTCCCCGTTTGTTATTTTGGACGATACAAATTCTACAGAGTAACCTTTAATAAAGAGGTGTATCACGGTTATGACTGAATCAATCGAAACTGATGTTCTGGTAATCGGCAGCGGCATTGGCGGACTTTATTTTGCTGTTCACATGGCCGATTACGCCAAAGTGACGATCATCACAAAAAAGGAAAGTTCCACCTCCAATACCAACTGGGCCCAGGGAGGTATTGCTGCCACTATGCATGATAATGACAGTGCTGAACTTCATATTGCTGACACCCTTGAAGCCGGAGCAGGCTTGTGCAATGAGAAAATGGTTGCCCTTATGGTTAACGAAGGACCTCAGCATATTATGCGTCTTACAGAGCTTGGTGTCAACTTTACAACATCAGACAACAACAATCTGCACCTTGGCAAAGAGGGCGGCCATTCCAGAAGCAGAATTGTCCACGCACAGGACTTGACGGGAAAAGAGGTAGAAACTGCGCTGCTCAATCGAATCAACAGCCATCCCAATATTACCCTGCTTGAACACCATTTTGCTATTGAACTGCTAACAGAACATCACCTCGGTATTAAAACAAACGATATCAGCTGTTATGGGGCCTATGTCCTTGACGCAATGCAGCGGCAACCGAAAAAGATACTTGCAAAAATAACCATAGTGGCATCCGGCGGTCTGGGGCATGTCTATCCTTACACTACTAATCCTGAAATTGCAACCGGAGACGGTGTAGCAATGGGATACAGGGCAGGAGCTGAAATTGCCAATATGGAGTTTATCCAGTTTCATCCAACCTCGCTCTACCACCCGAAAGCCAAATCATTTTTGATTTCTGAAGCTGTCAGAGGGTTCGGTGGTGTTTTGAAGCTGAAAAACGGCCAGGAATTTATGCACAAGTATGATAAACGACAGAATCTCGCGCCTCGTGATATTGTCGCCCGGGCCATCGACTCGGAAATCAAGAAAAGTGGTGAGGATTGTGTTTTCCTTGATGTAACACATATTGATCCGGAAAAAACCAAGGAACATTTTCCCAATATTTATGAAACCTGCCTCAGCTTTGGCATTGATATGACCAAAGAGATGATTCCCGTTGTTCCTGCTGCACACTATTCTTGCGGAGGCATACGTACAGATGATAAGGGTCGAACGACCATCAATCGTCTCTATGCGTGCGGTGAGACCAGTTGTACCGGGGTTCACGGGGCTAACCGTCTTGCAAGTAACTCTCTGCTTGAAGCACTTGTATTTGCCTGGAGGGCATGCGGCGATATCCGCGAACAGCTTCCCCTGTTAAACAATAAAGTCGATTTTCCTGATTGGGACGACACCGGCACGGTCAATCCTGAGGAGTGGATTCTTGTTTCACACAATAAACGGGAAGCACAGCAGGTCATGAACGATTATGTAGGTATTGTGCGCAGCGACCTCAGACTGCAACGGGCAAAAAGGAGAATTGATTTTCTCAAGGAAGAGACTGAGTCATATTTCAAAAAAACAAAGATCACGACACAGATCCTCGAACTTAGAAACATCATCAAGGTTGCAAGCCTTATTATCGAAAGTGCTATAAAACGCCGTGAATCAAGAGGATTGCACTACACGACTGATTATCCGGGAAAAGATGACAAACATTTTCTGGTTGACACGGTTTTACGGTCGTTTTGAAGAAAGAATAGGACTTATAAGTCCTATGACTTATTTTACTTCCTGCCAGTCTCTGGCGTAGCGGAAATCTATGCCGGGAGTACGGCCTGAGATTTTGGCTATGACTGGCATCATGCGTTTGTACTGGTTTCGGACAACCATTTTCCGTACCCGGTCATAAAACGGCTCGGGGATACCTTCGTCGAGCACAGAGTGTTTATCCATTCGCTTTTCAAGCATCATATAGAGCAGCATATCAACGGCTTCATAGCTGAACCCGAGGTCATCCTCGTCGCTCTGTCCTTCCCAGAGATCGGCTGAAGGGGCTTTGACAATCAGTGCTTCGGGAATGCCGAGATGACGCGCAAGACCCCTGATCTGGGTTTTATAGAGATCACCAATGGGATTGACAGCAGAGGCCATATCGCCGAACATGGTACCATAACCGAGGAGTAACTCTGTTTTATTGCTGGTTCCTGCAACAAGCCGCCCGTCTCTTGCTGATATATCATAGAGGAATACCATTCTTGTACGTGCCATAATGTTCCCCCTTCTCAATAACTGATCAGCCGGCAGAGAAGAAAAAAAAGCATCCACAACAGGAGTAATGGATACCTCTTCGGCTTGTATACCAAGCTTCCGGATCATCAGTTCGGCATGCTCAAGACTTTCAGGACTGCTTGAGGCATAGGGCATCATCAGCGCAAGGACATTATCGGCACCAAGCGCACGAACAGCAAGTTCACACACCACAGCTGAATCTATTCCACCCGAAAGACCGAGAACAATCGAATTAAACCCGAATTTACGGATCTCATTGAGTAGAAATGCCTTGAGAATATCTTCAACAATAGAATAATCGAGATGGAGATCCTGAACCTTCATAATGTGCATCCATCTAAAAGTTGAACAATCGCATAACAGCCCGGATCAGCAGAAAGACTGAAGTATTGACCGTCACCACAAAAAATGCTGTATTCCAAAGTGAAGTGCCTGTAATGCCAGAATCGAATTCGTGCATGACCGACAAGCCGTTTTTACCGATCACAAGAGCATAGCTTAGCGCAAGAAAGGCAAAAAGCCAGCTCCAACTGCCTGTAAAATAGAAAAGTTCAAAAATCCATACAGGGGTCATTGCATAACAGAAAACCGTTAATACCCCGTCTTTAATAGTTTCAGATCGCTCGCGTGCGAGCAAATACGCCGCTCCTCCCATCATAAGATAGAGCGCTGCAATATCGATCAGAAAATTAGCAATAGCAAAAATCATAGCCTGACGGGGCAGGCCAATCAGTGGGAACTTACCGAGTTGCACAAGGGCAATAACCGGGACTGCATAATCCCTGAGTACATTGAACTCATTGTCTGTGGGTTCCTCTCTAAGAGTTTGCCAGAATTTGCGGTATTGGAACAACAGCGAAAAAATAGCTGAGAAAAGTTCTTTAATTCCCATAACGGTTATCGTCTAAGCCATTTTTCAGGGTTCTGCTTAACACGGCCTTTCCATATCTCAAAATGAACGACTGATCCACCTTCAGTCATCTTACCTGAAA
The DNA here is from genome assembly GCA_037143555.1 of Chlorobiaceae bacterium. Taxonomy (GTDB): domain Bacteria; phylum Bacteroidota; class Chlorobiia; order Chlorobiales; family Chlorobiaceae; genus Chlorobium. The sequence goes on from JBAWYL010000008.1 coordinate 51,939, forward strand.
GTCCTACAAGCTGTTGAGATTTTATCAGGTCGTCCTTGGCAACATGTAACTGGCCAAGATTGGCGTATACGGTAAGGTAAGATTTCGGATGCCGGATAATCACAATATTGCCGAACGTCGGCAGAAATGCAATCTGAACGACTTTACCGCCTGAAACAGCTCTTACCTGAGTATTGGCAGGAACGGTAATATCAATGCCATTATTGGTTGTAACAATTTTAAGATCTTTGTCTTGTATAGAACCGAATTTATGGGCCACGACACCATTCCGTACTGGCCAGGGCAGTGAACCGGCCGCATTGTCAAAATCCGCAGAAACCTTTTCAAGATCACGTAACCCTGGATCAGGCACAAGGGCAACGCTCTCTTTTTCAGAGGTTCTGGTCTCAGTTGGTTCTGGCTGTTTTGTTTCTGTTTTTGCTGTTACAACAGGCTCCTGCACGGCAGGTTTTTCTTTTTGCGCAGTACCCCGCTCCTTTTCAAGATGTTGTTTTTCGAGTCGTTTTGCTTCGAGTCGCTGTGCCTCTCGTCGCTTTGCTTCCTGGCGAAGTGCCTCACGCTGCTTTGCAGCAGCTCTCTGTGCCTCGCGTCGCTTGGCTTCAACTATTTTTTGCTGACGGATTTTTTCAAGTTCCACCGCTCGCTGTTCTGCAAGAATAAGAGACTCTATCCGGGATTGCAGCTGTGCACGTTTTTTCTGGACATCTTCAAGTTGTGCTGCATACTCCTGCTTGTTTTTTTTCAAGCGATCAAGCACCACCTCTTTTTCTTTTTTACTTGCGGCCCAGCTCTTCAACTGCTGTTCCTGCTCTCTGACCATTTCAGCTTTCTGCTTGTAGGTTTGCTCAAGAGCAAGACGGTTATTTTCAAGCTTCTGGGCAACCTGCTGAAGTTCATCAACATTGTGGCGCACTGCCCGGGTAAAAAAACCCATATATTGCGCACGCATAAGGGCTTTATTCACTGAACCTGCGGCGAAAACGTGCTCAATATCCCTTGTCCCTCCATATTTATAGACTGAAACTGCTGTTCTTCGGAAATCATCGGAGACTCTGCTGTAAATCTGACGATTACCCTGAAGCTGATGCTGCAGCCGATCGATATCCCTGTCAAGCTTTTCGAGATAATTCTGATTTTCACTGATAATATGTTCAAGCATAAGAATCTGTGTGCGAATATTCTCAAGTGCTTTGAAGGATTGAGATTCCTTAAGCGTGGTCGACTTCAGTTTCGACTGGTACTCCTTAAGCTGTTGTTTCAGTACTGTAAGATTCTGCTCTACTGCAGTCCGTTCTTTCATAATTCTCGATATCTCACTGTTTACCCGGGGAGCTGCTGCTGCGATGAGGGGAATGCAAGAGATCAGGAGCAGGCATAGAAGGAGTAACTGCACTACTGCCCTCCGCAGAAACAGACAGAACAGGCGGGACGAATCGATAACGGTCATAGAAAATCCTTGAGCTTAAATTCAAACGCTTTACAACAGAAAGCGGTAACACTAAAAAACATTGACAAACCTTATAAGAACATCAGTTAAAGGTAAAGGATAAAAACCTTTTCTTCGCAAACGGTTCGAAAAAAAATAATTTGTTTTTCGTGAGCTTAAATAATTGTAAATATCGGTTTTTCATCATCGTACCAATACATGGACAAGCTTGTCATAAGGGGTGGACGCCGAATCTCCGGCAGCATAACTGCCTCAGGATCAAAAAACACCTCTCTACCGATCATTGCCGCCACACTTCTGAGCGGAAACGGCACCTTTTCTCTGCATCATATTCCAGACTTGAAGGATATTCTTACTTTTACCCAGCTTTTGCATCATCTGGGAGCTGAAACTTCCTTTTCCGGCAATACATTGACGGTGTCTTCACAAAATGTGCAAAGTCTGCAGGCTCCGTATGAATTGGTTAAAAAAATGAGAGCCTCAATCTATGTGCTCGGGCCCTTGCTTGCGAGGTTCGGCCATGCGAGGGTCTCTCTTCCGGGAGGATGCGCATTCGGTCCACGTCCAATAGACCTTCATTTAATGGCTATGGAAAAACTCGGAGCTACGATCACCATTGAAACCGGGTTTATAGATGCAACCGCCCGTGAGGGGAAATTACGCGGTGCCCATATCGATTTCCCAATTTCCTCCGTTGGCGCGACAGGAAACGCTTTAATGGCAGCTGTACTGGCTGAGGGCACGACAACCATCAGCAATGCTGCAGCAGAACCTGAAATTGAGACTCTGTGCAAATTTCTCATAGCGATGGGTGCAACCATTGAGGGGACAGGCAGCACTGAGCTTACAATAGAAGGCACCGAAGCACTTAACGCTGTTGAATTTTATAATGTGTTTGACCGTATCGAAGCTGGAACACTGCTTACCGCTGCAGCCATAACCGGTGGAGATATTACGGTAAAAGGTGTGGATCCCGAACAACTGAAAGCTGTTCTGAAAAAATTTGTCCATGCAGGCTGCAGTGTTGAAACCACCATCGACAGCATTACCCTGAAAAGCCCAGAAAAGCTTTTAGCTACTGATGTCACCGCAAAACCTTACCCGGCCTTTCCGACTGACATGCAGGCCCAATGGATAGCGCTGATGACTCAGGCGGAAGGAACAAGCCATATTATTGACAAAGTTTATCATGAACGGTTCAATCATATACCGGAACTGAACAGGCTTGGAGCCCATATCGAAATCCGCAAAAACCAGGCAATTGTTCACGGACCCCAAAAGCTTTCGGGCACAAAGGTTATGTCGACTGATCTGAGAGCATCAGCCAGCCTTGTTCTTGCCGGACTTGTTGCTGAAGGCACGACAGAAGTGTTGAGGGTGTACCACCTCGACAGAGGATATGAGAAGATCGAAGCCAAACTGAACAGTCTGGGAGCAGATATCAGCCGCGAAAAGTACAGCGAATTTTAACGAGCCATAATAAAAAAAATTTCTTTTGCATTTTATTAATGAAACGTTATATTAACTGCCTCTAAAGCTAAGCAATGAGGGCCCTTAGCTCAGTTGGTCAGAGCAAGCGACTCATAATCGCTGGGTCGTAGGTTCAAGTCCTACAGGGCCCACAGATTGTGAAAATATTAAGTACCTGGCGTGTTCGTCTAGTGGCCCAGGACATCGCCCTCTCAAGGCGAAGATCACGGGTTCGAATCCCGTACACGCTACAAAAAATATTGCACCCGTAGCTCAACTGGATAGAGTATCTGACTACGAATCAGACGGTTAGAGGTTCGACTCCTCTCGGGTGCACCACTCTCACAATGCCTGGCTAACGTCTTTTCTTTCTCTTTCACCGATGTTTGACCTTGCGTTTCTTCTAGCTCCGACATTTGCCATTTTTTTTCTGGGAATACTTTTGCGCAAGGCCTCTATTCTCGATAGCCATGCCGCAGACGTCCTCTTTAAACTTGTTTATTACCTGACACTTCCGGCTCTTCTCCTCTCTGTTCTCCCCTATGTAGCCATAAAAGACAGAATGTTATTTCTGCCTCTCATCTCTGCGCTTATTATTCTTGTAACGCTTGGCGCAGCGGTAGTTACCGGAAAAGCGCTCGGAATGCGAAAACAATCATACGCTGTACTTGTAACTGGCTCGATGATCATGAATATTGGCTTCATCATGCCGTTTGTTCAATCATTTTATGGAGAAGATGGTCTTGCCCGCTTGTTTCTGTTTGATATTCCTAATGGATTGTCTACCTATGTCGTCGCCTACTCTTTTGCTTGCAGACAAGGAGGTTTTGCTGAAAAACCATTACTTCGAAAACTTATAACCTCACCTTCCCTACTGGCACTTATAGCAGGTCTTATCATGAACGCCCTCTCTCTTCGTTTTACCCCTATTTCAATAGCGATTTTGCACTCAATCAGCAAGCTGACCATACCGCTTATTCTCCTTGGGCTTGGAGCATCATTCACTATAGCTAAAATTAATCCGATACATCTTGCTTCAGGTATAGCACTTCGAATAATCCTTGGACTCTTTCTCGGAATGTGGCTTGCCCGACTTTTTAATCTGGAAGGAGTTGACCGTGCCATTGTTGTGCTTGCGGCTTCTGCTCCGGCAGGATTCAATACAATGACCTTTGCCTCCATTGAAAAACTTGATCGTGAATTTGCGGCAACACTTGTTGCGTCATGCATGATAGTATCAATGATTCTGATACCTGTTCTTCTCACTATTCTTTGATAAAAAGAAAATAATGGAATAGGAATAATTATTTTTTTAATATATTCTCAACGCTATTGAGGAGTGGCCAAATTGGTAAGGCACCTGATTCTGGATCAGACAATTGCAGGTTCGAGTCCTGCCTCCTCAGCAAAAAAAAGACACAGTCTAACAAACTGTGTCTTTTTTTTTGACCGAAATATTGTGCAAAAAAAAAGAGACAGAACTTTCGTTCTGCCTCTTTAACATAAGAACCCGATTAAACGGAAACTTATTTTGCTGCAGGTGCTGCTGGTGCAGGTGCTGCAGGTGCTTCTGCTGCAGGTGCTGCAGGTGCTGCTGCTGGTGCTTCTGCTGCAGGTGCTGCTGCTGGTGCTGCAGGTGCTGCTGCTGGTGCTTCAGTTGCAGGTGCTGCTGCTGGAGCTTCTGCTGGAGCTTCAGTTTTTTTTGCACAGCCTACGAAAGAAACTGAGCTTAAAAGAAAGAGGAATACGAGAAATTTTTTCATTGCAGGATATTATTTTTGTTGTTTGATAATTGACAGCTTCATCAGCTCTCGAATATTAAAAAAAAACAGCGACTTTTCAAAAGACTACTGTATGGCGGAATATGCAAAATATTTCGATATCCCGCCACAATAAATGTTTTTTTTACTCTACAAGCATCTCCAATTCCGCTTTTTCAAGCTGATCGAAGTTCAAATAGCGATAGATGTTTTCTTCCTTGTCCCCTGAAAGATGACGGGAGAAAACCTCCATATATTCATCTTTGTTTGGCAGATGTCCAAGAAGCGCACAGAGTGCGGCAAGCTCCGCCGAGCCAAGATATACCTGAGCTCCATTGCCCATCCTGTTATCGAAATTTCTTGTGCTTGTTGAAAACACAACAGCATTATCGGCTACTCTTGCCTGATTACCCATGCACAGCGAACATCCGGGAGATTCAATACGGGCACCGGATGCCCCGAATATTGAATAATAGCCTTCTTCGATAAGTTTTTTCATATCCATTTTCGTAGGAGGCACAATCCAGAGTTTAACAGGCACCGCCCCCCTATTCCTTAAAACCTCCCCGAGAGCCCTGAAATGTCCGATATTGGTCATGCAGCTTCCAACAAAAACCTCATCGATAACTTTGGGCCTCTGTTCATCACGAAGCACCTCTGTGAGAGTCATGACATCATCAGGATCGTTTGGACAGGCAAGAATCGGTTCAGTGATTTTACTCATATCAATCTCGATAACCTCAGCGTACTCAGCATCAGCATCGGGCTCAAGAAGAGATGGTTTTTTAAGCCAGGCCTGCATCTTGCCGATACGACGCTTAAGCGTATCAGCATCGCCGTAGCCCTCTTCAATCATTTGCTCGAGCAAGGTGATGTTTGAACTGAGATATTCAATGACCGGCTCTTTATCGAGGCGTACCGTGCATGCTGCAGCACTACGTTCTGCAGAGGCATCACTGAGCTCAAAGGCTTGTTCCACCTTGAGTTGCGGCAGCCCTTCAATTTCCAGAATACGTCCGGCAAAGACATTCTTCTTTCCTTTCTTTTCCACAGTCAACAGACCACGTTTGATCGCCTCGTAAGGTATGGCATTGACAAGATCACGCAAGGTGATTCCTGGCTGGAGTTTCCCGGAAAAACGTACAAGCACGGATTCGGGAACATTAAGAGGCATTGATCCGGTAACTCCGGCAAAAGCTACAAGACCTGATCCGGCAGGAAATGATATGCCTATCGGAAACCTGGTATGGGAGTCGGCACCGGTTCCAAGCGTATCGGGCAACACCATACGGTTCAGCCAGGTGTGAATAACCCCGTCACCCGGTTTTAGCGAAACACCTCCCCTGCTCTGGATAAAGTAGGGCAAACTGCGGTGCATCTTGACATCGGAGGGCTTCGGATAGGCTGAAGTATGACAAAAGCTCTGCATCAGGAGATCTGCACTGAAACTCAATGCTGCAAACTCCTTCACTTCATCGCGGGTCATAGCTCCGGTGGTGTCCTGTGAACCAACCGTCAATGTCTGAGGTTCGACATACATTCCCGGACGTACACCCGGTAAACCGCATGCCTTGCCAATCATTTTTTGAGCAAGGGTATAACCTTTTCCACTATCCACAGGCTGAACCGGCCGAATAAACAAGGTGTCTTCACCCAATCCAAGAGCCTTTCTTGCTTTTCTTGTCAGGGTTCTGCCAATAATCAAAGGAATACGGCCTCCAGCGCGGACTTCGTCAGAAATTGTGTTTGGTGAAAGTTCGAAACGAGAGATGACCTCACCATTTTTCTCAACTCTGCCATCAAAAAGGTAAAGATCAATGACATCACCCATCTCCATTGCCGATACATCAGTCTGGATCGGTAATGCCCCGGAATCTTCTGCTGTATTGAAAAATATGGGTGCTATGATACCGCCGATCACCACGCCACCTGTCCGTTTATTGGGTACGGCAGGAATATTGCTGCCCAAATGCCATTGAACCGAGTTAATACCTGACTTGCGGCTTGAACCGGTACCAACTACATCACCGACATAGGCAAGCGGATGGCCTTTTTCTTTCAACGTTGCAATAGTCCCGATGGGATCTGTCATTTTGGAACCCAGCATACAGAGGGAGTGCAGAGGAATATCACTGCGGGTAAAGGCCTCACTTGCAGGAGAAAGGTCATCAGTATTGGTTTCACCCGGAACCTTGAAGACTGTAAGGGTCATTTTTTCAGGCAGAAGAGGCTTTGTGGCAAACCATTCGGCATCTGCCCATGATTTAAGCACTTCCGCTGCATAGCTGTTGGTTTTTGAAAGACTGACGACCACATCAAACATGTCATAGACCAGGAGGGTCTTTTTCAATACGCCCGCGGCCTCACTGCAAATAGCCGGGTCTTTATGACTTAAAGCATCAACAAGAGGCTTGACATTGTAACCACCAAGCATTGTTCCTAAAATCCTGACCGCTTCTAAGGTACTGATGACACTGCAGAAAATATCCCCTTTGAGGATACCGTCAAGAAACGCAGCTTTTTCAAAGGCAGCATCATCAACCCCAGGACTGATATGCTCACGAAATAACTCAAGCAGGTACTCTTTTTCCTGTACTGTATCCTTCCTTAGCAAATCAATAAGAACCCGTGCCTGCTCGGCGGTTAACGGTAAAGGGGGAATACAAAGCTTTGCTCTCTCTTCGGTATGTGCACGATATTGTTGTACAAAACTCATAAGGTAAATCTCCCGGTGTTATGGATGTTTGAAACGAATGTTTGGAAAAAAATAAATGGCAGGAAAAACCTGGGGGAACCCCCCGCAATATTAAAGAATAAAAATACCATCCCGTACTTTTAAAACCAAAATAACCAATCAGCCACATGACGAGAATACCGAAGTTATTTAGGCAGAAAACCCTCTTATACTTGTTTCTTTACGCAGGAAGATCGAAGAGGGGGTGGTTAGGAAAAAATTAACTAAAAAAATAACTAATAAATCAGCATACTGTCGCCATAACTGAGAAAACTATACCCTTCTTCAAGCGCTTTATTATAGGCATTCCGCAGGTTAACAGGGCCGGCCAATGCCGCTGTAAGCATCAGTACAGTTGATCGTGGGGCATGAAAATTTGTCAGCAGAAGATCGATAATTCGAAACCGGTAACCGGGATAAATAAAGATATCAGCTTCTCCGGTAACCGGTTCATTGCCAGCAAAAGCAGGACAGGATAAAGTCATTATGAGCTCACTGGCATGTTCGAGCGCTCTGGTAACAGTAGTGCCGACAGCAACAACCCTTCCACCTGAAGTTTTAACCCGCCGGATCTTTTCAGCAGTCTCGGGTGGAATCGAATAAAATTCACGATGCATGACGTGCTCCTCAAACGATTCCACCCTGATTGGAAGAAAAGTGCCAAGTCCAACATGGAGGGTGAGAGTGGCAACATCCACCCCTTTACGGCGAAGCTTTTCAAACAGCTCCGGCGTCATATTCAGTGAGGCTGTAGGAGCCGCCACAGAACCCGGCAGCTCAGCAAAAATGGTCTGGTAGCGTTCACGGTCTACCTCTTCGGCATCTCTTTTGAGATATGGAGGAATGGGCACCCCTCCGAAATGCTCGAAAAGATCACTTACCGATCCCTCTGTGCGAACTGAAATACGGGCAATCCCGTGATCAACAATATCCGTAACAATGAGTTCATGATTGTGCGTCAGAAGTATATCGCCTTTTTTCAGCTTCCCCCGGTATAAAACAAGAGTCTGCTCATCCTGATGCTTTTCAAGAAGCATCAATTCAATTTTAGCCCCTGTTGGTTTGCTTGCAAACAATCTTGCCTTTACTACCCGGGTATTATTAAGCAATAACAGATCACCTTCTTTTAAAAACGCATCCAAACCGGCATATCTTGCATGCTTAATCGCGCCGGAGTTACTGTCAAGCACTAAAAGACGGGTCGACCCTCGCTCGGAAGGAGGATATTTTGCAATCTGTTCTTCAGGCAGTTCGTAATCAAAGTCATCAACTCTCATAGCACTCTCAATCTTGCCCGGACAGCTTCGGCATGCGCCTGAAGGCCTTCATAATCAGCAAAAGAAGCAATTTTTTCTCCGCTTGCTTGCAATTGCCGCTTCGAATAGGAGATAATGGATGTATGCTTGATAAAATCACGAACCGAAAGCGGGGAGAAAAATCTTGCTGTACCGTTGGTCGGCAGCGTATGATTTGGCCCGGCGAAATAATCACCGACAGTTTCACATGAGTAGCTTCCCATGAAAATAGCGCCGGCATGATGTATTCCAGGAAGAAGATCCCATGGATGTTCAACATGCAGTTCCAGATGCTCAGGCGCTATCATGTCGGATACCATGCATGCTTCTTCAAGCGACTCAACAAGCACAATGGCTCCATTATGCTGCAGCGAAGAGGCAATAATCTCGCGGCGAAGCATTGAGGGCAGTCGTTTATCAGCACACTCCCTTACGGAAGCTGCCAGTACATCAGAGGTGGTGATCAATACTGCAGATGCATCAGGATCATGCTCAGCCTGGGCAAACATATCCAGCGCAATAAATTCAGGGTTGGCAGAGGCATCAGCAATGATAACGACTTCAGAAGGCCCTGCTATACTGTCGATGGCTACATGTCCGAATACCTGTTTTTTTGCCAGAGCCACGTACTTGTTCCCGGGGCCGGTAATAATATCGACCTTCGGAATCGATTCCGTGCCGTAGGCAAATGCAGCTATAGCCTGTGCTCCTCCGATTTTGTAGACAGAACCTATACCGGCTACGGCAGCGGCAGCAAGAATATTGGGATTGACCTCTCCCTTTGCGTCACAGGGAGTGGCAATAAAAATATCCTTTACACCGGCAACAGTTGCCGGTGCAGCATTCATAAGAAGTGACGACGGGTAAGAGGCCTTTCCGCCCGGCACATAAAGGAGAGCTTTTTCCATGGGGGTTACCCGCTGACCGAGAATCACGCCTCCATCAGCTTCATAAAAAAAACTTTTCTCCACTTCATGCTGATGAAAACGAATAATATTACTGTACGCTTCCTCAAGCACCTCAAGAAACACTGGATCTGCATGTTTATAAGCATGCTGTATTTCACCTGATGAAACAAGCATCTCTTTCAACCGGACACCCTGAAAGCACTCGGTATAGTCCAGCACAGCACTGTCGCCGTTATGGCGCACATTCTGCAGAATTTCTTCAACAGTGGACTGAACAGAAGCTTCAAAGGCAACACTTCGATTCAGTCGCTCTTTTAAGGCTGAACGTTCTTCAGCAAAACGATAAAGGGGCAGCACTTTTAAATGATTTTTGGTTATCTGACTTCAAAAAATCTATTTTAATAATGTACTCAATAGCAGTATTTATCGAAACTCCTCTCCTTCAGCCGAAAAGAAACGCAAAATGATAAAAAAGTATCCTCTAAAGCACTCTTTTCATTTGAAAGAAAAGTTCCATTAACTACCTTAAGTGTTCAGTTGAAACCTTGGAATATAGCCTGAATCAGCTCCTTTCCAAGCCACTATGACTTACACATCGAACCATGTTAACATGAGCTTTTTCAGCAATCTGTTCAGAGATATCGCCATTGATCTTGGAACGGCAAATACGTTGATTTTTATCCGAGGCAAAGGCGTTGTTTTAAATGAGCCTTCAATTGTAGCGCGCGAACGTAATACAGGAAAGATTGTGGCAATCGGGCATGAAGCACTGCTCATGCATGAAAAGACCCATCCCGGTATTATTACGATCCGGCCACTCGCAAGTGGTGTCATTGCCGACTACGAAGCAACCGAAGAGCTGATCAAGGGATTGATCAATAAAACAAAAACTCAATTTTCATTCGGCATCCGCCGTATGGTTATCGGCATTCCGTCAGGTATCACCGAGGTTGAAAAACGAGCTGTACGCGACTCTGCCGAACATGTAGGCGCTAAAGAGGTTTATCTGGTTACGGAGCCAATGGCAGCGGCAATCGGTATCGGGCTGGACGTCAAGGAACCGATGGGCAATATGATTGTCGATATAGGCGGCGGCACAACGGAAATTGCCGTTATTTCACTTGGCGGCATTGCGTCAGGCGAGTCCCTAAGGGTTGCAGGAACAGATATTACCAACACGATTATCCGTCACTTCCGCAAAGCTTATAACCTGGCCATCGGTGAACGCACAGCAGAAGATGTCAAGATAAAAATTGCATCTGCCTACAAGCTTGACAAGGAAATGACCATGATGGTAAGAGGCAGAAACCTTGTAACAGCTCTTCCCGAAGAACGCGAAGTCAATTCAGCAACCATCAGGGAAGCTATTGCCACACCAATCAGCCAGATCATCACGTCGATTAAAAAAAGTCTTGAAGTGACAAAGCCGGAACTTTCGGCCGATATTCTCGATCGAGGGCTCTTTCTGGCCGGAGGAGGAGCGCTCATCAAAGGGCTTGACAAGAAAATCAACGAGGAGACAAAACTGGCTGTACATATCAGTGAAGATCCATTGACTGCTGTTGCAAGAGGAACGGGAGAGGTTTTAGAAAATCTTGAGAAGTACCGTACCGTACTGCTTTCGACCAAGCGCTATTGATAAGGACACTGCCCCGTCAAGCACCGTCAAGAAGCTTTTTGTAATATGCTTCATACTGTTCAACAAGCGAGGAGGTCTCGTAAAGCTTCGCTTGCTGAACACAGGCTGCAGAACAGTCACGCCAGTGACTCTCGTTTGAAAGCAGAAGAAGGGCTTGCTCTGTCATGCCCTCAATGTCTCCTGGAGGAAGAAGATAACCATGAACTCCGGGAACAATAAATTCGGGGAAACCACCCGCCATGGTGGCCACAACCGGCACACCGCATGCCATTGCCTCCAGCGCGGCGAGTCCGAATGATTCCACATTACTCGGCATGAGCATAAGATCTGCAACAGAAAGTAACGGGACGATATCGTCCAGCTTGCCGAGGAACCTTACCCGGTTGGCAATATCCAGCTCTCTTACCAGTGTCTCAGATTCACTTCGTTCGGGGCCGTCACCAACAAGAAGCAGCGTGGATTCAATTTTTTGACTTATGGCATAAAAAATCCGGATAATATCGCCAATACATTTCACCGGCCTGAAATTGGAGATATGAATAACTATTTTCTCATCCTTAATCCCGAGCTGTTCGCGCACTTCCTGTTTTGGAGAACGGAAAAAACGCGAGGTTTCAACAAAATTGGAAATCACTGAAATATCCTTTTTCGGGCTGAACATCCTGACGGTCTCATCCTTCAGATACCGGGAAACGGATGTTACTCCATCAGACTTGTTAATGGCCAGGCGCACAACATCCTCCATCCCCCGGTCAGCACCAACGACAGTGATATCAGTACCGTGGAGCGTGGTGGCGATCTTAAAACACGTTGAGTGGGCACACTTGTCCTCGAGAATCTGACGGGCAAGCATGGCGCTTAGGGCATGTGGAATAGCATAATGAGCATGCACAATATCGAGCTTTTCATAATAGGCTACCTCAGCTATTTTAGAGGCAAGAGCAAGAGAATAAAAAGAACATTCAAACAGAGGGTAGGGTTTTAATTCAACCTCATGGTAAAAGATGTTTTTTGAAAAGGTTCCAAGCCGAAAAGGAACTGACTGGCTGAAAAAATGAACCGTGTGGCCTTTGGCCGCCAGCGCCTTGCCAAGCTCAGTGGCAACTGCGCCACTTCCCCCATAGGTGGGATGACATATAATGCCTATTTTCATAATACTGCTGATTGTTTGCATGGATCAAATATACCAATAAAAGCAGGTAATAGTTGCCTTTGCACTTAACGAAATTTGCAGGGCAACCGGTATGTCGGTACATTCATCATGCAGCCGATTTACGTTTGAAATTATAACGAGAGGAATGGATAAAAGTCTTAAAAAACAAAAGGTGGCCATAAGCTCTGTCGTGGCGAGCCTTCTGCTTACCGCCATGAAACTTGTGGTCGGCATCATGACCGGAAGTATCGGCATTATTTCAGAAGCCGCACATTCTGCACTTGACTTCGGTGCAGCGGGCCTTACCCTTTTTGCTGTCAGGATGAGCGACAAACCTGCCGACAGAAAACACCACTATGGCCATGCCAAGGTCGAGAGTGTATCAGCTCTTATCGAGACAGGACTTCTTATTGTAACAAGTGCATGGATCATTTATACAGCTGTCGAAAGGCTGAAAGGAGGAACAATCGAATTAGAGGTTACATGGTACGCCTTTGCAATTATGATTATTTCCATTGTTGTTGATTTTTCACGGTCAAAAGCGCTGAAAAAAGTTGCAAAAGAAACCAATAGCCAGGCACTTGAAGCTGATGCGCTCCACTTCAGCTCCGATATTCTCAGTTCGGCAGTAGTACTTGCAGGACTTATTTTCGTTCGAATGGGCATCACCTGGGCAGATGCTGCTGCAGGTATCGCTGTCGCTCTCTTAGTAGGATGGGCGGCATTCAAGCTCGGCAAAAAAACAATTGATATCTTAATTGATGCTGCACCCGAAGGACTTTCTGAGCGGATTGAAGAAATAACCCTGACAATCGACGGGGTCATCGCTATTGAGAAACTGCGGGTAAAACCAACCGGCCCACAGGTATTTGTTGAAATGGTTGTCAGTGTCAACCGAACTTTGTCGGTTGAAAAAGTCCAGCAGATATGCACTAATATTGAGCAGAAAGTGCGTGAAGATTTCCCTGTGGCAGATTTTACCATTAATACCAAACCTATTGCACTTAATAACGAAACCATTGCGGAACGGGTACATGTGATTGGGCTCAACCATAACCTTCATGCGCATAATATTTCTACGAACCTTACTGATAAAAACAAGCACATTACCTTCGATGTGGAAATTGACCATCAGCTTACCATAAAGCAGGCTCACGATACGGTTACCGCGCTTGAAGAGGAGCTGCACAGGGAGTTTGATGGAGACATAGATATCTGTATCCATATTGACCCGCTTCGTAATGATGAGCATTGTACAAGCTCGCTTCCTTTTGAAGAAGAACAGCTTGTGCGCAAGATCATTGTCAATGTCGCCCAAAAGATCGAGAATGTCCAGGACGTTCACGATATCCAGGTCAGGAAAAACGAAAAGCAGAAATTTTTGATTACCCTTCACTGCTCATTTAACGATGATGTACTTTTAGAAGAGGTACACTCTCTTACAAGCCGGCTTGAAGGAGCTATCTATCAGGCATTGCCTAATGCCTATCGCGTCATCATCCATGCAGAACCGCTCTTTGCATAATCATCTTAAGAAGCCATGAACGGAAAGATCCCGATAACCATTGCTTTTGATATTTATGGAACCCTGATCGACACGCATGGCCTGGTTGAAATGCTAGGGCGACATGTCGGGGATAACGCTTTGCTGTTTTCACAACTCTGGCGGCAGAAACAGCTTGAATACTCTTTTCGCCGTGGATTAATGAAGCAATACCGTGACTTTGGGGTTTGCACGGCTCAGGCTCTTGAATACACTGGCCTCTCTTTCGGAGTATCTCTCACAGAAAAGGAAACCGATCTATTACTAGGTGCATACCGTGCTCTGCCTGTTTTTGATGATGTAACTGAGGGCCTGAAAAATGCGAGAGATGCCGGGTTCCGACTTTATGCGTTTTCTAACGGAAAGGCTAGCGACATAACAAACCTGCTTGAACGGGCGAACATCAGTCACTTTTTTATCGATATCATCAGTGTTGATGAGGTACAATCATTCAAGCCAGACCCAGCCGTCTACCAACACTTTCTCGAAAAAGCTGCTGCAAAGGGAGAGAGTGCCTGGATGGTTTCAGCAAACCCTTTTGATGTCATCGGTGCCGTTTCAGCTGGAATGAAATCTGCATGGGTTCAACGCTCCCCTGCCCTTCTGATGGATCCTTGGGAAATTTCACCAACGGTGGTTATTCATCATCTCAATGAACTGGCAACAGCTATAACAGGTTGGCGGAACGCTTGAACACTATACAATATTTTCTCATTATAACGCCCGATTGATGAAGCCAACCAAAGGTTTTACCGATCTGAAAATTTCGGCAAGCGATGCAGCGAATCCGGAATCAGTCACTTTATCATCACTAAAAACGCGCTGGGTGTAGTAGCCTTTGAATTTGAGATACTCTATTGCTGGATTTGAGCTGTCGTAGCCTTTTGGGGGCCTCGCTAATTTGCCGGATGGTTTGACGCTTTCTGGAAAAGAGAGAAGCAGCTCTTTGTCGCAAACAATAGATTTCCATTCTTTGAAAGAAGAATCAATTTCCCGTCTTATCTGTTCAAGAGTAGAGGGCTCAGGCATATAGATACCTCCACCGGCAAATGATGCTCCCGGTTCAACATGAAGATAATATCCGGCATAGGGACTCTTTCTGCCGCCTTTGTTAATAAATGCAAAGAAGTTGGTTTTGTAGGGTGTTTTGTCTTTTGAGAAACGGATATCGCGGTTAATGCGCATGATACATGCTTTCGGATCGATATATGAAGAAGCAATATCGACATCGAATGAGGAAATGAGGGCGAGCAGTTTCACTACTGTATCCAAGAAATTCCCCTGCGCCTTCTGGTATTCTTTTTTGTGCTCATCAAACCATACCTTGTTATTATTGGCTTTCAGGTTCGAAAGAAATTCGAGGGTGTTATTAGTGATCATAAGATCAGCAATTAGAGTGAGTAACAGGTTCTATAAGACTTATAATACCTATAGTACCAATGGAAGATCGTGTTTTTTTTTGTCAGACAGAGTGGTATGGGAAGCTGTAACGTCTTGATCAAAACCTTTTTTTTCTGAACTGGTAACCAGTTTGTGCAGAATTCCGATAACAAGAAGAGATGCAAGCAGGAGACCGTAATGCCAGGAGCTGGTAAGCTGTTCTAAATTCTCGCCGGCTGTTGCAGTACGGACAGGCTCGACAATGAGCTGCCGAAGCAGAGTAATCATGGCTACTTCAATGAAAACAACCACATGGAAAACGCCGGTCTGCACATAATTTATCTCTGCAGAAATAAGGCTTGACAGGGTCCAGACAATGAACAGTGTTCCCAATGCCTGCAGAAAGCCATGAGCCAGATTATTCATCACAAATGAATGGACTACAGCCATGGTAAACTCCCAGAGTACCATTATGCTTGCGAGTACCAGGGCAACGGCTAAGAAGGCATGAAGGATATGATTAAAGGCTCTTAGCGCACTTAACAGGCGATCCTCAAAGGTTGCTATCATGGAGTGATTATTTTTTGGTTATCTGGAACAAAAAAAACCAGGAACCGCACCATTTATGCTTTTTTAAATGCTTGTTTACTTTATTGTAATAATTCGCATGTATGTTTGCAAAAAAGGAAGAATATAAACATTGAACGAAACAGAAATAAAACAGCTGCAAAGGGATGATATCCTTTTCAGTCTTGCATACCTGCCCAACGACGTGGTCAGTGTCAGCAGTAAAATCCATATTAACGCCCTGCCGGCAAAGGTATGGGAGACGCTTACCGATTACGACAACCTGAGCAGTTACCTGCCAAAGGTGCTGGCAAGCAAGGTTGTTGAACGTAATGGCAATGAAATCATTCTTGACCAGACAGGAAAAACCGGTATTTTTATCTTCGAAAAAATTGTTCATTTTCGACTGAAAATCAGGGAGCAATTTCCGGACAATATTTCTTTTGAACAGATTGCGGGAGATTTTCAGGTTTACCGGGGAGAATGGGTTCTGGAAACCAGTAATACAATACAAGGCACCGTACTCACTTATAATGCAGAACTGAAGCCGCTTTTTTTTGCACCACCGATCCTTGTCAGTTTTGTGCAGCGACAGGATCTGCCGGGAATACTTAAAGCACACAAGCAACGAGCTGAAGCGCTTTAAAGAGCAGCTTATATCTTAGAGGAAATTATTCAGCAGAGAAAATCGGATCAATACGACTCCTGCAACCATTCATTTTTTTTTAAACACTATGATTACCAACAAACCAGTATGCGTTACCGGTGCATCAGGATTTATAGCCGCTCATATCGTCAGCGCACTGCTTGAAAAGGGGTATAGAGTAAGAGGGACTGTACGCAAAAGCCCCAAGAACTATCCATTTCTTCTTGGGCTGCCCGGTGCTTCCGACCGGCTTGAACTTGTAGAAGCAGATCTTCTTAGTGACGGGGCATACGATAGCGCCGTTAAGGGGTGCGATTATGTCATGCATACGGCAAGCCCTTATGAGATAAACGTTAAAAACCCGCAGACAGATCTTGTTGACCCTGCTGTTAACGGAACAGAAACGGTACTGGAAAGCTGCCTGAAATCAGGCAGCGTTAAACGTGTGGTATTAACCTCTTCGATCGCAGCCATTACTGATGAACCGGAAAGTATGAAAGTCTTTACTGAAAAAGACTGGAATACCATGTCCTCTCTTGAGCGCAACCCGTACCAATATTCTAAAACACTTGCTGAACGTGCAGCATGGGATTTTATAATGAGAAAAAAACCCGGGTTTGATTTGGTGGCAATCAATCCAACCATGGTCACAGGCCCTTCTTTCGGTCCGTCGCTCAATACAACAAACCGCATGATCCGTGACATTATGACAGGAGTATTCCCTGGCATCATGGATATCAGCTGGGGTTTTGTTGATGTACGGGATGTTGCAAAAGCGCATCTGCTTGCCATGGAAACCGATGCGGCAAGTGGTCGTTATCTTTGTTCGGCAGAAACAGTGCATATGAAAGAGCTTGTTGCACATCTTAAATCATCGGGTTTTGAAAAATATGCCTTGCCGAAGATTGATCTTTCAGGAAAAGCCGGAACTCTCCTCATGAAGGTGCTTTCTTTCACGCAACCGAGAGATACAGGAATGTTTATCCGCACAAATATCGCGAGAACAACGCGCTATAACAATGCAAAAATCAAGCGGGAATTAGCCATTTCTTTTATGCCTGTGAAAGAAAGCGTTATTGAGACAGTCAAAGATATGGTGAAATGGGGTCATCTTCCGACGCCAAAAAAATAACATGAAACGGATTTGGAATTTGCTATGCATAGCTCACTGAGAAGGATATACTGGTCAATACTCCCCCTCTTTGTAGTACTGAGTTCATTTTTTTCAAATCCATCTTTGGCACAGCCAATAGAACCCGCAGCTTCGGACTCTTTATCCTCAAAGAAGGCGAAGTTATTGAACGGAGAGGTGATGATTGTTCTTTCAGACCTTCCGGATGGGGTGATCGGAGTTGAGGGAGAAGTCTATATTGCCGCACCGCCAAAAAAGGTATGGGAGGTCATCACTGATTATGACAATCATAAAAAATTTGTGCCGAATGTTATCGATAGCGGTACGATTTCGGACAATGGCAGTGAGAAAGTGATGTTTGAGAAAGGAACATCGGGCGTGATGTTCTTTCAAAAAACAGTCAATATCAAGATGAAAGTTTGGGGAGATACTCCTAATCACCTTTATTTTGCGCAAATCGGCGGTGATTTCAAAGTCTATCATGGCGAGTGGATCCTTGTTGATTACCCAAGGGGAGGTGGAACATTTCTTACCTATAAAGCTGAAGTCAAACCGGGATTTTTTGCCCCGCGGTTTGCGGTGAAAAATGTCCAGAAACACGATTGTCCTTCGATGATGACTGCAATGAAAAAACAGGCTGAATCTTTATTATTGTCAGAACTGAAGAAAGAATGAACTAACGGATCGTCATTTGCGATAACGGGGAGTGGCGAAATATGCTACGGTCGTTAACGACCCTTGATGCCTGGACAGGATTGCGTTTTTTGAGGGTAGCGGAAATCCGCTGAATATTATAGGCTAGCGCGCGCCATACTGCTCCGGATTTTTTCAGTCCACCGGGACTCTGTGTAAGGTAGAACATTGAAGTGGCCACCTCAAGCATAAACCGAAGCGGCACCAACCAGAACAAGCCAGCCAAACTCCTGTTTTTGAGCAGCATGGCAAGATTGTTGCGGTGGTTGAAATAAATTTTTTCCACAGACCCGCTTTGCAGTGAAGCGCCTCCTTCATGCCGTATAACTGAAGAAGGAACAGAACGCACATGGTATCCTGCAAGCTTCATGCGCCAGGAGAGATCGATCTCCTCCATCTGCATAAAAAAATCTTCATCAAACCCACCAAGCTCTTCGGCTACTGCTCTTTTTACAAACATTGCGACACCTGAGGCCCAAAAGATATCACGACCGATATCATACTGTCCCTCGTCAAACTCAAGCCTCGAAAATCTTCGCCCAAGACAATAGGGATATCCAAGCCGGTCAATCATACCGCCAGCAGCACCGGCATAGTCAAAAATCTTTTTGTCTTTACCCCTGGCTTTCACCGACAGGATTTTAGGCTGCAATGCGCCAGTGCGTTCATCCTTCTGAGCCGCAAGGACAAGCTGTTCAAGCCAGAGTGGATCGTGTATGGTGTCATCATTCATAAAGACGACGTAATCGGCTGAAGAGCTCTTCAGACCTGCGTTACAACCACCGGCATAACCCTTGTTTTCCGGCAGCCTCACGAGTCGTGCGTTCCGATAACAATTGACAAGAAAAACCAGCCCAGCCTCTTTACCTCCATTATCAACAACAACAATGCTCATTGAGGGATAGAGGGTGTTTTCAAGCGAATCAAGACAGCGCTCGAGCATATCACGCCTTTTGTAGTACGGAATAATAATATCAACGGAGGGGTAATGCTGTTGGGGATCGTTCATGACAAAAAGCCGGCTACCGCAACGTTTTCCAGAACTCTCCGGCAAGGCGTGCACTCTCTTCGGGGGTTGATGCAGCGGCAATATGCTGCAGCAGTGCCGTACCCACAACAGCCCCGTCTGCAAATTTCCACATATGTTCTACACGCTCCCTGTCCTTGATGCCAAAGCCTACAACAATTTTTTTTCTGGCGTGCCGGCGCACCCTTTTCAGGTATTCATCTACCTCTGCACCGATTACGGCATTAGAAAGCTTCGCGGTTCCAGTTGTTGCATTAACGGCAATGCAGTATGAAAAATCTGTGGAAAGAGAGTCAATGAGCTCTATCCTCTCAGGGGGAGTTACTGGTGAGACAAGAAATACAACAGTAAGGCCGAAACCCTTGGCTCGCTCAAGAAAATCTTCTGCCTCCTCAGGCGGGAGATCTGGAATAAGCAGCCCGTCAACACCTGCTTCAACGGCATCATGGAGAAAACAATCAATTCCGTAGACTATCATCGGATTGCAATAACCCATAAGAATGATTGGTGCTGCAATTTTCCTGCACCCTTTGCCCTGGCGGGCTCTGCGAACTAACTCAAAGAGATGCTTTATGGTGACACCGTTGCGAATAGCGGTATGAGCTGCATCCTGAATTACTGGTCCATCCCCGATCGGGTCTGAGTAAGGCATACCGAGCTCAATGATATCTGCGCCACTCTCCTCAAGCGCTTCAAGAACAGGAAGCGTTGCGCCTATAACCGGAAACTCAGGCATATAATAGGCTATAAGCAGTTTTTTATCCAGCTGCAAAAGGGATGTAATTCTGTTTTGCGTCATAGCGTACCGATAATCAGTGCAAAAGTTGAGGAATAACAAAAATATCAAGCATCATAGAAAGCATGGTGATCATATGTACCAGCACACTTCCCCAAAGATTGCGGGTTTTCAGAACAAGATAACCGCCAAATATTCCTATAGGAAAGGCCATCATGCCCATCAGAGCACGCTCTTTCATCCCGACCGGGGCAACAGCAAAATGGTTGACAACATAAAAAACAGTTGTTAAAAATACGGTCAAATGCTTGTTAAGACCTCGTTCAATGAGAGCTGAAAACATGATACCACGCCAAAGAAACTCTTCGGCTAAAACAAGAACCGGGAAAAAATAGAGCATAGAACGGTTGACGAGAATAAACTCCATCCCGGCCATCGGTGCGCCACCATTCTTGTAGTAGATTACCGTATTGATAACATCCATGCTGAAAAGCAGACCGCCTGCAATACCTCCCCACAAAAGAGACTTTCGCAAATCTCCACCCGCAAGGTACATCTCCTTCCATTCACCTATCTTTTTACCCCGGTAGAGCACAAGACCAATGGAGCCAACAACATATAAAGCGAGTGCCGGCCACTCCTGAAGCGGAGTAAAGTGCCCTGCCAAACCGAGAAGCCAGATGGCAGCCATAAGAGCGAATGAAAGGGTAAATCTTGCAGAGAGCGATTCTGAACTTATAGAAGTGCTTGCTTTGGCAGGGTTCATGACTGATTACTATTTGGTCGTTGTAATAAGCGGATCTTTCCTGGATTGAGAGAGGTTAAATATACATCGGACGCTCTTCATATTCAATCGGATCGCGTACGCCAACAAGTTCAAACGCTCTGAGTCTGCGGGCACAGCTGTCGCATACACCACATGCTTTTCCCTCACTTTTATAGCACGACCAGCTAAACTCGAAAGGAACCTCAAGCTCCATACCTTTAAGGACGATTTCTGATTTCTGCATCTCAATAAGGGGAGTAAGGATTTCAATATTTGTTTCTGGCTTTGTGCCGAGCGCAATAACCTTATTGAAAGCCTCATAAAAAACCTTTCGACAATCGGGATACCCCGAAGAATCCTCTTCGACAGCACCTATAAAAATCCTGCCGGCACCAATGACCTCCGACCAGCTGACTGCCATCGATAGAAATCCTGCATTGCGGAACGGGACATAACTGGTAGGAATAGAGGAATCTTGAAAGTCGACCCCACTGACAGGCATTGAATAATCAGTGAGTGAAGATCCGCCAATCTGACCGAGAAAATCCGCATTGACTTCAAGGCGCTGATCTATATTGAAATGCGTACAGATAGAACGGAACGAGGCCAACTCTTTGTGCCAGGTACGCTGTCCGTAATTGACATGCATAGCCGCCAATTCGAACCCTTGATCATGAGCCATCGCTGTGGTCACAAGACTGTCCATTCCTCCACTGATAAGAACTACTGCTCTCATTGTTTCAAAAAAGGGATTGGTGGAAAAAAAATTTCTGAAAGGTATACAATTCTTTGGTATTGAATCGGGAATGAAAAAAAAAGCCAGCCCGAAGGCTGGCTTTAAAAAAAACAGAACAGGACAAATCTTAATACATTCCGCCCATTCCGCCCATTCCGCCCGGAGGCATTGCAGGCATGTCTGATTTTTCTTCCTTGATATCAGAAATAGCGGCTTCTGTGGTCAGAAGAATGCTGGCTACAGATGCTGCGTTCTCAAGAGCACTTCTGGTTACCTTTGTAGGATCAACTACACCGGCTTCCACAAGGTTTTCGTATTGTTCAGTTCTGGCGTTGAAACCAAAATCTCCTGTTCCTGCCTTAACCTTCTCCAGAACAACAGCACCATCTGTGGTACCAGTGTTTGCAACAATCTGGCGAAGTGGTTCTTCAAGAGCACGGCGGATAATTTCAATACCGGTTTTCTGATCTTCATTGTCTGCAACTGCTCTGTCAAGACCTTTGATAGCACGGATAAGAGCAACACCGCCACCGACAACGATACCTTCCTGAACAGCCGCGCGAGTTGCATGCAATGCATCTTCAACACGTGCTTTCTTCTCTTTCATCTCAACTTCGGTTGAAGCACCGATATTAAGAACAGCAACGCCTCCTGAAAGTTTTGCAAGACGTTCCTGCAACTTTTCAGTGTCGTAATCTGAGGTTGATTTTTCAATCTGTCCCTTAATCTCGTTGATGCGGGCCTTGATCTCGTCTGCAGTACCTTTGCCTTCAACAATGATAGTGTTATCCTTGTCGACAGTAATGCGACCAGCCTGGCCAAGATATGAGATTGTTGCATTTTCAAGCTTGTAGCCCTTCTCTTCGGAAATAACAGTACCACCGGTAAGAATAGCGATATCCTCAAGCATGGCCTTGCGGCGATCGCCAAAGCCAGGAGCCTTGACTGCACATACTTTCAGAGTACCTCTCAGCTTGTTGACAACAATCGTTGCAAGAGCTTCGCCTTCGATATCCTCAGAAATAATAACGAGGGGACGGCCGGTCTGTGCGGATTTTTCAAGAATCGGAAGAAGCTCCTTCATGTTGCTGATCTTTTTGTCATAAATAAGAATCAGCGGATCTTCGAGCTCGGCATCCATTGTTTCAGAATTGGTCACGAAATAAGGAGAAAGGTAACCACGGTCAAACTGCATACCTTCAACAACCTTTAGCTCGGTGTCCATGCCTTTAGCTTCTTCAACAGTGATGACACCGTCTTTGCCGACCTTGTCCATCGCTTCGGCAATAAGTTCGCCGATTTCAGGATCGTTGTTGGCAGAAATAGTACCGACCTGAGCGATCTCCTTTTTGCCGGTGATATTGCGGCTGATGTTTCTCAGCTCCTGAACCACCTCTTTAACAGCGCGGTCAATACCTCTCTTCAAATCAATCGGACGGGCACCTGCAGTAACGTTTTTCAGACCTTCACGGTAGATTGCCTGAGCAAGTACTGTTGCTGTGGTTGTACCATCACCAGCGACATCACTGGTTTTCGATGCAACTTCACGAACCATCTGAGCACCCATGTTCTCAAAAGCGTCAGCAAGTTCGATCTCTTTTGCAACGGTTACACCGTCTTTGGTTGAGGTCGGTGCACCGAATTTTTTATCAATCAGCACATTGCGTCCGGCAGGTCCGAGGGTTACTTTCACAGCATTTGCCAATTTGTCAACGCCAACTTTAAGTTTGGCCCTGGCTTCAGCATCAAAAAGAATATCTTTAGCAGTCATTGTAACAGATTCCTCCTGTAAGTTTTTGTTAAAATTTTGGGAACGGGTCAGCCGAGAATAGCAAAAATGTCAGACTCGCGCATAATGAGGTAATCCTCACCTTCGACACTGACTTCAGTACCAGAATATTTGCCGTACAGCACTTTCTGGCCTACTTTAACCTCTACTTGAAGCAGTTGGCCGTTATCGGCAATCTTGCCTGCTCCTACTGCCACGACTTCACCATACTGCGGTTTTTCTTTTCCGGTATCGGGAATGAAAAGTCCGCCTTTGGTTTTTTCTTCTGCCGGTGCAGGTTTAACAATAACTCGATCAGCTAAGGGTTTCAAGTTCATTGTCTTCTCTTGTTTTGGTTTTAGATTAATAGTAAGATACTATTGAATTGTTTTTTTGATTTTTCATGCCTTTAGCACTCAAACACTGCGAGTGCTAAAGGAACACTGTAATAATAAAAAAAATATTGTCTCTTCCAAAAGTTTCTTTATTTCAGAAAGTACATTTCTCATTCATTACAAATGATATGCCTATGCCAGAAGAATTACATACAACAAGAGATCAAGCACTCTTTTACACTATCGGTAAAGTCGCCATGGAAAAGCTTGCAAGCACCCTTTCGAAAATGCAGGACGACACGGCGACAGCCGAAGACCGGCAGTTTGCGGCTCTTTTGCAGGAAATCTCAGCACTTGCAAAAAACCGGCTCTCAGTAGCGGCAAATGAGAATGAGTTCAGTAAAGGGAGCCAGGTATGGGTAGAACGAACTGCGCAGTCTCACTTTCCTCATATCCGGCTGCACGGTGGCACGCTTGAAGACCATCCGTTGAAAAGTTGAGGGAAGAAAAGCCCGTTCAACGTTCAAGCGAGGGTTTGAGATAGCGGCCGGTCAGGGAGTGATCAATTGCAGCAATCTCTTCCGGAGTGCCTTCCGCCACAATTGTGCCACCTTTATCCCCCGCACCAGGACCAAGATCAATAACCCAGTCAGCTTGCATGATAATATCCGGATTGTGTTCAATAATGACCAGAGTGTTATTCTGTTCAAGAAGTTTTTCAAAACACCTGATCAACTTGTTGATATCCTCAAAATGAAGACCGGTTGTAGGCTCATCAAAAATAAAGAGCGTATGTTCAACGTCAGCGCGGGCAATGAAGCTTGCCAGTTTCAGGCGCTGGGCTTCTCCACCCGAAAGGGTACTTGACGATTGACCCAACCTGATATAACCAAGCCCTACCTCATCGAGTACCATGAGTTTTCTTGCAATCACCTTCTCGTTCCGGAAAAATACAATAGCCTCCTCGACAGTCATATCGAGCACCTCGGCAATGGAAAGTCCCTGGTACTTGACCTCAAGGGTATCCGGTTTGTAACGCAGTCCCCTGCAATCCTCACAAACAGCTTCGATATCTGCGAGAAACTGCATCTCAATATGGACACTGCCCTCCCCTGCACAGGTTTCACAACGACCGCCGGGAATGTTGAATGAAAAATAACCCGCCTTCAAGCCTCTTTGCCGGGCATCTTTCGTCTGCGCAAAAAGAGTACGGATATCATCGAATATCTTGAGGTAGGTTACAGGGTTACTGCGACTCGATTTTCCAATCGGAGACTGATCGACATGCTCAACCCGATCAACGAGCCATGTTCCTGAAATTGAGCGATGGGTTCCAACTTTCTCCTTCAGTCCTCCTTTTTCTTTCAGAATCCCCTTGTTAAGAATATCGTTGACAAGAGTGGACTTGCCTGAACCACTGACACCAGTAACACAGGTCATGATGCCAAGAGGAAAGCGAACATCGATATTCTTCAGATTGTTCTGCATGGCACCGGTAATTTCAATGCAGGAAGTAAAATCCGGCGCTTTACGCTTGTGTGGTACTGCAATCCGTTTCGTGCCGTTGAGATACTGTGCCGTAAGAGATGTGCCGTGCTCCTTCATCTCCAATACCGATCCATGAAAAACCACATCACCTCCAAGACGCCCGGCATAAGGACCAAGGTCGATGACTTCATCTGCAGCCTCGATAATTTCACGGTCATGCTCTACTACAACAACTGTATTACCAAGATCGCGCAACCGCCTGAGCAGTGTAATCAAGCGTGCAGAATCACTCTGGTGAAGACCGATGCTCGGTTCATCAAGAATATAGATTGCACCGACCAGCGGAGAACCAAGAGATGTTGAAAGATTGATGCGTTGAAACTCGCCGCCGCTCAGTGTATGAGTCAATCGGTCAAGCGTAAGATAATTCAATCCGACATCGAGCAGATAGCCAAGCCGTTTGATGATTTCCTGCAGAATAACTTCAGCCACTTTGCGGTCAAAAGGTGAAATGTCAAGGTTGCGAAAAAATTCAGAAGCTTCGGCAATATTCATGCGCGCCACTTCTCCGATCTGGCAACCCGATACTCTCACCAGTCTTGCATCAGGATTAAGACGGCTCCCTTCACAATCAGGACAGGTTGCATAACCGCGGTAACGACTTAAAAAAACCCGGTAATGCATTTTGTAGCCGGCATCCTTCTCTATTTCAGCAAAAAAAGGCCAGATACCCTTAAAACGCTCATCAGGCAATCCTTTCCATATAATCTCCTTATGCGCATACGAAATCTTTTCGTAGGGAACATCAAGGGGAATACCAAAAGCTGGAGCAACAGAAAGCAACTGTTTTAAATTCCATCGGTACTTTTCTGAGTTCCAGCACGCAATGGCACCTTCTTCAAGCGTTAGTGACTTGTCAGGAACAACTGCATCCTCATCTATACCGGCAATCCGGCCAAATCCCTGACAGGTTGTACAGGCACCTATCGGCGAATTGAAAGCAAAAAGCTGAGGAGATAACTCCTGATATTCAATACCATTCAATTCAAGCCGATCGCTGAACATGAAGGTTTTTCCTCCGACAACTTTCAGAGCGGCATACCCGCCGGATTCATTGAAACAGCTTTCCGCAGCCTGAGAAACGCGGCTGAAAACCTTTTCATCGTTCTTCGCAACAAAACGGTCCACAAGAACAAGAAGTGAAGAACGTTCTGCATTCGGCATCTCAAGTACCCGCTTGCAAATCAGCTCATTGTTAAGGTCAAGCACCTCATCGCCAGCGACTACCCTGAAAAAACCTTTTTTCAGAAGATTCGCTATTTCATCCTGAGCCGAACAGGTATGGTGACCTGCATCCTCGTGAGCAGGAAAAAGAAATCCTACATAAAACTTTGTACCTTCGTCAAAAAAACCGGCCTGCATGCTCACATCATCCGGAGTATGCTTCAAAACAAGTTCATTGGTATCTCGAGAATAAATTTTGCCAATTCGGGCATAGAGCAGTCGGAGATAGTCATAAATCTCGGACACCGTACCAACAGTGGAGCGTGGATTTTTAGGAATAGGCTTTTGCTCGATAGCAATAGCCGGAGCGATTCCTTCTACACTGTCAATATCCGGCCGTGGCATTCGTTCAAGAAACTGTCGAACATAGGCGGAAAGAGATTCCACATAACGACGGTGACCTTCTGCATAGAGGGTATCGAACGCAAGACTTGATTTACCCGATCCGCTGACGCCAGTAAGGACCACAAAGCGGTTTCGAGGAATACAAACCGAAATATTTGCGAGATTATGAGTATTGATGCCTTTAAGGACAATATCCGGCAGACTCGTTTCAGCAACGGCTGAATTGTTGAGCCTAAGAGTGGTCATGATTGAAAAATAATCTTGTGCATTAATTGATTGACCGAGGATACCTTCAAGCATAGCAAGCCTGCCCCGCGAGGTAATAAACGCAGAACAAAGGGAAGGAAAAAACCTTTTTTTTACAACTCTTCGTTTACAGGGTTATCTGCTGGAGTAACGATTGAATTGAAGTCTCAGCCAATAGATCCTGAATTTTTCCCTGCAGTTTGTTCATATAACCCCTGTGGCTGCATGAAGAAAAAATTTCACAGCTGCTCGCCTCCACTCCACAATGCACAATATGCGGCTTTCCCTCTATGGCGATAGCAATATCAGCAATTGTGATTTCAGCTGTCGTCCGACCCAGCTTATACCCGCCCTTGACACCTTGAACTGAGGTTGCAATACCCGCCCTTTTTAGACTTTGCATCGCCTTTGAAAGAAACTCCTGCGAAAATCCGATATCTTCTGCCATCTCCTTGACAGTGACTACCCTGTCCAAACCTTTGGTTGCCAGGTAAGTAACCGCATGAAGTCCATATTCAAATTTTCTTGAAACCTGAAGCATAGAATTGAATTTTTATAAATAGGATAAACTTAACCCTATTCCGCGTATTAACCAATATCTTTTAGTTGTACCTTGTAACAGATATATTGTTCTATAAGTTTTATCCCTACAAGAATATTACTGTATTTATTATGAGTAACCCGTTGAAAGATCAATACTTTTTGTGGCAGTTCTCACCTGAAGATGAAGCAGAAATTCGATATCAGGAATGCGGCAAAGATAACCTTGAAAAAACTCCGATTCTTTTTATTCATGGGTACGGCGGAATGATTGAACACTGGGACCTGAATATTCCAGAGTTTGCTCATGAGCATAAAATTTATGCGATGGATTTGATAGGATTCGGGAAATCACAGAAACCAAATGTCCGTTACAGTCTTGAACTGTTCGCCTCACAAATTGAAGCTTTTCTTTACCTGAAAAAACTGGATAAGATCATTATTGTGGGACATTCGATGGGCGGGGCAAGCGGCATCTATTTTGCCCACCATAAACCCGAAAAAGTCAAGGCGCTTATCCTTGCAAACCCTTCCGGCCTTTTTGGGGATACTATGGAGGGAATGACCAGTATATTTTTCGGCCTTGTAGGCTCTCCTCTGATTGGTGAAGTACTGTTTTCAGCGTTTGCTAATCCTATGGGAGTAAGCCAGAGCCTGATGCCAACCTACTATAATCAGAACAAAGTTGATGAAAAGCTCATCAATCAATTTACCCTTCCGCTTCAGGACAAAGGAGCCCAATGGCCTATCCTTTCTCCGTCCAGAAGGCCTCTTGATTTCAGGCTCGATCATCTTAAAAAACCCTGCGATTACAAAGGGCCAGCATTTCTTGTCTGGGGTGCTGAAGATACAGCTCTCCCGCCTCACAAAATCATACCTGAATTTCAGCAACTGCTGCCACAAGCAGGAGCATTTATTATCCCGAAGGCAGCTCACTGCATCCACCACGATGCTCATGAAGAGTTTAACGACCGGCTGAAAAGGATTCTGGAGTTGATTCAGAAAACTGTCTGAAAATATTTTTTAATACGCTGATCCGGTTCCGGTTTTAACGCTGAAATTGCTAAAGGGAGATTTCAAACCAAGTTGGATGGCGTAGCTCCTGAACTGTCCAAACGGAATAAACAATAAGCTCATCTGCCAGCAATCAAGATCTCGATTAAGGCGCAGCATGGGAAATACGAACTGATTGTTTTGAAGATCATACCCGGTATTCAAAACAATTTGCCACTCCCTGGATAAAGACTCCTTTGCTGATGCATTGATCAGCGAAGTTGTTACCGGTGCAAGAGGATTACTTTTATCTGATTGCAGAAACAAAGAAAACTGGAACTGCCAGGGCTGGCGGAAATTAATGGTATTGAAATATTCCGCATTAAAGCGCTCAAGGAATATCGACTGTGAAGAATTCGACGCAAAAAGCGGAGCGACTGGCATTACCGCAGGAAAGGCTGAAGAAGAAGTTTCGCCGTTACCCTGAATACCGAAGCTCATGTTAAGAAACCCCTTGATAAAGCGAAATAATCCATTTCCATCATCACTGTAAAGGCGGTTGACCCTGTCCCCGGTCAGCGAATTGTAACTGTAAATATCATACATGGTACCTGCACTGAAAAGAAGGTTCGGTGACAGGACATTGCTTGATGCTGTCAGAGTCAGCGGATCGAGATGAAAGGCATCAGCATTAAAATTGTAGGCCGTCGAAGCGTTGAAAGAGAACAGCTGAACGCTCTCTTCTTTAACAGCAGAGTCATCTTCTCCTGAGGGCGCAGAACCCCTGATTTTACCCTGTAATAGATTTTTTAAAGCAATACCTATCTTGCTTTGCCCTCCGGGGATGCCAGCGTATGTAGTATTGTTTAACCGGACAAACAACTGCGGATCGGTCCAGTCATAGACATTTCCATAATAATTATATGCGCTGCCGGTAAAGGGTGGATTCCAAAGGTAGCTGATGGCGGGAATAAAAGTGTGGCGCAATGCATCAAGCCCAAAAAGGTTTTCCAGAAACCCCGTCTCAAGGGTACCGTAAAGCCGCGTAGTGGCATCAACAGCAAAAACGGTTGTTGAAACGTTGTTATTGGCACCATCGGCAGACAACGAATGGATAAAGGTCAGACTGGGATTAACGTTAAAATAATGAAACAGGGTTGATTGCATTCGAAGAGGAAAGACAACACTTGTACCGCTGTAAGCAAAATTATAGAGTCCGGAAACCGGTTGTGACGCTTGCAGACTCACTCCTTGGGTAAAAAGAGCTTTGTTCCCTTCCGCAAATTCATGAAAGAAGCCCAACTCGACATTGGCATTAGCTGCATAACCGGATGAAGTGGCAGAAGTCTGCGAGGTAGACGACCCGCTGAAGGAGGCTCCTGTTGATAGCGAAACGTCAGACCTCCAGTCGTCAATTGAAGAACCGGAACGAAAGGGATACATACGGTTCTGGTAGAACAGTACATCCATAGTCTGGGTTGCATCAAGAGTGCTCAAGTCTTCGGAACGATTGTACGAAAGTGCCGCAATGCTGTTTTCATCGTTGAAGGTTTTAGCCAGGGCCGCTCGGGCACTGGATTGCTGGGTTACCATGGTAATCGAATTATTCTGATTCAGACTGTATCCCTGCGGTGGGCTTTGCAGCAGAATATTGACATCCAGTCTGGTTGAAGAATCGAAAACCTGGTTGTGGATAATTTTCGCATCCCAGTTATGGTACGTTGGATACGTTACATACTCACCTGAGATCTCTCCTGAAAAAGCATTGCTTTCTTTATAACGAAACCGCTCACCTATACCCCAACTTCCATTTAACGACAACTGACCATCAACCTTGAAATCCATATAATCGTTAATGGCCCAGAAATACCCGAAATTTGACAACAAATAACCCATATCGCTGTTATGACCAATGCTGGGTATGAGAAAACCTGAGGATCTGCCTTCCTTTAACGGAAAAGCCATATAGGGCAATGCCAAAACAGGAATGGCAGGCATGCGCTCAGAAAACAGCTCCGGCCTGATATACATGATCATCGGGGTTGCAATGATCCTGTTATCGGGAATAACGGTCATCTTCGACGACGCAATCCACCAATGAGGAGAGTGATCATCGCAGGTAGAAAACGTACCATCATTGATGTTCATCTCACCATTCTCAAACCTTGTGACGTGCTCTCCGCTAAAAATAATTTTATTTGAAGAGGATAAAACATTTGTCGTCTCTCCCCTTTTCGTTTTAAAATTATAATTCATTGTTTCAGCATTGAAACTGCCTTGAGGGTCAGTAAAAACCGCAGGTTCTGCAGGCTTTTTTGACGAACCGGCAACACCGTATGCATGAAACAGTGATGAATCAAGATCAATAATAATTTTCGGAGCTTTTACATTGGCGTCTTCATGGTCAATACGAGCTTTCCCCCATAATTCCATGTTCCGTCTGTCGAGGTTGTAGATGACAGAATCCTTTGCGGAGTATAACACCGTGCTTTTAAGATCTCCCGAAATAGAAATTCCCGTCTCCCCCTTTTCTGACCGTTCAGCAGCTTGCCCCAACGCCCCCCAAAAAAGAGGTATTGCCAATAACAAAATGCTGCAAATGGTCACTATCCGGGTTTGTCGAATATAAAACTTCAAGGCCGTACTCTCTCCCAGTAAAGTATTGTGATGGTCGCTGATGAAAGATTAAATATATTATTTAATTAATCGATGGTGAGTTTTTTTTCTACAGAGATTTATCTCCAGAAAGACAGTAAACATCATTTTAATAATTCTTTAACTATATAGCCACTTTATGGTGCCGATAGACTATTCCGCCCCCGATACTACTGGACATTTCGGCAGTTTCGGAGGCAAGTTCATCCCTGAAACCCTTGTGAAAAATGCGGCCGATCTTGAGTCGGAGTATCTCAAGGCTAAAAACGATCCGACTTTTCAGTTTACCCTGAACGACCTTCTCCGTAATTACGTAGGCAGGCCTACCCCGCTTTATCATGCTGAACGGCTTAGCAGGACGCTCCAGGGAGCACAAATCTATCTTAAGCGCGAAGACCTCTGCCATACAGGGGCACATAAGATCAACAATGCACTTGGCCAGGTACTGCTTGCCCGCCGCATGGGTAAAAAAAGGGTTATTGCTGAAACCGGTGCAGGGCAGCACGGAGTTGCCACTGCAACGGTATGCGCTCTGTTTGATCTTGAATGTGTCGTATATATGGGGGAGGAAGACATCAGACGGCAGGCACCCAACGTTGCAAGAATGAAACTCCTCGGAGCCGAAGTCCGTGCAGTTGGAAGCGGTTCCAAGACCCTAAAAGATGCAACAAGCGAAGCAATCCGCGACTGGATGAATAATCCTGAAGAAACATTTTACATCATCGGCTCAGTTGTCGGCATGCATCCATACCCAATGATTGTTCGCGATTTTCAGGCCATCATAGGGCACGAAACCCGCTCACAAATTTTAGAACAAGCTGGCAAACTTCCCAATGTGATAGCTGCATGCGTTGGAGGAGGCAGTAATGCTATCGGTATGTTTTATGAATTTTTAAACGATGCCAAAGAGATTGAACTTGTTGGTATTGAAGCCGCTGGCGAAGGACTGATGGCACGACATGCTGCATCTCTGACACTTGGAACACCTGGTGTACTTCATGGCGCCATGACAAAGCTTTTACAAAATGAGGATGGACAGGTGCAGGAAGCACACTCCATCTCCGCCGGACTTGATTATCCTGGTGTAGGCCCTGAACACTGTTATCTACAGGAACTCGGACTGGTAACCTATACATCCGTCACCGACATCGAGGCACTTTCAGCCCTGAAAACTCTGGCCGAAACCGAAGGCATTATCTGCGCGCTTGAGTCGGCTCATGCCATACACTACGCCATTACAAGAGCACCGAAAATGAAGTGTGATTCTTTGCTTGTGGTTAATCTCTCGGGACGGGGCGACAAGGACATGGAGACAATTATGAGGGAACTGGCGCTGTAGGCTGTGGGCTGTGGGCAGTATGAAAGAATTGCATCAATGGGTTGATGGATAAAACGATTTTAAAGAAAATGTATGGAGGAGTTGCACAAAAATAAAATATCCTTATATTAATGCCTCATAACGCGGGAATAGCTCAGTTGGTAGAGCACAACCTTGCCAAGGTTGGGGTCGCGAGTTCGAGTCTCGTTTCCCGCTCAGAATGACAATAAAAAAGCCTCCTTTTAAACGGAGGCTTTTTTATTGTCACCCTACCCAATGTTCATATCCAGACAGATTGACGCTTTCATGGTGATTTGCATCACTGTTATTGCATTTTATCAGTTCATTCCATTCTGCCCTCCTGAATTCATTCACTGTACAGATATACCCTTCCTTTTCAATGAATGATTTCAAGCGGTTTCGCAGTTCCCAATCTGTGCCAAGATCGGATATAAATCTTTGAGCCTCTTTTTGTGACATAACTCACCTCGCTATTTTAACTTTAAACTCAAAACCTCATTTCCACAAGCAGCACACCTGCATCTTGATACCTGTTGCCAACTCCACCACTGAGGACAACCAATTTCATTCTCGACATCAAGTATGATTTTTTAAGGTTGGCATATCGGCACCTCTCCTTTTTTGTCTCACCTTTTGTGAAATGTACACTATTATACATATATTTACTATGTGTTTTTAATCATAAAAAGCAATACATACATATAAATGATACAAATAAGGAGATATCACTATGTCACTGACACTTTTTAAACGGGATCCTTTGAAGCTTTTTGAGGACGTTGTTAATGATAACGTCTCACCGTTTTTTTCTTCCATTGTCGCTCCATCTTTCAAGGTCGATATCGGTGAGGATGACACAGCCATTTTCATCGAAGCCGATATGCCGGGCATCAATAAAAAGGATATCAAGGTGTCGCTGGAAGATGATGTACTCTCTATCAGCGCAGAACGAACCCAGAGTGAGGAGGAAAAGAAAAAAGGATATCACCGGATTGAGCGGTCATGGGGAAGCCTTTGCAGAAGTTTTACAGTAGGAGAAAATGTAGACGCAAGTAAGATAGATGCAACCTATGATAATGGGGTACTGAAAATCAAGGTGCCGAAAATTGAACCTAAACCAAAAACAGGAAAAGAGATTGCAGTCAAATAAGAAAACGAATCCGCGCAATCAGAACTGACACAGACGCAGCGTAAATAAACCAGGAAGAGGTTGTGGAAACAAGAGAGTTCACTTTGTTTCGCGATAGGAATATTGAACGTTAAAGACGTTAAAGGGCAAACAGGATAACGTTCACTTTTTGACGTCTTTAATTTTCGAATAACAGATTGCAATATGTTTATAACTGCATTATTTATAAACAGCTTAAGCTGAATTATGGGCATTGGGAAACAAGCAAAAACCCTTTCAAAAAAGCAGGTTGATATCATATCGGATTACCTGCTCAGCCATCGGAACGGGAAGAGAAACCTTGTGATTTTTCTCCTTTCTGTAAAAGCAGGTTTAAGAGCTAAAGAAATTGCGAGCTTGACATGGAAGATGCTTTTGACTCCTGAAGGAAAACTTTCAGATGAAATTACTTTGGCCAATGACGTGTCAAAAGGAAATCCTGGCAGAATTATTCCAATGAACAAGAATCTTCGACAAGCACTTTTGAATTTGTGGGATCAGGAAACGACTAACTATCGTGCTTTTGATCCGTACAAGAGTTTTGTGGTCCGGACGGTAAGAAGGGAATCGACAACCCCTCAAGCGATTGTAAACCAGTTTCAGGCCCTTTACAAGAGATTCGGATTTGTCGGATGCAGCTCTCACAGTGGCAGACGAACCTTCATTACAAATGCAGCCCGAAAAATTTCAACTGTTGGCGGAAACGCCAAGGATATTCAGGTACTTGCTGGACTTTCAAGTTTGCAGACAACCAGGAGATACATTAAAGACAATCAGGATGCTCAAAAAAAAGTTGTGAATCTGATTTGATAGGCGACTGAAGGGATTGAATATTTTTTTTATTGGTCTGGCAAGTAACTGCTCGACACTTACTGCCTCATTACCACAAGGCACGCTTTCCGTTATAGAAGTTCTGTGATATTTTCCTTTCAGCTGATCAAGCCAGTAACTTTTCCCATTAGATGTTATCAGACTTTCCTGCATCATGTGCTCGTGAAGCTCACAATCACTCGGCACGATTTTTCCATTGGGTTTTCAATAGATCTCTCAACACGCTCTAGACAACAAACCGTTCAGTAACAGCAATTTCTTCAAATGCTACCCCATAAGGGGCATAAATATCAATGATATCATGTGCGCTTTCCCAGCCTGCCCCCAGCTGGCCAA
The DNA here is from genome assembly GCA_037143555.1 of Chlorobiaceae bacterium. Taxonomy (GTDB): domain Bacteria; phylum Bacteroidota; class Chlorobiia; order Chlorobiales; family Chlorobiaceae; genus Chlorobium. The sequence continues at coordinate 86,899 of JBAWYL010000008.1, forward strand.
CAATGGGAAAGAATATTGATATCAAGGCTGTCATTGAAATTGATGAACAAAAAAGAAATGGCAGGTAAAACACTATGGAAATAGCGTCAGATTTTTTTATTATTAGCCACTAAAATAACTGTTTCTGGAATAAAGAGGGGGAAACTTTAGTAAACTACTGTAAGAAGAGAACCCAGGAAAACAACTAACTTACAGTAAAACAGTCACTTGGAGAGGTGCGAGAGTGGTTGAATCGGACGGTCTCGAAAACCGTTGTGCGCTTCGGTGTACCGTGGGTTCGAATCCCACCCTCTCCGCCAGATGACGGTTTAAAGCCGTCTCATATAGTCCGAAAAGCCATGTAAAATCAGGGCTTTTTTGATTTTTTGGTCTGATATTGTCTAAATTGGTATTGTGAAGTCCGAGTTTTTTGGTGGTACTTTTTTTGGTAGATGCCACCAGTCGGAAATCAGATACCATCAAAACAAGATTCTGACCCATGCCGAAAAGGATTCGCCCTATCACAGATGCTCGGACGTGCCCCCGTCTATAAGACCACTTCTGCTTGGTATAAATTCTTTTGCTGAA
>JBAWYL010000009.1:0-83959 GCA_037143555.1 Chlorobiaceae bacterium
TGATTTTAATCATTTTTTCCACAACCAAGTGGTCCCGTTTTACGGGCTCACGTCCGGGCAGCTATAGTTCCTCCACGGCGAAACACCGCATCAATCTAAGATGCGGGCCTGCCTGGCCCTAAATCGTATACTTTAACAGTACCGGAGTATTCAATGAGAGTTATATCAATTACTCCCCTTCTCACTTAATTAGTTAGCGAAAAATACGCTAAGAAACAACACATCCAGATACTATTTATTGTTAATAAGAAACAAAGTAGAGATGCTGATAGGACAAAAGCTGTCCGAGGCGAGAAAAAAAGGAAGACAACAGGAAGATAGGATACATGCCCGAACGCTTCTGAGATTGGGCAGAGGAGATTTCTCCTAGGACTTTTTCATTTTAAGATTCGATACTTAAGTACTCCCCTTCTATAGGGCAACTATCGAGAGAAAATAAGTTTGGATTATCGGACCTTTTCTGTAGGTTGCACCCTGATTTTCAGGACTCGAACTGAGCAAAAAAAATGTTTTGGTGGTATTTTTGATGGTATTTCATACTTTCAACTAAACGCAATTATTCGAATCCCACCCTCTCCGCCAGACAGTCCATTCCCGGTAGTTAATTCGTAGTTATCAGCCCGGAAACCCGCACCATGCGAGCTTCCGGGCTTTGCGTTTTCGCTGAGAATCTTTTTCTGTCGTTTTCGGGGGTAACCTTTGCATTTCCCATCCATAAATGCTTTTGACTGTCGTACTCACGTCCCACAGTATTGTTTTCTTTTTTTCCAGAACAACACCTTGTATTGTATACGGCATTGCCGCACTTTACCATTATGTGCATGTTTTTATTGAAATGCCGGATTATCTTGTCGATGTCAAAGCTTTCGAACTAACTGCCGATGTGAACGTCGATCAATTGTCGATTGAATCGCACAAACCAGGCAATAGCCTATGTACGCGGTGAAATTACAGACAGGGCGGTATTGTACCATATAAAATCCATACGGGAGAGGAAATATGAAATTCACCTATCAGAACCCAACACAGCTCATCTTCGGTGCCGGGACGATATCGCAACTTGGCGATGCAGTGAGTGAGCACGGAAAAAAGGCCCTGCTGGTCACCGGTGGGGGCAGCGTCAAACGTAACGGCACATTCGATCGTGCGGTCTCGAGCCTGAACGCCGCGGGTATTTCAGTGGTGGAATGCTCAGGGATCGAGCCAAACCCCCGAATCTCGACAGTGGCGAGAGGGGCTGAAATCGCGCGTAGTGAAGGTTGCGACATGGTCGTCGCCCTGGGTGGCGGAAGCACGATGGATGCAGCCAAGGTTATGGCTGCAGCCGTCTACTATGACGGTGACCCGTGGAATATGATGTTCCACATTCAGGAAAACCGAATGTTTCCGGATCGTGCGCTCCCCATCATCACCGTGCCGACCCTTGCGGCCACCGGTTCCGAAATGAACGCCGGCGCAGTCATTACCGATGAGAAAACGACAGTCAAGTCGTTTGTCATGGCTAAATGCATGTATCCGCGCGTGGCTATTGTCGATCCGGAACTGACGGTGAGCGTGTCGCAAGACCAAACAGCGTTCGGTATCTGCGATCTCATCACTCACGTGACCGAATCCTACTTTAATGGCGTCGACTGTACGCCGCTTCAGGATCGCTTCGCTGAAGGGGTCATACTCACAGCAATGGAATGGGGACCAAGGGCAGTGGCTGACGGAAATGACCTCGAAGCGCGGTCGCAGGTACAGTGGGCATCGGTTGTCGCCCTTAACGGGTGGGTGCAAGCAGGAACCATGGCAGCGTTCCCTGTGCACATGATCGAACACACGCTATCGGCCCATCACGATATCCCGCATGGCGCGGGACTGGCGGTAGTCAACCCTGCATGGATGCGTTTCGCCGCTCGAAGCCATCCCTTACGGTTTGCTCAGTTCGCGGAGCGTATCTTCAAGCTGTCGTTGAAACATTCCGATGATACAGAAACTATCGCAGAAGGAATCGACCGGTTTGAGGCGTTTTTATATTCGATAGGCTGCCCGACCCGACTGTCACAAGTGGGAATCGGAGATGCGCTGCTCGAGCGTTATGCCAAGGACACCGTACTTGTTGCTCATGACGCAGAGGGGTGTCTCCCGGGCCGACCGTCCATGAGTGAATCAGACATTGTTGAGGTACTCCGTTCGGTACTGTAATCCCAAAAAATCAAAAAGAAACTGCAAAAAAAGGTATATGCATGCAATAACATAAACCCGGAAAAAGCGGATTGGAAGTGACAGCAGCGCCAGGCAAGCCCGAACTCATTATTTTTTTGTATTTACACGCCTAAAAAACAGGTTCGAGCCTTATTTTTTTTGCTACCTTTTGGCTCAATATATCGGCTTCACATCCCGATTATTGAGATAACCATCAAATCAACTCCGATCAGTTATCACTGAAGAAAATTAATTGAAATAGAGTGCAAAAATCCTAAACTCCCTTAAGGATGATTGCAGATGTTGAAAAACGAATAATAAAACCATGAAGACACAACTACAAAGCATTATTGACCTGATCGAGGCAGGGCAGTTCAAAGAAGCTTATGATGCCTTGAATTTGATAAGAAAAGACACTTCAGTATCAGACGAGATAGTGGAGGTTGCTGAAATTGCCAGCATTGAAATTGGAGTGACCGAAAAGCGCAGGCATTTGGAACCGAAGGGCGGTTTTTATGCAAAAAGCGCGGTATTGAGGCTGCAGGAAGCGTTAGGTGATCCAAATGCAGCTGAACGGCTAAAACAGCTGAAGGAAAAGATGAACCTTCTTATTGATGCGCAGATCAATAGCAGAAACTAACCGTTTTTTGAGAGGTAACCTGCAACAAAAAAAAGGCTTCTTTGGCTTCAAGCATACAACTTCTATAAAGCAAGAATTATGAATGTACTCGAACCTAATAATACTGCCGCCACTTTTCGAAATATCGTTAAAAGAGAAATTAACAAAGAAGGATTTAAGATAAATATTTTAGGACTTCTTGCATCGGAAGACCAGGCATCAATAACTTATTCCGAATACGCACGTAATGGATGCGAAGATGTCGGCATTATCTTTAATTTGATTACGGTGAACCCGGATTCGATCGAGCAAATACTTTCAGAAGTAAATCGTGATAAAACCATTCATGGAATATTTGTCTATTACCCTATTTGGGGTGATTATCGTGATGCGGAAATTCGGAATATGGTTTCCCCGCATAAGGATGTAGAAGGACTCACCTCTTATTGGATAAAAAAACTTTATGCTAATGATCGTTTTGATGACACTGAAAAACGAAACAAGGCTATACTTCCCTGCACCCCATTAGCAATTATTAAATTACTGGAAGAAACGAAGGCTTATGTGCCATTTGGACTTCCGTTCAAAGGACAGACTATCACTATTTTTAATCGTTCAGAAGTTGTAGGAAGACCACTTGCCTATATGCTTTCCAATGATGGGGCAAGAGTTTATTCCTTTGATATCAATGGTGGTGTTGTCGTTGATATTTCAGCTTCTCAAAAGGAAGAAATAGCTGTGACACGTGCCGAGGCGTTAAAAAATTCTGATATTGTAATAACCGGGGTACCGTCAAGAAACTTTGAGAAGATCAGGGCTGATGAATTGAAACCGGAAGCGATCTGCCTCAATTTTTCTTCGGTGCAAAATTTTGATACAGCTGCAAAGGAAACGGCAAGTCTCTATATTCCTCGAGTTGGTACTATGACTGTGGCCATGTGTCTGCGTAATGCTTTACAGCTCTATCGCAATTATCATCAACAAATATAACTTGATCTCAGATAAACACACCGCCGGACGCTTCGATGCGCTGGGCATTTACCCATCGGCAGTCGTCGGAGACAAGGGACGCAATGAGATCGCCAATGTCGTCAGGAAGACCTACACGCCCCAATGCCGTTTGAGAAGCAATAAATGAGTTAACCTGTTTGTTGTCACGAACAGTGCCTCCGCCAAAGTCGGTTTCTATTGCGCCCGGCGCCAGAACATTAACCGAGATGCCCCGGTGACCGAGTTCTTTGGCAAGATATCTGGTCAGCACTTCAATAGCACCTTTCATAGATGCATACACGGAATATCCCGGCAATGCAAAACGGGCAAGGCCGGAAGAAACATTAAGTATGCGCCCGCCATCTGCTATCAGCGGCACAAGCGCCTGAGTGAGAAAGAAAACACTTTTCAAGTGAACATTCATAAGATCATCAAACTGAGCTTCTGTTACATCAGCAAACGCAGCATGGATACCCATCCCTGCATTGTTTATAAGGATATCAAAGCGTTCTACGCCCCATTGCGCCAGTGCTTCCTGAACCTGGCCGGTGAAGGCAGGAATTCCTGATACAGAGCCAGCATCGAGATGCAAGGCAATTGCTCGTACACCCTGCCTGGTAATATTGAAAACAACTTCATCTGCAGCTGCCTTATTCTGTTTGTATGTGATAATCACATCGATGTTGCGTGCGGCAAGTTTCAATGCGGCATTTGCTCCGAGGCCACGGCTGCCCCCTGTTATGATGGCTGTTTTACGAGTCATATATTTTTCCTTACAAATTTTGAGTTCTTTTCATGTATGCGTAAAGAATACGTTCGGCTATCCGAACATGAAGCCGAAAGGAAGCTACGCATTCAACCATAGAACTAAAAAAAAAGTTATTCTTATTCTTCAATACAACTTAACATAAGGATCTTATCCAACATGGGACTGCAAAAAAGTCCTGATTCTGAATAGGTGGTTTTGGCTTATGGGGGCGGGGGGAAAATATGTAAATCATAACAAGATCATTCCAGGATGATGCCGTATAATCGGGAGTTGCATATGATTTCGTTAGAGGAGGCAATCAGGCTGTTGAGTATCACGCACTATTTATTCATGGGTGTGCGATTAAACCAATACATCCAGAGGTGAAAATATTCCGCTGAACCCCGATCATCATATACCATCTTATCATCAGTTCTTCATTATAACATTTCCTCCTCCGGGGTCAGCGGAAACCGGGTACATGCTTCTATCGCCATACTTCATCGACATTCTCAATACTCAATATCATATAATCGGTAAATAAAAAAACACACATACATACATACATGTATTATATATAACAAAAACACCGATAAATCAAATTCAAAGCGATTTCTCTAAAATTCAACACTATCACATATACTGTAAGTTTATTCTATAACAACTATCCATGTGTGTCAGGGGAACAACATAATATGCCGTATTCCTCCCGCCAAGGGAAGTATTATGCAGCACAAACGCGCAAAGCCCCATTGATAGCGGGGCTTTGATTGTTTTATTTGAATTGTGAATGCGACCGAAGAAGATCACCCGGTTATTGAAAACCTATGGGCGTAGATTTTATCGGCAGACGTATCCAAACTCTTTATCTTTCTGTGGCATACCGTCCAACTCCGACATAAACAGATTTTGGCAGTCTGTAATCTCCCCTTGCGATATGCTTTATTGTTGACACTTTTATTCGACCTCCAACATTTCCCGATATGATATCACCATGTTTTACAGGGTTTCTTGCAAATGCAAATTCTCTGGCGAGTGATAATTTTTTTTCGGCATAATCATCCGCAATGAATCTTAGTCGGGTCCTATATTCCTGTTCAGTCATGACAATCTCCATTTATGCTTCCGTTTATCTCTTGACCTTCAGATATTAATTTACGGGATTGATCTTGGCATACCAACTTTATTGAGAAGACCGTGCAGAATCTGAAGATTTCACTCAAATTCTATGAGAGCCTGACCACTTTTCACTGCCTCTCCCGGAGATGCCATGATCTTTTTAACGGTGCCGGCAGAATGGGCCGTGATATTTGTCTCCATCTTCATGGCTTCAAGCACAACCAGCAAATCGTCTATCTGGAGCTTTTGACCCACCTGGACATTGACTCGCTGCACGATACCGGCAATGGGACTCCGGCATACCTTATCGTCGGGCAGACCGTCGGCAACGGGCTGCATTGCCAGAGGTTGAGGCGAGGGTGCGGTGACCTGCTTTGACTGAATGGTGGAGGTCAATTCCTGGAACAAGTCTGGCATCCGGATTTCTTCACCCTCGAGTACATCCACATCGACTATATATTTTTTCCCGTCTATGGTCAAAATCAATTGCAAGGTATAACTCCTTATTTAGTGATACTGAAGGTATGGGATGACTGGATGGAGACGCGCCCCTGTTGAGACCAGGAGCTCGGCCCCTGGTCGATAATGAAACGTGCCCGTCGGATCCGGACGTTCTTTCCCAGATAGGCTGCAATGGCAGCCGACATGATGACGAGAAGTTCAGGAGTTATATTCGACTCACTGTTTATTGGCTCAGAATGGGTTGCGTCCATTAGAATACTGTTAAAGAGGAATCAAGCCATGTTTTTTCTGAGGCCTGAATTCCCGTTTGGAATGAAGAAAGTCGAGGGACATGGCCAGATAACGGCGCGTTTCAGCCGGTTCGATGATGTCATCCACCTGAAAGTGTGCTGCTGCAGCATATGGGGTGGCAAAGGTTTCGCGATACTCCTTGACCAGTTCCTGGCGGCATACTGCGGGATCGGCTGCTTTTTTTATTTCGTTACGGAAAATAATGTCTACGGCACCATCAGCACCCATAACGGCAATCTCCGCTGAAGGCCATGAAACGACTCTGTCGGCATCAAGGTCTTTGCTGCACATGGCCAGATAGGCTCCACCATAGGCTTTGCGGAGTACTACCGTGATTTTTGGCACAGTGGCGGCTGCGTAGGCGAAGAGCATCTTGGCGCCATGCCGGATGATTCCGCCATACTCCTGCTCGACACCGGGAAGGAAGCCGGGGACATCGACAAAGGTGATGAGCGGTATATTGAACGCGTTGCAGAATCGGATAAAGCGGGCTGCCTTGTCCGAAGCGTTGATATCGAGCACTCCGGCAAGAACGTTGGGCTGGTTGGCCACGACACCAACCGTGCGCCCCTGAAGCCGGGAAAAGCCGATAACGATATTGGGGGCAAAAGAGGACTGCACCTCCATAAAGTCGGCGTTGTCAACGATATGACCGATGACATCACGGACGTCATACCGCTGTTTCGGGTCAAGAGGAATAATGGAATTCAACCGCTTGTCGGAATATATAACCTCGTCTGCCTCCCAATGGGGCGGGTCCTCAAGATTGTTTGAGGGGAGGAATGACAAGAGCCGTTTACAGATGGCGATGGCATCAAGATCATCCTCAGCGATGAAGTGTACAACCCCTGAGTTGTTCATTTGAGCTACGGGACCTCCCAGCGCTTCAGAACTTACCTCTTCACCGGTTACCGCCTTGATGACCGAAGGGCCGGTGATGAACATACGTGCCGACCTGGTCTGAATGATGAAATCAGTCAATGCCGGACTATAGGCCGCTCCGCCGGCACAGGGGCCGCAGATAAGGGAGATCTGCGGCACAACCCCTGAAAGCATGACGTTATTGTAAAAGACCTTGCCGTAGCCGGAGAGACTGTCGATCCCCTCCTGAATACGGGCGCCGCCTGAGTCATTGATCATCACAAAGGGTGAACCGGTTTTAAGACATGACTGCATCATCTGCACGATCTTGGTGCAGTGAGCCTCCCCGGCCGAACCGCCGGCAACGGTGAAATCCTGGCTGGCAACATGCACCAGGCGGCCGTTGACGCTACCGGCACCGATGACTACGCCATCCGCGGCCATTTCCTTGTCCGTCATGCCAAAGTTGGTGCATCGGTGTTTTGCAAAAATCCCAACTTCCTGAAAACTGTCCTGATCGAGGAGAACGCTGATGCGTTCTCGTGCGCTGAGACTGCCTGCTTCATGTTGCCGGTCAATCCTCTCCTGCCCGCCGCCCAACTGTAACTTTTCTTTCCTCTGGTTCAGATCCTGTACTATCTCCTCTATATTCATGGTATCCCGACTGTGTGCAATCATTTTCAAATTATGTTTACTGGTAAGGCGTTACGATCACCTTATGCTGACGGCCGCTCAAAGTCACGGAGTAGGTAATTGGGCCAGTAATAGCCCCCTGGTGACCTTCCGCCGGTTTTGTTTCTGATTCCCCGGTTGCGGGATCCCTTCCAAGATTGCGCGGACCTTCGTGACGTTCAAGAAAAAATTTCGGGGCCACCTGAGGAAACATGGCATAGGTCAGCACATCTTCATCTGTACCGTTGCATCCGGTCAGGGCGAGGGCCTCTCTGCGAAGTTTGTCCCACTCAGGTTTCAGGATATCCGCGGGGCGGCAAGTGATGGGCTCTTTTTTGGCATGCTCATGGGCCATGTTCACCACATCCGGATTTTTTTCTCCAGGTACTGCACCGTAATAACCGAGCATGAGATCGGCAAATTCGCCGGTCAGTACCTTGTACCTTCCCATAAGCACATTGAGTACCGCCTGGGTACCAACGATCTGACTGCTTGGGGTTACAAGGGGAACATAGCCGGTGTCTTTGCGGACAAGGGGAATCTCTTCGAGTACCTCATTAATCCGATCACCGGCCCCCTGCTGTTTGAGCTGGCTTTCCATATTGGAAAGCATCCCTCCGGGAATCTGGCTTTTGAAAATTTTTGTTTCAACACCGGTAACCTGAGAGAGAAACTCACTGTAGCGTCCCAGTATCGACATAAAATGGTTTTTTACCCGCATGACCTTTTCCAGATCGACCCGGGTAGTAAATCCCGTCCCCTCAAGCATTTCGATGAAGCTCTCCGTTGGGTTGTGCCCCGGTCCAAGACTCATGGTACTGATGGCTGTATCCACGCAATCCACTCCAGCCTCAACCGCCTTCATCAGGCTTACGAGCGTAACACCGGTTGTGGCATGAACATGGAGATGCAAGCGAAAGTCATTTCCGCATGCATCTTTAATTCCTTTTACCAGATCAAAAGCTGCCTGAGGTTTGATGAGAGCCGCCATGTCCTTGATACAGAGGGAATCAACGCCCATATCCTGGAGTCTGCGAGCCTGATCAACAAAGATTTTTGTGGTGTGAATAGGGCTCACAGTATAACAGATCGTACCCTGAGCGTGGCCGCCTGCCTTTTTAACCGCACGTACCGAGGTCTCTATATTTCGCAGATCATTGAGAGCATCGAAAATGCGGAAGACATCAATACCGTTTTCCGCTGATTTGTTGCAGAATCGCTCCACCACCTCATCCTGGTAGTGGCGATACCCAAGAAGATTCTGGCCGCGCAACAGCATCTGCAGCGGGGTTTTTGGCATGAGCCTCTTGAAGGTGCGCAACCGCTCCCACGGGTCTTCATTCAGAAATCGGATGCATGAATCGTAGGTAGCGCCACCCCAGCACTCCAGTGACCAGTAGCCGGCATCGTCGAGGTCCCTGCAGGCTCCGGTCATATCTTCAATTCCAAGCCTGGTGGCGATCAGGCTCTGGTGTGCGTCCCGAAGGGCAAGCTCGGTAATATCAATGATTCGATTTATGGTAACTCCACTTGATGATGTTAGATATAGAATAATTTCTGGTTTCGAATACTGGCGAAAACAAGGTAACCTATAAAGCAGAAAGATACAACCATTACATACCCAAAGTTTTACATAATAAAAAACCCTTATGTACACTTATCTTACAAGGGCAATATTTAAGAGTAAGGATAAGGATCAGCCTCCCCTTGCCGATCCAGTACAAGATCTTCAACGAAACGATCAATCGTGTTCATACCTTCATGGCGCATTACAATGTCGTGTGCAAGCTTTCCGCCAAGACGCTTATCCTCGTATGGTGCAAGACTCCACTTCTTCATGACCCAGTCTCCAGGTCGCTGAAAATAGACTGTGTTCGAAATAATATTCTTCCATGCTGGATAATTGATCTCGTCGAGCCGCTGTTTCAAATATATTGCATTCTTCAGGATCAACTCAGCCTGTCGAGTGTAACCATCTACACCAGTATTGTGGATTTGCCACCAGAATTTGAGTGGTGCCAGTGCTGAACGCGAACAACTGATTGTAGGAACGGAATCGTTCAGGTAGGAGACTTGAAACGGGTTCTGCCTGGATAAAACTTCGTTTGTCGTGATAAATAGGCCTAATGGCTCATCGAAACCGAAGAATTTGTGTCCACTGACTGCGATGGAATCAAAATTGTGCACACTGTGACTGACCAAATGGGCATGCTCTGTAAAGGGCAGGTAACCACCAAAGAGCGCTGCATCAACATGACGGTATACCGCGACCGGCCGTTTTCTTGCCAGCAGATCATCAATTGCATCCTGATTGTCGATACCTCCCTTGAAGGTCGTGCCAACAGCGATAACGATCAAGGCAGTACGACTTGTGTCGAGCGCTTGTTCGAGCGCATGGACCTCGATTTCACCCCTGACGTTAGTCGGTATCTGCTTCATCTCCAAGCCCTGAAGATCGCTGAGCCTTTTGATAGAGTAGTGAGCCTCTTCCGAAACATACAAAACTGGCTTGATTTCGCTTCGTGTCCTCAGGGCGTTGACGCCGAAATAAATGCCGTGGTTGTTGCCATCTGTACCACTATTAGTGACGAACCCCCACGCTTCTTGCTGTGAAAATCCGTACAATGGCAAGAAAAAATCAATAACATCGTTTTCAAATTCATGGGTATTAAGGGAATACAAGCTTGACTTACGCGGATCACCCACGTTGTTCATAGCGACATCTGCCAGTCCTGAAACTGCATACCAGTGATAGAAATCCGCTAATTTTACGTTTTGGTTACAAGGGAAACCGACTGCTGTCTTTTTCTCTTTCACCATTTTCTGGGCAAAAGTGTTAAGGCGATTAATATCAAAGCCAGGGATAGTCATTATGCTGTCACTGCTGATTGATTTATATCATGGCTGACAGTTAATAAGAAATCAACAAGGCCAGCACTCCATTCACATATAAATGCCGGAATTCTGATGGTTGGTCCTTATCACGACAGGCTCGATCATCATAGCAGAAATAACTGATCGCTTGATGGCTGTATGAACCCCAAGGACTATTTTACTGCAGAACTTCACCTTGATTTTACGAATTGTTCATGGAATTGCAAAACTTTTCTCTACACATGTTTATTGCAGTCAGAAGAGCGTCAAAAGCATGAAGCGCTATACTATGATAGCCACATGTATAGCGCGAAACGCCTTTCTTATTTCTTTTTCTCTCTCACCGAACGTTGGATTTTTTTTCGGAAGAGCTATTGTTTTTGGTTAAGCGGATGGTTCCGCCAACTTGATAACGACAGGAACAGTATCTCCTTCAGTCACGGTGACAGTTGCCTTGCCCTGTTGTTTAAGTTTTTCGTTCCAGGAAGCAATCTCGTATTTGCCAGCCGGTACATTTGAAATAGTGAACCTGCCGTCATGCTCAGTTACTGCAGCATAATTATTTTTAGTAATGACAATCCAGCCGGACATTTCAGGGTGGACTTTACAAAGTAAATGAACTACACCGGGCTTATCAAAGGTTACCGCACTCTGGACGCCTGGATCATAGACATCAAGACTGAATGTTTTAGGTTCACTCTTTGAATTGACATTGTGGTAGACTTTATCGTTGTTTGTAAAGTCAATGGTAGAACCAACAGGAATCGTTGTCACCTTCGGAATAAACGTAAGGCTTTGCTGGTCAATCGATTTATGCTGCGTTAAAACCGGAGAATTAACCGTTACAAGGTAGATAACAGTATCTCCTTTGTACTTTGGCAAGTCTGTATCAATCGTTCCGAAAATGGTGCCTCCGCAAAGAGCATTTGAGGCAGTAAACCCAATGCCTGTGAAGAGCAAAGCGGTTTTGATAAAGCGGGATGCAGTTGTAACCATATGCAGCTCCTTAATATTTAGATTGTTAAACCAATGACTTCGATTTGAACATAGAGTTTCACTATCTCTCTCTAAAAGGTAGAGGAATGGAGGTATTGCTACCTATGGCTATAGGTTATATCCTGAATCAACTCGTCATAGCAAAGGAAATGCGCTGACCGGTCTGACGATTTGAGAATTAATGACACCAGCTGCATGTCATTATAGAAAAACATTTTGTATTGTATATCAAGAATGTAACAATTGTTAACATTTAATACAAACAAAATACAATTCTTTCGATGTAAGCAGCATGACTGTACTGGATCGCTTAATTGACTTCTTTCCATAATTATTGAAATCGATGGTAAACTCTCGCAAATGGATAGTTTTTTTGTTACTTCATCTTTGATTTCAACCTGATATGATCACCTGCAATCATGAATTTACCGCGTCCAAGATGATGAATTGTTCGAGGGTTTTTCACTGCAGGGTCAATCCATGCGCTGATAACTTCAACGATAAAAAAGCAATAACGGTTTACCAACCTTGTGTCAACCACTTTGCACTCAAGATTTGCGAAACACTCTGCGATAAGAGGAGTACTAATTGTAGCAGCTGGATTCGGTGTAAGGCACAACTTCTCAAACTTATCAATCTTTGCTCCCGACATATTTCCACATGCAACGACCTTTTCGGCCAGTTCAACTGTGGGAATGTTCATCACACATTCTTTGGACGCCCTCAATAGACTAAAAGAATAATTGCGATCGCTGATAACGCAACCTACCAGCGGAGGCTCAAACTCCATCATGGTGTGCCACGATTGGGTCATAATGTTGTGGCGTCCCTGGTGGGCAGTTGTTATCAGAACAACAGGCCCCGGCTCAAGCAGTCCATAGACCCTGGAAAGAGGAAAGCACTCCTTGTCCATAGTGGTCCTCCATTTCAAAAGAGATTGATATCGTTCACTGGCTTTCATAATTTTAAGCCTTGAAACTATGAACGCATAGAGCAATAAAAGAATGAATTTGATATTTATTTCAAACTTCAGACGGAATTTATTGATGGAAGCATATGTTTTTAAATTTGAGTAACAGTATAATAATTTTGCCTGCGACTTTCCCCCATACACCGGCAAATTAAAGAAAGAGGTGTATGATGTCTATAGAACATGCCGCGCAATTCGTGAACCAGCTTCGTATTGAAAAGGAGTTACAAGAAAGCCTAAGAGCATTCATCGCCAGTGAGGGGTTCGACTGCACGTTTCATGAGTTCAGAATGGCTGAATGGGATGCACTGCTGAAACACTGTAATGTTGAGGTTAACAACCATGTGAACTATAATTTTAAAGGCTATGAGCACAGGGAAGGTTAACCCTTAATAACCGCAAGCGATGGAAAACAATTTAGAGACCTGCCTGTTAGGTCATAAATTCCTCACGCTTCCTGATCATCCGATGAAAGATGGTAGAGCGAGATGCCCTCATTGCATGGCTATAGCAATCGAAAAAAAATCTGACGAACAAAGCATTCTCTTAGATCAAATCTTAGATCGTGACATCAGTACACTTGGATTACCAGATCGGGTACTCGATTGTTTAAAGGAAACGTTTGTTCCTCAGGAGTGGAAGGATCGCAATCCTGATTATTACAAAAATAATCTCTGTCTGACGGTAAGAGATCTTATTGCAAAAACTGATTATGATCTGGTTCATCGGTTCAGGTTAGGGAAAAAGTCTCTTCTTAAATTGGAAAAGTGCCTCGAAAAATCAGGGCTCACATTAGGAATGCTTGTTACTTCATACAGGAAATCCGGTAAAGGAAATACGCAACGATAATTAATTTGATTTAACCCTGAGAGATTAAAAAAATATAAAATCACTTGTTTTAAGTGATCCGGAAAATCCAACAAGAGTAACAGCATCACTTCCTGCCTTTATAATTGTATTGCCACCTGATTGAGAAATTACAAGATTTGAAAATCCAGTCACGCCATTAATGTGACTGAATTCAATGTGATCTGATACTGCTTGACTAAAATCATATATATAGTTTTGAGTTCCTACTCTTGTATTTCCATTATCACTGAAAATGAAAAGATCGTGGCCGCCAGCAGGAGTACCTGAAAGATTTGCCGCATCACCCCACATTTTGTTTATAACCCCATTACCATTAATACCTGTTCCTGCTATTAAAGTATTATAACCACCCGCAGCATTATCATTTTTTATATTGGAATCACCATAAAGGCAGTTTACCGCCATGCCTCCGATAGCACTAAAATTATCACCTCCTTTCAGTTTATTATGCCCGCCGGTACTTGAAATGTACATGGAAAATGCATTACCACATAAAGTGTTCCAAATGAAAGACCCAGCAACGTTTTTAGCATTACCGCCAGTCAATGTATTATATCCACCGGAGGAAGAACCAAACATTGTCCCAGCCGTACCCTGTATAGCATTAACCATCCAATTACTATCAACCGCCGAACTGTAATTGTTACCACCAGTTAATATGTTATATTGACTGGTGGTATTATCATACATACAATAAGCTCCACCAGTAAGCTCATTCCCGATAGTACCGTTGTAAGCAGCAGTGTTATTGCCACCATTATACACATTATAGCTACTTTCAATATTTCCATGCATATCTTTAAAAGCACTATATCCATAGAAATGATTGTTCTGATTATCAATACCTGCTGATGTCGTTGTCTCTATTGAAGTTGGTGCATGAAAAATGAAATCACTTGCTTGAAGTGATCCGGAAAATCCAACTAGAGTGACAGCATCACTTCCTGCATGAATAATTGTACTTCCACCTGATTGCGTAATGACAAGATCTGAAAATCGAGTAACTCCGTCAATGTGACTAAATTCAATGTGATCTGATACTGCTTGACTAAAATCGTAAATATAGTTTTGAGTCCCTACACTTGCAGTACCATTATCCGCGAATATAAAAAGGTCGTGGCCGCCGGTAGTAGTAGTTCCCAAAACAGTTATAGCATCACCCCACATCTGGTTTATAACTCCGTTACCATTAATACCTGTTCCAGCAATTATAGTATTATAACCACCAGCAGCATGATCTGATTTTATTTGAGAATCACCAAAAAGGTAGTTAGTAACCAAACCCCCTGTAGCACTAAAATTATCACCACCCATCAACGTATTATGGCCGCCAGTACTTGAATTATTCATTGAAAACGCAGTGCCCTCCAGAGTATTCCAAACAAAAGATCCATTAACATTTTTTGCATCACCACCAATTAATGTGTTATATCCGCCAGAGGAAAAACCAAACATTGTTCCAGCCGTACCCATCATTTCATTAAGAACCGAAACGTTGCTACCATTAAACGTGGTGTAACTGCTACCTCCAGTTAAAATGTTATATCGACTTACCGTTTTATCATACATACAATAAGCACCACCAATGGCTGCATTCCAGACCCTGCCAACACCTAACTCTTGTGCGCCGGTTGAAGGCCCAGTAAGATCTCCACCATCAAACACATTATTGCTTGTTACAAGTGTACCTTTCATATTCTGAGAAGCACTATACCCATAAAAATGATTGTCCTGGTTAACAATCCCTATTGATATCAGCGTTGTCATTTTGTGTCTCCCCTTTTTTAACTGCATGCGGATGTTGCAATTCCTTTTTTCAGAATACACTACAGCATCTTGCCAACTCCTTTGTCTCGCTATTAGCACCGGCTCATTGAGGGGATTTCTTCACTGAGGGTTATATGGTGTTCAATGATATTTTTCGATAAGCTGATCAGACCAGTATCTTTTCACATTAAATAAAACCAGATTTTCGAGGATCATCTGCCAGCAAAGAGGACAATCACCCGACATGGTTTTCCATTGGATGACCATGTAGCCACCTGAGCCTCCATTGTAAGTTAGTTCCGATTCAGGTCCCCTAACCTAATTTACATATATTATATATAATTTAAGCATTTAAATACAATACATATATTAAATATATATTTAATGAGACTATTTTACGGGGGATCTTTTTAACGTTATTTGAGAAGATGTTTAAACAATACTGCCGTCGCTATTTATTTCTTAAGCAGTGAGTTATGTCTGAGCAATAATTGATGGCATGAGCAATGCAGCTGGCTCTATACGGACTGCTTTGCTTCAGGTTTTCATTGAGAATCTTTTTATACTGTTTGCATACCTGCGTTTAAACCCCATTCATCCCTTCACCAAGGAGACTCGATGGCTATTATGACAGAATTTTTAGATTTGATCGTTCCGATAACAATTATTAATGCAAAATATCCTGGTGGATGGGAACGTTGTCTTAAGGATCACCATCAAGCCTTGAATGCACGGGTCTGGTTTGATAACTATCTTTTTCGGGATGGGGCAATGAACCATGACGCTATGAAAACACTGCTTGATGCATGGTGGAAATTAGGATTTGAATGTTACGCAGCACATGATGGCATCATGTGCTGGAAAGATGTGTGCGTGTATGAAGGAATGCAGGGTGGTGCAGGAATGCCTTGTGAGTGGTTAGCTGAAGATCCAGTGACCCGGAGTGTTTATTTGAAAGGAACCGAGCAGGGCGAGATCATTGGGCGTGATTGGGATTTGATTGATGACTGGGAGGAGTTGAAATTTCCAGGCAGCTGACATCATTTCACTTTTCCCTTTACGGTCGCATGCAGTTTTATCCATCCAGCATATCGGTCGACCCAGCTCTGCAGAAATTGTCTACTTCCTGATCCAATGCTGCCGTCTTCATTGAACAGACCCTCTCTGGCCTGAATGAACGCTTCGGGCTGACCAAGTGCTGGCACATCCAGACATGCGAGAATATTGCGAAGATGCTGTTGTGCCAAGGCAGTGCCTGCCGCTCCGAGTGCAACCCCAAGAATGCCGGCAGGCTTGCCTGCCCAGACACTTTCCCCATGGGGACGCGAAGCGTGGTCGATGGCATTCTTGAGTACACCGGATATTGATCGGTTGTATTCAGGCGTCACAAATAGCAATCCGTCGGCAGCACGTATTTCAAGTCTCAATCGCTTGACAGATTCGTCAGGGTTCAGATCGTCATCCTGGTTGTAAAGGGGTAAATCGCTGATCTGCACATGCTGAAACGAAAATTCGGACGGAGCCAGGCTGATGACGGCATCGGCCAGCTGGCGGTTCAATGAATCTTTTCTGATGCTGCCGACGATAACTGCAATTCGGTATTGGTTCATAACGTTTTCATTTAAAGGGTTTTCGCTAGGTTCTGTCCTAAAAAAGCTCAACCACTCACTTCTTTTCTTGTCAGCCAATACGGACCGAAAGCATGGAGAGCGCCCCGCCCTCAATGCCCTCGACGGGAAAGCTGACCTGTTCGTTCTCTCTTCTCAAGCCCAGTATATAGAGTAGAGGCAGAAAGTGATCGGGCGAAGGCACGGAAAGCTTTGCATCCTGGCCCATACTTCTGTACGCAAGAAGTTCACGATCTTTTTTTTCGAGCATGAGTTTTCGGACTGTTGATTCAAATCGAAGTGCCCAATCGTATGGCTGCACATGTTCATTACCCCATGCATAAGCACTAAGGTTGTGAACAATATTGCCGCTTCCGACGATGAGTGTCCCTTCATCACGAAGTGGCTGAAGAAGCTGACCGATCTCATAATGAAACTCAGGCGGCTTTCTCTCATCAATGCTGAGCTGGACGACGGGAATATCGGCATCCGGAAATACATGGCAGAGCACTGCCCAGGTACCGTGGTCAAGGCCCCGGTCAGCATCGAAACGAACGGAGAGCGGCAACAACAGTTTTTGCACATGCTCCGCAAGGTCCGGGCTACCTGGAGCCGGCCAGGTAACCTCGAACAACTCCCTGGGAAAGCCATAGAAATCGTGTATGGTTTCGGGAGAAGGGGTTCCTGAAACCGCCATGTCAGGTGTGTACCAGTGGGCCGATATGGCAAGTATCGCCTTCGGTTTCGGGATGCTGTGACCGAACCTGCGCCAGCTTTCGGTGTAGACGTTCGACTGAATCGCGTTCATCGGATTACCATGACCAAAAAAAACAGTTGGCATTACCTCGCCCATTGCTACTCCTCCCCTATAAGTGTTATGAATAAATCGTCCTAAGCCAACAGCCCGTTCATTATTTTGGCTGCGACTTGATCATTTCAACGTCAAGCATGATATTTACCTCTTCGCCAACAGCAACTCCTCCCGTTTCCAGTGCCTGGTTCCAGACAAGCCCGAAATCTTTGCGGTTGATGATTGTGCTTGCGGAGGTTCCGCGCCTTGTATTACCCCATGGATCCTTGCTTTCTTTGGAGAACGGGGCGACAGTCAGCACTACCGATTTGGTGACTCCATGGATGGTCAAGTCTCCTGTGACCTTTAATGCTCCTTGAGGTGCCTTTGTCCATTTTTTTGAGACAAAGGTCACGGTCGGGTATTTGGCAACATCGAAAAAATCCGGGCTCTTTAAATGTTCATCGCGTTTCTGGACATTTGTGTTGATGGAACTGGCATCGATAGTGACGTCAACCTTTGATTTCGTAATGTCCTTGTCGTTAATATCAACAACGCCTGTATACTTATTGAAGTTTCCCTTTACTTTCGACACCATAAGATGACTGACACTGAATCCCACATTTGAGTGATCGGCGTCAATGTTCCATGAAGTTGCTGTGGCCATTGCAGGCAAGGCCATGATTGCCACTGTGAGCATTGCTTTGGTAATGTTTTTTCTCATGTTCGTTCTCCTTTTATTGATTATTGGCAGCTAAGTGGTTTAATATTAAACTATATATCTAAAAAAAGTCAATAGTTCAGACCCTCTTCTTCCTGTAGTCCTATAAGACGGCAAAGTCTTGCCAGTTCATTTTGCTCACTCTCTTGAAGGATGCTCATCTCCTTGACAATCGCACTCATGATAAACGGAAAAACATTTGCAATCAGCAAATGACCGGACTCAGTCAGGTGTATGACTATAAAGCGCCGATCATCATGATCACGCTCGCGGCGTACAAGGTTTCGTTTTTCCAGGTTATCAATAACCATGGTAATATTGCCGGTACTCTTTAAAATTTTTGCGGCAAGCTCCCGCTGGCAAAGAGATCCTTTATGAAAAAGCACCTCGAGAATTCCGAACTGACTGACAGTCAGATTTGAAGCTGCCAGAATACGGCTCGTGCGTCCCGTTACTGATTCCGCTGCTCGCATCAACTTGGTATAGGTGCTCAAAGCTCTTTTTTCAGTATCAGAATATGTCGCGATTTCTGTTTGCATTCTATAATGATCAATATCGAATTATTTAATGTTAAACTATTAAAAAATAATCAAAGGTACAACAATAATATTTTTTTCAATCGCTCACCGGATATTACACTATATCTTGACGTATTGATCTTGTATATTGATTATGTATTCAGGCAGCAATAATAACTGATATAAGCGATTACCGTTATTCTGGAAAGCCAAACGCAGAGAAAAAGCCCCATGAAAAGTCAAAATTCACCTGTACTGAAATCCACTGATGCAAAATTCTGGGAATCTGTTGCCATTGAGAAAATATTGGACCTCAAAATCATAAACGGGCTTAAAGAGATCGGCGGAGTGGAATTGATTAAAAGTCTTTTCGAAACGTTTTTCGATGATTCCAGCAGACTGTTAACCGAACTTATCCAGACTGAAGTTAATCATGACTTGAAACAGTTTGATCAGATACTGCACAAACTCAAAGGCTCTTCAGGAAGTATAGGTGCCAATAAGATATATGTGCTGGCCAAATATCTCAACGAAGGTTCCCGCAAAGGCACATGGCCTGAAAACGATTCATGGATGGAGATGGTTAACTCTGCCTATGCAGAAACAGTCAAAGAGCTGCAAAACCTGGTTTGAGATTGAAGCAAATCTGTTTGATAACATCCTTGCATTACCGAATAGCATGATAAAAAAAACAATACTGATCGTAAAAAACATTACCCATGAAGGGCCGGGACTTCTTGAAACTGTGCTGGTTAAGCATGGGATTGATGCGACCTATGTTGACCTTGCGAAAGGGAAACTCTTTCCTGACCCTCGAGATTACAGCGCTCTTGTTGTACTCGGAGGACCTCAGAGTGCCAATGATGAAACTCCTTCGATGTTGCTTGAAATGCGGCAAATAGAGCGGGCGCTGCATGTGGGAGTGCCTTATCTTGGTATCTGCCTCGGGATGCAGACACTGGTGAAGGCCGGTGGGGGAAAAGTGGTGCAGAGCCGGGTAAAAGAGAGAGGATTTAGTGATAATGAAGGGGAGGAATACCGTATAGAGCTTACGGGTTCCGGCAAAAATGACCCGCTTTTTGCCGGGCTGGACACGAGTTTTCCGGTTTTTCAGCTTCACGGTGAAACCGTTGAGCTTGCGCCGTCGGGAATGGAGCTTCTGGCTACAGGAAAGGGGTGCAGAAACCAGGCGGTAAAAGTTGGCAATAATGCTTATGGCATCCAATGCCATTTTGAACTGACCGAGCAGATGTTTTTTGAATGGATCGGCATCGACCGTGACCTGAAATGTATGGATCGCAACACTCTTGTCGGACAGTTCAATGCTCTCAGGGAAGAATATACCGCAACAGGCCTGGCTCTTATGAACAATTTTCTCAGTATTGCCTGCCTTGTCTGAATCGGCAGGCACTGAGGATTATTAATGCCGATGTTTACTCTAATACAAGATCTATGGTACGGCGCTGGAGATCGACGCTGTTCACCTTGACCTTTACCCGTTGACCAATCTGAAGGCGTTTCTTGCGCCGTTTTCCAACAAGGGAGTATGTGGCTTCATCGTACTCGTAATAGTCGTCGGTAAGATTACGCATGTGCACCATGCCTTCAATGGCAAAATCAACCATTCTCACGTAGATTCCGTAATCGGTAGCGCCGGAAATAATACCGGGATAGACCTTGCCGACATGGGAGTCCATATATTCGACCTGCTTGAGCTTGATTGACTCGCGTTCAGCCTCGACGGCACTTTTTTCGCGCTCGTTGGATATTTGACAAACCGTCCGGATTTTTTCGGTCAGCTCGGCGAGCCGCTGGGTGGAAATTTTTTTCCGTTTTTTGCGAAGGCCTTCGTATTCAAAAAGCAGACGATGTATAATCAGATCGGGGTAACGCCTGATGGGTGAGGTGAAATGGGTGTAGTGTTCGAACCCGAGACCGTAATGTCCTGCGTTTTCGCCGGTATAGACCGCCTTTGACATGGAGCGAAGCACCAGTTCGTTGACCAGAAACTCAACATTGGTACCCTTCACCTGCTGAAGCAGCTGGCGAAGCACCGTGGCTGAGACAATAGGACCTTCTTTCCCGCGGTTCAACTTGAGATCGAAGCCAAGCCTTTTGACAAAATTGGCAAGAATCAGCACTTTTTCCTGCTGGGGAAAGTCATGCACCCTGTAGATGACCGGCTGAGGTTCTTTCTTGTTTTCCTTGAATGTCTTGGTCAGGTATTTAGCCACCTTGCGATTGGCAAGCAGCATAAACTCTTCAATAAGACGATGACTGCCGAGACGTTCTTTTTTAATGACTTCAAGCGGTTCACCTTTTTTGCCCAGTTTAAAACGCACCTCTTCGGTTTCAAAATCGAGCCCGCCATGCTTGAAACGCTTTTCACGCAGGATAACACTGATACGATCAAGCAATTGAAGCTCTGTAACATAATCACCTTTACCCTGCTTCAGAATCTTTTCCACATCTTCATAAGCAAAGCGACGCTTGGAGTGAATGACCGTTTTATGAAACTCGTGCTTACGCACTTCACCGTCGGCCGTCATGGTAATAAAAATAGAAAATGCCATCCGATCAACACCGGGATTGAGACTGCAGATCTGCTCTGAAAGCCTTGCAGGCAACATCGGGATAACCCGGTCGACAAGATAGACCGAGGTCGCTCTTTTCAGGGCCTCACGGTCGAGAGGGGAGTTTTCTGGCACATAATGCGATACATCCGCAATGTGAACCCCTACGGAATAGAGTCCATCATCAAGCAACTCAATTGAAAGAGCATCATCAAAATCCTTCGCATCAACAGGGTCGATAGTAAAAATAATTTTGTCGCGAATATCAAGCCGGTCCTGAAGGTCCTCTTCGGTAATGCCTTCGCGGATAGAGGTTGCAAAATCAAGAAGTTGGGTATCGAAGGTTTCATCGATGCCTCGGCTCCGGGCAATAGCACTGACTTCCACCGCCGAGTCGCCGGATTTGCCCAGCACCTCAAGCACCTTGGCCTGAATAATCCCCTCCTTAGCGAAATCAAGCTCTCCCACAAGCACCTTCTGGCCATCAGTGGCTTTTGCGGAATTTTTGATCGGGACAATGATTTCGGGGAGAAGCTTCTTGTTGTCGGGCTTAAGCACAAACTTGCGGTTTGCCTTGGTAAGCGTGCCTATAATGGTTTTGAGCGTTCGTGTGATAACGCTCTTTACCACTCCTTCGCACCTTTGATGGGGAGTAGATTTGGATGTATAGGTGTCGGGGACTTTGGACACAAGAACTTCGACTTCATCACCGTGAATGGCGAAGTTCAAGTCGCCGGCTTTGACGAAGATATCGTCATCGAACCCTTCAACATCAACAAAACCATAGCCGTTAGGATGGGTTGAGATATGACCGGTATAACTCCTGGAAACCTTGTAATGCTCTTTGCCGGGAAGAGGGAAAGGCTTGACATGCACAAGATGATCTTCATACGTAGAGGCCTCTATAACCGACAGACCGTAACAGCGATTGGAATCCTTGTCAATGGCACCTTCTTCCTGAAGTTTGTGCAGCACATACCAAAAACCAGGCAATTGCTTTGATTCTGTATAACCCAGGGCCAGAGCCAAATCCAAAGACCGTAAACGAGCGCCTTCGTGATCAGAAAAAAATGTAATTATTTCGGCAGCAAGAGAACTTTCGCCACGCCTGAAAAGAAACTCGTTAATGAGAATATGATCATTCGGTTTCACTCGCTCACCCGTATGCGATGCAGACTGCCTGGTGTTCTTCCTTAACGGGGGTTTTGATTTTTTGTTAAAACGCTGTCTTGCCACTACATTTAATCATTTATGTTAAGATTCTTTCCATTTTCATGTTTCAAATGTCCGGGTGGAAAAACGCTTCATTGAGGGGAGTGATTAACGAGGCTGAAGCGTGTTACGTTCCCTGTTGAGGGCTATTCTGCGGACAACGCACACTAAGTTAGCCACAATATAGTTTACGCCATAGTAATTTTGCTTTTTTTTAGTGTATTTCCCTTTTTTTTTAACAACAACAGGGCAGACAGCGGCATTCATCATATTTCAGAGATTTCCCTACATTATACAAGGAAAAGATGGAAATCGGCTATTCCTGCGGTAATTTCCAACATGCACATCAACTTTTTACTTCTATGAACTCCCTTGCCGGGTTTATTGCAGGGATTCCAAAAGCGGAATTACACCTCCATATTGAAGGGACGCTTGAACCTGAATTGATGATTGCCATAGGGAAACGCAACGGGATTCCCCTTCCCTACCCGGATGCTGATGCCGCCCGAAAGGCTTATAACTTCAGTGACCTGCAATCATTCCTTGATATTTATTATAGAGCAACTGCTGTTTTAATAACCGAGGATGATTTTTACGACCTGACCATTGCCTACCTGAAAAAAGCTGCGACACAGAATGTACGGCATGCAGAGATCTTTTTTGACCCTCAGAGCCATACGGCACGAGGCATTACCTTTGAAACCGTTATCAGTGGCATAGAACGTGCCTTGGTTGAGGCACACCGATCACTCAATATTTCAACCAGGCTCATTATGTGTATTCTTCGACATTTGAGCGAAAAAGAGGGGATTGAAATATTTGACAAGGCTCTTGCCTGGAAACGATGGATTGCAGGAATTGGTCTTGACTCTTCCGAACGGGGCAATCCACCGGAAAAATTCAGGCATCTCTTTGAAAGGGCAAACCATGAAGGATTGCTAACTGTCGCTCATGCCGGCGAAGAAGGCGGCGCCGAATCGGTCAGGAAAACTCTCGACACCCTGCACGTCAGCCGTATCGATCATGGAGTTCATTGCATGGAAGATGAGGGTTTGGTTGAGGAACTTGTACAGCATCAAATTCCGCTCACCGTTTGTCCCCTCTCTAATATCCGGTTACGAGTATTTGAGAGCATGAAGCAGCACAACCTGAAAGCCATGCTTCACAGAGGGCTCTCGGTCACCGTCAACTCGGATGATCCGGCCTATTTCGGAGGATATATCAACGAAAACTATATCGAAGCAGCGAGCGCCCTTCATCTTGATCGCAACGATATTATCAGGCTAGCACAAAACTCATTTACCGCTTCATCGATCAGCATGATTCACAAACTGCTCTATCTGAATGAAATTGACCGTTACACCGACGAACATAACAGTTAATCATTTTACTCTCTGTTTCACATGAGGAAAAACAATAATTACGACAATACCATTACTTCACTTTTTTCAGAGGAAGCAATAGAAAAACGTGTCAGAGAAATCGGTAACGCTATATCTGAAGATTTTGCCACCTTGACGCATGAGAATCCGCTCCATATTGTTGTAGTTCTTAAGGGAGCCTTTATCTTTGCGGCCGACCTTCTGCGTGCGATAAAAATTCCCTGCACCATCGATTTCATTCAGGCTTCGAGCTACGGCTCAGAAAAAACCTCTTCAGGCATAGTTTCCATCAAACACAACCTTTCCTTGACGGACAACCATATCCTCCTCGTTGAAGATATTATCGACACAGGCCTGACGATACAGAAGATTACAGCCGAACTTATGGATATGAAACCAGCTTCACTGAGTATCTGTACGCTGCTCGACAAACCTGATGCTCGCATACACCCTGTAGATATTACCTATACCGGCTTTATTGTACCGAATACCTTTCTTGTCGGCTATGGCATTGACTATAATGAACACTACAGGGAACTCCCCTCGTTAGGAGCACTCAACTCCTGATTGCTGCCGTCAAACGCCCCATTGTTCACATGATTGCAGCCATTACATTGTTCAGTTGCAGCAAAAAACAACCCTGCACAACAATATTATTCTCAAAATAAAAGAAAATAGCACGCAAATGTCTGAAATTTTATTATCATTTAAATAAATACCCTTATTAATTAAGGAACAAAATAAATATTTCTTAAATAAGAGTGATTTTCTGGCTGACAAAACAAGCTTGCTTATGCGCATAGAAAACACGACATCTTTCCGCTCCAGCATAAAACCCTGGATAATCGATACAACCCTGAGGGATGGAGAGCAGGCTCCGGGCGTTGTGTTCAGTGCTAAGGAAAAAACAGAAATCGCCTGCCTTCTTGCCGATATTGGTGTAAACGAACTTGAAATCGGATACCCCGCAATCAGTGAGGACGAACGCAACACTATCAGAAACATTGTATCCCTGAAGCTTCCGGTACGTCTGACCAGCTGGGCCAGAGCAAAATGGCAGGATATTGAAGCTGCACGTCTCAGTGGCACGGAAGCAGTTCACATCAGTTTTCCTGTATCGGCACTCTACCTTCAGCTTATGGAAAGAGATTACGAATGGGTACAGCAACAGTTGCAGGAGCTCGTCCCGAAAGCAAAAAAATATTTCAATTTTGTCAGCGTCGGGGCGCAGGATGCCACAAGAGCAGAGCCTGAGCTATTGAAAAGTTTTGTGCTTGATGCCGAAGCATGCGGTGCAGATAGAATACGCATTGCCGATACGGTGGGCATAGCGACCCCGACATCAATAATCGAACTTATAGGGCAGCTGAAATCAATCAGCTATGCGACTCTTGAATTCCATGCCCATAATGATCTCGGCATGGCTACGGCAAATGCATATACTGCTCTTGAAGCTGGATGCAAAGCTGTGAGTGTATCGGTTACCGGACTTGGCGAGCGGGCGGGAAATGCAGCGCTTGAAGAACTTGCCATAGCTTTGAAGCTATCGGGAAAATATGAATCACCTATTGATACTAGGCAGCTTTTATATCTCTGTGAGGCAGTAAGCAAAGCGTCAGGGAGAGGTATCGAGGATCAAAAAGCAGTAGTTGGAAAATCGGCATTTCAGCATGAATCCGGAATTCATTGTTCGGCGCTGCTAAAAAATCCACTCTCCTATCAACCTTTTCTCCCTGATCAGGTAGGTCGTGGCCAGCAGGAGCTTGTTATCGGAAAACATTCGGGAAGTGCTTCATTACAACATTTTTTTTCGAACAGGGGTATTAGGGTGTCACGAAGCGAAGCGGGTGAACTGCTTGAAATTGTCCGCAGGACAGCCACTGAAAAGAAAAGGGCCCTGAGGGCGGAAGAGGTTGAAAGCATCTACAACACCCTTTTAGTAAACCAGTGATTAACCAGACCGCAAGCACCATGCTTATAGCCCAGGAAGAGGATCACAGCAGTATCAGTCTGCTTGCTGAAGTAAGCAGAACGA
Organism: Chlorobiaceae bacterium; assembly: GCA_037143555.1. Taxonomy (GTDB): domain Bacteria; phylum Bacteroidota; class Chlorobiia; order Chlorobiales; family Chlorobiaceae; genus Chlorobium. The sequence goes on from JBAWYL010000009.1 coordinate 26,265, forward strand.
TTACCAATGAAGATGATATCAACAAGGTGTTGAGGCTTGTTCTTTTTATCATGTCCGAACACATGAACATGCTCAGGGGGATGATCACGATTCTTAACCGCGATACCCGGGAAATTGTTATCAACGAATCATTCGGGCTTACGATCGAAGAGAAAGAAAGAGGTCGTTACCGTATTGGGGAGGGTATTATCGGACGGGTCGTCAAAACCGGCAAAACATCCATTGTCCCCAGCATTATCAACGAACCGCTCTTTCTTGACCGCACCCGTTCAAGGGCAAAGTCAAAAAAAGAGGACCTTTGTTTTATCTGCATCCCAATCAAGGCAGGGACAGAAATCATTGGAACTCTGAGCGCGGATCGTCAGCTTGAGCCGCTTACGGGAGATGAATACGGTAAAAAAACCAAAACAGATACCGGGCATAGAGATATGCTGCAGCACTATGTCGACCAACTCTCCATTATTGCAGCCATGATTTCACAGGCGGTGCGCCTGCGGCAACTTGCTCACGAAGAAAGTACTAAACAACCTCAGAACGGGAAACCCACAGCTGAAACAGTTGCGATGCAGAAGCGCCATAAGGAGTCGCACCTCGAAGAAACCATTGCTGAAGTGGAACGTCCAGCAAACATTATCGGCAACACAAAACCGATGATTTCGCTTTTTAAAATGATTGACAAGATCGCAAAAACCAGCGCAACAACCCTGGTATTGGGCGAAAGTGGTGTTGGAAAAGAGCTGGTTGCCAGTGCCATTCATTTTAAAAGCCTCAGGGCCAGTAACACTTTTATTAAATTTAACTGTGCCGCCCTGCCTGAAAGCATAGTCGAAAGCGAGCTCTTCGGGCATGAAAAAGGAGCATTCACCGGCGCATCAGCTACCCGTCAAGGAAGATTTGAGCTTGCCCATAAGGGGACAATATTCCTTGACGAAGTCGGAGAGCTCACTCTTCCCATTCAGGCAAAAATACTCAGGATCATTCAGGAAAAAGAGTTTGAAAGGGTAGGGGGATCAAAAACAATAAAAGTCGATGTAAGGGTCATAGCTGCAACAAACCGCAATCTTGAAGAATTAATTCGCGAAGGGCTTTTCAGGGAAGATCTCTATTACCGGTTAAATATTTTTCCCATCACCGTTCCTCCGCTTCGTGAACGCAAAACCGATATCCTCTTGCTTGCAGATTACTTTGTTGAAAAATACAACGCTGCAAACCAGAAAGGAATCCGGCGAATCTCGACAACAGCGATCGATATGCTTATGAGATATCACTGGCCGGGAAACGTTCGGGAACTGCAGAACTGCATGGAACGGGCAGTCATTCTGAGCGAGGATAACGTTATTCACGGATATCACCTTCCCCCGACTCTTCAGACTGCTGAATCCAGTGGAACACCCTATACCGGATCACTTCAACAGAAACTGGATGCAATAGAAAAAGAGATGATTATGGAAGCCCTGAAACGAACAAAAGGAAACATGTCCAGAGCAGCCATACAATTAGGGCTGTCGGACAGAATCATGGGTCTCCGTATAAAAAAGTTTGATATCGACTACCGGAAATTCCGTCCATAAGTCCTTTATGGACGGAAAATAGGTTTTATTTTGGCATATCGGCAACGAACCGCTCTATCTCCGCAACCTCTTCCTGGCTTAACCTGAATGCCTCTGCTCCTATAATACCCTCAACCTGAGCTGCATTTCGCCCGCCGACAATTGCTCCTGTAACTCCTGGGTGTCGCAAGGTCCAGGCAATAGCAACCTCCCCTGCGGAACGGCCATGCGGGGAGCCGATGCGTTTCAGCAATTCTACAAGCGCGAGATTAGCAGAGAGGCGAGGCTCCTGAAACTCCTTGTTTCCTCTGCGCCAGTCATCAAGAGGAAAGTTTGCAACACGCTCAAGAGTCATCGCCCCGGTCAGCATACCCGAAAGCATCGGAGAATAAACAATGACACCGATATTATGCTCCATACAGAATGGAAGCAGCTCATGTTCAATAGCAGGACGCAATATCGAATATGGAGGCTGTAGGGAGGCAACAGGAGCAATCGACATAATGCGGCGCAATTGCTCGACACTGAAATTCGATACCCCGATATACCGCACCAGTCCATCCTCTTTCAGACGAACCATCTCCTCCCAACCCTCCTCAATATCAACATCAGGATTCGCCCAGTGAATCTGATAGAGATCGATAGCATCAACATCAAGCCTCTTGAGACTCTCTTCGCACTCCCGTCTTACCGAATCTGCCTTCAGACTGCTACTGATCTGATTCTCATGATTCCAAACAAGCGAACATTTGGTAAAAATAAAAGGCTTCTTCTTGATACCTGCCAGAGCTTTCGCCACAAGTTCCTCGGAATGTCCAAGCCCATAGACCGCCGCCGTATCAATCCAGTTTATACCGAGCCCAACAGCCCGCTCAATAGCACCGATAGCATCGCTGTCGTCCTGCGCACCCCAGCTATATGCCCAGTTGCTTCCGCCAATGGCCCAACTTCCAAATCCAATGGAAGTTATATACATGTCTGTATTACCAAGTTTTCGAGTCTGCATGGTCTGCCTGTATTTATAATGGTTATTACAATATTATAAATGACCTCACTGAACTTAACATAACACCTTTCAAAAGTGAATTCGATCCCGATCATTGAAATAAATCGACTACTCCAAATATAACGCGACGCATATCCTACATATTTGTATGTTTTTATTTTAACCACCCAACACCTTTCTACATAAATATTTCAGCGTGACTTAAGAAAGACAAAATGGAACCCACCTTCACAGACTAAACATTGCAATAAACACGATTTTTTATACCAAATTGTATAATCCTTAGATTTCCTACCTAATTGTAATATTCCTCAACATCGACAATTCGTTTTATACCAAACAGTTACGACCTCAAATAATAAATTTGATCAATAGCTATCACCAGAAACCCTTTAGCAGTGAGGGTTTGAGCGACTTCTTTTTTTTCAAGAAAATAATTCGTCCACAAAAAATATCTTTGGCACGCGTATTGCTAATTAAGAGCATATATATTTAGACGAAAACAATACTTCGCCTGAATATCTGATGACAAAGACCATGATAACCTAAAAAAGTACGAATATGAGAAAAGTAGCTATTTATGGAAAAGGTGGTATCGGCAAATCAACCACTACACAGAATACTGTTGCCGGCCTTGCTGAAATGGGTAAGAAAGTTATGGTTATCGGCTGTGACCCGAAAGCTGATTCAACCCGACTGCTTCTTGGCGGACTTCAGCAGAAAACTGTTCTTGACACCCTTCGTGAGGAAGGTGAAGAAGTTGAACTCGAAGATATCATCAAAGCTGGTTACAAAAACACACGCTGCACCGAATCCGGTGGTCCTGAGCCAGGTGTAGGCTGTGCAGGTCGCGGTATCATCACTTCGGTAAACCTTCTCGAACAGCTTGGAGCTTTCGATGATGAGTGGGATCTAGACTATGTTTTCTACGATGTTCTCGGTGACGTCGTCTGCGGAGGATTCGCCATGCCGATCCGTGATGGCAAGGCTGAAGAGATCTACATCGTCTGTTCTGGTGAAATGATGGCCATGTACGCAGCCAACAACATCTGTAAGGGAATTCTGAAATATGCCGATACAGGCGGAGTCCGTCTCGGTGGTCTTATCTGCAACAGCCGTAATGTTGACAACGAACGCCAGATGATTGAGGAACTTGCCAAAAAGATCGGCACCCAGATGATCCATTTTGTGCCTCGCAACAACTTTGTTCAGCGCGCCGAGATCAACCGCCAGACCGTTATTGAGTTTGATCCGACTCACGTACAGGCAGATGAGTACCGGGCTCTTGCAAACAAAATTAATGACAACAAGATGTTTGTCATCCCGAAGCCGCTTGAAATCGAAGAACTTGAAGCGCTTCTCATTGAATTTGGTATCGCTAACTAAAAAAAACGGAGTACACACCCATGTTAATGATCAGAACAATCGTCAGACCAGAAAAGGTATATGAAGTCATGCAGGGCTTGCTTGATGCCGGCTATCCAGCTGTCACCAAAATAGCAGTTGTGGGCCGTGGTAAACAGCGCGGACTTCGCGTAGGCGACGTGGTTTATGATGAAATTCCTAAAGAGATGCTCATCGTTGTTGTTCCTGATAGCGACAAAGATTTCGTTGTAAGAGCCATTCTTGATAATGCAAAGTCAGGTAAGGATGGGAAATTCGGCGATGGAAAGATTTTTATTTCAGCCGTCGAAGAGGTCTACACCATCAGCACCGGCGAAAAAGAAACTGAACCGTCACTTGCATCAGCAGAGGAGGCCTGACATGAAAGAAATTATTGCAGTAATCCGGATCAACAAGGTGAACGAAACCAAACAGGCGCTTATTGATGCAGGAATTCCTGCGTTTACAGCCACTGGAAGGGTTATGGGTCGTGGTAAAGGTCAGGTTCATTTCGACATTCTCAAGGGAGCAGAGGCGGGTCACCCGGAAGCAATCGATCAGCTTGGCAAAGCTCCGAGACTTGTTTCTAAAAGAATTCTAACCGTTGTCGTCCCTGAAGAATTATGTAAAACAGCAATCGACACTATCATCAAAACAAACCAGACAGGTAAAGCTGGTGACGGCAAGATATTTGTAACCCCGATTCTTGAAACCATCAGGGTAAGAACAGGAGAAAAGGATCAGGCAGCACTGAACTAAGAAGATCAATTTTTAAGGTGTAAACGGAGACAGTTACATGGGAGCGAACGTAAATTTTCCAGATCCTTCCGTCGTCAGGGAGGAACTGATACAGAAATATCCGACCAAGGTTGCCAAAAAACGCGCCAAGTCGATTATCATCAACGACCCGGAAGTCATTCCAGAAGTGCAGGCCAACGTCCGTACCGTTCCGGGAATCATCACACAGCGCGGCTGTTCCTATGCTGGCTGTAAAGGTGTGGTACTCGGACCTACACGTGATATCGTCAACATAACACATGGACCGATCGGCTGCAGTTTTTACAGCTGGCTGACCCGCCGTAACCAGACAAGAACAGAGTCGTTGACAGACGCAAACTTCATTCCTTACTGCTTCTCGACCGATATGCAGGAGGAGAATGTGGTCTTTGGTGGCGAAAAGAAGCTGAAACAGGCTATTCAGGAAGCGTATGACCTCTTCCATCCAAAGGCTATCGCGATCTTCTCGACCTGCCCGGTCGGTTTGATAGGTGATGACGTTCATGCTGCATCCAAAGAGATGCGTGAGAAATTCGGCGACTGCAACGTTTTCGGTTTCAGCTGTGAAGGCTACAGAGGTGTCAGTCAGTCGGCAGGCCACCACATTGCTAATAACGGTGTTTTCAAGCATATGGTTGGTCGCGACAACACCCCGAGTGAAGGGAAGTTCAAACTGAACCTTCTTGGAGAATACAACATCGGTGGTGACGCTTTTGAAATTGAGCGCATTTTCGAAAAAGCAGGACTTACTCTGGTTTCATCATTCAGCGGAAACTCAACGGTCAGCCAGATTGAAAACGCACACACAGCTGACCTCAACGTGATACTCTGTCACCGTTCAATCAACTATATGGGTGATATGATGGAGACGAAATACGGAATCCCATGGATGAAAGTCAACTTCGTCGGTGCGGAATCCTCAGCAAAATCACTGCGTAAGATTGCTGAATATTTTGGTGACGAAGAGCTAAAGGCCAGAGTTGAAGCAGTAATTGCCGAGGAGATGCCGAGAGTGAAGGCTATTATCGAGGAGATTCTGCCAAGAACCAAGGGAAAAACTGCCATGCTTTTTGTCGGAGGTTCCAGAGCCCATCACTACCAGGATCTTTTCAGCGAACTTGGAATGACAACAGTTGCCGCAGGATACGAGTTTGCTCACCGCGATGACTACGAAGGACGTGATGTGCTGCCAAAAATCAAGGTTGATGCCGACAGCAAAAATATTGAGGAGTTGAAGGTTACAGCTGATCCGGAACTCTACAATCCGCGGAAAACCGAGGCTGAGCTTGAGGCCCTTAAGGAAAAAGGACTTGAAATAAACGGCTACGAAGGCATGATGAAGCAGATGACTAAAAAGTCACTTGTTGTTGATGACCTCAGCCACTACGAGTCCGAAAAACTGATCGAGATTTACAAGCCGGATATTTTCTGTGCCGGTATCAAGGAAAAGTATGTGGTGCAGAAGATGGGAGTTCCATTGAAACAGCTTCACAGTTATGACTATGGCGGACCATATACCGGATTTGTTGGCGCAACGAACTTCTACAAAGATATCGATCGCATGGTGAACAACCCGGTATGGAAACTTATCAAAGCACCATGGGAGAAAGTCCCAGCCACAAACGGAAAAAGCAAAGGAATCGAAGCCAGTTACGTTACACAGTAATGATCGGAAAACGGAGACTATTGAATTATGCTATTAAGACACACTACAAAAGAGGTTAAAGAGCGTGAAGGGCTGACGATCAACCCGGCAAAAACCTGCCAGCCGATCGGCGCCATGTATGCAGCGCTCGGTATTCATGGCTGCCTGCCTCACAGCCATGGTTCACAAGGGTGCTGCTCGTATCATCGCAGCACTCTGACCCGCCACTACAAAGAGCCTGTTATGGCGGCAACAAGTTCATTTACCGAAGGTGCCTCGGTTTTCGGCGGTCAGGCAAACCTGCTTGCTGCAATCGAAACCATCTTTTCGGTTTATGATCCTGATATCATTGCAGTGCACTCTACCTGTCTGTCTGAAACCATCGGTGATGACCTGCAGCAGATCACGAGAAAAGCAAATGATGACGGCAAAATCCCGGAAGGAAAGCATGTTATTTTTGCAAGCACACCAAGCTTTATCGGGTCGCACGTTACCGGCTACGCAAATATGGTAACAGGCATGGCTGAGCAGTTTGCTGTCTCAACAGGTACAAAGAAACACCAGTTCAACATTATTGCAGGCTGGATGGAACCTTCGGACATGCGGGAAATTAAACGCCTGTCAAAAGAGCTCGGCGTAAAGATTGTTCTCTTTCCGGACACTTCGGATGTGCTCGATGCACCACAGACCGGCAAGCACGAGTTCTACCCGAAAGGCGGAACCACAATAGCAGAGTTAAAAAGCATCGGCGACAGTCTGCATACGCTTGCACTCGGCTGCGTCAGCGCAGAACCAGCCGCAATTGCCCTGGAAAAGAAATGTAAGGTCCCGTTTGAAACGCTTGACATGCCAATCGGTCTTTCTGCAACTGACCGATTCATCATGACACTCAGTCAGATTGCCGGTGTGAATGTCCCTGAGGAGATCACTGCAGAAAGAGGACGTCTTGTCGATGTCATTGCAGATATGGAACAGTATTTATACGGGAAAAAAGTTGCCTTGTTCGGCGATCCGGACCAACTGATTCCGCTCACTGAGTTTTTGCTCGACCTGAACATGAAACCGGTCCATATCGTCAGCGGCACTCCCGGCCAGCGCTTTGAAAAAAGCATGCGCGAGATTTTAGACGCAAGATCACCGGAAACAAACTTCAAAAACGGGCTTGGCGCAGATATGTTTCTGCTTCACCAGTGGATGAAGAATGAGCCTGTAGACCTGCTGATCGGCAACACCTATGGCAAGTACATGGCCCGTGACGAAGATGTTCCGTTCATCAGGTTCGGCTTCCCGATTCTCGACCGTATCGGCCACAGTTACTTTCCGAATGTCGGGTACAGCGGCGGCTTGAGACTGGTTGAAAAGATTCTTACAGCCCTGCTTGACCGCCAGGATCGTGATGCGCTTGAAGAAAAGTTTGAACTGGTCATGTAGTAAAAAAAAGCAGTACAACATTGTTAAAAGGGTTACGCTATGGAACAGATCAGCATTCTCGAAGGAAGACACAAGCAGGTCTTCGAAAAGAAAACAGGTGCAGAGCAGATTGATATTTCCTGTGACACATCAAGCCTTTCAGGATCTGTAAGTCAGCGTGCCTGCGTCTTCTGTGGTTCCAGAGTGGTACTCTATCCAGTAGCCGATGCCCTTCATCTTGTTCATGGTCCAATCGGATGTGCCGCCTATACGTGGGACATCCGGGGGGCCGTCTCTTCAGGCCCTGAATTGCACCGGTTGAGTTTTTCCACGGATCTGCAGGAAATGGACGTCATTTATGGGGGTGAAAAGAAACTTTACCATTCGCTCATTGAGCTGATTGAGCAGTATAAGCCAAAAGCCGCCTTTATTTATTCGACCTGCATTGTAGGTCTTATCGGTGACGATATTGAGGCTGTCTGCAAAAAAGTTGCGAAAGAGACTGGAATTCCAGTGCTGCCGGTCCATTCAGAAGGGTTCAAGGGCACCAAAAAAGATGGCTACAAAGCTGCATGCCATGCCTTGATGAAGCTTATCGGAACAGGATCAACTGAGGATATAAGCAAATACAGCATCAATATCCTTGGCGAATTCAACCTGGCTGGCGAAGCCTGGATTATCAGGAAGTACTACGAAAAAATGGGTATCGAAGTTGTTTCGACCCTGACCGGTGACGGACGAATCGATGCTGTAAGACGAGCACATGGTGCATCGCTCAACGTTGTTCAGTGCTCCGGGTCCATGACCTGGCTTGCCAAAGAGATGGAACAGAAATACGGTATTCCCTATATCCGGGTTTCCTACTTCGGGATTGAGGATATGTCAAAATCGCTCTATGATGTCGCAAAACATTTCCCTGAGCGTCCGGACATTATGGAAGCTGCGAAGCAGGTTGTCAGTGAGGAGGTAAAAGAGCTTTATCCTTCACTTCAGAAGTTCAAAAAAGCACTTACCGGCAAGAAGGCTGCGATTTATGTCGGTGGTGCATTTAAAACATTTTCGCTTATCAAGGCACTCCGTTCAATCGGCATGTCGGTAGTACTGGCCGGATCACAGACAGGCAACAAGGATGATTACGCACGACTCAAGGAGATGTGCGATGAAGGAACAGTGATCGTAGATGATTCAAACCCTGTAGAACTTTCGAAATTCATTTTAGAAAAAGAGGCAGACCTGCTTATCGGGGGTGTTAAAGAACGGCCGATCGCCTTCAAGCTCGGCATCGGATTCTGCGATCATAACCATGAGAGGAAAATCCCTCTCGCCGGATTTGTCGGTATGTATAATTTTGCACTGGAGGTCTATCAATCGGTCATGAGTCCGGTATGGCAGTTCGCTCCACGAAAAGGAGTCAAGGTATGAAGCACGCAAAAACCGCAACACAGAACGCCTGTAAGCTCTGCAACCCTCTCGGAGCATGCCTCGCTTTCAGAGGAATAGAAAATTGCGTTCCGTTCCTGCACGGCTCACAAGGGTGCGCGACCTATATACGTCGTTACCTGATAAGCCATTACAAGGAACCAATCGATATCGCTTCATCGAACTTTCATGAAGAGACCGCCGTGTTCGGAGGAAGTCATAACCTTAAAATTGGCCTGAAAAACGTCAGTAAACAGTATAAGCCCGAAGTTATAGGTGTTGCCACCACCTGCCTGAGCGAGACAATCGGGGATGATGTTCCTATGATCCTTCGCGAGTATCAAGCGGAGTTTAAAAACGGCTCGCCGATGCCGATCATGATACATGCCTCTACACCGAGCTATATGGGCAGTCATATTGACGGTTTTCATGCCGCTGTTCGGGCAACCGTCAAAACTCTTGCTGAACAGGGAGCTCAGAAAAAGTTGATCAACATCTTCCCGAACATGGTTTCACCGGCAGACATTCGGCACCTCAAGGAAATTCTTGAAGATTTCAAGGTACCCTACATGCTTCTGCCTGACTATTCGCAAACTATGGACGGTGGTCCCTGGGGTGAATATCACCGCATCCCCCCAGGCGGCACGCCCGCAAGCGCAATAGCTATGGCGGGCAGTGCAATAGCAAGCATCGAGTTCGGCTCAACGCTTGATGCGTCAAAATCGGCTGCGGGCTTTCTCGAAGAGACATTCGGTGTACCACGATATCATATGGCACTACCGATCGGCATCAAGGAAAGCGACAAATTTTTCACTCTGCTCGAAACACTCACCCAACAAGAGCGTCCAGAAAAATATGATGAGGAACGTCGCCGGCTGATTGATGCTTATGCTGACGGACATAAATATGTTTTTGAGAAAAAAGTCATCATATACGGCGAGGAAGACCTTGTGGTGGGCATGGCAGCATTTCTCAGTGAAATCGGCATAATCCCCGTACTCTGTGCTTCGGGAGGAAAAAGCGGCCTCTTGAGAAAAAGCATAAAAGAACTTGTTCCCAACATGGAAGAGTTGGGAATCAAGGTGCGTGAAGGCGTTGACTTTGTCGATATCGAAGATGAAGCCAAATTACTGAACCCCGATTTTCTAATCGGCAACAGTAAAGGCTATACCATGTCAAGAAAAAACAATATCCCGCTGCTGAGACTCGGCTTTCCGATTCACGACCGGTTCGGAGGCCAGAGAATGCATCATCTCGGATATAGAGGTACACAGGAACTGTTTGACCGGATTGTCAACAGTGTTATTGAACAGCGCCAGAACGCTTCATCAATTGGCTATACTTACATGTAAAGGGAGGACACCATGTCATTAAAAATAGAAAACCACCCCTGTTTCAACGATGCGTCACGCCATAAATTCGGACGTATCCACCTCCCTGTTGCACCGAAATGCAACATCCAGTGCAACTACTGCAATCGTAAATTCGACTGCATGAACGAAAACCGTCCCGGCGTAACAAGCCGGATTCTTTCGCCATTGCAGGCTCTCCATTATCTGGAACAGGCATTAGTGCTCTCACCAAATATTGCCGTCGTCGGAATTGCCGGACCTGGAGACCCTTTTGCCAATCCGGACGAAACCATGGAAACACTCCGACTGGTAAGAGCAAAATATCCTGAAATGCTCCTTTGTGTTGCAACTAACGGCTTAGAGCTGCTGCCTTATATCGATGAACTTGCGGAACTGAAGGTGAGCCACGTCACTATTACCATTAACGCAATCGATCCTGAAATAGGTGCAGAGGTCTACGCCTGGGTCAGATACAAAAAGAAAATGTACCGTGACGTTGAAGCCGCGAAAGTTCTTATAGCGAACCAGCTTGAGGCCCTTAAAAAGCTAAAGGCAGCGGGTATAACCGCTAAAGTGAACTCGATTATTATTCCAGGCATCAACGATGCTCATGTTATAGCTGTAGCATCAAAAGTGGCTGAACTGGGAGCAGACATCCTGAACTGTCTACCCTATTACAGTACAACGGAAACTGTTTTTGAAAACATCGAAGAGCCCTCTTTGGAAATGGTAGCAGAAATTCAGACTGCAACAAGCGAGTACCTGCCGCAAATGAAGCACTGCGCACGGTGCCGCGCTGATGCAGTCGGTATTATCGGTGAACTCAACAACGAAGAGATGATGAAGAAGCTCGCCGAGGCTGCAGCGTTGCCTAAAAATCCATTGGAAAAGCGCCCCTACGTTGCTGTGAGCAGCATGGAAGGCGTACTGATCAACCAGCACCTCGGTGAGGCAGATCGCTTTTTGATTTACGGCTTCAACCATTCAAACGGCGACTGTATTCTTGTTGATTCCCGAACAGCGCCACCTGCCGGCGGAGGTCAACAACGGTGGGAGGCGCTTGCTGACACTCTGCACGATTGCAGAGCGCTGCTCGTCAATGGTGCCGGGGACTCCCCTACTAAAGTCATGAAAGCAAAAGGTATCGACGTCATGGTTCTTGAGGGAGTAATAGAAGAAGCTGTGCACGGTGTCTTTAACGGCCAGGATCTGAAACATCTTATGAAAAGCAGTCAAATCCATGCCTGCGGATCAAGCTGTTCGGGAACCGGAGGCGGCTGCGGATAACGAACCCGATGCCACGATAACAATCATCATACATATTCAGTAACCGTAACACATACAAAACACTACCATGGACAAACCAAAACATCACATTTTCGTCTGCGCAAGCTTCCGTGCTCAGGGCACACCTCAAGGTATCTGCCATAAAAAAGAGTCGCTGAGCCTTATCCCCTACCTTGAAAGCGAACTTTCAGACCGTGGCATGACCGACGTAGCCGTCTCGGCAACCGGCTGCCTCAACATCTGCGAAAAAGGACCTGTCGTGGTCATTTATCCTGAAAATTTCTGGTATGGAGAGATTGACAGTGAGGATAAAATAGACGAAATTCTTGAGGCACTTGAAGAAGGCGAGGCCTGCGAAGCGCACATGATAAGCTGAAACACGATTCGGTTAGTGCTGTCTGAACACAAAAGACAGCACACCGATTTTTTTTAGCTATCGTTATAATCGTATGTCATGCAGGATGAATATCGTCACCTCTTACCTTAAATACAGTTAGTCATGAACGTCCCCAATCCCATCCCATGGAAGGTGTTAGCAGCTGATTCTGAAAAGAAATCATTTGCAAAATGAGCCATTTTCAGGTATAGTCAAAGCAAAGGATTGGGCTTTTCTCGGTCGACAATAGGGCTTTGGACTATTTCCGGGGCCTCTTTGTTTTTATGGGAAAATTTTTCTGTTCAGCTCTTTGCTTTTGAGAATTTCGTAGGTTCTGTTGGATTGAGTTGGTCGCAAGTACTGAAGTGCCAGTGGCCGTGCGACGAGGTCAACTATTTGCAGACCGGTTGAGTTGCTTGCTTTTGGAACGAAAACAGGTTCGAACTTCATTGCTTGAAAATCCATCACTTTGTAATACCAATCGCACTGGTTGGCACAAATGCGCCGAAACTCAAGCTCAAGCTGGGCATCCTCAATTTTTCCTCGTGCTTCGAGAAGTACATGTAATCGTTTCCCGGTCTCTCCTTGACTGCTCAAGTAGCTCAAAACCCTTTCCATACAGAAACGTAATGCCAACTCGTAGGGGTTGATGGGATTCGTGTACTTGATCAGCAGTTTAGGCTTGTCAATGATTGATATGATAAGCTGTATGGGCGCATCAGCAATGATTTGAGAGAGCCTTTCCAAAAACTGCTCTCGCAATGCTCTGTTTGTTCTCAGCGTAGCGAATATGCCACTTTCTTTTCGGATGTCGCGTTCATGCAGGATTACTTGATCGTGACCCCATACATCAAGTTTCAACTTTTGGCTTTTCGGGGAATATCGTGAGAAATAGAGAAAGAAAGCTGAACAGGTTGCTTGTGGTGAAATGATGTTGTTTTTTTGCCAACCAGTCGTTTTCGAGCAGCTCTTTTTTTAGATTCAGCTGCGAATTTTAACTTACCCGTTCTTCAGAATAAGTATATTAAAAATCCATTTTGTGCTTCGGGATTTGCGAAGTTGAGAGCCGGTCCCTTAAGGGAAAGTCTTTATAATCGAGAGCTTAAGTACTGCAGGGTGAAATGCAAACAAGAAGAAATAGGGCTTGAGGCCTCTATCTGGTTTCAGAAAGCAGAGAACAAGTTTCTTGGGGGTGACCGCATAGCCCTGCTTGAAAAAATCGATGAGCTCGGATCGATCAACAGTGCAGCCAAAGCTGTCGGCATCAGTTATAAAACAGCATGGCAGCTTGTCAATACGCTCAATAACCTTTCCGAGAAACCGCTTGTGGATCGGGTTACTGGCGGAAAAGGCGGCGGAGGTACCGTTTTGACAAAAGAGGGGAAAAAAGTTATCGAACAGTTTCAGGTTGTTCAGGAAGAGCACCGAAAGTTTCTCCGGAATCTTGAAGGACGTCTTGGAGAAGCCAATAATCTCTATCAATTTTTAAGAATGATATCAATGAAAATCAGTGCACGCAATGTTTTTTCAGGCACTATTGAAAAAATCACAAGAGGTGCGGTAAACGCTGAAGTTATCCTCATGATCAGCGGAGAAACCCGTATTGCATCAATTATCACCAATGGTGCAGTGGACAACCTCAGCCTGAAAGAGGGCATGAATGCTTATGCCATTATTAAATCGAGTTCAATCATTATCGCCCAGGAGCTGCATGATGCCAAGTTAAGTGCGCGCAATGTTATACCAGGCAAGATCAGCAAGCTGATTGAAGGTCCTGTAAGCACTGAGGTTGATGTTGAAATTGGAGGGGGCAACGTTATCTCCGCCATTATTACTCATGGCAGTTCTGAAAAACTTGAGCTGAAAGAGGGAGATACAGCATGTGTTGTATTTAAAGCATCAAGTGTCATCCTCGGAATAAATTAAACCTGCAGATCACCCCCTTTATCATTCATTCAGACACGTTTTCTGAATGAATGACAAAGGGGGAAAAAGGAAATAATTTTTGGAAACTTCCGAAAAAAGAGTTAACAATTGTTAACGATACTCAAACAGAAACACGAATCATGACATCAGAGACCTCGTCCATCTACATAATGTGCTGCTGCTGTTGGGCTTTGCTGAAACATTCTGACAAAAGGATATCGGGGAGTATGACGTAACTCAAGTATGATTCAATGGAGTACGTAAAGTCTTTAAAGCCGGTTCTGAATGTCAGAACCGGCTTTTTTTATTTCAGTTTAAGCATCACAACAACCAGAGGATAAATATTATGTCAGAAATAAAACCATCTGCCACCTGTGCTGGCATTCCATTGCCGATTGTCAAACTGAACAGGGCGGTATTGCTTGGCGGCATCTCGATCGCCATTATCATTCAGCAGCCAATAATAATCACACTGCTGTTTTTAATCATTCTATCAGCCGTAGTATTCGGTAAAAGCGGCAGCCTTATTTTTATAATCGGATCACGACTTTTCGCGAAGCGAAATAAAAACGCACCCATTGAAGACCCGAAACTTATGCGGTTCAATAACTCTATTGCCGCAGTTCTGCTCGGTGGGGCCCAGATCGCCTTTCTCGCAGGTGCACCTTTAACGGGATGGATCTTATCAGGATTTGTTGCTGTTGCAGCAACTATAGCTCTCTTAGGATTCTGCTTTGGATGCTTCCTTTTTTACCAGTTTAAGCTGCAACGATACAAATTTTTTGGTAATCAGGCGAAACAACCAGAGGTAATAAGCGATGAAGCCTGAAGCGGTTTTTCCTTGGCGACGTGGGTGAGAGGTTCAAACTGGGGTCTGCAAAACCTATACTAATCGCAAGTTCGAATCTTGCCGTCGCCGCATGTTCAATGAAGATTTTAAAAAAACAATAACAACAAAAAAACAAGGAGTATTACCAATGAGTGAAAAGAATTACCGCTTTGAAACTCTGGCCCTTCATGCAGGTCAGACTGTCGATGCTACCCAGTCACGAGGAGTAGCAGTTTACCGTACCAGTTCGTATCTCTTTAAAAACACTGAACACGCGGCAAACCTTTTTGCGCTGAAAGAACTCGGGAATATCTACACCAGGTTGATGAACCCGACTACCGATGTTCTCGAACAGCGGGTAACCCAGCTTGAAGGCGGCGCCGCATCCGTTGCCCTGGCATCAGGCACTGCAGCTATATTTTATGCCATCATTACTTTGGCTGAAGCCGGTGATGAAATCGTTTCAGCGAATAATCTCTACGGCGGCACCTATACCCAGTTTGATGCCATTCTCCCAAAACTTGGCATCAATGTTACATTTGTCGATCCTAAAGACCCTGCAAATTTTGAGCGAGCAATCACTGATAAAACAAGAGCTATCTTTATTGAAACCATCGGCAATCCGGTACTCGACTACACCGATGTCAAGGCCATTGCAGAGGTCGCACATCGTAACGGGCTTCCGCTGATTGTCGATGCAACCTTTACGACACCTTACCTGCTCAAAACTATCGACCTTGGTGCCGATATTGTTATCAACTCTCTCACCAAATGGCTTGGCGGTCATGGTTCCGGTATAGGCGGCATCATTACCGATGCAGGACGTTTCAACTGGAAAGGCGGCCGGCACCCTCTTTTTACCGAACCAGACAAAAACTATCACGGACTTCGCTGGGCCACCGATCTTCCTGAACCGCTTGCACCGATTGCATTTGCCCTTCGGGTTCGTACTGTACCACTCAGAAACCTCGGAGCGAGCATTTCCCCCGACAACTCATGGATTTTTATTCAGGGTATCGAAACCCTGCCGCTCAGGGTTGCCCGTCATTCTGAAAACGCTCTCAAAGTTGCCGAACATCTTTCGCAACATCCGGAAGTTGCCTGGGTACGTTATCCGGGACTGAAAAATGACCCTTCGCATGCCAAGGCTTCAACAGATCTGAAAAACGGCTTTGGCGGTGTCGTCGTTTTTGGCGTAAAGGGCGGTTATGAAGCCGCTGTAAAAATTATCGATAACATTAAGCTCTTCTCGCATCTGGCCAATGTCGGCGATGCTAAAAGCCTTATTCTCCATCCGGCAAGCACCTCTCATAGCCAGCTATCATCGGAACAGCAGCTCCAGAGCGGCCTGTCACCCGATCTGATCCGCCTTTCCGTAGGTCTGGAACATCCGGATGATCTGATTGAGGCTCTTGATGAGGTGCTTCATACAGAGGAGACACAAAAAGCAAGCTGGTTATCGAAGCTGATTAAAAAGTAGTCGCTTTTATATTTTTTTTATCACAATAAAGACAATGATAAACAAGCATCTCACCGTAATGATACCTGCCGGGCTGTATTTTCGGGTATCTTGGAAAGATCCTCAGAATTTCGCGGGAACAGCAATGCTCTGTTCTTTTTGAAAATAAGAACAGAGAAAAAGCCAACTCAGAATCTTACTTTGAGGTGCTTGCTCTTTGTGCCATTCTCGGCACCACGCTTCAGGTAACGATCGATGGCCCCAACGAAACCAAAACGCTGAAAATGATTCAGGATGTTTTTGAAAACGGAGCAGGTATCTGATAATGACTAAAATTATTCATAACATTTCTGTTGTACTGGCTGATACGCAGTTTTTAACCAATGAAGCGCTGCGATCTCTCTTGTCGCCGCTTTACCAGACCTTCGTTACTGTATCGACAAAAGCCGGATTGCAACAGTATCTGCAAACAGAGAAGATTTCGCTCATCATCACGGATTATACCCTCTTCGATTATGATTCGATCAGCGATCTTGAAGATCTTAGAAAAAAACATCCAGAGATGGGAATCGTTATATTGACAAATTCAATAACCAACATAAAAATAAAAGAGTTACATGATGCCGGCATTAGAAATATTGTTCTTAAAACCGATGATCGGGATGAACTTTTTTATGTTATCGAAGCTGCGTTAAAAGGGAAAAAATACTATTCAGGCGATGTGCTGGATATTCTTCTTAAAAAAGACGGGCCACATGAAGACGCCAGTCTGCTGACCTCTTCAGAAATTGAAATAATCCGCATGATTGCAGCCGGCTTGTCAACAAAAGAAATAGCAACAAAAAAACATATCAGTTTTCATACCGTGATGACACACCGAAAAAATATTTTTCGGAAACTCGGGGTTTCAAGCAGCCCGGAACTGTTAATGTATGCCATCAAAGCCGGATTGATCGATAATATCGAATACCATATCTGACATACCATATTTGCGGTATAAAAGATGGCCCTTTAAGGGGATTTCCAGTTATACAGTTATTGATGATCTTTAAGCTTCTCTCAAACGACAAAACAATCAACAGCTATGGGACGCATTGCAAAAAAACTGACTGACCTTATCGGCAACACACCATTGCTCGAGCTTCAAAATTACAATAATGAGCATAAGCTTCAGGCAACCATAATTGCCAAGCTGGAATACTTCAACCCCGGCGGAAGTGTCAAGGACCGCATTGGTTTTTCAATGATCGAAGACGCTGAACAAAAGGGATTGCTCAACAAGGATACCGTCATCATTGAACCGACAAGCGGCAATACCGGCATAGCCCTGGCATTTATTGCCGCAGCAAAAGGATACCGTCTTATTCTTACCATGCCTGAAACCATGAGTATTGAGCGCAGAAATCTGCTCAAGGCTCTTGGCGCCGAACTTGTGCTGACACCTGGCCCTGAGGGAATGACTGGAGCAATTAAAAAAGCAGAAGCGCTTAACGGGGAGTATGCAAATTCATTTGTTCCGCAACAGTTCAAAAACCTTGCAAATCCAGAGATTCACCGCAAGACGACGGCTGAAGAGATATGGAAGGATACCGACGGAAACGTTGATATTTTTGTCAGCGGCGTAGGAACCGGTGGCACTATAACCGGTGTTGGAGAGGTACTCAAACAGCGGAACCCGAATGTTAAAATCGTTGCTGTCGAACCCTATGATTCCCCGGTTCTTTCCGGAGGTAAACCAGGGCCCCATAAAATTCAGGGTATCGGTGCCGGTTTTATTCCTGCAATCCTGAATACCGGTATTATTGATGACATTATCCTTGTAAAAAACGAAGATGCTTTGCGCACCGGCCGTACACTGGCCCGAACTGAAGGCCTCATTGTGGGAATCTCTTCAGGAGCAGCCGTTTACGCCGCCTTGCAGCTTGCAGGACGTGAAGAAAATAAGGGAAAACGGATTGTCGTCATCCTGCCGGATACCGGCGAGCGCTACCTGTCTACACTTCTCTACCAGTTCGAACCAGAGCAGGTCAACATCTGAACCCTGGGCCAGGAATATCCGGCAAGAGAACGAACGACGATCTTGCCGGCTTGTCTTGACAGAGGTATTTTTAATAAGAATGGCTTAATAACCGGAAACATATCCGGTTCAGGAGGTTTGTGATCATGGAACCAAAAACCGGCACTATCATTGAAGAGACTATACAGCTCTTATCCCATTCAGGGGATTCGGAATTCGATTATTTACCGAATAATGAACACCTTTTACCGTCGATTGAGAAGCTGAAAGAGATTGTTGAACTGCTCCGCTCCATCGTTTTCCCTGGTTATTTTGGAGGGCCGGTACTGCAACATCAGTCCATCTCTCATTTGCTTGGTGTAAGGATCGAAAGACTCTATGGATTGCTTAACGAACAGATTCTCAGTGTTCATCAGTTCGGCAATGTGAGCAATGGCAGCGTGAACGCTGCTGAATATGCTGCCGAAACCGCAAGCCAATTCATCGAAATCTTACCTGATATCAGAAAAAAATTATGTACTGACGTCCAGGCTATTTATGATGGCGATCCGGCTGCTAAAAACCATGGGGAGATCATCTTCTGCTATCCCTCCATCCGGGCCATGATTAATTACAGAGCTGCACATACCCTTTTGTCGCTTGGTGTCCCCCTTATTCCGAGAATCATCGCTGAAATGGCCCATTCGGAAACAGGGATTGACATTCATCCGGGAGCGCATATCGGCGATTATTTCTGCATCGATCACGGCACAGGTGTTGTCATTGGCGAAACCTGCATCATTGGCAATCATGTCCGTCTCTATCAGGGAGTAACGCTTGGCGCGAAAAAATTTGCTCTCGACGAGGACGGAAATCCGGCAAAGGATGTGCCCCGTCACCCGATTATTGAAGATAACGTGGTTATTTACTCAAACGCCAATATCCTTGGAAGAATTACCATCGGCAAAAACTCCGTGATCGGAGGCAACGTGTGGCAGACAAAAAGTGTTCCGCCGAATTCCAGGGTTTTGCAGCAGAAAGCCGTTGAAAGCAGCTTTACCGACGGACTTGGTATTTGACCTGTAAAGACAGCTTCATACTGTTTAATAAAATCAACTTTCTATCTAAATACGTTTAAACTTTTCGATTACCCATGTCAAACCCACAACAGGAACCCAGCAGTCTGCTTCAGCGCAGTGTAACAACACATGTCGCAAGAAATCTGGCGAATACGACCAAGACACCTCCCCAGATGATGTCCATAACCCCAAGATGGCTTTTGAAGCTGCTCCCGTGGGTTCATGTTTCATCCGGCACCTACCGTGTCAACCGAACAAAAATTGAGCTGCAGAAACCCGAACGAATCGGAATAGATTTTCATGAAGGGATAGCATCATTCAGCCCTGATGCCTTGAAAAGCATTCCGCTTTTTGCATCGTTTGAGGATGAAATCATCGCAAAAATAGCAGGAAAGTTTGTACTTGAAGAAGCTGAACTTGGCAATACCCTTCTTCTTGAAGGTGAGGATCGTCATAAGATTTTTATCATTGCTCACGGCCAGGTTGAGATTTTAAGCAAGGGACTGCATGGAGAAGACCTTCGTATTGCACTGCTTTCTGAGGGGGAGTACTTTGGTGAAGAGGATCTGGTTTCAGAAAAACCGTCATCGGTTACCATCCGTACCATTACTCCAGGATCATTCTTCTCCCTTTCGAACAACGATATTGAAAAGTTGTTCAAGGAATCACCCTCGTTGAAGGAGACATTTGAAAAAGCAGTCGGAGAGTACCTGAAAATACGTTCTACCGTCAATACTCACGGTGAAAAGCACATTGATCTTGTTGCGGGATTTGCTGAAAATGTGGAGATCCCTGAATCCTATGTGGATTATTCAAACAAACCTCGGGAATATTCGCTTCAGGCCATACAGACTGTTGTTCGTGTCCATACCCGTGTTTCCGACCTTTACAATGAGCCATACAATCAGATAGAGCAGCAGATGCGCCTGACTATCGAGGGTATCAAAGAGCGTCAGGAGTGGGAGTTCATCAACAACAGGGAGTTCGGCCTGCTTCACTCGGTCGATCCCGGACAGCGTATCAGCACGCGCTACGGCACGCCGACGCCTGATGACCTTGACGATCTGCTCACAAAAGTATGGAAGAAACCTGCATTCTTTATCGCTCATCCAAAAGCCATTGCAGCTTTCGAGCGTGAATGCACCTGGCGCGGTGTGCCGCCGGCGACCATCAACCTGTTCGGAACTCCTGTCCTTACCTGGCGAGGTGTACCGCTCATTGCAAGCGACAAGCTTGAAATCAGCAAGAATAACAAGTCAGGTCATGGCACAACCAGCATTATCCTGCTTCGTGTCGGTGAAAATGAGCAGGGGGTGGTTGGATTGCATCAGGCCGGAATTCCTGGCGAAATCAGCCCAAGCCTTTCAGCAAGGCTTATGGGGCTTGACAAGCTTGGTGTGGCATCCTATTTGTTGACACTCTACTCGTCACTTGCGGTTTTGACCGATGATGCGCTGGCCGTCCTTGAAAATGTTGAGGTGGGATACTATCACGATTATGAACACCGTAAGTCAGGCACAAAAACAAAATAGAAATACACTGCAAAAACCGCTATAGAGAAAACCTTTTCAGGCTTTGCAGGAAGGTTGTCTCCATAAATTACCATTGTGACTTATGCCGAGAGAATATGAGCAAACACACATTCCGGGAATCGAGAGTGAAGCGCTGAACCCGACATTCATTGCGCAAATTGCAAGCCGACTGTTCAATGAAGTGCCCGAAGCCAGCTCCGTCCCGAGACATGAAACCGATGCCGCAACGACGCCTTCTTCGGGTGCTGATACCTTACATGATAAAACTGTTTTAGCCGGGGAACCGGGAAATCATCTTCGGCAGCAGGAATTGCCTTTACATCCAAACCTTCCTTATTTTTCTGAGGCGGTTCCGGAAATACAATCGCATGACTTCTATTTTCTGCCCGGCTCCCATAAAAAAAAGCAGGAACCACTGGGACATCATGCCAACAAGCTGACCGAGCAGCAGAACTATTCAGAAAACACGGATGGTTCTTACGGTCTCGACCAGTTTATCCGCCGAGACCTGCCTCCAAAACCGGAAAGTGGTGAGCGTTTTTCTGAAGCTGATCCGGAATGCATTACTCCGTTTTTTGCAATTTTGAACGGGGGACTGCCAGCTGAAGATGATTTTTCATTCAGACTGCTCTATTCAGCAGCTCAAAATCAGACCACAACAACAGATGCCTATTCGGCAATAAACCCTCAGACGCATAGCCATGGAACAGTTGGCAGTAAGCAGTCGGCAGCAGGCAGTAGGCCTTTACCGTTCAGTGTACCTGAAGCACCCAGAGAGCGCTATTATTTTTTGCGTGAACCTAAAGCACCAATTCATCAGTCTGAAGGCTTTGACGTGCTTACCATTCGCAAGGACTTTCCTGTTCTTCACCAGAAAATTCATGGAAAACAGCTTGTCTGGTTCGACAATGCCGCCACAACACAGAAGCCGCTCAGCGTTATCAACGCTGTAGCACAGTTTTACGCTAACGACAACTCGAACATCCATCGTGGTGCACACACCCTTGCTGCCCGTGCCACCGATGCTTATGAAGGTGCCAGAGAGAAAATAAGGCAATTCATCGGTGCGGGGTCAGCATCGGAAATCATCTATGTGAGAGGGACTACTGAGGGTGTCAATCTTGTTGCGCAGACTTGGGGTCGGAAGTTTATTCAGCCGGGTGATGAGATTGTGCTCTCCATCCTTGAGCACCATGCCAATATTGTTCCATGGCAGATGCTGGCTCAGGAAAAAGGGGCGCGCATAAAGGTTGTGCCGGTCAACGACCGGGGCGAGATTATCATGGAAGAGTATAGCAAGCTGCTCGGACCTAAAACAAAGTTAGTTTCACTGACCCACGCATCAAACGGCCTTGGAACCATTCTACCAGTCAGGGAGATGATACAGCTGGCCAAGCGGTTTGACGCAAAGGTGCTGGTTGATGGGGCACAGTCGGTTGCCCATATACCGGTTAATGTTCAGGATCTCAATGCTGATTTCTTTGTTTTTTCAGGCCACAAGATTTTTGCACCAACCGGCATTGGTGTTGTTTACGGTAAGCGAAAACTGCTTGAAATTATGCCTCCATGGCAGGGTGGCGGCAACATGATTCAGGATGTGCGTTTTGAGGAGACCATCTTCAACGAGGCACCTGCAAAATTTGAAGCCGGGACGCCATCGATCGGTGATGCCGTCGGACTTGGAGCAGCGCTTGACTATGTGCGCAAAATCGGGCTTGACAACATAGCCCGTTATGAGCATGAGTTGACCGAGTATGCTACGGAAAAGCTCATCCGGATTCCGGGATTGCGCATCATCGGTACCGCACGCAACAAGGTTGGTGTGGTCTCGTTTGTGCTGAACAATCTCCCTAATGAAGAGGCTGGCAAACTGCTTGACCGCGAGGGTATTGCAGTCCGTACCGGTCATCACTGCTCACAGCCATCGTTACGACGGTTCGGAGTTGAAGGGACAATAAGGCCGTCTCTGGCTTTCTACAATACCAAGGATGAGATTGACCGACTGGCTGAGGTGATCAATCATATCCAGCGTCGATAATATCGTTTACATTGCCGATAAAAGTGAAACACACCTCACTGTTACAGAAAAAGGAAAATATCGCTTATCTTTGTCACCGATAACTACAACATCCGTAACGAGAAACAATACATGCAGTTTGAAACTCTTGCCATTCATGATGGACAAACTCCTGACCCTCAAACCGGATCGGTTACTGTTCCTGTTTACCAAACTTCAACCTTCGAGCGTGAAGATCTGGAACATCGTGGTGAATTTTTCTACTCCAGAATTGGCAATCCAACAAGAAAAGCACTGGAATCAACCCTCGCTCTTCTTGAAAACGGTCGCTTTGGTTTAGCTTTTGCTTCCGGAGTTGCAGCATCTCTGGCAGCGCTTCAGGTACTGAAACCCGGCGACCATATTGTTGCCGGACTTGATATATACGGCGGCAGCTACCGTACTTTTGAGCAGCTGATGCGTCCATGGGGTGTCAACACTTTCTACGCTGCAAGCGAATCAACCGAGAGTTATGAAGCGTGCATTACAGCGGAAACAAAACTGATCTGGCTCGAAACACCCAGCAATCCCCTGCTTCAGCTCACTGACATTCGTGCTATTTCACGTCTGGCTAAAGAGCGGGGCATTCTTGTTGCAGTGGACAATACATTCTCAAGCCCATACTTTCAGAGGCCTCTCGAACTCGGAGCCGATATTGTTGTACACAGTACCACCAAATACCTCGGTGGTCACAGCGATGTGATCGGCGGAGCTGTCATCACCTCTGACCTTGCTCTGCATACAAAAATAAAAAATTATCAGGGCGCAGCCGGAGCCATTCCAGCTCCCTGGGACAGCTGGCTTATTCTGCGCGGTCTGAAAACCCTGAAAATACGCATGAAGGAGCATGAGGCAAGTGCCCTGCAGCTGGCCAGATTTCTTGAACAGCACCCAGCAGTGGAACAGGTATTCTATCCAGGACTTTTGTCGCACCCGCAGCATGAACTGGCAAAAGAGCAGATGAGCGGATTCGGGGGAATGCTGACTTTTGCATTGAAAGGCGGCCTCCCTGCGGTGGAAAAACTTATAGAAAACATTAGACTGTTTGTGCTTGCCGACAGTCTCGGGGGCGTTGAATCACTGATTGCCTCGCCCGCAAAAATGACTCTTGGACCCCTTTCGGAAGAGGAGCGGCGCCGGAGAAAGTGCACCGACAACCTTGTGCGCCTCTCGATAGGACTGGAGAATGCCGACGATCTTGAAGCTGACCTTCTGAACGCTCTGGATAAATTGTGAGACACAAGACAAACGATCAATTGACTGATTGGTGGAGGGGAACCGGTGATTAAAGAAAAAGAAGTCCTCAATGTTATAACGCAAACATTGTATATAATGCGTATTATTCTTTAGTGCGTTCAATAAAAATAGACTAAATTTCAAAAGTTAGCCATTTAGATATCGGCGTCACCTTTTACCTCTGAACATTTTTCAATAATCATAATCAAAAACATCCATGGCAAACGAAACAAACAACGATTTCACAAATGCAGTCGCTAATATGCTGAATGCAAGCAGTTCACTTGTTCAGCAATCTCTTGAACTCTTGAGCTCAGGGGTTAAAGGTACTGTACAGGCTATAGAACCTCTTGGCAAGACCGCTATTGATCTGCTAGGCAGCGCAACTAACACGCTTGGTCAGGTAGTGCAGAGCGTCACTTCGGTTATTGCTCCGAAAAAGTAATTTTTTTTTGCAGTAAAAGCACCTTCCCGCAATGAAGCGCCGGGTGCTTTTACTTACTTTTTCTTAACACTCATTAGCCCCCCGGACCAACAAAACTTACATCACAACCAGTTATAACAAGGCTTGTTCACCAAAATCTGTGACGTACCGGCAAGACTCTTTATGGTCATCAAAGAATTTTTTCCCTTGTATTGGAGCTTGAGGCTCTTCACGAGTTCACCCATAAAGAGCAGAAGTTTGCTTATTGTCAAAAGCAGTGTTGTCTCAAAAAGGAGGAGAGTGTCCCATTATGTATAGCAAGCTTAATAAATTGAGACAAGAATTCATTTACTCAGCTCTCACGACGCAGTGCTTGAAACGATTATAATCTATTATTATAAAACGATATAATATTTTTTTCGGTTATACCCTTGCGCTTTTGGCACAAAAAATGTAAAAATATTCTTGAAACTTCTCACGCCAGTGAGTCTGGTCAGGTGTAATGGGGGACATCTGATCATTGAAAAAGCGGCTTAAAGCCGCTTTTTCATTTATATGAATTTCAGTGATATATCAGGGTTCATGCCGGCAAGCTTATCGTTCATCTTATATGCCGAATGTCATGACGGAATTACTTTGATAACTGGTTTTTTCATTATCTCATCAACACCTGTTTTCTTTCTGCTTCAACGGTGAATTTCTCAACAAGATGAAGCAATGTTAACTGAGGATCAGGGTTATCCTTCTGACCTTTTATAAAAAGAGTATAACTTGCTCCGAATGGTCGCATTTTCTTTTCAGCCAGACAAGAAATAATTTTGTTTCAGAACTGGTATCGAATCGGCGCTATGCTTTGAGTTGTGTGATAAAGACCTCAGATTGCAGCAGCGTCGAGTACGACTGATTGTCTTGTACCCTTTGTCATACCTATCTTTATGCGCTCGCTATAGAGACACACCGAAGAAAATGAGTTTCCGGCTCAGGTGACCTTGCCGTATATTAGGTCAAGAAAACCTTTTCAATGAACAGCAATGCATGCCAAAATCATATTTACAAGTGACTTTGAAGATGAGTCTCTCATAATAATTCTTAAAGGAAATCAGTGGTGGCCAACTTTTGGCCAGCAGTCCAGTGATGCAGAAAAAATTATCACTGAGATGAAAGAATCTGTTAAAGAAAGCGATATCTCGCTTTTTCTGGAAAGTAAAAAGTTTGTCCTTCTAAGTGCGGTCACAGAAACTCACGGAACTTTATCATTTGAGCGTAACGTCTGGGTTCTCAGACTTCTTAACCCGAACCTCTCTCTTCTGCAGCTTGATTGCCAGGTTTTTGTTCATAAGTGCATTAAGCACGCCAATCAAATACAAAAAAAAATCAACTTTTATGAAAAACCCGTTCAGCTTGTTGAACGAAACCGTAAGGATCCTATAATTGAAGGTAAAATACTTGCCTCAAAAAAAGACCGTCTTTCTTATGCCAGAAAACAGAAAAAGGTAGAGTATACTATTGGATTTATTGGCCTTATAGTCTTCATTCTTCTACTGATACTAACCTATCCCTGGCCATTCAGAGACCCAAACAACCAGGCCCAAATGTGGTTATTCACTATTTTTGAAAAGCTTATCGGCTCTGTGGTTATTACCGCCCTGATTTCTTATGCACAATTTCATGCATTCTACACTTCGCTGCATGAAGACTCAATCAAATGGTCAATAGCCGGCGAACCTGAGAAGAAAGCGATTAAAACCCTTATTTAAACCATTATCGCTACCGATCATATCTCTGATTCGAAATATGATAAGTGGCATCAAGGTTATCACTCTATTTGGCTGACAATTCCTGCGCCCGCATTCCACTTTCAAGGCAACTTTTAATCTTTTTTTTCCATTGCCATTAAAGTTGCTGTAATCTTCTGGCTTCGTTAAAAGCAAAGAAAAGCCTGACCATGAAGAAAGATATTTTAACTGCTGGCGGAATTGCCGGAATACCCTCAAGGAGCAATGGATAGCTTCTGGATGCTTAAACCTGAAGAGGCTTTTAAAAAAGTCGGCAGTGATATTCATGGATTATCGGAAAACGTTTCTCAGGAAAAATTGAAGCATGAGGGACTGAACAGCTTGAAAGGCGGTCCAAGAACATCTGCACTCATGCTGTTTCTGCTTCAGTTTAAAAGCCCGATTACCCTGCTGCTTATCGGTGCTGCAATGCTTTCGCTTGCTCTGAAGGACAATACTGATGCCATAATTATTTTGATCATTGTTCTGGTCAGCGGATTGCTTGGCTGGTGGCAGGAAAAGGGTGCCGCCAATGCTCTCGATCAGTTAATGAAAATGGTGCAGATCAATTGCCGTGTTTTGCGTGATGGGAAAGAAAAAGAGAGGCATATTGAAGAGGTCGTGACAGGAGATATCGTTTTGCTTTCGGCTGGAGATTTGATCCCTGGTGACAGCCTCTTGCTCGAGTCAAAAGAGTTGTTTGTTGACGAAGCCGTTTTGAGCGGAGAGACCTACCCCGTTGAAAAAAATGTGGGTGTGTTACCCGAAGACACTCCTTTGGCCAAGCGAACCAACACCCTTTTTATGGGAACTCATGTCATCAGTGGCAAAGCGAAAGTGCTTGTCATGAAAACCGCACGAAACACTGAATTTGGCAAAATTTCTGACAGTCTGAGACTCAAGCACCCGGAAACCGATTTTGAACGAGGGATCAGACGGTTCGGCTATATGTTGATGGAGATTACTCTGGTGCTTATGCTCATTATTTTTGCCACTAATGTTTTTCTTCACAAACCGGTTCTTGACTCATTTCTTTTTTCACTTGCTTTGGCCGTAGGCCTTACCCCGCAGTTGCTGCCCGCAATCATTACAGTAAATCTGGCTTCGGGTGCCCGCAATATGGCCCGTCAACAGGTGATCGTCAAGCGCCTCGCTTCCATCGAAAACTTTGGAAGCATGAATATTCTCTGTTCGGACAAGACCGGCACTATTACAGAAGGTAAAGTAACATTGAATGCGGCATTATCAGTTTCAGGAGAACAATCAGCCCGAGTATTGGAATATGCATGGCTTAATGCTTCGCTGCAGCAGGGATTTCACAACCCGATTGATGCAGCGATTGTCAGCAGCAGACCAGACATTAAAAGCTCTTTTTCAGTACAAAGCGAAGTCCCATACGACTTTTCCCGAAAACGCCTGACGGTGCAACTTCATAATGCATCTGAAAATATTGTCATTACCAAAGGTGCCTTGAAACAGGTACTGGAAGTCTGTACGCTTGCTGAAACAGAAAACGGAACTCTGGTACCGCTTGAGAATAAAAAGCTTCAGATTATGGAGCACTACAGAAGGCTGAGCGAAGAAGGATACCGAACGCTCGGAGTTGCTTACAAAAATGGAAATAATCAGCCGGATTTTACCCGTCACGATGAAAAGGAGATGATATTTATGGGATTTGTCACCTTTTTTGATCCGCCTAAAATTCATGTCCAGGAGACCATCAATGAGCTGAAAAAACTTGGGGTACAACTGAAAATTATAACCGGTGATAATGCATTGGTCGCCGGCAGCCTTGGCAGACATCTTGGTATTGAAAAGCCTGTCATTCTAACAGGCCCCGAAATTGGAAGAATGAATCAAACTGCGTTGATCCGCCAGTCTTTTCTCACTGATATTTTTGCAGAAGTTGAACCTAACCAGAAAGAACAAATCATTATTGCCCTTAAAAAAGGAGGCAACGTCGTTGGATTCATCGGCGACGGAATTAATGATGCGTCAGCTCTTCATGATGCTGATGTCGGTATTTCCGTGGATACTGCTGTTGATGTTGCCAAAGAAGCTGCTGAGATTGTTCTGCTGAACAAGGACTTGAAGGTGCTGATACAAGGCATTATAGAGGGAAGAAAAACATTTGCCAATACCATGAAGTATATCTTTATGGCAACAAGCGCCAATTTCGGCAATATGTTCAGTATGGCAGGAGCGTCCCTTCTTCTCCCCTTTTTGCCGCTGCTTCCAAAACAGATATTGCTCACTAACCTGATGACCGATTTCCCCGAAATGACCATTGCAAGTGATCGGGTAGACGCTATAAACATTGAACAGCCACATCGCTGGAATATTCGTTTTATCCAGCGTTATATGATCACCTTCGGAGCTCTCAGCTCGATTTTCGACTTTTTGACATTCGGCATATTACTCTTCTTCCTCCACGCTAAAGAAGACCTCTTTCAAACCGGCTGGTTTGTGGAATCGGTTATCTCAGCAGCCCTTATTGTTCTGGTAATCCGCACCCGCCTGCCCTTTTTCAAAAGTTTGCCTGGCAGATACCTGACTATAGCCACTGTGTCAGTGGTTTTGGTAGTTCTGGCACTCCCTTTTTCTCCAATAGCTTCAATCTTCGGATTTACAAGGTTACCAGGCACTTTCTATTTCTTGATGCTGTTGCTTGTTGGCTTGTACATTGTCTCGGCAGAGATGACCAAACGGTTTTTTTATCGGCAACTCATCAATAAAAAATGAATGATTGTGTCTAAACAGAGCGCAAGGCTTCTTTTCCTGATATGCCATTGTCAAAAAAAATTATCGCCTTAAACACCGGTTCGTCAAGTGTAAAGTTTGCATTGTTTGAGATCGGTAAAACAGAACGCCTTGTTTTTTCCGGTTCACTGACAGGGATCGGCAGAAGTGAGGGCAGGTTTTCTGTTCAAGACGATCGAGGGAACTCCATAACAAATGAGCGTGCTGCAACGCAGCATCATAATGCCGCATGTGATTATGTTTTTTCTTGGATCCAGTCGCAGAATGAAGGCAATAACCCTGACGCGCTTGGTCACCGCATAGTCCATGGCAGTCCCCTCTACTCCACCCCTCAGATCGTGACTCCTGAACTTATTACTTCACTCGATACCATGAGTTCCTATGCTCCCGAGCATCTTCCTCAGGCCATTAACGCCATCAGGCATGCAGCCAGACTTTTCCCCGGAACGCTTCAGGTGACCTGCTTCGACACCTCCTTCCATTCTACTATGCCTCCGGTTGCAAAGCTCTATGCATTGCCTGAAGCCATTCGCAAAAAGGGAGTCTATCGTTACGGGTTTCATGGCCTTTCCTATGAGTACATCCTTCTCGAGCTCAAACGCCGCTATGGCTTGGAGGTAGTGGGAAAGAGGATTATTCTTGCCCATCTCGGTCATGGAGCCAGCATGGCAGCTGTAAAAGACGGGAAAAGTATTGAAACGACGATGGGGTTTTCTCCTGCTGGAGGACTGGTGATGAGTACCCGTACCGGTGATCTTGACCCCGGTGTCATTTTGTTTCTGCTGCAGGAGAACAAAATGACACCGGCGGGAATTAAAGAGATGGTGAACCGTCAGTCGGGACTGCTCGGACTCTCTGGCAAAACTGACGATATGCGCGAGCTGCTCAATATCCAAAAGGTTGATGACGCCGCACGGCAGGCCGTTGATCTTTTTTGTTATCAGGCCCGTAAATATATCGGAGCTCTTGCCACCGTCCTTGGCGGGCTTGATATCGTGGTCTTTACCGGAGGGATCGGTGAACACTCCCCAGAAATCAGAAGCAGGATCTGTGCCGGCCTGGAGTTTCTTGGCATAAAGGTAGACGACAGGAAAAACAGTGCGAATTCTCCCGTAATATCAGAAATGAGTGGACCAGTGGAGATACGGATTATGAAAACCAACGAGGAGCTGATGATTGCCCGCCAAACAATGAAAGTCCTTGAAACATGGAAAAAGCAAACGAAATAAGATTACTATGATACCGCTTTCTCAAGAGGAACTCAACTCAATCAATGCCTACTGGCGTGCAGCGAACTACCTCTCTGTCGGGCAGATATACCTGATGGACAATCCACTGCTGAGGGAACCGCTGAAGCCGGAACATATAAAGCCAAGGCTTCTTGGACATTGGGGCACCACTCCAGGACTGAATTTCATTTATGTCCATCTTAACCGTGTGATCCGGCAGCGAAACCTTGATGTAATCTACATTGCAGGCCCCGGTCATGGTGGCCCTGCCATTGTGGCCAATGTGTGGCTTGAAGGTACCTACAGCGAATATTACCCCAATGTTTCTGAAGATGAGACCGGCATGAAAAATCTGTTCAGACAGTTTTCATTTCCTGGAGGAATTCCGAGCCATGTTGCTCCCGAAACCCCTGGTTCCATCCATGAAGGGGGAGAACTTGGCTACTCTCTTTCGCATGCGTTCGGGGCTGTTTTTGACAATCCCGATCTTGTGGCAGCTTGTGTTGTCGGTGACGGAGAAGCCGAAACCGGTCCGCTTGCAACATCCTGGCATTCAAACAAATTTCTTAACCCGGCCCGCGACGGAGCTGTTCTTCCTGTTCTGCACCTTAACGGCTATAAAATTGCCAACCCGGCCCTTCTTGCACGGTTACCGCACGATGAACTGGAGAGTCTCGTGAATGGTTACGGGTACCGACCCTATTTTGTTGAAGGTTCTGATCCTGTTACCATGCATCAGCATATGGCAGCAGCGCTTGATGCATGCTTTGATGAAATTGCAGGAATTCAAAGAGAAGCACGAGAACACGGCCTTGCGGAAAGGGCATGCTGGCCGATGATTATTTTGCGATCCCCGAAAGGCTGGACCGGCCCGAAAGAGGTTGACGGGAAAAAAACCGAGGATTTCTGGCGTTCTCACCAGGTTCCTTTTGGCGAGGTGAGAGAAAATCCTGTTCATCTCAAACTGCTTGAAGAGTGGATGCAGAGTTATCGGCCTCAAGAGCTGTTCACGGTATCCGGAGCGCTAAAACCGGAACTCAAGGAGCTTGCACCCAAAGGGCAGAAAAGAATGGGTGACAGCCCGCATGCCAACGGAGGGATTCTTCTGAAACCGTTGCGGTTACCTGATTTCAGGGAGTACGCCGTTTCCGTTACTTCTCCGGGTTCAGTTGAGGCTGAAGCCACTAAGGTTATGGGCATGTTTTTGCGGGATGTCATGAAAATGAACAAGCAAGCATCCAATTTCAGGGTATTCGGACCTGACGAAACAGCATCCAACAGACTTGGAGCGATCTTCGACGTTACCGACCGCGCCTGGATGGATCGTGCAATGCCTTATGACGATCACCTTTCACCCAATGGACGGGTTATGGAAATTCTTTCTGAACATACCTGTCAGGGCTGGCTTGAAGGGTATCTGCTCACCGGACGTCACGGATTTTTCTCATGCTATGAGGCATTTATCCATATCATTGATTCCATGTTCAATCAGCATGCAAAATGGCTGAAAATAACGCATTATCAAATCCCCTGGCGCCGTCCGATTGCTTCTCTGAACTACTTGTTGACCTCGCACGTCTGGCGGCAGGATCATAACGGCTTTTCCCATCAGGATCCTGGTTTTATTGATCATGTCGTCAACAAGAAAGCGGATGTCATCCGTGTCTATTTGCCGCCGGATGCAAACACGCTGCTTTCAGTAACCGATCACTGTCTGCGGTCTCGTAACTATATCAATGTTATAGTTGCCGGAAAGCAGCCTGAATGGCAATGGCTCGACATGGAAGCCGCCGTGAAGCACTGTACGTTTGGCATCGGAATATGGGATTGGGCATCAAATGACAGTAGCGACGGTGAACCGGATGTGGTTATGGCCTGCGCCGGGGATGTCCCGACACTTGAAACCCTTGCTGCCGTTGATATTTTAAGGAATAAAATTCCAGACCTCAAGATTCGCGTTGTCAACATTGTTGATCTCATGACTCTCCAGCCCCCCGAAGAGCATCCCCATGGCCTGAAAAACAGGGATTTCGATGATATCTTCACCACCGACAAACCGATTATTTTTGCCTATCATGGGTATCCGTGGCTTATTCACCGCTTGACCTACCGCAGGACCAACCATAATAACCTGCATGTTCGGGGTTATAAAGAGGAAGGAACCACAAGCACCCCGTTCGATATGGTAGTCATGAACGATCTTGACCGTTTCCATCTTGTTGCCGATGTAATCGATCGTGTTCCCCGCCTCAGACAGAGGGCTGCGTATGTAAAGAAATATGTACAAGACCGTCTGATAGCTCATAAAGAACACATCAGAAAATATGGCGAGGATATGCCGGAAATACGAAACTGGAAATGGAAGCAGTAAATATAAAAGCTGTCTCTGTAAATGCAATTTTCAGCGACAGCCAAATGGGGATTATACTCTTCAGGATATAAAATTATCTCAGAACAAAGCCGAATTTAGTGAGAACCGATTTACCGATTTTTTAGCACACACCTACCAGATGATAGTTATGTCAGAATCCACGTAATGACATTCAAATCCAAAATTATGTTAGAATTATTTTTCCATCCATAATAAGTTTCTGAACCAAACCATTCTCTCTGCTATACTCTCCATGACCAATACCCGCCAATCCAAACAATTTCTTCCTTTTTATTTTCTTGAATTTCTTCGAAATCAACCCTAATATGTCTTATACTGAAAGGTAATACATCGACATAGGGAACAGTACTTAACAAGTATGGATCGAATAGTCATCCATTTTGCAGCAACTCATAACAGGAAAATATTTTACCTTCGCCCTTTCCGCGGATCGAACTCTCTTGTCTTTCACCTTACCCCGCAAACCCTATCGAAGAAAAGCACGTCAACTTATGATGCAGCAATATAGTAGCACCTCCTATCTTTTCGGCGGCAATGCCCCCTACATTGAAGATCTTTACGAAGACTATCTCAACAATCCGGGCTCTGTTCCTGAAAACTGGCGAGCATACTTTGACGCCATGCAAAATGTTCCCGGGTCAAACGGTAACGATACCCGCGATATTGCACATTCACCTGTACAGGCTTCGTTTGCTGAACGAGCCCGCATGGGTCCTATCTGTCGTGTAGTTGCCAGTCCCGATGCCGAGCTCGGACGTAAACGGGTGTCGGTTCAGAAACTAATCGCAGCATACCGGAACATCGGTTCCCGCTGGGCAGATCTCGACCCTCTGAAGCGTCAGGAGCGACCTGCTCTGCCCGATCTTGAACCCTCTTTTTACGGATTCACCGATACTGACATGGATATTGTCTTCAATACAAGCAATACCTATTTCGGACGGGAAACCATGCCACTCCGTGAGCTGCTGCAGAATCTTCGCGAAACTTACTGCGGCACGCTTGGCATTGAGTTTATGTACATCACTGACCAGACGGAAAAGCGGTGGTGGCAGGCAAAGTTTGAAACAATACGCTCAAAACCAGATTTCACTTCCGACAAGAAAAAACATATTCTCGAACGCCTTACTGCTGCCGAAGGTTTTGAGCGCTACCTGCATACCCGTTTTATCGGTCAGAAACGATTCTCCCTTGAAGGCGGAGAAAGTTTTATTGCCTCAATGGATGAACTGATTCAACGTGCAGGCAAAGCAGGAGTTCAGGAAATCGTGATCGGTATGGCCCACAGGGGACGACTTAATGTGCTGGTCAATATTATGGGGAAAAATCCGCTTGACCTCTTTGCTGAGTTCGAAGGCAAGCATGACGATGATCTTCCTTCCGGTGATGTCAAATACCATCAGGGATTTACCAGCGACATTTCCACTGCAGGCGGCCCGATCAATCTCTCTCTTGCATTCAACCCTTCGCACCTTGAAATCGTCAATCCGGTTGTCGAGGGTGCCGTTAAAGCACGTCAGGTTCGCCGTGGCGACAGGGATGGCTCACAGGTATTGCCCATACTTGTGCATGGCGATGCAGCGTTTTCCGGGCAGGGTGTCATTATGGAAACCCTGAACCTGGCGCTAACCCGTGGGTACGGAACCGGAGGCACGGTTCATATCGTCATCAACAACCAGATCGGCTTCACCACATCCGACCCTCGTGACAGCCGTTCAACAACCTACTGCACCGATGTTGTTAAAATGATAGAGGCTCCGGTGCTGCACGTCAACGGAGACGACCCGGAATCGGTTGTGCTTGCAACACAGATGGCGCTTGATTACCGCCAGGCATTCAAACGCGATGTTGTGATCGATATCATCTGTTTCCGCAAGCTTGGCCACAATGAGCAGGATACGCCGGCCATGACCCAACCGCTGATGTACAAGAAGATAGACAGGCATCCCGGCACGCGTAAGCTTTATGCTGAACGCCTGGAATCGCAGAACCTCATTCCCGAAGAGTACGCTGAGACGCTCAGCAAGAAATTCCGCAAGGATCTCGATGAAGGAAAATACAGCGCCAATCCGATACTGGTCAATAAAACCATCTTTACCTCCGAACCGGCTTCAGGACGGAATGAGATCTCTGAAACCGGCGTCCCACTTGCCGAGTTAAAACGGATTGCTGAACGGATTACAAAACTCCCTGACCAGTTCAAGCTCCACCCTCTTGTTGAAAAAGTCATCAATGACCGGGCGCGTATGGGGCGGGGAGAACAGCCTCTCGACTGGGGTATGGGAGAACACCTTGCTTTCGGATCACTGGTTACCGGTGGATACCCGATTCGCATTACGGGCCAGGATAGCGGCAGGGGGACATTCTCCCACCGCCACTCTGTGCTGCACGATCAGAACCGGGAAAAATGGGATTCGGGTAGCTATATCCCTCTTCAGAATGTCACCGACAACCAGGCTCCCTTTACCGTTATCGATTCGGTGCTCTCTGAGGAGGCTGTACTTGGTTTTGAGTATGGCTACTCCATCTCTGCACCTGATACACTGGTCATCTGGGAAGCTCAGTTCGGCGACTTTGCCAACGGAGCTCAAGTACTCATCGACCAGTTTATCACATCCGGAGAGGTAAAGTGGGGTCTCGCCTCCGGCCTTACGCTCATGCTGCCTCACGGTTATGAAGGGCAGGGCCCTGAGCACTCTTCTGCCCGACCGGAACGTTTTTTACAGCTTTGTGCCGAGAATAATATTCAGGTTTGTCAGCCGACCAATCCTGCACAGATATTCCACCTGATTCGCCGTCAGATAACGTCGATGGTCCGTAAACCGCTGATTATTCTCACGCCAAAGTCGCTGTTGCGAAACAAGGAGGCTGTCTCTCTGCTTGCAGATCTTTCCAGCGGAAATTTCCAGACAATTATCGGCGATACTACGGCTGCACAGAAAAAAGTCAAGCGACTTATCGCATGCTCCGGCAAGGTTTATTACGATCTTATCAACCGTAGACGGGAAAACACCGCTGAAAATGTTGCCATAATCCGCATCGAACAACTCTATCCATTTCCTGCTGAAGAGTTCAGTGCACAGCTGAATCACTATCCGGCATTGAAGGAGATTGTGTGGTGTCAGGATGAGCCAAAAAATCAGGGATACTGGAGATTTCTCCAGCACTATATCATGAAAGCCATGACACCAGGCCAGCAGTTTGGATATGCAGGTCGTCTCGCATCGGCTTCTACTGCATGCGGCTATGCAGCAACCCATGCCTTGCAGCAAAAAGCGCTGCTTGATCAGGCATTCGGAGAGTTCAGCGTTTTTTTCAATAAATAATATCCGACGAATGGCAATAATAGATGTTACCATATCCCAGTTATCGGAATCCGTTGCCGAGGCAACACTGCTTAACTGGAAAAAGAAACCTGGAGACAGCGTTGTTGAAGATGAAATCCTTTTTGAAATCGAAACCGACAAGGTTGTGTTCGATGTCCCGTCACCATCAGCCGGCATTCTATTTGAAATTCTTGTTGGCGATGGAGGGACGGTTGTTGCCAATCAAGTGCTGGCACGCATAGATACTGAAGGGAAAGCCGTCGGCAGTGAGCCGTCGACAGTTGGCAGAGAGCAGTCGACAGTCGACAGTAGGCCGTCGGCAGTCCAGAATATCGTGATGCCGGCAGCAGCAAAACTTATGGCAGAAACGGGGTTGACAGCTTCACAGATATCGGGAAGCGGCAGAGAGGGCAGAATCACTAAAAGCGATGTCCTTGCGGCCATGGCAAGCGGAGCTGAACCTGCTACGCCTGCACCGCCTCCCCAACCTACCCTCAAACCGGTGGAAGCTCACCTTGAAAGTCCTTTGATGACCGATCGCCCTGAACAGCGCGTCCCTATGACACGGCTCCGGGCACGCATTGCAGAAAGGCTTTTGCAGTCTCAGGCTACCAATGCCATTCTCACGACCTTCAATGAAGTCAATATGCAGGCGGTCATCGACTTGCGTAACCGCTATAAGGCAACCTTTGAAAAAGAACATGGAGTCAAACTTGGATTTGTTTCATTTTTTGTAAAGGCCACGGTTCACGCGTTGCGCAAATATCCTGTCCTGAACGCTTCGGTTGAAGGCAAGGATATCATCTACCATGGCTATTTCGATATTGGTATTGCCGTCAGCTCTCCGAGAGGCCTTGTTGTACCCATCCTGCGCAATGCCGATCAAATGAGCATTGCTGAAATCGAACGTAAAATTTTTGATTACTCCACCAAGGCAAAATTGGGCAATCTCTCACTCGAAGATCTGACTGGCGGCACTTTTTCCATTTCCAACGGCGGAGTGTTCGGCTCAATGCTTTCAACTCCAATTATCAATCCACCTCAATCGGCCATTCTCGGCATTCACGCGACTACGGAAAGAGCTGTTGTCGAACAGGGGCAAATCGTCATACGGCCAATGAACTATCTGGCCATGTCATACGACCACCGTATCATCGATGGCCGGGAAGCGGTACTTGGTCTGGTTGCAATCAAAGATGCACTGGAAGATCCGGCACGCCTTTTACTTGATCTCTAAGGGATAAAAACGAGAAAAAACACCATGAACAAACAATTTGACGTTCTTGTTATCGGCGCAGGACCCGGCGGGTATATCGCCGCAATCCGTGCCGCACAACTTGGTTATTCGGTGGCCTGTTGCGAGTTCAGCTCCTACGACGACCCGACAGGTGAACCCCGCCTTGGCGGCACCTGCCTCAACGCCGGCTGTATTCCCCTCAAGGCGCTCGTCGCCTCATCAGAGGCCTATGAAAAGGTTTCGCATCACCTCAAAGACCATGGCATTACGGTCAGCGGAGTAAGCATGGATGTTGCCAGAATGCAGAAACGCAAAGAGGATATTGTTGCCAGAATGACCGGAGGAATTCAGTTCCTGTTTCGCAAAAACAAAATCACCCTTCTCAAAGGGCGAGGCTCATTTGCCGGAAAGACCGATGCCGGTTACCGGATAAACATCACCGGAAAAGAGGGAAATGAAGAGGTGCTGGCACAAAAAGTCATTATCGCCACCGGCTCAAAAGCCCGTCATATCCCCAACGTCAAGGTCGACAATGTAACGATCTGCGATAACGAAGGGGCACTCAAATTCACTGAAGCTCCAAAAAAACTCGGCGTCATCGGTGCAGGCGTGATCGGACTTGAAGTAGGGTCTGTCTGGCGCAGACTCGGAGCAGAAGTCACCGTACTTGAAGTGATGCCCTCTTTTTTAGGAGCTGCTGATGAGAGCGTTTCAAGGGAAGCTTCAAAACTCTTTTTAAAGCAGGGTCTCCATATTAAGCTTGGAGTGAGAATCGGTCAGGCGAAACAAACCGCAAACGGTATCAGCATTGACTATACCGACGACCAGGGCTCCGAACATACGCTCGAATGCGACAAGCTGATTGTTTCCGTAGGCCGCACCCCCAACGCCGAAAACCTTAACCTTGAAACAATCGGCCTCCAGATCGACGAAAGGGGCTTTATTCCCGTCAACGATCACTGCGCCACAGCGGCCCCCGGCATCTACGCCATCGGCGACGTCGTACGCGGCCCGATGCTTGCCCATAAGGCAGAAGATGAGGGAGTTATGGTTGCCGAGCTCATTGCCGGCCAGAAACCTCACCTCGACTACAACAGCATGCCCTGGGTTATCTATACCACTCCGGAAATTGCCTGGGTCGGTAAAACCGAGCAGCAGCTTCGTGCTGAAGGGCGTGATTATAAAGCAGGGCAGTTTCCCTTTGCCGCCAACGGACGGGCAATCGGCCTTGGAGATGCTGAAGGGTTTGTCAAGATGCTTGCTGATGCGAAAACTGACGAAATACTCGGAGTGCACATCATCGGAGCAAGTGCATCCGACCTCATAGCCGAGGCAGCACTTGCAATGGAGTTCAGGGCATCATCCGAAGATATTGCCCGTACCTGCCATCCTCATCCCAGCCTCTCTGAAGCAGTTCGTGAGGCAGCGCTTGCCATTGAAAAACGAGCTTTGAACATGTAATCAGCAGATTCTCGGCAGCTGTTCGCCAAGAGGCAAGTCAATAATACGACGGCTGCCGAACGCTGTCTCCATCACAACCATACCGGCATGATCGCTGACAACCGATCCAATAATAACGGCATCTCGACCATATTCAAAGGAACGCAGCACTTCAAGAACTGTTCCGGCATTTTTAGCATCGACAGAGATAACAAGCTTCCCTTCGTTAGCCACATGAAGCGGATCTATGCCAAGAAGTTCGCAAGCTCCTCTTACATCAGGTTTTACAGGAATAGATGTCTCTTTGATTTCAATACCGACTGAAGAAGAGACCGCCAGTTCATTTAATGTTGCCGCTACCCCGCCCCTGGTCGGATCACGCATGGCATGAACAGCGGGCACAGCATCGAGCACAGCTGCGATCATGGAGTTCAATGCTGCACAATCACTTGTTATGTGTGACTGAAAAGAGAGCCCTTTGCGGGAAGTCATGATAGCCATACCATGATCTCCTACTGTACCTGAAAGTATAATGCTGTCTCCCGGCTTCAAATTGCGGCAGGAAAGATTGAGCCCCTCCCTGATAATACCAACCCCTGAGGTATTGATAAAAATCTTGTCGCATTGCCCTTTTCCAACCACTTTTGTATCGCCGGTCACAATAACGACTCCCGCCTGCCGGGCTGCCT
Organism: Chlorobiaceae bacterium; assembly: GCA_037143555.1. GTDB lineage: Bacteria > Bacteroidota > Chlorobiia > Chlorobiales > Chlorobiaceae > Chlorobium. Next base: position 65,852 of record JBAWYL010000009.1, read on the forward strand.
CAGCAACACTTTTGACAATGGTTTCAAGTTCTACAAGCGAAAGCCCCTCTTCAAGCACAAAACCGGCACTCAGATACATCGGCATGGCCCCGCCGACCGCAAGATCGTTGACTGTCCCGTTAACGGCAAGTTCACCAATATTGCCTCCCGGGAAAAATACCGGACTCACTACATAGGTATCAGTGGTAAATGCTGTTCGTCCTGCAGGGAGATCAAGCTTCGCCTGATCGTCAAGAAGATCGAGAAATGCATTATGAAGATGCGGCATAAAAAGCCGCTGCATGAGCGTCTGTGATAACCGTCCTCCGGCGCCATGCGCCATCTGAACTGTTTCATGCTGCATAATCGGGGAAGGGCAGACAGGGGCAGTCCTCATAAGAAATAAGCATTTCAGTGATAGGTATCAGCTTCCTATAAAACAATGATATTTAGCATTTTACAGAAACCACATAAGCGTTCAGGCAGAAAAAAGGTACAACATCGAATAAAAAAACCCCGATTGCAAGTCGAGGAAACGCGGGCAACATATGAAAGCAATTGTACTATCATCAATGAACTAAACCCATTATACTGATTTTATTCCAAATTGCAGAAATCCTTTACACTTACATATAAAACGGTCTTATCCATGATAAACCGTTTCTGTTTCCTCCATCAGTTCTGGAATGGCGACCAACACACCGTATGAAGTTTATACCGGTAAAGGGTCAAGGCAGATGATCATCAACCTGTTATACAAGGCTGCCCTTCAGCATCGAGAACAGCCTTGCAAACCAGCTACACAAAACATCAACGAAAGAACAACACACACACTTTTTAGAACTTGAAGCGCATACCAACGGCAGAAATGCAGTTATTCTGGTAATAAGTTGCTGAAGGAACTCCAGATCCAGAGTAAGTGGCATACATCAATCCGACGTAAGTATCAAGAGTCTTGGTGAGATGGTAATCAGCAAGCAGCGAGTAAAACATTTGACTGGAGCTTAGCTGTGTACCATCAGCATTTGATTGAGGACTGACATTATAGATACCTGCCGCCAGGTTGAATTTATCGGTGAAATTATAGTCGCCACCGCCAAATATTATCTGAGTATTCCTACTGGAAGCAGTTGCTGAAAAATTAGTCACCTTGCCAACAGTTTGTCCGTAGTAGTTGTAAAGGGTCGGAGTTGTTGAGAGAATATCAGATGGAGAACTGATAGTATATTGCTCATAGCCGACTTTCAGTGTAGCCGCACCAAACTTATACTTGGCAGCAACCATCCAGGCCGAGGTATTTTCGTTGGTTATATCAACTGCATTAGGTGTTGCGGCACTGGAGGCACCCACTATTGCATCATAAAAAGCCTGATATGAAGCCTGCAGTCCGAAACCACTTTCTTCGAAACCGGCGCTCAGAGCATAAGCTGTTTTTGCTGTAGCTTCTCCAAGAGTACCGCCAAGCTTATAGAGTGCACTGACGTTAAACGAACCGAATTTGTTGGTGTACTTCAAGCTGTTGTCGACACGGGCATCTTCGCTGACTCCTCCGCCACCGCCATAGGTGCCGGAAAAGCCTAATGGCGAGAACAATCCTGAGTCTTGAACAGGGTCATAAGTCAGACAGATATCATAGATCGGTGCGTAGTTACGACCAACGGCAAGAGAACCATAATCACCGGCAGACAGACCGACAAATGCCTGGCGATTGAATAGCTGACCATTAACTGAACTGTTTGCACCTGCAGTTGTCGGGATTACAGCGTTAGATGCCAAAAAAGCAGCGGCATTACTGACTCTTGCCGTTGGAAGATTGAAACCTTCTTCAAGAGTATAGAATACTTTCATGCCGTCACAAATATCCGCGCCTCCTTTAACGCCAACGCGTGAGGGTGAGATACCTCCGTTAAACAATCCGATTGCAGCGCCGGGAACTGTTTTCTTTACAGGGCTGACAGGGTTAACTGATCCAGGAAATTGAGGATCAATGCTCAATGAGTGCGATACGTCGCCGAGAGCGGCATCGAGAGTACCGTAAACATTGACCGTAACATCAGCAAAAGCGGGTGATGCATATGACAGTGCCGCAAACATTGCTGCAAGTGATAGCATTTTTTTCATGTAGGTGTCTCCTTTATGGGTTGTTTCTGTTAACCTGAATTATTCGTAATAGCAATAAAAAAAAGGACTACCATCGGATAAACATGGCACTATTGTAAATCGGAAATTAAAAATCAGCCAATTTCAAAAATTAGCAATCACCCAGCCTGTGAGGCTTTTCCATTGGATTCAATAACCCTCTCAAGCACGCTCAATACAAACCGTTCAGCAACAGCATTCTCCTCAAATGCTACTCCATAAGGAGCATATATGTTAAAAAAAATATCATGTGCACTTTCACGGCTCGACCGCTGAGGGCCACCGATTTCATTCTCATTGTCTCCATTTTGGGAGATGTACGTATATATATGTTATATAATATCATACGGAAAAATGAAAATATAAATACAATTTATAAATTCAAAGAAGAAAATGTCAAATCACTGGCACTTTTTAAACGGAATCCTTTGAGACACTTTTATGATGTTTTGAACGACAATATTACGCCATTCTTTTTTCCCTTAGTGTGTCCATTCTTCAAAGTAGATGTCGCTGAGGATGGTATGGCATTTTTCATCGCAGCCGATATTCGAGGTATCAAGAAAAAGAATATCACGGTGGAGCTGGAAGATGATGTACTCACTATCAATGCAAAAAGAACCCGGAGCGAGGATAAAAAGAAATCCCACTTTGCTTCTATTGGCTTTCCGGGCATTCAGTACTACATCATATATGAAGTCGGAATAACGCTTATCGGGATAATGAGGATAGTACCGGATAGCAGCTATATGCCTTGATAAGTATTTCGGTGATAGTTATAATAGGCGGCGCATGCCCCTTCGGAAGAGACCATCGTAGCTCCGAGAGGGTGTTCCGGAGTACACTCTTTGGCAAATGCCGGGCAGGCATCCGGTTTCAGTATACCCTGAAGAACACTGCCACTCATGCAGAGAGGTGACTCACAGGAACAGATATGGGCAACATTAAACTTTTTTTCAGCATCATAACAAGAGAAGTCTGGCTTGAGGCCAAGACCGCTTCCCGGAATAAGTCCTATCCCGCGCCACTGACGGTCAGTAACCTCAAAAACCTTCCCGATCGTCTCCTGCGCCACACGATTCCCTTCACGACTTACGACCCGACCATACCGGTTAACAACCTCAGCACGCCCCTCTTCAAGCAATTCAACAGTTTTAAGTATACCGCCCAGCAGATCGACAGGTTCGAATCCAGTAGGCACTATAGGTACTTTGAAATAACTGGAAACCGGCTCATACTCCTCATAACCCATGACGGCACAGACATGTCCTGCGGCAAGAAATCCCTGAACCCGGTTATCGGGCGACGAAAGAATAGCCCGTATTGCCGGCGGCACCATGACCTGGCTTACGATGACACTGAAATTTTCAATCCCTTCGCGTGCGGCCTGATAAACGGCCATGGCATTGGCAGGAGCGGTTGTCTCAAAGCCCACAGCAAAAAACACCACCTCTTTAAGGGGATTTTCGCGAGCAATCTGCAATGCATCAAGCGGCGAAAAAACAATCCGCACATCCCCGCCTTCACTGCGCACCATAAAAAGATCTTTCGAGCTGCCAGGAACGCGAAGCATGTCACCGAAGCTGGTAAATATAACCTCTTTTCTTGCAGCAATAACGAGCGCCCTCTCAATCGATTCAAGCGGGGTTACGCAGACCGGGCAACCAGGGCCGTGCACCAGTTCTATGGTGTCGGGAAGAAGCTGATCTATACCATTTCGAATAATAGAGTGGGTCTGCCCACCGCAGATCTCCATGATCGTCCAATGACGGGTAGTTTTTCTCCTGATCTCGTCAAAAAGACTCCGGGCAAGCCGAGGATCACGATATTCGTCAATATATTTCATACGAACCGGCCTCATAGAGATTCAGGCGGTGGTGGCTCTTCATCAGGCAGGAACGCTCCGCTCTCGATAAGTTCCTGCCACAGCTTCAGACTTTCAGCCGCCTCCTCTTCGTCAATAATTTTCAGGGCGAACCCTGCATGAATAATGGTGTACTGTCCTGTCTGTATATCGGGCACATATTCAAGACATGTTCTTGTTTTTGAACCGTTCACATCCACAGTCCCCATTTTCAGGCCGTTTTCATCAAATATTTCAAGAAGTTTTCCGGGTATGGCAAGGCACATTGCTTGAGTATGGTTTATTGATTGAGTGAGAATAATAAAAAAAATATGTCTGCCGGTCAGTATGTTTTTCAGAGAAAGGTCACTGAATTGAATCGTTGGAACAGGGACGAAAGGGACAACAAGGAGAAGAAATAATGAACTGTTATTAAAATAATAGACAATTATTTGTTCACTTAATGAATACCGGAGTACCGACCTGCAAGATAGCTGCGACCGATGAGTGCCTGACCGAGAGAAATTCCTCCATCGTTTGAGGGTACAAGGGAATGGGTAATAACCTTGTATCCAGCTTCTTCCAACTCTCTAACAAGGGTTTCAAACAGAAGCTCGTTCTGGAAAACGCCACCACTCAATGCAACAATTCTGATACCTGTTGCTTCGGAAGCCTTTCTTATAATATCCGTAAAACAGTTGACTAAAGCCCGATGAAACCGACGACTTATTTCAGCGACCGAAACGCCTTGCTGAACAGCTGCCGCAGCATCCTGAATAATCGGTGACACCATCATCATCCATCGCCCATTTTTCTCATTGAGAGCATAACGGAATGCAGAACTACCTATTGTTTTGCCAGCAGCAAACATCAGCTCAATTGCAGCCTCTCCCTCGTAGGTAATGTCGCCCTGCATACCGCAAAGAGCGGCAACAGCATCAAACAACCTGCCACAACTTGACGTTTCATAGACACTGACCCCTTTTTGAAGCAGCTCAAGAACCGGGTCAATACTCCTCCCTTTCATAAACGGAAGATCGGGGATAGAGGGCAAACTTCTGAACAGGTACCCAAGTGCAGCACGCCATGGCTGCATCACAGCAACATCACCCCCCGGCAAAGGCATAGGTTCAAACGAAGCAAACCGTTCTGCTCCTTCTGCATCGCCAATCAGTATCTCTCCACCCCATATCGTTCCGTCAATTCCGTACCCTGTACCATCAAGTACAAGAGCTATAGCCGGGCCCTCCGCCATGTTTTCAGCAAGGCATGAAGCAAGATGGGCATGATGATGCTGTACACCAAGCACTGGTAAATTCTGCATAAGGGCCCACTGCGTAGTCATGTATCCAGGATGAAGATCGTGAACCAGAAGTTCAGGGGTCGCCTGAAAAAGATGCTGCAGATGGGCGAGAACATGTTGAAAATGCCGATATGACTCAAAATTTTTCATATCGCCGATATGCTGGCTTATCAAGGCATGAGTACCCTTCAGAAGAGCAACGGTATTTTTAAGCTCCCCTCCTGTACCAAGAACAACCGGTCCGTCCTCCCTCAGATGAACCGGCGCAGGCACATATCCCCTGCTCCTCCGTATCTGCCTGAGCGCTCCGGAAAGATGGATGGTTACAGAATCGTCGCATTTAAGATAGACAGGCCGATTATGCATAAGAAAAGCGTCAGCAATTCCCTTGAGGCGCAATAGCGCCTCATCATTCTCATTGACAATTGGCTCCTCGCTGAAATTAGCGCTAGTCATCACTAGAACATCACTATTTTCATCGAACAGCAGAGTATGCAACGGAGTATAGGGCAGCATGACGCCAAGCCGGTCATTACCCGGCGCTACTGAAGAAGAAAGCTCTTCAACCATATTCTTTTTCAGCAGCACAATGGGCGCCTCCGCGGAAGTCAGCACCGCACATTCAGCATCACTGAGTTCACAGTAGCGCCGGACAACCGCAATGTCACGCATCATAACGGCAAAGGGTTTGGCCTCACGCCCCTTCCTTTCTCTCAGTAGCCGAACAGCTGCATCATTGCAAGCATCAGCAGCAAGATGAAAGCCACCAACTCCTTTCAGCGCGACAATTCTGCCCATCTTGAGAAGAGACAGGGTTTCAGCTGCCGCATCAGGAACACGGCACGATCTGCCGGATGCATCAAAAAGAGAGAGGATGGGCCCACACACCGGACAGGCATTGGGCTGTGCATGAAAACGACGGTCAAAAGGGTCATGGTACTCTCCTTCACATTCCGGACACATTGTAAAGCCATGCATCGACGTAAAAGGACGATCATAGGGAAGGCGCTCAACGATAGTATATCGTGGACCGCAATTGGTGCAGTTGATAAACGGATAACGAAATCGACGGTTTGACGGGTCAAGAAGTTCGTGACGGCAATCACTGCAGAGCGCAATGTCGGGCGGAATGAGTGTCTCGAGCTCAACACCTGCGGTGGAATCACCGATCACAAAGCCCTCAGTGGAAACACAGGCAATAGTGCACTCCTCCACTGCCTCTATTTTCGCCAGCGGCGGCGCATCACTCTTGAGTGTTCTGCAGAAATCATCAAGAAGAGCAGGGATACCCTGTACCTCTATCAAAACCCCTGATGAGGTATTCCTGATACATCCTTTCAATGCGAACTGAGCAGCCAGCCTATAGGCAAACGGCCGGAATCCTACGCCCTGCACGATACCGTTGACCTGCAGTTGCCTCCGCTCTTCAGCGGTTTGAGCCCTGTGAGTCAGCGCTGTTTCATTTTATTTTCAATCCACTTTTGCAAGATATCAAGTCCCTCAGCGGTTTTAGCCGATACTTCAAGCCATTCAAGGTGATGATTAATCCTTAAGGCATTCTCCCTGCACTTCCGGGCATCAAAGTCAACGAAAGGAAGAAGGTCTATCTTGTTGAGTATGCAGAGGTCAGCCTCATGAAACATAGTCGGATACTTCAGCGGTTTGTCGTCACCCTCAGTTACACTGATAATTACCACTTTCAGGGCTTCACCGAGATCAAACATAGCCGGGCAGACAAGATTTCCGACATTCTCGATGCAGAGCAGTGAGTTATCCTGCAACTCAAGCTCCTTAACGGCACTGTTAACCATCAAAGCATCAAGGTGGCATCCGGAACCTGTATTTATCTGGATCACGGGCACACCAAGAGCCTGAATCCGATCGGCATCGTTGGTGGTCTGTTGATCGCCTTCTATAACAGCCACAGGAACATGGTGCTGAAGGGCCGGAATGATTTTTTCAAGCAACGATGTTTTTCCGGAACCGGGAGAACTTAAAAAATTAAGCGCAAAAATATTCCGGGCTTCAAAATATCCCCGGTTTCTTTCGGCAAGAAGATTGTTCTTATGAAGAACGTCCTGCTCAAGCGCAACAGTTCTGCTCTTTTTTTCATGATGATGATGATCTTCATGACCAATCTCGCCGACATGGACATGATAATCGCCAAGCCCTGGTTTGCGGAGCACTGCCCCGCCTTCAGTGGAACAACCGCAGGTATCGCACATTATATTACTCCCCCTCTTCTTCTATGGTCATTGATTGAATTACAAATTCCTCTCCCGAGACGATCTTCACCCGAAACGAACGACAGTCGGGACACTCTGCATAATAAAAAGAAACAGGAAACCTTCTGCCACACTCGCCGCACTCACCAAGACCCTCCGGTTCCTCTATGGCAAGCAGAGCCTGTTCGGCAAGCGTTCCTTTCGCTGCTGCTGAAAAGCAGAATTTCAACGACTCCGGCTCAATACCTGCAAGCCTGCCTATCACAAGATCAATTCCGGAAATCCTTCCGGCACCTTCCTCTCGTGCTTTGGCCTCGACAGCTTCAACGATAGAAAGCGCAATACTCATTTCATGCATAACAATACATAAAGAAATAAAATCTATTTATTACCTGCCCTGCCGGTTATGGCTTAGATGAGATTCTTCAATTCGTTAAGAGTGACTCTGTGTCCATAACTGCTGTAAGGTAGTTTTTGATCATCAATTTTTTTGTACCTTTGGTGAAAATATTTTTCCAAAAAGTTACAAATAAAGGTCGAATTTGAAGCACCTTACTGGATTATGCAATGTTCCGGCCAGTGATATCAGCCGCATGCTCGACATGGCCTCCGATTTCAAAAAAGAGTTAGCTGCCGCCAACCCAACGTTTAAACCCACTCTTGCTAACAAACGCATTGCTCTGGTGTTTTTTGAAAACTCCACCCGCACCCGCTTTTCTTTTGAATTGGCAGCACGCCATCTTGGTGCAGGAACCCTTAACTTCAGTGCTGCTTCAAGCAGCGTAAGCAAAGGGGAGACCCTGAGCGATACCATTAAAAACCTTGAAGCAATGCAGGTGGATGGGTTTGTGTTGCGCCACCCTTCTTCAGGAGCAGCTGATTTTATAACAGGAATAACATCGAAACCTGTCATCAATGCTGGCGACGGGTCGCATGAGCACCCGACACAGGCTCTGCTCGACATGTTCACGCTTCGGGAATATTTCGGAAAAATCGAAGGGCTCAAGGTGATCATTATAGGGGATGTCCTTCACAGCCGGGTTGCCCGTTCCAACATTTACGGACTCCTGAGCGCCGGGGCGGAGGTAGGACTGTGCAGTCCTGTAACTCTGATACCACCAAATGCTGCCCAACTGGGGGTGACCCTCTTTACCGACCTTGACAAAGCCATCGCATGGGCTGACACCGCTATCGTATTGCGTCTGCAGCTTGAACGTGCAACAGGAGGATACCTTCCCTCTCTGGAAGAGTATTCCGTCTATTACGGACTTACAGATGCGCGTCTTGACCGCATACAGAAACATCTTCTGGTGCTTCATCCCGGCCCAATCAATCGGGAAATCGAAATTTCAAATAATGTTGCCGACCGAATTCAACCCCCAGGATATTCGAAAAGCATGCTGCTTGAACAGGTAACAAATGGAGTTGCTATCCGCATGGCAGTGCTGAACAATCTGCTTGCCCAATAAAACAACTCTTGACATGCATAACAATTTAGACAAACAAAACCCTTAACAGCTTTATCTCTTAGCCATGAACGACACATACCGTCTCTGCAGGACAGTGTTCATCCTGACAGCACTGTTCCTGATTTCATTTAAAAACGCCTCGGCGGATCAATTTCTGAACCCTACAACCAAAACAATCTTTACACCGCTTCTGGCCGACCCGATGGAACCGCAGGTTTCCGTCATGCCATGGCTTGGTCAGCGCTTTCTTAATCTTGATATCGGAACAACAGCCGATCTCTACCAGAGCAACAGCAAGAATTTTGCCATAGGAGTTGATTTCGCAACCTGGTCACTCCTGCGTGAAAGCGACAATTTCAAATTTCCGGTTGATGCCATCACTTATCTGTTTGGTATCAATACCAGCTGGAAAGAAAAGATCAGCAGCCAAACGCTGCCTTTTGACGAATTCAGTGGAAGAGTCCGGATCAGCCACATCTCTGCCCATTTTGAAGACGGCCACTATGAACCCGATGGAAGCGGATGGATCCCTGAACCAGCCGGCCCCAATATTCCCTTCACCTACAGCCGGGAATTTCTGGATCTCGTACTGGCGCTGAGCGCTCCTGGTCACCGGGTTTACGCCGGTTACCAGTACCTCTACCACACCTTGCCGGGCAGTATCAATCACAACTCTTTCCATGCCGGTGGAGAAATCTCCACTCCCGGCAACACCTATCTTGCTGCAGATCTTAAACTGCTGCCAATCTGGCAGTCATCACTTCAGGAAACAAAAGGGTACCGAGGCACATGGAACCTGCAGGCTGGAATGCGTTTGACGGCGATAGGTCTTGAAAAGATCAGAGTGGCATGCAACTATTTTTCAGGAATGAGCATACAGGGAATGTACTTCTACAAACCAGAAAGCTACACCACATTAGGTATGATTATCGATATCTGACCATAATCCCCCCGGTCTACAGGTATGCTTGCAGGACTAAAGATTATTGTGCCGAGTTGAAAAACTCCGGAACTGCATTCTGAAGTCCTTCAGGCTGTTGAGCAAGAATGTAGTCGGCAAGAAACGGTGGATAGAGATCATATTGCTCAAGACTAGCCAGAGGAAGCCAACTCACCTTAAGAATCACCTGCCGGTCATCCGGATATTCAGGGTCTTTCCCGGTTATCATCTCACCCCCGGTAACCGTACAAACAAAGCCAAGCGATACTGAGTGATGGATGCTGCCCTGTTCCTGCAGACCAGGATATGGATAGAGGAGTTCCTTGATAAAAAGCAGACTGCCGACATGGCATTCAAGCCCGGTCTCCTCCATCATCTCTCTCTTCACAGCTTCATCAAGTGTTTCGCCCCGTTCAACAAGACCACCAGGAAGAATCCAGTAACTTTGAGGAAGCTGTGGATCTTCAGGGGCAAAACTTTTGTGTTCAACAAGAAGAACATGACCATCCTTAATACATAAAGCACTGACCCTTAACCTGACCTGTGACATGAAGCAATTCTCCTGTACGATTTAAAAAATTGAACGAAACGGGATGTTAAGTCAGGAGGCAATAAAAACATTGCAAGAGTAATAAGGAAATCGTTTCTGCGGAGACAGAAAAAGTGAGATTTGGTCATTTCATTATATTTTTGTTAAATTTGTCAATATTGTAACAAAGTATGTTCTTTTTTCCCCATTCCGAGCCATTCATGGCAAGGATAGTTTTTTGCTCGTTAACACACACAACCTAACGGAGAACACAAATGAAAAAAATGCTATCACTTGCTGCGATGTTTGCAGCACTGTCATATGCATCACCGGCTTTTGCCGAACTGAACTTTGGAGGAGATGCCTCTGTACGCTTGAGAGACTGGGGCGGAACTGGCAGCCCTACTGCTGATAACGTTGCCTGGCAGTACCGCATCCGCCTGAATGCAGCTGCTGATCTTGGCGACGGCTATTACTTCAAGGCAATGGCCACGAATGAAACAGGACAGAGCGGTGGATGGCAGACTGTCGGATATGGCAATAGCGAAGTTTATAACCTTCAGGTATCCCAGTTCTATTTTGGCCACAACTCCTCATGCGATCACTACGTGATTGGTCGTCTTCCGCTCAATTCCGTTAACAACCCTGTCTTTGATCTGACACTCTATCCTTCACAGCCTTTTGACATCCCGACAGCCACCATCAATATGGACCGTGTTTTCGGTGCCAACTACGGCATAAAAGTCGGCGATGGTGACCTGAATGCAACGTTTGTGGTGCTTGATAACAATTCAAAAGCTGACACAGCAAAAAGCGGTGACGGACTTCTGAACGATGGATATGCATTGCAGGCAAGCTACAAGTTCAACATCGGCAGTGTCACCCTCGACCCACAGATACTTACCGTCCTGACTAAATCAGATGTATGGTATCAAACAGGTGACAGTACATCTCCAGCCGCGCCATTACATTACGGTATTAGACCATTTACTGTTGGCACTAACGTTGCGTTCCCTCTCGCCGGAATCAAATTCACTGCCAGTGGATTCTACACCAGAGGCAGCGGAACAACTCCCGGTGGAGCTCTGACTGCAGGAGCAGTCCCTGGAGCAAAAGTTGATTACTTCGGTGATCTCTTTAGACTCAAAGGCGAATATGGCCCGTTTATGTGCTGGTATGATTACAACCAGACCACTGATAAGTCAACAGATGTGCTTGGTGGCAGTCAGGTTTACACCAACCAGTTTGTATGGGCACAGTACAAGATTAATGTGCACCAGTCAGCGAAGGGCACTTTTACCATTCAGCCGACATTTCGTTATCTGACAACAAAAGATCACAATAATCTCTTTTCATACGATTCGATCGGCGGTCGTCTTCGTTCAGAACTCTGGGCAACAGTGACCTTCTAAGCAACTCTCTACCTGTTTACCAAAAAAGCCGCAGTTATCTGCGGCTTTTTTGTGCTTAAGTAACTCCCATTGTATCTCATTAGGAGCACTATTTCCTGAATAAAAACAATTGTTACTTCGGGAATTTTAACGATATTGTAGAATCGCCATACTTGCTGTGCCACTAAGCATCCATGAACATGCGGCACTAAACGGCTTTTTTACAGTTTCCTTTATATTTTCTTTTCGAAGTACAGTAATAGCCAGAAAACAGGCTTTTGTCTTTGTAGTACTTTAAAAAACCGGCGCTTTTTCTCAACGAAGTGCGGGATTTTTTTTGGAATACCGGTTTGCGTCACAGCGTGGTATATCGTTCAAGCAACATATAAAACGACTTATTTCAATAACTAAAACACAATAGCGGTACTATGATTACCATTAAAAAAATCATTTGCCCGGTTGATTTCTCGGATTTGTCGCGCAAAGCGCTGCAATATGCCAACGAATTTGCAAGACTCTCCGCTGGAGAGGTCTTTCTGGTCGGTGTTATCGAGAATGATCCTACCATCAATTATTCACACGGACTTGAAAAAGAACGCGTTGATGCCGAGAAACAGCTTGCCTCTTTGATTGAAGAGGAGAAGATGGCCGGTATTGTTGCTGATTATGTGATTTATGAAGGATTTGCTGAAGAGTGCATCCTCGACTACGCCAAACGCCAGGAGGCTGATGTGATTATTATGGGCTCACACGGCCGCCGCGGGCTGAAGCGCATGATTCTCGGCAGCGTCGCTGAACATGTGATACGGCGGGCTCCATGCCCTGTCCTTGTTGTCAAGGAGAATGAACATGAGTTCATCAAGTAAGTAACCGCTGCATAGACTGCAGAGAACAACATTCTGAACACTTTTTTATAACAATCAAAGAAAACCTGTATGGCACAACATGTCAGTGACGTTTCCACAACCGAAGAGGTGACCAGTACCCGGAGGGTTATCGCCGCGTCGTCGGTCGGTACGCTCATCGAGTGGTATGACTTTTATATTTTCGGTACTCTTGCTAAAATTATTTCTGAACAGTTTTTCCCCAAAGACAACCCGACAGCTGCCTTGCTTGCAACTTTGGCAACCTTTGCCGCCGGTTTTGTTATCAGACCGTTCGGTGCGCTTTTTTTCGGACGACTTGGCGATCTTATCGGACGGAAGTACACCTTCCTAGTGACCTTGGTGATTATGGGCGGTTCAACATTTGCTATCGGTCTTGTCCCCGGTTATAAAACCATTGGATTTTTTGCTCCTGCTATTGTTTTCCTCTTGAGGCTGCTGCAAGGACTTGCCCTTGGAGGTGAGTACGGCGGCGCTGCGACCTATGTCGCTGAACACTCTCCTGCAGGAAAGCGGGGCTTCTGGACAAGCTTTATCCAGACAACGGCAACCCTTGGTCTATTCCTGGCGCTCGGCGTTATTCTTATTGTACGCCAGGCTCTTGGTGTTGAAACTTTCGGTGACTGGGGATGGCGCATTCCGTTCGTTCTATCAGCATTCCTTGTTGCGGTTTCGGTCTTCATCCGCATGAGGATGTCGGAATCTCCACTGTTTGTCAAAATGAAAAAGGAAGGTAAAACCTCCGCAAATCCTTTGGCAGAGAGCTTCAAGCAAAAGGACAACCTGAAGATGGTGCTGATTGCTCTGCTTGGCGCAACTGCCGGTCAGGGTGTTGTGTGGTATACCGGACAGTTCTATGCACTCTCATTCCTTCAGAACGCCTGTAATGTCGAGTTTGTCCAGAGCAATTTTATCATATCAATTGCCCTGCTTATAGGCACACCATTCTTTATCGTTTTCGGTTCGCTTTCCGATAAAATCGGACGAAAGTACATCATGATGGCCGGTATGCTGATCGCTATTATTGCTTACCGTCCTATCTACACTATCATGTACAACGATGCCAACCTCAAGAATAAAGTTGAGATTGTCGAAAAGAAGCAGGTAACGGTTAAAAATGCTGTTAAAGGTGCCGATTCCTTAATCACAACCATTACTACCAAGGCGTTTACCGATGGAACGACATACAAGGAAACTGTAAAAGCAAAGTTCCCTGTGGATCCAGCTCTTAAAGCTGCCCTGCCTAAAGATAAATTGAAACCTGAAACCAAAAAGGAAGTAACGCTTTCTCAAGACCTCTACTACAAAATGATCGGTCTTGTCCTTATTCAGGTGATTTTTGTCACTATGGTCTACGGACCGATTGCGGCATTCCTTGTTGAAATTTTTCCGACGCGTATCCGCTATACGTCGATGTCTTTGCCATACCATATCGGCAACGGCGTCTTCGGTGGTCTGGTACCGCTTATTTCAACCCGTCTTGTTGAAGCAAGCCGTCCGGGTCCAAACCTGCCTCCAAGTGATCCGCTTGCAGGTCTCTGGTATCCGATACTGATTGCCGGTGTAAGTTTCATCATCGGATCACTCTACATATCCAACAAGACCAACAACATGGACGTTGACTAACCAACAATCTTTTAAATCAATTTGAATTATGTCAGCAATAAAAAGGATTTTCGGGATTGTCTGGGCACTCATGGGTGTCGGGATAGTTCCGCTGGTAATAAAGCAGGCAATGAAGGAGATTGCAGCAAAGCCCAGTGAAGAAAACTGGATTTTCTGGTCTATTGTTATTGTCGTGCTTATGCCGATTATCGCATTCAGTCTTATTACCTTTGGCGTTTTTGCCCTGAAAGGAGAATACGATACCCTTGAAGATCATTAACTGACTTCTACCTGTTCTTTTTTTTAAGGAAAAGCTGCATAACCATGCGGCTTTTCCTTTTTTTGTTTATTGTTTTTCGGTACCCTGAAACAATAAGGAAGAAAAAGAATCCAACCAGAATAATAGATGGATAATCAGGATGCTCTTACACCGCATCGGGGATTAATAAAAGCTCTTGATGAAAAATTGGCTACCCTGCCAACCAATCCCGGGATTTATCAATTCAGGAACGCCGCAGGCAGGATTATCTATGTCGGCAAGGCAAAAAACCTCCGCAACCGGGTCCGGTCATATTTCAGAAATCAGCAGCAGCACTATGGAAAGACACTGGTACTTGTCTCTCATATCACCGATTTCGACGTTATTATCACCTCATCGGAAGTTGAGGCACTGATTCTTGAGAACAACCTTATCAAGGAACTGAAACCCCGCTACAATGTGAACCTGAAGGATGATAAAACCTATCCTTATCTGGTTATCACCAATGAGCCTTTTCCTCGGATTTTTTTTACCCGCCAGGTGAAAAGAGATGGCTCAACATGGTTCGGCCCCTATACGGAAGCCAGTCAGCTTCGTTCAATACTTGATCTTATCGGATCGATATTCCCTTTACGAAGCTGTAAATACCGTCTCAGTGAGGAAAATATTGCATTAAAAAAATACAAGGTCTGCCTTGATTACCATATCCATAAATGCAAGGGGCCATGTGAAGGACTGGTACAGGAGGAGGAGTATCTGGGCATGATCAGGGAGATCAGCCGATTGCTGAAAGGAAAAACCTCGAGCATGATACGGTCACTCAACGAAACAATGCAGATACTGGCCTCAGAACTGAAATTCGAACAGGCAGCAGAAATTAAAGCACAGCTCGAAAGCCTTAAACGCTATGCTGAGCGACAGAAAATGGTTGCCGGAGATGGATTGGACAGAGACGTTTTTGCTGTCGCAGCAGGAGAAAATGAAGGATGCGGAGTTGTATTTAAAATCCGCGAAGGGAAACTGCTTGGGTCACAACATATGTATATCAATAATACCAATGGGGAAACTGACGCCGAATTGCAGGCCAGAGTTATTGAAAAATACTATCTGGAGACCCTTGAGCTTATTCCCGATGAAATTCTTCTGCAGGAACCGTTAGCCGTTGACGAAGAGGATGCGTTGCGAGCATTTATCGTTGAAAAACAAAAAGAGGAACATCAGGAGAAAAAAAACATCAAGTTCATTGTACCGCAAATCGGCGAAAAAGCACATCTGGTGGAAATGTGCCGACAGAACGCGCGACACCATCTGGAAGAGTACCTTATCCAGAAACAGAAAAGAGGAGAAATCGCCCGCGAGCATTACGGCCTTACTGCCTTGAAGGAGCTGCTGCATCTGGCGAATATCCCGCACCGAATCGAGTGTTTTGATAATTCTCATTTTCAAGGCACTGATTACGTCAGTTCAATGGTTTGCTTTGAGAAGGGAAAGCCAAGGAAAAATGATTACAGAAAATTTAAACTGCATAGTTTTGAAGGTTCAGATGACTATGCCGCCATGGAGGAAGTAATTCATCGACGTTACAAGGGTTCTCTTTCAAAAGAACTTCCTCTTCCCGATCTCATAGTGGTCGATGGTGGAAAAGGTCAGGTTAATAGTGCTTTTCATATACTGAATGCTCTTGGTTTATCTGTTCCCGTTATTGGTCTGGCGAAACGAATTGAAGAAATTTTTTTACCGGAAAGCCGCGACCCGTTCAACCTTCCGAAGACTTCTCCAGCCCTTAAACTGCTCCAGCAGCTTCGCGATGAAGCCCACCGTTTTGCCATTACCTATCACCGGAAACTGAGAACAAAAAGAACCTTACAGACTGAACTCACAACTATTGCGGGAGTTGGAGAAAAAACTGCATTCAGTCTGCTTAAGCATTTCGGCTCCGTTGAAGGCGTCTCACAGGCTACAATCGAAGAACTCAAAGCTGTAACAGGAGCAAAAACAGCTGAGGCCGTGTACAGTTTTTACAGGCCATGATTGTTAATGTTCACACCATTGCCACTCTGTGAAATGTTTTTCTTAATAAAATTCTGTTATATTTGTGCATGGATAGTATGACCGACGATAGAGAAATTCTTTACGATTGTTTATGAATACACATGATTTTTTTGACGATAATTACCCGAACCCTATAGGGGCGTCAGGAAAAGAACCCCCTGATCTTGATGGGCTTGATTCCATGTTTGATTCGGATGAACTTCTTGACCGAATCAATCAGTATACCGAGGATGGATTTCTGCTTGAGGCCCTTGCAGTTGCTCATCGTCTTGAAGACATAGCACCTTTTAATACCGAAACTTGGTTTCACCTTGGCAACTGCCTGACCTTGAACGGCTGTTTTAATGAAGCTCTCAAAGCATTTCAAAAGGCGGTTGTATTCAGTCCCTCGGACAGTGAAATGACCTTGAATCTTGCGCTGGCATACTTTAACACCGGAAATCTTGACGAGGCACTGGAAGAGCTCACAGAGATTGTGGTAGACTCCTCAATTGAAAAGGAGTACCATTACTACAAGGGAATTATTCTGCAGCGGCTTGAACGTTTCACAGAGGCAGAATCGAATTTTGAACGATCTCTGGTGATTGATCCCGATTTTGCCGATGCATGGTATGAACTTGCCTACTGTAAAGACATTCTTGGTAATCTGGAAGCAAGCACTTCATGTTACCGTAAGACTCTGGATCACGATCCTTACAATATTAATGCATGGTACAACAACGGCCTTGTATTGAGTAAAATGAAGCGCTACGATGAGGCACTTGACTCATACGACATGGCTCTGGCTATTTCTGATGATTTCAGTTCAGCCTGGTATAACCGGGCAAACGTCCTTGCCATCACTGGACGTATTGAAGAAGCAGTTGAAAGTTACCTGAAAACTCTGGAGTTTGAACCGGAGGATATGAACGCGCTTTATAATCTCGGCATTGCTTATGAAGAACTTGAGGAGTACGGTGAAGCAATACACTGCTATAGCCGTTGCATAGAGGACAATGGTGATTTTGCTGATGCCTGGTTTGCACTTGCATGCTGCCATGAAGCTCTGGAAGAGTACGAAGAGGCATTTTCTGCAACCGAGGAGGCGCTGAAAACTATACCTGACAGTATTGAGTTTCTTTTACTTAAAGCTGAGATTGAGTACAATCTCAATCATCTTGAAAACTCCATTGCGACATATTGCGACATTATAAAACTTGATGCGGAAAGTCCCCAGATATGGGTTGATTTTGCTATTGTTCTTAGAGAGGCTGGTCAGATCAATGAATCTATTGATGCTCTACAGCAATCTCTAAAGCTTCAGCCCCTGTCAGCCGATGCTCATTTTGAAATTGCAGCTGCATATTTCGCTATGGGCGACAAACTCAGCACCCTGAAGGCCCTGAGCAAAGCATTCAAGATCGATCCGGATAAGAAAGAGCTTTTTCAAAGTACGTTTCCGGAACTTTATCAGCAGGATTCCGTCAGGCTGATGCTCGGTATTTCATGAT
>JBAWYL010000010.1:0-77654 GCA_037143555.1 Chlorobiaceae bacterium
GCAGCTTGCTCCACTGCCGCCCGATTCCCCAGATATCCTCGACCTTGGTGCGCTCGAGCGCTGCCTGGATCTCCTCCTGACTTTTGAGGACACAGACGCCTTGATAGTGCGGGTTCTTTTTTGCTTGGCGGTTGGCAAGCTTGGCAAGCGTTTTTGTCGGTGCCATGCCGACACAGACCGGAATGCCGGTATGCTTACGGACCGTCTTGCGCATTTGCCTGGCATAATCTGGCAGGTCGAAGCGGCTGAAGCTCGACATATCGAGAAACGCTTCGTCGATGGAATAGACTTCGATCTCTGGGGCAAGAGCGGCCAGCGTTGCCATTACCCGCGAGGACATATCGCCGTAGAGCGTATAGTTCGAGGAGAAGACTGCAACATTATGCTGCCTGAGCAGCAAGCGGCACTTGAATTCCGGCGTGCCCATCAGGATGCCGAGCGCTTTGGCTTCTTCCGAGCGGGCAATGATGCAGCCGTCGTTGTTTGAAAGCACGACGACAGGGCACAGGCGCAGAGCGGGATTGAAGGCGCGCTCGCAGGATGCGTAGAAGTTATTGCAATCGACAAGGGCGAACATTTGAAAAGCCTCCGGATGCGGAGTTATCTCGGCTTGTGGACAATATAGGCAAGCATTCCCCAGACCAGAAAATCATTTTCTTCGGTGATCCTGATCGGCTTGAATTCGGCATTGGCAGGCATGAGGTAGAGGCCGTCTTCCTTCAGGGCAAGCCGCTTCAGTGTGAACTCGCCGTCAATGAAGCAGACAGCAATATCCCCGTCTTTCGGCTCAAGCGCTTTGTCAATGATGAGCAGGTCACCATCTGCAATGCCTGCGTCAATCATTGAGCTGCCTTTTACTCTGGCGTAGAAGGTGGCTGCAGGGTGCTTGATCAGCTCTTTGTTCAGGTCTATGGCAAGCTCGATGTACTCTTCGGCGGGCGATGGGAAGCCTGCGGAGATGGCACCGGCGGCAAGCGGCAGCTCAAGCTGGGTTGAGAAGTCCGGAGTGTAGAAGTCCAGCACGGGGCCGGCATGTATTCTGGTGAGTCTCATGGATATCGCCATTTTAATCAGTTAACGCCATCCACAAATATAGCGGAAAAAGCTGATTTTCCTTATATGGGCCATCATGATTCCAGAATGCTAACAGATGTAACGAGTAGCAATCACCCGGCTAAGAATGCTGTTTGAAGACTGTTTTGGCGATAGCATGCCGGACCATATCCTTTGTTGTAAACGCTGAATGAATGAGGAGAACACGCTCTGCAATGCCCTTTTGGCCTTTTTGCCTGGCACAGATTGCACGCAACTCGGGAGCAAACCCTACGCCAATGAGGCGGATGCCTTCCAGTATACCGGTTGTTGCTTCCACAAGGAAGAGTGCTATGGCATTTGTTTCTGATGCCAACCAGATGCTGCGGGTAACATCATCAAATTTTGAGATATCAAAGGAGATATCAATACTGAAATTCTCTCCGAAATCTACGACCAGAAAAGGAATATCACGCTGTTCAAAGAGTGAAGCGGTGATTGTTCCTCTTGTAAACAGTTTTTTTTCTTTCCGCGAAATCTTTTTTAGGGACATCAGGATATGGAAAAACCCTTCAGTAGGTATCGCCACATTCATTTCCCGGCCAGTACAATATTGTTCATGAGGGAAAAGTTGACCTACTTTGTATGCTTCCATAATGTTGAAGGTTGACTCCTGTTACTGCCGGACTGATTAGCTGTAAGGTATGAAGGATTTAAAGATATTTGATATCCAACATCGCGTTTATGGCTCGCTCTACACCAGCAAAAGGCTTTGTTGTTGACATATTGAGCTTCAGCCGTTTTTTCTGAATGCCTAAACTGAATGCAGTGGGATCAAAATGATGGCAGGCGTGTTTCTTCAGTAGGCGATGGAAAGGCGGCGGCGACTGGCGAGGCGGATAGCGGCAGGGTGAGGACCGAGGTCCAGAAATTTAGCACGGGTGCTGAATATATATTGGAACGTCTCACTGTTTACTTTATAGCTTTACCCTATCCCCACATAACCGCCACCAACCATACCTTCGGTCATTTTCAATAGCTTAAACTTAAATGTTTTTGGCAATTCAACTCTGTTAAAAAAAAACCACGACCGATAATTTATTTCATCAAAAGCAATTGATTTAGAACCTGAAAGAGCTATATCAGCTGCCACGTAAAGTTCAGCCACTGCAGGATGTACAATCTTTGGCTGGCTGCCAACTCTATACACACCCATTTTCACACGCTCCAATGCGCCAAGCTCAATCAGCATGGGCATAAGTGCATCAATTGCAACAGCAATAGTACGGTTGCTGCCATACAAGGCAGACATTTTTTGATTGATAAATGCTCTGCTTGCACACTCCTGAACCTTGAAGACCGTTGCAATAGCACAGAGTAAATCATAGGCAATAGGGAAGGTATTCACAACCAAACACAGAATGACGGCTTTACGGTCAGCCTCTGATAGTTTTTCATACCCTGTAGTACTGATAGACTTTTCAATAAATGACAAAAACTTCTTTGGGCGGCTAAGAATGTGATTCACATACATCGTCGCCTTTCTTGCTCGATTTTCTCCTGATGTAACTTGTAACATTTTTTCAAGTATTTCCCCGCGCTTGATCTCTCCGGTATAGAGTAACTCTCGCAAGGATTCATCGAGGACGCTATAAGGTATCCGCTGGTTTATGCCGATGTATTTCATTCTATGACTCCAAGTGGGATAATCAATTCAAGAACATGACTTCCGCCATGTGTGATAACTCCGCCCTCTTTTATGAATGCGGTATTGTCGGTATGATACACGGACGAATCACGGCGCTTAATCGCAAGCTCAGGATTGTCCTTTAGGAACTGCTCGGCCTGTTCATCGCTGACAAACCGGATGTGTCTCTTACTTTTTGACGTTGATATATTTTTAGCCGTCATGGGCAATATCCTGGAAGCACTGGCTTCAATGTTACCATGATCGGTTGTAATAAAGCACATATATCCATTATTCTTGAGCTTTTGGATAAGGCTAACGAGACCAACTTTACGCGTCCAGTGCTGAGTGTTTTGCAGCAATTGCTCATCACCCATAACGGCACCATGCATAAGATCATCAAGATCGTTGCAAACAAGCGCTACTACTGAAGTAGGTACCAATAACTCTTCATTAACAGGTTTTTTCACCCCAAATCGCTGATAACCTATCTGGTAATTCTGATACCCTTTTCGCATCCAATATGCACGAAACAGCTTCTCTTCGCCAGAATTATCTTGCTCCAAATCAGGCTTTGACCCTTTCAAAAGAGCTTGTCGTGACCAAGCAGTAATACTGGGAAGGAAAGCAAGAGTCGCCATCTCATTAACAACAATTTCCTGCTCAGCAAGCTCCTGATGGATAGCATACCATTGCCACAAATTCATGCCGTCGATGACAATAAGTGCTTTCTTTGGAGATTGTTGTGCTTGCATATAATCAAGCACCCTGCTGATGACGACTGGATAACGCGATCCACTCAACGAAAATAATGACCAGTAGGTGTGCTGTATAAATCGTTGGAAACGGTTGTTCAGATCATTCAAGGTCTCAAGCGCACGCATCGTCACTTCTGGATTATTCAGGCTAAGTGCCAAATAGTATACTTCCCCGATAACTTTCCCTAAATCAAACCACTCATAAGGCTGATCCTGTATAGATACTGACCGGCTCTTGATATAATCTGTCAGGGCCGTCACTCTGGTACGAATCTCAGCCGATTCATCAACGTAATAGCCCATTCGTAACGACAAGGGAATATCATCAAGAACATCCTGTTTTATCTGAACCGGTTCCAGAACACGCATGACAAAAAGATTTCCCAACGACTTTGACAAAAGTGGGTCAGCAAAATGGATGCTGGAATCTGCACCATCAGCCTGCAAATTCCAGAGCCTCTGGAGGTACTCTTTCAATCCATCCTGTGAAAGCAGTCGATCCGTATCAGCAGAAAAAACAGGTTTAACGATTGACTTGAGGTAAGCTGTAATGGGTATACTGACGGTATCCTTATGAAAAAATATATCAACCAGAGTAGCCAGCATACGCTCTCTGGTTTTGTATTTGCTTAATGCTTCAAGATCAATGTGGTAAAGGTTTTCAAGCTGAAAACGGATTGTGGCCTCATATCCAAGCGTTTCATAAGGGCGCAACTCATCAAGCGCACTCAAGGCATTGTAGCTTAAACCCACAAGCGCCTTTGGATCAAAATAGGGGAAGATGTCTTTGTAGCCGATGTTGACCAGATACGCATCCACCAACATGTCGGGCAGTGGTTCATAAGGATCGTTTATAATCAACACAACCTTTTTATCAACATCACGTACCTCAAGTTCAAACCGTACCCGAGCATCTAATGCGGAGGTAGCCCTGATAATGGAAGCCCCACGCCCTTCGATAGCTTTGATTATTTCGGGATAACCAAGCAAGCCTTCAGGGTCGCACGCAACAATGTGTTGAGTGTGGCTTGGCAACAATTTAGCCAATGTCTTGTCAAGCCAGCTACTCATGGTTTACTCGCAAAATCATATTGCAAATAAGTCGGGGAATAACCTGTGCTGCTGAATCAAAGTTTGCCGACCAATCTCGACGTTCAGTAACCAGCCGCTGTAACCGATAATTACGGATACTCTCTATGCCAATTCTTCTTACTTGCCGTTCCTGAAAGTCAAAGGCTTTTTCTTTATTAACACGTAATCGACATGTATTCCCGGATATTGCCCGTTCCATCTCAGCATACTTATCACCAAGAACCTCTTCAGCTCGTTGCATCAAATCGCGGTAAACCTGTGCATGATGAGTTTGAGCAGTAGCCACTATTTCCGCTTTAAGTTCTTTTGAACTCAACGACACCCAAAAATCCTGGGCATACGAAGTAAAAATATCACCTTCATCGGTAAAATAAATCGGACAAGCCAACTCATGCGTCTCAAACGTGTTGACTGCCTGGAGTGTCCAGAGTGTCCAGTACCCGGGTTGGATATCTCCGGTAATCAGCCGAATCCCCGGAATCGGATTGCCTTCCGTAACCGCAACAGCCTCAGCCAGAATGGACTGAATGATTTCATGCTGGAGAGTCAATGGCTCTGGAATTGGGTTTTCAAGCCCTTCCTTTGTGTTAAAGGTGTAAATACCCTCCTTGTGGCCGGGAAAGGTCGCCACAAAGCCATCATGCGTTTTATGACAAGCTAAATTTTTTGCATCAAGATAACTGCGGCTGAGAATCTCCAGCCAGTTAGGTAGCGGGCTGTACCGTATCGACTCAGTTTTATCAGCCCGAATTTCAGCAGAATCCAGTGTCGGCAAAGCCCCTTCAGTGCTTTTGTACGAAGTCAGCTTTAACTTGATATCATTCAGCCAGGTTTCACTCTCAGCCTCAAACCGCTTCGGCTCAAGCAGGGAGGTCAGGAACAACCGGTTAACGCTTTCCCGCTCAAGGGTGCTATCCAAGACGTCCGACGTCTTGTCAATTCCCAGATCGCGCATGATCTGGTCAAGCTTGGTTTCGATCACCTCATACACCCGTTCATCTATGGAATTGTCAAGCATCAGGTTAATCGCTTTAACAACATGCGTCTGACCGATACGATCCACACGGCCAATCCGCTGCTCCAGAACCATAGGGTTCCAGGGCATATCATAATTGAAAACAACATGAGCAAACTGCATATTCAGTGACTCTCCGGCAGCATCGGTAGACACCAGTACTTGTGCCCGCTCCTTGAACTGCTTCAAAGCATCAACACGATCTTCAAAACAGAGTGAGCCGTTTATAGCTTCACAAGCGTATCCACCACGTTGCTCCAGTTCCCGCTTCAGCATCGCCTGTGTGCTGGTAAACTCAGTAAAAATGAGGAACTTCAGTTCAGGATTCTCTTCCTCACGTTTCAAGGCATCCATGCGCTCTATCAGGTATTCCAGCTTGGCATCATGCTCATGAGAAATACAATCCTTTGCCTGGCGAATAAGCCCATTCAAGCACTCAAGCTCCGTTGCATAAGCCTGGCGGCTTCCCTCAATAACAGCCGTAACCTTTGCTTCAAAATCAAGCTCCATCTGGCCGTTATATCCAAGTTCCATCAAGTCAAGAGCAACCTGCTCACGGTTCAGTTCACTCTGTTCCGCTTGCAGCCGGTTTGCCCGTCTATCCATGGCATCATGTATCGCTTGCGTAGAGCTCGACATCATCCGCTGAAAAAGAATCATAACAAAGCCATAGGATGAGTTACTGGTCTCCTTGGCCAGGTTAAAACCAGTCACCACATATTCGGTAACAGCTCCATAGAGCGCCCTCTGCCGTCTATGTTCGGTCTCGTTGTAAGGAACAATAATCCGTTCAGTTATTCGCTGGTTAAACAGCGGTTTCCCTGTGTAATCTATGGCCTGTCGTTTCTCTGTCCGCACCACAAAAGGCTCCAGTTCAGCAATAGTCGGAACTCCCTCGCCCGAAAAAGCATCAGCATCAAGCAAGCCCAAAATGCGCCTGAAGTGATCGCTTTTCCCCCGATGCGGTGTTGCAGACAAAAGCAGCACATTTGGGATGGCGTTGCACAGTATCTGAGACATCTGAAAACGACCAACCTGCGTCGTACCCCCGCCCACTTTATGGCACTCATCAATTATCAAAAGATCAAATTCAGCATCCAGAACATGCTCAATCCGGTGCCGGTTATACTCTTCAACCCGCTCACGGCTCCAGCCTTGCCGGGTCTCAACAGGTTTAAGCGCATCCATAGAAACAATAAGCTGGTTATGCTGGCTCCAGATATTAATTTCGTTGTCCGCTTCAAGTTTCGTAAACGTACGGGTTAGGGTATTGATATATTCGGAATCGTAAATATGAAACGTTTCGTTGAAGTGCTGCTTCAATTCATTGCGCCACTGCTGCATGGCCGAAAGCGGCACAATAATCAGCGTTCGTTTCACAATTCCCCTGAGCTTCAACTCTTTAAGAACCAGGCCGGTCTCGATGGTCTTTCCCATGCCAACCTCGTCAGCCAGCAGAAAGCGCAGGTAATTTCCGCTCATAATCTTTTCAAGAGCAAGGATCTGATGCGGCAGAGGAATAATGTTGCTCTCGTAAGGCGCAAGGATCTTCTGGGTATGTACCTCATTGCGGATACGCGCCGCCATTGCCTTAAAAACCAGTTCAGAGAGCGATACCTCCGTTGTATCTTCATGCACCTCTTCTGCCGGAACATCAATAATCTGACCGGTTGCCAGAATTCGTATCTGAGTAACTGATCTGCCAAACGTCTTCCTCGACGCCAGAACCTCGATTGCTTTACCTTGATACTGCATAGGGGTTAAACCTTATCTTTGGCTATATCGTAGAACATGAGCAACTGTTCATCTTCCATGAGCAGGTTTTGAGGAATTTTCTCGGCAACATTGACAATAGTCGTGAACTCCTTTTTCTCCCAGCAAGATTTAAATCCGGCATGTAACGCTTCCACGCGAACATCCTTGAGTTTCTTGGTTTTGGGATTTGCAAGCTCTTCAAGGTATCGGCCAAATTCTTTCAGTAAAGCTGTTGTGCGGAAATGCTCACGGTCTTTAGCTTCGTTCATGTCTGGAACTCTCCAGCAACCATCAGGCAGTGGAATAAAGTTTTCATTCAAAAGCGTCTGTAATTCAAACTCCTTTTCTCCCTTCCTTGTCGCTATATTAGCTTTTCTGAAATCAGGTTGAATTTCCTGATACTTTTGCGGGGATTTAAGTAATTGAGCCTTCAGCCATTCAACAGCATCGCTTTCAGTATAAATGATATCAAAAACCAGACTAAGTTGATGGGTTATGCCAAGCAATTTTTTTTGATCTTCATACTGCACCTGTTGTTCTGCCGTAAAGTACATCCCATCGGATTCCCTGAATTTTTGTTTCAATTTTATCTGGAAGTCGGATGCGTCTATTGGTATTTGGAGCCCTCGCATGAGATAGAACGTGATTAAGCGGTCATAAAGGATTTTAGGACTCCGCTCAATAATAGCCGTTGTTTTCTGTTCCTTAATTATAGAGATGGGAAGATGTTTGAGATGCTCCTCAACAAAAGTCCATACGTTCACTTCGCCGCTTTCTGTACGAAATTTAAGGTCAAATTCGTTCGAAGGTTTGTAGCAACTGATAACCAGATCTTGTTTAACAGCCGTTGGTGTGGTAACAGCCTTAAAACTTCCTTGTTGCTTATCAAGAGCAGACACATTTGCTATTACAAAACCTGCGCGTTGAAGTGCCGCCTGAATGCCATTCCAGACAGCAGCAGATGTATTAGAAAATTCTACAGTCATCCAGCGACCTGGCTTTAAAATTCGATAATACTCTTTAAAGCAGAAAAACATAAGCTGCTGGTAATCAAGTAAATTTTTTCCTTGGGTTATATTTTCAATGGCTTCACTTAAATTATGGGTCTTAACTTTTAGCCAGCTTTCCCATATATAATTAAGTTCAGAGTACATAAGATTAGCTCCGAACGGTGGGTCAGTAAAAATGTAATCAACCGAATTCGATCCATGTATTCCGATTTGTGTTGCCGAATTTGTTGCAATTACGTTTTTGTCTTTTATTAAGCTAAAAGCGGTCTTCAATCTCGATATTTTATTTCGATATGCCACAAAGACGTTTGATTCGGATACTTGTGAGCCAATGTACAATGTGCCGCTTAAAGGATTATAGGGAAAAGAAACCCCCGGCCTATGCCTGTTTAATAGTGAGACATTTATAAGCTGACTATTAAAGAGTAAGTTGTTTTGACTTGTATTACATCTTTGCTTGATAGCAGATAATATCCATAAATTTCTTTTTGTATAAAACTGATGAACATTCGTTATCCCTGATGAATCATTACGTCGCGATTCTCTTCCTTCGGTCATTCTTTCTGTGGGATACCAATACGGCATTACTGAGTTTTTGATTTTCTCAATAACATCAATATCATTTTTGTCAGGCTTCTTTGTGTATTGCTTTCCGCTGTAATAATATTTTATAAGAACCGGGACTGTTTTGGACTGTAATACTACTTCGTTAATATCTAAATCATATGCAGTGACTTTCGCTTTTGAAACACTTTTTTTATTAAGTAATGTAAAGCAGCTTGAACAGTTAAAGTCTGAATTTACAGTACCTTCTTCCTTGTTTACAGCAACATCCCAAAAAACTATTTCCCCACCACAATCCGGACAAATAAAGACATCACTCCATACTGTATAATTTATCTCACCAATCTGATCATCCTTATGAACTGTTTCATACATCCACCCGCATTCATTTTCCACTTCGCTTAAGATTCGTTTTGCTTCTCCCTCAAATTCTTCAATATTTACGGGAGTGTTGTAGTTGTATGCAATAAAACTTGCTATAGGTGAAAGATCCCCACAAATAGATTTACGAGTACCCCATACAGGAGCAGCTATACCTTGTGCTTTAAATTCGCATTCAATTTTATATTTAAGTTCAGCGTCTGGGCTGCCGCATAATTGTGCTGCCACTCCAGTCATTCCTGTCCCAGCAAAACCATCAAAAACAATATCCCCAGGCTGTGTATAGTGCAGGATATAGCGCATAATTGCTGGATGAGGTACTTTGGTGTGGTAGCTGTGAGCGTTATAAATCGGGTTATTCTTCCCCTCGCTAACGTCACTGGCATACGGCTCATGCACCTCAAAATCAGCCTTTCGCTTGTTGTCCTGCTCAAGCTCTTTCTTCTCATCTTCCCATTGAGCAATAAAATCATTCAGCCAGGGATTGGGGCAAGCGGTATAGTATGGTGGGTCCGACAGATTCAGTATGTCATCATCCGTACCAATAGGGAACCCCTCGATTTTGCGCAACTCGGGTAACTGTTTCCGCAGTTCGTCACGGAAATAGCTCCGGCGCTCATCTTCAGTGGTAAAGGTATTTCCCAGGCAGGTTATCGGTGTTGGCATAATAATCTCTTATTTAATAATGATGCGGACTTTGCTTCGCTCTTTTCCAATGCACAGTTCATCAACGTACTTCTGAAACACCTCCACAGCGTCCTCTGCTTTGAGCGGCTTACTGAAAACTTTCCGGAAATCATCCGTAGCAATCTCAATACGCTCAAAGCCCTTCGAAAGCTCACCAATCAACCGGCGCAACTGCATGGCGTTATCAAGCGTGATGTCAATGAGGCCATCCTTGAATCCTTCCACCAGCTCCCGTGAAGTCCTGTCCAGCACTTCCAGATTTGCCTTGACGCTTGGGTCTTTAAAAATTGAACGCATTGCTTTGACCCATTTATCCAAAATACCCTCCAACTGCTCTTGCAACTCAATAATGGTAGAGGTGGGCTTGTCGAAATATTCGCGAGGATTGAATTCGTGATACGGCTCTTCCTTCACCAATACCTTGCTAATCGACTGATCAGCCTCTTTGAGAGCGGTAATCCGATTGATCCAGTTATCATATTCTGTTCTGGTTATGAATTCAGCATCCTTGATAATGTCACAAATCTTCTTGGTGTCAGAGTTCAAAAGAAGAGCTTTATTGGTTGCATCGCTGTACGAAAGTCGGTATTTGCGATACTGCGGCAGGTAGTAATCTGCATATTGATCAACCAATGAGTTTAAGAGTGCTTCGTATCTGATATACTCGTTCTCGTCGTCAGACAGCAAAATCTGGGAGAGCTTCTGAATAGCTACGCTTATATCGTCGTAAAGTGGGCGTTCACTCTCAACCACATAAGACTGTGCGGTATAAAGGTAACCGATGAGCTTTTCAAACTTGCTGGCACGCTCCAAAAGCTTCTCCACCAATCGGCAATACGACCAGGCAGCAAAGGCACCTTTTAGTTCATCCTCTGTATATTTGAAACCACGCAGTTTGCCAAAAGTGTTGTAGCCCTGAATACCATCCAGCACAGAGGCCAGTTTTTCAAAACCCGCTCGAATCTCTTCCGCCTTAGCCTCGGCGAGCAACGGCACATTTCGGCATCGGATACCGGCGCTTACCTTGGCCTTTAAACTCACCACCTTTCCTACTCGTACTTTTGCTTCGGTCAGTATTTTGGTGAGCGTCTCAGGCTTCTCCAATTCACCACTTAAATCCGGCAACCCAAGATGACCAAACAGCGCTTTGAGCGCTTTGATTGGCAGCCCGGTTGGTTCACGGACACTCTGAAAAGAGAAGTAATCCTCTTCCGTCAGGGTAAGCAGCATCTGATCAATGTTGGTGGCAGTGAGTGACCGGCCTCCTGCCCAGGTGATTTCGATATCACCTTTGAACACCAATGCAGAAAGAACAACAAATTCAAGGTGATGATCCAGCGTGTAATCCTGGGAATACCAGAGGTTCTGCGGAATATAATGGGGGTAAAGAATCTCATCCCTGTTCAGCACTTTACCCACCCCTTTTGCCTTGAGCTTTTTGCGGATACTGTCCGAATATTTTGACTTCTGCGTATCAATCCCTTGTCCGCTCAACAGCCCCAATCCTGCAAGGATAGCCTCACCTTCACGATTCGGTTGATTGAAAGCCGTCAGCTTCTTTAAAGCTTTCTTGATGGCACTCTCAAAGTTATCCTTGCTGAGTGGTGATATGAGATCATTAAAAGCCGGGTAGTCAGGAAATGTATCGCTGAAATGTTTATTGAGTACCCTGGCGGACACGGAGCTGAAGATCATATCCTTGGAAGCGCCTTCTCCTGGCAGTGAATATGATCGCAGGAGCATTGCATTAGCTTTGTAGATGACCTTCGTCTTCTCAACAAACTCCTTTTCAAACAAGGCAATGGCACGGTTAAGGTTTTCTGTGATTTGTGCCTTGAAAAAACTTTTTTGATCACTGGATGCATTGGCTTCAGTAGCTTTGGCTGCGCCATAGAGCAGAATCAGATCCTTAAACTCCTGGCTGAAACCATTCATATCGAAGTATATTTCATCTTCCTCGTCATTGCGGGTAATCGCGTTAAAGAGCGGACAAAAGAAAATATAGTACTGCTGAATAGGCTCAGTGGTGCTGCGTTCGTTGGGATTGCCAAAAAAAATGTAACCCAGACGGAAGCTCTTTTTATCCAGCCAGTCCAAGCTGTGCTGCCATATTTTAAAGCCGGTGCGATAGGTGTTCTGCTGCAATCCAAGTACATATTGAAGGAACTCAAAGTAGTACTGATCGGCCTGATCGTTATTCCGTTTCAGAACAGTATCCGCATAGTCCCTGACAATCTGCGGAATGTTTATGCCTCCCTCAGTTCGCAAATAATACTGATTGGAGACAACATCCAAGTCCACATACTGCCCCGCCGTAGCACTTTTGATTTGATTTGCCACACTCTGAATCGTCTGGGTCAGTAATTCAGAGTTATCAATACCAGGGATGGTATGAGCAAGGTCTTCTTTAAGATTATGTGCGCTGGCGCCATTGTTCTTATCCAGATCGTCACACAGTACCCGAATGGCCAGGGCATTGGCTATCTGCTGTGCAAGCCCTTTCCGGTTTGCACGACCTTGCACAAAATGCCCGTTGATGCGGTCATAAACAATCTCGACTTTGTCCTTGACAGTACGGACATCAGGCAAGGTGATCATGGACGGGGTAGATGATAAATCTTCCCAGTAAGAATCATAGGTAATAAGACCAGGTGTAGCATCGGGCAGATTCTGTTCCATCAGGGTCTGGAAACGATGGCTCAAAACCTTTAAAATCTCTCGCTGACTCTTGCCATGTTTGATCCTTTCAAAATTACTGACATAACTTGGGTGAACCGGGAAAAGATCGACGTATTCATTCAGATTAGTGTTAATACCATCGAACAGTGGAGCGAATTTCAGCAAATGGTCGCGAATCAACTGCTTTTGATGCTGGTCTTTCTTGAGCAAACGTTCCTTTACAACGTAAGCAACATCATCTTTTGTTATGATAATGTCCGCAAAACGGTCTTCCACCTTATTGAGCATTTCCGCTGCAAACTGAAACTCTGGGGAACGATACAACAGCTCCTGAACGCCAAACATAATCTTGAAGCGTGAACCGTCGCAGGCCTCACCTACCTGACGGAGCAGCATGAGGTCATTATTCAGTGTTGTCGGGTTACGCCCCTTCAGATATTCGAGCATCTCGTCAATGACGATCAGAAGATGCTTGTCAGGATAGACCGCTTCAAAAGCCGCCATCATGTTCTGCAAGAGTTCTTTCCATGAGAACTTTGAATCTTCATCAAAGGTGAATCCGACTCCTACTCGTTCAAGAAATCTCTCCAACTGAGCAAAAAGGATATCTTTAAGCGGTTTATCCGTACCGATCTCAAACCGAAGTACCTTGTACTTGCCAGCAATACGCGCAAAAGCTTCACGCATTCCACCATCACTCAAATCCTTCAGTAAATCCGCATTCTCAGCAATTGCAGCAACCAGTGCCATAAGGTGAGATTTTCCAGTGCCGTAGCTACCGACAACCTGGATTCCCTTTGTTTCCTGCTTGGGTTCAGGGTCGAGGTTATTAAGGATTACCACTTGAAGATCTTCTGAAATCTTACCTGAAAAAACATAAGTCTTAACAATCTGTTCTGCAGCAGATGGTTTTTCAGTTTCGACCAGCTTAACGACCGACTCGATCGGGTCAAAATGTATCAGCTCTTTGTATTTCATACTTACAGCTCCAAGCGGTGGATAGTTTGTTCAGGGAAATCTAGTGAAGCCTTTGGAGTATCATCCCAGACAAGTCTTCTGGATTCTTCTACTTGAAATGGCCAAAAAATGATAATTGCATACTCTCTAGAAAGATCCATGAGTATCTTTTCTACATTTAAGCATAAATCCGGTTCAAGCAGGATACCTATATTAGTGAGCAAAACGCCTTTTACTCCCCAATAATAATCTACCAAATCACTTATTAGCCTTTTAAAATACACATCTACTTCAAGACCCATATGTTTGTTGCTTGAGCGCTCAGAGATATACCGAGCGACTACCTTACCCACATTAAGTTGCGGAAAAGGGATAGCCGTCAGATCTCCTGACCGAATGGGTTTGTACCAGTAGAGTTTGTGAAGTGTATTTCTAAATTTGAAACTTTCAGGGGAACTCAAAAGAATGATCCTGTCTAATGTATTGAATAGATAGACTTAAATCAAGTACAGGATTTATATAAAGTTAAGCGAGATCATACAGAATAAATCATAATAACTAACTTGTTCCATTTCACATGATTTGCACTTAATAAACACTGAAATAATTTAAGCCGTCACAATATAAACGAACATAAAACGTAACCCAAACAATTGATGAGAAAAACAAGATTACCCATAGCTTACCCATCGTTCAGTTAACGACATTTTGTTTGGTTGATCAATATTTTCTTTAGGTACGGATATGACTGCCCCTTCGAAGCAGGAAAAAACCGTACTTTTAAGATCATCACTGATGGATACTGTGTAAGTTTTAGGATTAATGCGTAATAAATTTAAATCGAAAAGAGTATGTATGTCCGCTCGGAGCAAAAGGCCATTAGAAACTTCATTCGAATGAGAGCCTGAGTATGGCCGGATGTGCGCAGCCTCAAGAGCGGGAGCAGCATCACAACCCGTTACAGCGCACCGAGAGCTGTATGCCTTGATCAATGCGTTCCTAAACTTTATCTGCCCCTGCCTTTGCGCTATTTCGCGCAATACCCTTCTTTGATCATTGTTCGAAGGATCCGTAAAATAACTCACGTTCTCAAGAGATTGGCTGGTTTGAACTAAATTGTCCAATGCTGAGTGACTACTACGGCTAAAGTCTGTACTCAATAATGTTTTCCCTTTATCTGTAAGAAGATAATATCCCCACTGCCCAGGAGCCTTTTGAATGATACCTGTAAGACTTTCTTTAATTGAAGGTGCGCCACCCGGCTGATCTGCACTCATTGCCTGGAATACTGGGGCAAAACTGCCTTCCTTAATACCTGTCAATTTACGGACATCCCCGCGCTTAAACTCATTATTTAAATTACTTTGCAACGTTTGCTGTATAGCTACACTCACACGCTCTGAGAGTGATTTATGGGAGTCGTCAGTACCTTGGAGCATAAATCGCTAAGTAATATTGACTAGATTTATTAGAGAAACTAACAAACAATTAATTCATTTTGCTAACAGCTAGCACATTAGGTTATAGATCAACCCCACCAGTATTCACCTTTATTTTAATCTATTTTATTACATTCTAACTCATAAAGTTTATAAATCTCTTCCCACTTTCATTCTTGCGCACTCGACTGCCGCCACTTAACGCCATAAAAAATAGACAATTACTCAACCCCCCCCTGCTGCACGAATTGAAACACCTCTCTGATTCCCCAGACCGATAAAATAAAACGTCGCTATTCACCGGGAATGCTTTACTCAGAGCATCGTATATTTGGAGCAACTTCTCTACACCTTAAACGCTTGCAGCAGGATGATTATTGCCCATCAGATCAATGACTTTCTTTACGACCTTTTACCAAAGGCAAAGGCTGATGGGGGATGCCAGCTGCAGCTGCCCCTATGGCAATGAGTACGAGGTAGCACGGCATATTTTTGATGCTGATCTATGACAGAGTATATAGTACCAGTAACGGCTGCTATTGTTATTGAGGGAGACAAGGTTCTCCTTGGGCGCCGGGGACCCAATGTGCCTTTACCCGGGTGCTGGGAATTCCCGGGCGGAAAAATAGAATATTGGGAAACACCGCAAGAGTGCCTGGAAAGGGAGATATTTGAGGAGTTAGGTGTCGCTTCAAAAGCAGGGGAGATTATTGCTGAGAGTGATTACCAATACGCCGAGGGTGCAATAAAGCTTTTAGCGCTGCTTACGGTTATAGCCGACCATAATTTCACCCTGACGGTCCACGATAAAATAGAGTGGGTGCCTGTCACATCATTACTGGAATACAAGTTAGCCCCTGCAGACATTCCCATAGCTAAAAAAATTATGGAGCTGGCATGCTAAATTTTAACGACTGAAGTGCGTTACTCGATACGCCACAAGAAATACCAATAATCGGAGCACCCACACCCTCAGTTGGACCTTCTACCTCACATTCATCCCTCTCACTTACAAACTCCTGCCATACTGCACCTACCTTCCTCACTTCTCGCGCTCCTTACTCTTTTGAGTCTCCTTGCGTATTTCTTCTTGCTTTATGAGCTGTTCTTCCTTCTCCTTTGCCAACCGGCGTTCTTCCTCTTCTAATTCTTTTTTCTGCAACAATACTGATTGCTCATTTTCTTCCTCTATCCGACGAGCTTCTTCTTCTTCGGCCAATTCTTCCTGAAATATGTTAATCTCTGTCATGCTCCATCTCATGTTTAGATTGTTAATCGCAATCAGGTAACACCACTAAAAATATTGATACGCTATACCATTACTTTCCTGTTCTCTTAATTACGTCACATTCTCAAAACAGCATCATAACCCAATAAGTTCTTATCGGCTACCCCGGAACACTTCTTCTTATTATATTATTATTTATTTTATCGCATAATTCACGCTATTCTTATTATATTTTATTGTTTTTTATGCAAATAAAATGATAAGAACTATGAAACTCTTGCCTTTTTCGTTACTGCGTGTGCTTATGCCGCGCCCTTTGGGCGTTGATGATGATGCTGCTGGCGGCGGCGGCTTGCCGGCGGCTGCTGTGGCTGCAATTCCTGACAAGATTTTTACGCAGGCTGAGCTTGATGCTGCTGTTGCCCAGCAGGTTGCTGCTGCTGTGCAGGCTGCCAAAGCGCCGTTTACCGGGATTGATGTTGATGAGTATGAGAAGCTCAAGGCTGAGGAGGTGAAGCGGGCTGAGGAGATTCTGAAGTCGAAGGGGCAGTATGAGCAGCTGCTGGCTAATACCGTGAAGGAGAAGGATGTGGCTTTTGAGAAGGCGCAGCGTGAGGCTGATGAGCGGATCAGGACGCTTGCCGAGATGCTGGAGCGTTCGGAGGTTGACGGGAAGCTGCTTTCGGCTGCTACCGCGCAGAAGGCGATGAAGCCTGAGCAGGTGGCGGCTCTCTTGCGCAGCTCTATCAAATTTGACCCTGCGACTGGTGTGAGCGTGATTGATGCTGCCGGCAACCTGGTAAGCAAGAATGGCAAACCTGTTACGCTGGAGGAGCATGTGCAGAAGTTTCTGGAGGATAATCTTCATTTCCTTGCTGCGGGGCCGGGTGGTGCAGGCAGCCAGGGTTCGGGTGACGGCAGGGGAAAGGGTGCGTTCCGGCTGAGTGCGGAGGATGCCAAAGATCCGCTGAAGTACAGGGCGGCACGGGATGCTGCGGCCAAGGGCGGGACGTCGGTTGTGATTGAACGATAAGGATGATGATTGTGATGATGATAACAACAGCTAACCTATAATTGGAGACTGAGCTATGGCTACAAATGTATTGGGGATTTATGATCCGTTGTTTTATGCGAATGAAGCGCTGATTGCGCTGGAATCTGCGCTCGGGATGTCGGGGCGGGTGCACCGGGGCTATGACAAGGATTCGAAGGCGAAAGGGAGTACGATCGAGATCAAGAAGCCGGGTATTTTCACCGCTATGGATGCCCCATCATATGACCAGAATATTGAGACCACCTATGTAGAGATGAAGCTTGACCAGTGGAAAGAGGTGAAGTTCTCGCTGACCGACAAGGAGCTCTCCTTTACCGGTGACCAGATTATTTCCGACCATATCCGCCCGGCGGTCTATGCGCTTGCCAAGGACATCGACACGAAGCTCAACTCGCTGGCTTCTTATGTGCCGTGGTATGTCGATGCGCAGAGTGTAACCTCGATTGATGATTTGACCAACATCAGCCAGGTGATGTTTGACAACAAGGTGGCGATGGATGACGGCTCGCTGCACCTTGAGGTCGGCTCAACGTTACGGGGCGGCTTCCAGAAGGTCTTTGCCAACAACAATGTTGCCGGCACGTCTGCGCAGGATGTGCTGAAGACCGGCCATATCGGCACCTGGCTCGGCTACGAGATATTCGGCAACCAGAATGTGGGCACGCACACGAAGGGCACCTGCTCTGCTGCTACTCTGGCGGTCAATGGCGCGCTCGGCAAAGGCGCCTCCTTCATCAGCCTTGATGCTTCTGCCGTCACCGGCACGCTCCTTCTGGGCGACACCTTCAGCATTGCCGGCGACAGCCAGCGCTATGCGGTTGTCAACGACACTCCGGTGACCGCTTCAGGCAACTGCTTCGCCGGCGTGCAGATCTATCCGCCGCTTGCGCAGGCTGTGGCTGACAACGCCGTTGTGACCGTGAGCCTCATGAACTTCACCAACAACATCGCCTTCCACCGCAACGCCTTTGCGCTTGCCATGGCGCCGCTCTCCGACGTCGGCGAACAGCTTGGCAATGCACGGGTGGCAACCGTGTCGGACCCGGTCAGCAAGCTGGCCATGCGCTCGCGCATCTGGTACGCACCGGACACCTCCGCCGTGAAAGTTGCGCTCGATGTACTCTACGGGGTGAAGTGTCTTGACCCGAATATGGCGTGTTTGCTGCGGAAATAGTGGACAGGGAAGAAAGATAAGTGGGCAGTTGGCAGTGGGCAGTGAAAGACGGGACTGCCGACTGCTGACTGCAGACTCAATTAACGGTGATGAACAATGAGTTATTCGACGGATGCTGATGTCATGGAGTACCAGCCTTACGTGTTTGAGCATGGGGTTGGGGAGTTTACCGGGTACCACGTGAAGGCTGCGGCTGATATTGTGCGGGATATAAAAGCGTTGTGGCTGCCGTTGCAGAGGAGGCTTGTGGACCCGGCGCGGACGGGAATGAATTTGCTGGCTACGGATTCGACGTTGTTTGACGGGGATAATCTTAATGCGGAGCAGTGGGTGAAAGCTTCGGTGTACCGGGTGCTTGGGGAGTATATCCTTCCCCGGCTTTCGGCTTCGATTGGAGGTCAGGGATTTGTGGAGATGCTTGCGTTTTATGACCGGGCGTATTCGAAGGAGCTTCAATCGGTTTTTGATGATGGTGTTGAGTACATGATTGATGGTGTTTATCAGAAGATTTTTGTGATGCCGCTTGCTGCGCGCTCAAGACTGAT
This sequence comes from Chlorobiaceae bacterium, assembly GCA_037143555.1. Classification (GTDB taxonomy): domain Bacteria; phylum Bacteroidota; class Chlorobiia; order Chlorobiales; family Chlorobiaceae; genus Chlorobium. Next base: position 19,058 of record JBAWYL010000010.1, read on the forward strand.
ACGATGATAACCGGAGCTGAGTAAGGATGCTGCCATTTAATGAAATAAAAACAGTTACCCGCCAGCAGGGATGGTGTTTGACGGGGCCATCGGTTGAGAATGGCGAATGGAGCATACGCCAGCTGCCGGGCACGCTTGCCGGCCTCTGGTATGATGTGCAGGTGCCCGGAAGCCGCTCGCTTTTGCTGAACGGCACCGGGTTTGTGACGCTGAACTGGGGGCGCGGGACGGCCTACCAGGTGAAGTTTGATTCGCTGGACAAGCACTATACCGCCGTTTACCCGGAAGCGGGGCGCTTTGACCTGCTGCTGAAGGGTGAAGTGCAGAACATAACCACCTTTGACTCGCTCGGCTCTGATTCACTGAAAGGCGATATCAGCGCCTTCCACTACCTGAGCGCCATCGAAATACTGCAGCTCGGCGAAAGCTGGGTGAGCGGCGATATCGCCGACCTGCCGGACTCGCTCCAGCAGCTCTCGCTGCAGAACACACTTGTGCAGGGAGAACTCGACGCGCTCGAAGGCTTTCCGCACCTGAAAAAGATCGATCTCTCCGGTACCCTGGTGGAATCGTACAGCGGCGCATTCCTGCCTGCATGGGCGAACGGCATTTCGCTGAAGCTGCGCGACCTGCACCTCACGACAGGGGAGATTGACCTGCTGCTCATTGACCTGGCCGATACACCGACCTTGAACGGCACGATTGACCTCGGCGGCCTGAACAGCCGGCGCACCTCCTGCAGCAATAATGCATGCACGGAGCTGCGGGCACGCGGGTGGACGATTATCTGCGTGAGCGGGGAAGCGACGTTTGGCTCTGCGGATATACGGTTCGGGGACGGGAATGCGAGGTTTTATGAAGAACGTACTGAGTTCTGAGTGGTGAGTTCTGAGGGAAGAGAAGATGGGGAATGCTGTTAACTGATGCTGACAATGGCTTATCTGATACCTGGAGCTGATGATTACCTTGGGCCGGGGGGGCATGTGAAGATGCATACGGCGGTGATGGTGGATAATGCGGCTCCTGAGGGGGCGCTGAAGATTCGGGATGACGGGTTCGTGATGGTGGCGGGATTGTTGATTGATAACACTGTTGTGGGGGGGAAGATTGTGGATGGGGGGACTTTTTAAAGTTCTGAGTGCTGAGTTCTGAGTGGACGGAGAGGCTGAAAAGAGTGGTGGCTTGTAATATTAAATGATTGAAACGTATGGCACAGATTCTGAAACTGAAACGGGGGAATTATGCTTCCCTTCCTACTACCGGGATGAATGCCGGTGAACCGATGGTGACGCTTGACCGCGGCACGCTGCATCTTGCTACGGGAGCGGCGACGAGGATTCCGGTGGTGCCGGCTATTGAGGCGCTGACAACGTTGGCGGCGATTGACGGGGCCAATGACCTTATGATGCTGCATGACTACAGCGAGACGAGCGGGCAGATGGAGAAGAAGATCACCTTCGATGCCTTCAAGACCGCCTTGAACATTCCGCCGGGCTCCTCTGACGAGAAGGTGGCGGTCATTTCGGGCGGCACGGCCGGCTACCTCTGGGGTACCGACGGCACCGACGGCGTTGTGCGCATGGGCACCTCGATGAGCTGGGCGAAGGGCACCGGGAACGGCTATGTGACGCTGGATATAGGGCTTGTTGACGGGGGGACTTTTTAGGAGTGGGCAGTGAAGAGAGTGGGCAGTGGGCGAAGAGAGTGCCAACTGCCTGATGCAGACTAATATTTAATAAACTGAGAGATACGATGGCTAAGGTGCTTTTGAAAAGAACGACAGTCGCTGCTCGGGTTCCGACTGCGGCGCAGTGCGATACCGGGGAACTGCTGGTGAATCTTGTTGACAAGCTGCTCTATACGAAGGATGGGGGCGGCAACATTATTACGCTGCCGGGGGCTATGGCGTGGAGTGTGATTACGGGGAAGCCGACGACGCTTGCGGGATACGGCATTGGTGATGCGGCGGCCCAGAAGGCTACGGCTTCGGTGTACGGTGGGATGAAGGCATCGCTTTCGGGGACGACCTTGACCCTGACAACGACCTGAGCCGTGCCGCTCATCTGCAACGGGACGACGGTGACGGCGGTGACCTGTAACGGCACGGTGCTCACGGCGCTGATCTGCAACGGGACGACGGTGTGGAGCGCTGCTGCAGCTCCGGTTGTCGGGGCGGCTTACGGCGGCGGCATCTGCGCCTATCTGAAGGTTGCGGGTGATCCGGGCTACAGTTCGTCGACGCCGCACGGGCTGATTGTCGCTTCAGCTGACCAGGCCGCGACTCCCTACTGGAGCAATATTGTGAACAGTGCCGTGACCGGCACCAGCGCGAACCTCGGAACAGGGTCGGCGAATACCACGAAAATCATTGCACAGGCAGGCCATACGGCAAGTGCGGCCAAGAACTGCCGCAACTACAATGGCGGCGGGTACAGCGACTGGTACCTGCCGAGCGAGCTTGAGCTTGAAAAGCTCTGCCTGAACTGCACGGCTATAGGCGTGCTTGATCCTGAAGGATACTACTGGAGTTCAACGGAAGAGATTGCCAGCACGGCGATCATCTATTCGTTCTTTGATGAATTGGCCTATCCGGATTCGAAGAACAGCGATTATCCGGCGGTGAGGGCGGTGCGGAGTTTCTGAAAGAAAGTGGGCAGGAAAGAGAAGATAGTTGGCGGTTGGCAGTTTGCGGTGGGCGGTGAATGGGGTTACTGCCTGCTGCTGACTGCAAACGAAAGCATAGAGGAGAGCGAGATGAAGAAGGAAGACATGTTGGGATTAATCATAAGCGGATTGCTGGGCGCCTTGACCAATATTTTTCATGGGCTTTACCGCAACATGATAACCGGGTGGAAGGATTTGCTTATCCGCTTTGCGGTTGCCGTACTTGCTATCTGCCCGGCCTACCTCTTTTGCGAGTACATGGACTTCCCGCGTAACCTCTCCTTTATTGTCGGCTATATCTCGGGCGCTCTGGGTGACCGTGTCATCAGTGAGATTTACCGGCGGGAGAGGAAAATCTTCTGCTTTTTCGCGGGTGCTTCGGGTGATGAGAAGGGATGTAATGCGTTGAATGATGAACATGAACCATGAGATTGGAAACCATGATGCAACCGGCTGAAAAGATTGAAACTGAAAAGAAGAGCCCGCCTCGCACGGGAATATGGAAACTGGAGAGCGTACCGGCCTATGCCGCACTCGCCTCATTTTACGGGGTGCCGGGTTCGGGGCTGGTGACGGTGAACCTCCCTTACCCTTTGCGGCTCTCCTGGGATATTGCGGCCCGCGTGACGAAAACGCAGTGCCACAAGAGAGTGGCGAAAAGCTTTTTGTCGGTCATGGAAGCGGTGCGGGCCGAGTACGGCAGCAGCGTCTGCGAGCTTGGCCTTGACCTGTACGGCGGAGGGTTTGCAAACCGGCCGCAGCGGGGCGGCACAAAGCTGAGCGTGCATGCATGGGGCGCGGCATTTGATTTTGACCCTGACCACAACCAGCTGCGCATGGATCACGATGAGGCGCGCTTTGCCGATCAGGATTACGATGCCTGGTGGGCATTGTGGGAAGAGGCCGGGTGGGTTTCGCTCGGAAGGACGAAGGATTATGACTGGATGCATGTGCAGGCTTGCAGGTGAGGAGCTGGTTTTTTTAATCAAAACGGAGAGGGACATGGAATGGATTCAGGCGAACTGGGTAAACATCACTGCCGTGATCGGCGGAGTAGTGACAGTGGCTTCGCTGCTTGTGAAGATGACACCGTCAGAGAGCGATGACGCGGTGCTTGCAAAGATCATCAGCGTGCTGAAGGCGCTGTCGCTGGCCAAGTGAACGATTTTATTGCAAAACTTGCGGAGCAGATTGCCCTCGGAATTGTGAGGGCGTTGGCGAGGCCGGGAATAATGGCCGGCCTTGCCAGTGCCTGGCATGCGGCGATGGAGCCGCAGCAGGTTACGGCCGCCAAACCAGACAGGGATGATGATGCGTTTATCAACGATGCGAAAAAGGATGGGTGGGGCGGTGCTGTTCATCATGCTGACCGGCAGCCTTGAGGGATGCGGAAGCAGGGTAGTCTATCTCGGCGGCGGCACGACAAGGATGGTGCAGCTGCGCCAGACGGTTAAGGGCGTGAAGGTGTGGGTGAAGGATTCAACCGGTACTGCCATCCCCGGAGTGGCTGATCTGCCGGAAGGCGGCTACTTCCGAAGTGAACTGTGACCGATGCGATGGACAACACGACCTTCGGCATCAACAAGACGAAGATGCTGCCGCACCAGAGGGCATTCTGGGAGCTTCCGAACTTTGTGAAGCTGCTGGTCGGCGGATACGGGTGCGGCAAAACCCGCATCGGTGCGCTTCGCTCCATCTGGAACAGCTATGTGAACGCTCCCATTCCGCACCTCTATGTTTCGCCGACCTATAAACAGGCACGCAAGACCGTCATTGTCACGATTACCGAACTGCTTGACCGCTCGGAAATTCCCTATGTCTACAACAAAACAAACCACGAGTACTATATCCCGGGCTGGAACGGCACTATCTGGATTGCCAGCGGTGATGAACCGGAATCGCTGAAAGGGCCGAACCTGGCCACCGCGGGGATTGATGAGCCCTTTATCATGAACGAGGAGATACTCAATGTTGTGCTCTCGCGGCTGCGGCACCCGGAGGCCAAACGCCGGGAGCTCTTTTTGACCGGCACGCCGGAGCAGCTCAACTGGGGTTACGAGCTTGCGCAGAACCTTGACGAACGGTACGATCTCGGTACCATCGTGGCGAGTACGGCGGACAACACCTTTCTGCCTGCCCAGTTTGTGAAGATGCTGGAGAAAGCCTTTGACGAAAACCAGCGTGCCGCCTATATGAACGGGCAGTTTGTCAACCTGACGGCCGGCAGGGTCTACAAGTATTTTGAACGGAGCATGATTGCCGAAGGGCCGGCGAGCGCCATGCTGCGTGCCGGCATTGATTTCAACGTCGACAACATGACGGCGGAAATATTCACGCTCACGCCTGACGGGATGATCTGGTTTCTTGACGAGATTCACCTTGATAACTCGACAACCTACGAGCTGGCCGAGCGCCTGCAGGAGCGCTACCCCGGCATTACCCTCTTTCCCGACCCTGCTGGGCGTGCACGCAAGAGCTCTTCGGATGCGACCGATTTTACGATCCTGCGTGACCACGGCTTTACGGTTGAGGCAAGGCCGGTCCACCCGCCGGTGCGATCGCGCGTGAACGCGGTGAACAAGCTGATGCGGGAAGGCCGCCTGCGCCTGAGCAGCCGCTGCCAGCACCTGGTAAAAGACTTTGAGCAGGTGAGCTGGAAGAACGGCGAGATCGACAAGAGCAATGATGCGCTCACGCATGCCAGCGACGCTGCCGGCTATGCGATCGAGAAGCTCTTTCCGGTGCGCATGCCGGACAGGAACTACAGGCAGCCGGGGCATTGGCGGGTTTAAGGACGTGCTGAGTTGGCAAATCATACTGGAGACGAATATGGCGAATAGTGTTTACACGGCGAATACCGAGGACTGGAAAATGTTCGAGGCGGCTTATAAGGGGGGGAGGGCCTGGAAGGAGATGAACTATCTTTACCAGTATACCAATGAGACTTCAGCGCAGCTGCAGGAGCGGGTGAAGCAGACACCGCTGGAGAACCATTGCGAGGGGGTGGTGTCGACCTACAGCGGCTTTATCTGGCGTGACCCGCCGAAGCGCAATCTGGGGACGCTGAACAACAATGTGCCGCTGAACGCCTTGCTGCGTGATGCCGACAGGGAGGGAACGCCGTTCAATGAATTCATGAAGCAGGTGCTGATATGGGGATCGGTTTATGGGTTGGTGTGGGTCATCATTGACAAGCCGAGTTCCAAGGCTTATACGAAGGCTGACGAGATCAGTGGAGGCATTCGGCCATACCTGCGCTTCTACACGCCGCTGGATGTGACCGATTTTGAGTTTACCCCGAAACCGACAGGGGAGTATGAGCTGAGCTGGTTTGAGGTGCAGGAACAGTATACGACAAGGGAGGGCGACGTAAAGATTGTGCGGCAGTGGTCGAAAGAGTCGGTGGTGACCAGCACGACGACCGGGAAAAACACGCAGACGACCACCATAAAGAACCCGCTGGGCCGCATCCCGGCAACGCCGCACTACAACAAGAAGTCCCTGACACGCGGGCTCTCGACCTCCGACCTGCAGGATATTGCCGGGGTGCAGATCAGCATCTATAACGACCTGTCCGAACTGACCCAGATGATCAGGGGCGCAAACCACAAGACGCTCGTGAAGAATCTCAACGACCAGGCTTCGACTGGAGCAGGCGGCGTTATCATCATGGACCCTGACACGCCGGCGGGCAAGCTCCCTTACCTGCTGCAGGCCGATGCGAGCGCGCTGAGCGGGCTGCTGAACACGATCGACAAGAAAACCGAGATTGTCAACCGCATGGCGCACCTTACGCCGGTGCGTACCTACCGCACCCAAGTGGTTTCGGCGGTGGCGATGGAGACGGAGTTTCAGATACTCAACACGCTGCTGGCCGACAAGGCGGCACAGCTGCAGCTGACCGAGTACAGGATATTCGAGCTCTTCTGCGCATGGGAAGCGATTGACCCAGTGAAAACAAACTTTGAGGTCAACTACCCCACGCACTTTGAACTGCGCGACAAGCAGGCTGACCTGAACTTCATAAAGGCGGCGCGCGAGGCGGCGGCGATGATCAACTCGGCGACGCTGCAGATTGAGCTGAACAAGCAGCTGGCGCGGGTTGCGCTGCCGGATGATGATTTGATTGAGAAGATTGACAAGGAGCTGGGGAGGGGGAACGTGACGGCGCAACAGAGGGCACCTGTAATAATGAGCCCAGGGTAGTGGATTGAAGATTATCTGTGTGCAGCGATCCAGCAGGGCATGGAGAGGAGCACGAGAAGCTGAGCGGGATGATATAATCCATGCCTGGATAACATTCCCGGGGAAGGCACTCATTCACCATTATAGATATGCCGCAAACCGAGGTGCTGAAAAAGCGGTTTGCTTCTGTTGCTCTTTTTTGTAAATTACAGCAATATCACCTGACCGCTTTATTCTTATCTGCTTTACATTCCACTCTGTTCCGCTAAAAAAACCTCCAATCGACGCCGGAAGGATTTGGTCGAATTTGTTCCACTATTGTTCCTTTGCTGTTTTTGTGGTGTTGCTATCTGTTTGTAGTATAACTGTTTAGCTTGAATTACTGTAACATGGGGAAACGGATTCGAAGGCACAACTGGAACAGTCAGTGCAATTAACAGTCTGGTCGGTTCTTCAAAAAATGATTACGCAGGCTCGGATGAGTCGAGATCCAATAATGTAACTGCCCTGAAGAACGGCAATTATGTAGTCAGTTCAAAATATTGGGACAATGACAAGGCGATCAATGCCGGAGCTGTCACGTGGGGCAGTGGGATCGGTGGAACTGTCGGTCTCATCAGCACCGCCAACAGTCTGGTTGGGTCTAAAACAGGCAATCAGGTGGGCAGTGTAACGGTTATGCCGAATAGTAATTATGTGGTCACTTCACTTTTATGGGATAATGGTTCAGCCACTAATTCCGGAGCTGTGACTTTCGGAAATGGACTTGGAGGTACTGTCGGTACTGTAACGGCGTTCAACAGTATGGCTGGTTCGACAAAAGAGGATCAAGTCGGTTCCGGCGGAATTATTCCACTAACTGTTGGCAATATGAATGGCTGTTTCGTTGTCAGCTCTCCCGCATGGCTGAACAACACCGGTAGGGTTGATATTCTTACCCCTGTGCCTGTTACACAGAAATACACCTCCAATCCCGGCACTGATAACACCTTTACTCCCGATGAGATCACCGCTCTCCTCAATGCCGGTGATAATGTAATACTGAAGGCTAACAACGACATCACTATTAATTCGGCTATACTCAGCAGTAATTCGGGAAAAAATAGTGGAGATCTTACCCTGAATGCCGGGAGAAGCATTCTTGTAAATAATAAAATCTCCACGTACAACGGGAACCTGACACTTATAGCCAATGACACCAAAGATAACGGGGTGACAGATGCCTTCCGCGCTGAGGGCAGTGCGGTTATCTCTATGAGTTCAGGCTCAAGCATCAATACCGGTAATGGAAATGTCAGCATTGAGCTGCGAAATGGAGCAGGCAACACCTACAGGGATAGTGGCAGCATCACTTTACGCGATATCACTGCAGGCACAATCAGCGCCATAAATAATGGAATAACAACAGGATCCGGAATTACCCTCGCTTCCGGAACTCTTGCTGCCAATGTCTCAAGCGGCAGTAGTATTGTGCTTGCCGGCAATGATTTCGACAATAGCGCCGGGGGATTACTCTCAACTTCCGGCACGGCTCGCTGGATAGTCTATTCGGATAGTCCAGGCGTTACAGTCAAGGGGGGATTATCGTCTGACTTTCGTCACTACAACGCGACTTACGGCAGCTATGGACCTGGAAGTGTAGGTGAATCCGGTAACGGATTTATCTACACATCGGCACCTGGTACAATATCCGTTTCGACTACTCTCGCCAGTGGAACCGCCAGCAGTACCTATGGCACAACACCAACAGCCTCTTTCGGCTATACACTGAGCGGGTCTGATAACGAAGATAATATTGGAAATATCGGTCTGACAGGCTCAATGATATTGACAGGGCTTCCAACAGCAGCTTCAAACGCTGGCAGTTATACCATAAGCTACGGAGGCGGTTTCTCAAGCAGTATCGGATTAACCTTCACTGCTGGTACGGGAATTAAATATACCGTTGAGAAAAGGGCAGTCAACATTTCTGCCAACGCCATGAGCAAAACCTACGGTGATGCCGATAATACACTCACCTGGCTGGCCGAAACCCAAAGCGGAAACAGGGGACTCATACCCGGCGACAGCTTCAGCGGTCTACTCGGACGAACTGTTGGTGAAAATATTGGTACCTACGCTATCAATCAGGGTACACTCGGAAACAGCAATTACTCGATCAGCTATAGCGGCAACAATCTGACCATCAATGCGCGCCCGATTACCTTAAGCGCTACCCCAACAAGCAAGATCTATGGCGAAACTGACCCTAAACTGGCGGTGGACATAACCAGTGGCAGCCTGGGGAGAGTAACCGTTAGCGATGTCTTGAGCGACATTACCGGAACCCTGACCCGTCAAACCGGCAGCAGTGTCGGCAGTTATGACATCGCTCTCGGCTCCGGAATAAAGGCTGGTAACTATGCTGTAGCCTTTGTTAAAGACAACAATGCCTTTTCAATTACCCAGAGACCAATTACCATTACGGCAGACGATAAAAGCAAGACCTACAGTATCACCGATCCCAAACTGACATGGGAGGCTGAAACAAAAAGCAGCGGTCGTGGACTGCTCTACGGAGACAGCTTCAGTGGTATACTTGGTCGAACTGCGGGAGAAAATGTGGGCACCTATACTATTACTCAAGGATCATTAGATAATAATAACTATGCCATCACCATGATTGGAGCAGACCTGACCATTAATCCCCGTCCGATTACCTTGCATGCCACATCGAAAAGCAAGATCTATGGCGAGCCTGATCCGGATCTGGAAGTAAGCATCACCAGTGGAAGCCTGGGGAGCGTAACGGTGTGTGACCGGTTAAGCGATATAACCGGAACCCTTACCCGCGAAAGCGGCAGCAATGTCGGCAGTTACAGCGTCGCCCTCGGTTCCGGGAGCAAAGCCGGCAACTACGCCATTACGTTTACGGGCGACAACAATGCCTTCTCAATTACTCAACGGCCGATCACCATTTATGCAGACGATAAAAGCAAAACCTACGGAGATACCGATCCAACACTTACCTGGTATTCTAAAGCTTCCGGCACAGGACGAGGCCTTCTGTCCGGCGACAGCTTCGGCGGTACACTTGAGCGGACAGAAGGGGAAAACGCAGGGATCTACACCATAAATGAGGGCACACTCGAAAACAGCAATTACAAGATCAGCTTCAACGATGCAAATCTGATCATCGACAAACGCATGCTCACGCTTTCAGCCATCAAAATATACGACGGAGGAACAAGCCTTACAGGTTGTGTAACCCTTGGCAATCTGGCCGGCAGCGAAACGCTGAACTATACCGGAGCCACATCGAAGAACAAGGAGGTCGTAAGCAATGCAACAAACTACATTAATGCTATCATCTTGCAAGACGGCAAAGGGTTAACGGAAAACTACAAATTGCCCACGTTGAATGTCGCCAACGCACCGGTCTCCATCAAACCTCGAACAGAAGAGCTGACAACAGATACCAGCATTGGAAGCGGGGAGGTCCTTACCAATAACATTCTTTCCGGCACAGTCAATTCTACAACCAATACCTCCGGTAAAATCCACGCCATACAACAGCAGAGTAATCATGATGCAGGCAATACTGTCTCCAGTAATGAGTTTTTCAGAAAATCAATGACCGACAAAACGTCACCAGCCATAACAACACGCGACATGCCGGGCACAAACAACACAATGTGGTCCAGTGAAGAATCATCTCAATCTCAAAAATCTGACCATTCATCATCTACTCATGATTTATTTGCTGCTTCAACCTTAGAGGCGCATGAATCAGCAATGTCATTTTTCATTTTACCTATCCCGCGTGAAACATTCAGACACAATAATCCAGAAGCTGTTGTCTCAATCGAAGTGAGGCTTGTCAACGGCTCTTCAATTCCTTCATGGATGTCATTCGATCCAAAGCAGAAGGTCTTAAGCGGTACCCCGCCACAAGAGGCAAAAGGGGAGTATCATATTGAACTTATAGCCAAAGACCAGTTTGGAGGGGAAGCCAGGACACTTTTGCTTGTAAACGTTGGATAACAGGCTCTTTGACAGCGGTAATCGTAACTTGATTTAATGGAGTCTTTTATGTCTGCATCATTAACCATACTCTTGTTCATCTCAATGCTTTTGACAAACAGTGCTTTTGCCATTGATATTCCTGATGCCGGCCGGCTTCTCAAGGAAAACACCCCGCCGACCACTCTTATTCCCCGCCCTGCGTTACCTCCGCTTCAGAAACAAGTGACGCCTAAAGAACAGGCGCAGGGTGGAGCAACGGTAAAGGTTTCCGGATTTATTTTTAGAGGCAACACACTCTTTTCCAGCTCGGAGCTTGCAGCACTGATGTCCGGTTCCATAGGAAAAGAGATGACATTTGCAGAACTGAATGCCGCTGCTGCCGTAATCACCGGTAAATACCGTGACAAAGGATATTTTCTTGCGTACGTATATTTTCCCCCTCAATCGATAAAACCAGGGCTGCCTCTTGTCATTGAAGTCGTTGAAGGTATACTTGAAACTATACAGATTATAACCTTGCCTGATAAAACAAGAACACCAAAAAGCCTTCTGCAAAGCTATGCTCGCCATCTATCTATCGACAAACCGGTTAAAGAAGGTCCGTTGACCTCAGTGGTCATGAGGACTAACGAACTGCCAAATATCTCATCACGAATCATGCTTGAGCCGGGCTCAAGACCCGGAACAACAAAGGCAACCCTTGAAGTCACCGAAGGCAGACCTTGCAGCGTTTCACTGGATATGGACAATTACGGAAACGATGCAACCGGAAATAATCGGGCAGGTGTCACTCTGGAACTATACTCACCTCTTCATCTCGGCGATCAGTTCACCATGCATCTGCAGACCTCAACAACCGGTGATCTGCAAAATGTCAGGGGAACCTATGCGATGCCGATAACTTCTTTCGGTACAAAGATTGGAATTGACTATAACTTTGTAACCTATAAGCTTGGAGGGTCATTTAAAGCGTTGAATGCTGATGGTGATGCCCACAACCTGAGTCTATCAATTACCCATCCAATCGTACGCCAGAGAGATCTGATACTGAATGCAACTGCTGCCGGAGAAGGGAAGTTGCTTGATGACCGTATTGATAATCCGCAATCCAGAAATAAGCGGCACACAGAATCTTGCCAACTTGGCCTTTCCGGTTTGCAGATGGATAGAGTTTTTGGTGGTGGCTCCACCTCGTTCAACCTTGGAGTTATTGCAGGAATTTTAGGAATTACTGATTCAGAAACACTATCGATTGACCAGTCTTCTACCGGATTACACACCAACGGCAATTATTTGAAAGTTAACATGAGCCTGGCTCGAACCCAGACTATCTATCATGGATTATCACTCTATGCAGGTACCTACGGTCAGTGGAGCAATAAAAACCTGAACAGTTCAGAACAGCTTTCCCTTGGTGGTCCTTACGCCATACGCGCATGGCAGATAGATGAATCTTATGCCGATAAAGGTTTTATCACCACGGCTGAACTTCGCTGCCAGTTAGGACAAATTGGAGAAATACCCGGAAGCATGGAGGCATCAGCCTTTGTAGACAATGGTTACGCCCTGCTTCATGCTAATCCGCCTCCTGACGGAGGAGCAAACACACGTAACCTGACCGGAGCAGGAATCGGGGTTAAATGGCTGAATACAGACAACTCTATGCTGCAGGCAACATGTGCATGGAAAGTCAAAGGTGAAACCACACCTGAAAACAGCCCCATGATTTTTGTGCAGGCAGTAAAGCGGTTTTAAACGCACGGTTTCACGAACAAACGATTGCCGAAAGAGCACGACGCACTCTGCATTCGCGAAAAAGCAATTTTTTGCGTAGACAATAAGCCAGATTTCACAAGTTTTCACCTTATATCTCCAACCCCATGAACATTTTAAAACTGTTAGAGGATTTTCAGGCAAAGATAGAGTGTGAAGGTGATATTGAGATTATACGATGAAGACATTGCAGAACTTTTAACCACAGTAATCATCGGTTGACATGATTTTGCTCTACTCATTGAAACAAAGCAAACAAAACAGAGAATTGTATTTAATCTGTTTTCTGATTTTACGGTTTAAACCGGATAACTGATAGATGGGATAATGCTCTTCAATTACATCAATTATAAGCATGATTATAGTGATAGAGTCGTTATATCGGAAGACTCTAATACCTTAATTTGCTATAAGGCCATATTGGATCTCTTAGAAATTGAGAATTCTACAGTCATTTTAATAGCAAGAGTGCTTGCAGATGCTGTTATGTTTTGGAACGATTTTATGGCATAATCTCTGACGTTGCGAATACACTAAAATTCTTTGAAGCTATTCAGAGGGATATAGAGAAAAAATGGATATGAATGTAAGGTCGGAAAGTAAAATAGTGGTAAATTGAATTTTTCTTTAGATCATGATATTTATGCTATTAATTATTACATTTACTTAATCCTATAAAAAGGATTGAACAAATAATTAATAAAACTACCGATATCATGTCTACGAACAAACTATCAGAACTAAAATCACAGATCGTTTTACTTCAACAAGAAGCAGATGAAATTATCAGGAATGAGAGAATTGCCGTAATAAAGGATATTCAGCAAAAAATCGCAGATTACAATATCTCAATAGAAGAACTTAAGGGTAAGGTAAAGTCTACAGTTGCAAAAAGTCCTTCTGTTATCAAATACAGAAAAGATGCATACCTTGTTTGGGTAGGTCGTGGACCAAAACCTCAATGGATTAAAACTGCGGAAGCAAACGGTGAAAACATTGAGCAATACAGAGTTACTGCTTAAGGCTTTTTGTTTTTTTTCAGAGAAGTGATTCAAATGAGGCTTTTTTTAAGGCCTCATTTATTTTGTATGTCCATATAATACATGCATAACACATCTTTGCATAAGTTTCAGAATACCTCTTATACTCCTCAGCATTCTGCCTTTTCTATTGCTGTAATGGTTGGTGGCTGCCTTTCTAAATCAAGAAGTTATTTGAATTCTTCTTTTCGGCATACTTTGTGAAATTGAAAAACACTTATAGGGTATTGGTATTTCACTTCCCTTCCAGCATAATTCCCCGCTTTAAGTCGGCATCTGCAACCCCTAATATCCACCCCCTTTTCTTATGTCTGCTTTACAGGATTTGCTCATGAGAAAGAGTCTATTGCCTATTTTGATTGTGCGGCTGGCGGGTTAGCTTATTTCGTTCCTCTTGTCACAGCAGCCAAAGGGGGGGGGTATTGCCGGGATTGTCAATGGCACACAAAATTCAGGGATTACGGTTTTGTTGGCTAAAGAAACAGCTGGATAATTACACAATATCAGTTACTGCTTCTGCGATACAATAATGCTAATTCTATCGCATCTATAGTAAATGCAGGTACGAACACTATTGTTCCAGCTTACACTTTAATCCCGAGTGCGACTGCAATAAATGAAGGTGGTACTGAAACTTGTTCCCTTGTAAAGACAAATGTAGCTGCTTGTGCATAGTTGGGATATCCGATAACAGTTAAAAAAATGCATCAGGAGAAACACAATCAGGAACATTCACCGTTGAAAGTTCTGGTCATGCTTCCGTTTCTGTTGCACTCTCTGCCAATACTTCAACTGGTGATTCAGGGGCACTGCAGATTTCTTTGTTGAATGTTGATATTTTGAGCTGTAAAAATGAGCTATAACTTCTTGTTTATAGTATGTTAGACAGGTTGAGTATTTACAGGAAAAGGTTTACTTTGACCTCCACAAAGTATCTTGATGAAAGGATATCTGGATTTGAATTGTTTGCTTTTCTTGCTGGAATAAGCGACTAATTTGCAACTATTCGATTTCATGATGCCTCATGGATCTCAGATAGAGTGCTTCATAATAAAGACTTACTGTGTTACAAAGTGTAAGCCGTCAAGGTTTTGCGTACACTTTGCAATCAATAGAGCCCTGATAAAGACAATATGATTGAACGTCATGCGCATTTCACGAAAAATCGAAATTGATTACGGCCATACACTCCCAAACAGCTTTTCTTTCTGCAATCAGCTGCATGGTCACCGGGGTGTTGTTGTTGCTACAGTAGAAGGAAATACGATCAATCTCAAGGGAGATGGTGAAGAAGGAATGGTGATGGATTTCAAATTTCTGAAAGAGATCATGCTTGATCATATCCACGACAGACTCGACCACGGATTTGCGGTGTGGAAAGATGATTATGAGGATCTTGAATTTATCACCAAACGTAACTCCCGAGTACTTGTTACCGATGAGCCACCGACAGCTGAATATTTGGCCCGCTGGGCTTTCAACCAGATTAAGTATCACCTGCCTGAAGGCGTTACACTCAAGCAGCTCCGTTGGTATGAAACGCCGAATAATTGGGCGGATTATGAAGAATCGGATGCTACTCTTTAAAAAAACATCTCCTTCCTGCTGTTTGTTATAATAAACAAAGGAATACAAAACAAACTAAAGAGAATAACCAGTCATGGGACGTATCGCGAAAAAGCTTACCGACCTTATCGGTAATACACCGTTGCTTGAGCTTGAGAATTTCAGTCGGCAACATCAAACCTTGGCCACAATTATTGCAAAGCTTGAGTACTTCAATCCCGGTGGAAGTGTCAAAGATCGCATAGGATTTTCAATGATAGAGAATGCTGAAAAAAAGGGGTTACTCAATAAAGATAGCGTCATCATTGAACCGACAAGCGGAAATACCGGTATAGCTCTGGCCTTTATTGCCGCAGCAAAAGGGTACAGATTGATCCTTACCATGCCTGAAACCATGAGTCTTGAACGCAGGAACATGCTTAAGGCTCTTGGTGCTGAGTTAGTGTTGACATCTGGGTCGGAAGGAATGCTCGGGGCGATCAATAAAGCCAATATACTTCACGCGGAAAATAGAAATTCATTTATGCCGCAACAGTTCAACAACCCTGCGAATCCCGAAATCCATCGCACTACTACCGCTGAAGAAATATGGAAAGATACTGACGGTAACGTGGATATTTTTGTCAGCGGTGTAGGGACCGGCGGTACAATAACCGGTGTCGGCGAGGTGCTCAAACAGCGAAATCCTGAAATAAAAATAGTTGCTGTTGAACCCTTTGATTCCCCGGTAATTTCCGGTGGCAAACCAGGAGCCCATAAAATACAGGGTATCGGGGCCGGCTTTATTCCTGAGATTCTGAACACTGAAATTATTGATGACATCTTCCTTGTAAAAAATGAAGATGCCATGCGTAGCGCTCGCGAACTGGCAAGGGCGGAAGGACTTATTGTAGGCATCTCGTCGGGTGCTGCCGTTTATGCCGCATTGCAGCTTGCGCAACAAGAAGAGAACAGGGGACAACGCATTGTCGTTATACTGCCTGATACCGGTGAACGATATCTTTCAACCATGCTCTATCAGTTTGATGATGAACTCCTTGCTATGTAACAGGTCGCTTTCCCCTCTGGAGCTTTTTTCTGACAGGACTCTTTTGGGCGGATTATGTATATTGGCAGTACATATTTTAATGACATTTAACCTTCTGAAACCATGGTAGCCAGAATTCAGAATCTTTACCTGTTCCTTGCCGGGTTGTTTGCAGCCGGGAGTATGTTTTTCCCTTTCTGGAGCTTCAGCGCTGGAAAGATTTATCTCATTTCCGATTTTGCATCCTTCACCACTCCCGGCATCATGTATGTCACGGAAAGCTGCTATGCCGCAGGAATATTTTCGCCCTTGACCGCCATCATCTCTCTTGCAGCTATTTTCCTTTTTAAGAACCGTGCCCTGCAGAGTAAGCTCATCCAGCTTGCCATCCTTCTCTTTCTCGGTGATCTTTTTTCTGGACTGACAGCGGCCCATTTCCTTAACCAGTATTTTCAGAGCATTGGCAGTTCTGTAACCCACAGGCCCGAAGCAGGCTTTTTCATGCTTCTGCCTGAACCAGTGCTCTTTATGTTAGCGATGAAAGGGGTTAAAAAGGATGACAAAATTGCCAATGCATACAAAAGACTGTAACCATGCGTATTGTCTGGTCAGCCGGTGATCCTCACGGCATCGGGCCGGAAATTATTCTGAAAAGTTTTTTGAAACTTTGGCACTCCAGCCATTCGTTTCTTGTTGCCGGATCGTATGCGGTAATGGAATATTACAGAAAAGCGCTTGATCTGCCGGTGAAACTGAAACTGGTAGACGATATTTCAGCAATAATAAATATTGATACTGCCCAGGCAGGAGTTCTGAATGTGCTGAATATCGCTGAGCCCGATACCATCATGCCCGGCACGATATCGGCCGAAGCCGGACGGGTGGCTATGAAGTCGATCCATGCGGCTGCTGAACTCTGCAGAGAGGGTGTGTGCGATGCACTTGTTACCGCTCCTATCCATAAGGAAGCCATTGTGCTTGCCGGTTACAGGGAAACAGGCCATACTGGGTTTCTTGGCAGTATGTTCTCACTCCCATCGCCAACCATGATGTTCTTTGACCGGAAACTGAACCTCAAGGTTGCTCTTGCCACGATTCACGAACCTCTCGAAAAGATTCCCGGATTGATCCGGAAAATGGATCTTGACTCTTTTCTTACGGCTCTTGCTCAATCACTGAATATTGATTTCGGTATTACTCATCCCCGCATTGCCGTACTTGGCCTTAATCCGCACGCTTCTGACGGTGGCGTGATGGGAAGTGAAGAACAGGAAATTATCGGACCCTGCATTGACAGGCTTTCAGCTCACTTGCATGTTGAAGGACCCTTTCCAGCCGATGGTTTTTTTGGAGCAGGCAGGTATAAAAACTATGATATTGTTGTGGCGATGTATCACGATCAAGGTCTGCTGCCGTTTAAAGTTCTTGCCTTTGAAACCGGGGTAAACGTTACCTTGGGACTGCCGATTGTGCGCACATCGCCCGATCACGGAACAGGTTTTGATATTGCCGGTAAAGGAATCGCCTCAGAAAGAAGCATGTATGAAGCAATACTGCTTGCTATAAGAATAGCCCAAAATAGAACACAAACGCTGCAGCCATCATGATCTCATTTGTCAACGTTGACCTTGAACTTAATAAAAAACTTGTTTTTCAGAATCTCAACCTGACTATCCAGCCGGGAGAGCTTGTCTATATTGTCGGTAAAAGCGGAAGCGGTAAGTCGACGCTGCTGAAGTCGCTTTATATGGATATCCGTCCTAAAAAAGGAGAGATCCGGATTGCCGGATACAGTTCCCGTACCATTAAAAAACGGCAGATTCCGCTGCTGCGGAGAAAATTGGGAATTGTTTTTCAGGACTTTCGTCTGCTTGAAGACCGCAATGTATACGATAATCTGGCTTTTGTGCTGCAGGTAACTGGTACGAAGGAGAAACTCATCAAGGAAAAGGTCATGCATGCACTTGAGAGTGTTGGACTTGAACATGCGGCGAAATTGAAGCCGCTCAGCCTGTCGGGTGGGGAACAGCAGAGAATTTCAATTGCGAGGGCACTGGTCCGTGAGCCGCTGGTTATTCTTGCTGATGAACCTACCGGAAACCTCGACCCCGATACTTCACTGGAAATCCTTGAATATCTGAAAAGGATTAACCAGAAGGGTATGATTGTACTTATCTGCACCCATGATTATGAACTGGTTCGGCACTCCCCGTTCAGGACCTTGCAAATTACCGGACTGAACCTTGTGGAAGCCACCATTGAACCATCAAACACCGGATTCAGACCAGCCACACTTGCCCAGTCTTGATCTGCTTTCGGGAAGTAAATGAATAAACTCCGGCATCAGATTTTCCCCTTCGGCTCGATATGACATGAATCGAACAAAACAGAGAACTATCTTTAAATTCAGCCTGGAATCCAGACTGCATACAGCGGCATTTTATACAGAATCAATGGTTAGCAGCTGCTGACGTCATTTATGGCTCTCGACTATACAACCCTGAACCTGCTCCGTTAGAATCATCCGGCCTGGCGTCTTTTGTGCGCACAGCATGCGCCGCTGGTTGCCGGTTTTCTGCACAGGGTGTTCATTGCGCCCAATGTGCGGATTCTCTCTCAGGCTGATCTGGTCGAGGCGCTGGAAGATGAACTGTTTGCCTTGCGTCAACAGCTTGGTGCCGATCAGTTTCCGGGTACAGCGCAAAACTACCTTAACGATTGGGCTGAAAACGACAAGGGATGGCTGCGTAAATTTTATCCGGACGGGACGGATGAACCTCATTTTGACCTGACTGCGTCAACCGAAAAGGCTCTGGCCTGGCTCGAGGGTTTGAGCGAACGTGCTTTTGTCGGCACAGAGTCGCGACTTCTTACCTTGTTTGAACTCTTGCGTCAGATGAGCATGGGAAGCCAGGCCGATCCTGAAGTCCGGATTGCGGAACTGCAAAAGCGCCGTGACGATATTGATGCGGAAATCGTCAGTATTCTTGCCGGGGAGATATCGCTTCTCGATGATACCGGACTGAAGGATCGGTTCCAGCAGTTTCTGCAATTGGCACGTGAATTGTTAACCGATTTTCGTGAGGTGGAGCATAACTTTCGCACTCTCGATCGCCGGGTGCGTGAGCGTATTGCCCTCTGGGAGGGATCCAAAGGGGCACTGCTTGAAGAGATCATGGGCGAACGTGATGCCAGCGCTGATTCGGATCAGGGAAAAAGTTTCCGGGCATTCTGGGATTTTCTTATGTCACAGTCCCGTCAGGAGGAGTTGAGCCTGCTTCTGGAAGAGGTACTGGTTTTGCCACCGATCATCACGATGCGGCCCGACAACCGTCTGCGGCGCGTTCACTATGACTGGCTGGAGGCCGGAGAGCATACACAGTGAACGGTGGCCAGACTTTCAGAGCAGTTACGACGCTTTCTTGATGACAAGGCGTGGCTCGAAAATCGTCGCATCATGGATATCCTGCATGAGATCGAAACCCATGCCATTGATTTGCGCGATGATCTCCCTTCAGGCAGCTTTATGCTTCTTGAAGGTTCCGCTGGGCTCATTGAACTTCCTTTCGAAAGAGCGCTTTATCGCCCTCCATTCAGACCATTGATTGCCGGTATTGCTCTTGATGAGGGGGATGCTGAGCTTGATACCGCAATTCTGTACGCACAGGTGGTGGTCGACCGCGCTGAGCTGTTGAGAAATATTCGTCTGGAACTTCAGATGCGCAGCCAGGTCACTCTCGGGGAGGTGGTCGCGCGTCATCCTCTCCATAACGGACTGGCCGAGCTGGTTGAATGTCAAAGAAAGTGCTCTTTGCGATCAGTTGCGCCTGAATGAGTGGGGTAATCAAATCCGGTTGGAACAGGAACATGTTGGTTTTGACTGCCTGGTCAAAGCTTTAGGGATGCTTTGACCGATATTTCGGCAATGTCAGCAATCACCAGTGCCGACCAGGCAATATCACTTTACGGTAACCTGCATTGTATAACTTGCATTTCCTCTTGTTCCACCGACAATAATTCGGTACTCACCTGTTTTGGAAAGAGAACCTTGCCATTTCGTAAGATCTTTTCCTTCCTCGGTGCCGGGAATTGCATGTTTTGCATTGGGCTCGAAAACAGAAAATACGGCATTTTCTTCAAGCGCAGAAACATTGACAGACATAGTCTGCCCTGCATTAACCTTGATGAGGTAGATATCCCTGTCGCCTCTGACCATATCACCGGTGACAGTCGCACTGTTTTTCCCGATGGCGAAATGAAGAGGTTTCTTGAAATCCTTTGCATGCACGCTCTGTGCCTGACATTGCCAAGTAAGAACAGCAATAAAGAGGGTAACGTTTCTTATCTGTTTTAATGAGTTACTACGTGTGAATTTGCTCCACATGATCGGCAATTGTATTGGTATCAGTGATTCTTTTAAGAAATTTCCTTACAGCAAGAACAAAGGCTTCTGGCTTTTCTTCTTGAGGAAGATGCCCGCAATCGGGCACGATGACCAATTCTGCATATGGCAGTTCACCGGCAAGACGGATACTCTCCTCCTTTTTTACCATGTTGTCGTCTTCACCCGTAATGACGAGAGACGGATGTGACATGGTTTTAACCCGTTCATCCAGTCTGAGATGATGCGTCTCGCTAAAAAGCTCCCAGAAGGCTCTCGCCCAGTCACCAACCATCAGGTCCCTGCGAAACGCGTCCAGAACCTCGTTTCCAAGCCGTTCCTTGTTGTGCCACATAGCACGAATAAGAGGGTCAAAAAGCCTGGTGATCATTAACTTCATTACTCGGGAAAAGAGTGGGCCCATGGCTTTCATTGCAGGCTTTATGATCGCTGGTATCTCGCTGGTAGCATAGCCGCTGTATATCATGGCATCGACAAGTACCACTCCTTCAACACTTTCCGGGTGTCGCAACGCAGTCAGCAATGCTATTGTGCCGCCCGTTGAATTACCAGCCAGCACCGCTTTGCCGAAACCAAGTTTATTCATCAGTTCTATAACCAGGTCACACTGGGCTTCAGGAGTGTAACTGGCCTTCGTACCTTTTGAGGGAAGAGGGCGAGAGGTTTGACCAAAAGCGGGGCGGTCGAATGCAATGACCGTTGCGTTTTCCGCCAGTCGGTCAAAAACGAGCCGCCATGATCTGAGGCTCAGAAAACTGCCGTGCAGGAGCACAACGAGAGGTTTGCCGCTGCCGGCAAGCCGGTAATGAACATTGAATCCATTAACCTCAATAAAGCTGCTTTCTGTTTTTCCTGCCATTATCGCTTACCTGGTTTTTTCCTGTTTATGGGCACAAACCTCACTTTCCGCAATTATGCAACATTCCATCCTGCATGCGAAGGCATCGGTCAGACATCGATGCATACTCTTCGTTGTGGGTGACGATGACAAAAGAGGTTCGGCGTTCCTTGCTCAGTCTGGCCATAAGTTCATAAAGTATACGGCTGTTATTGCTGTCGAGGTTGCCGCTCGGTTCATCGGCAAGGACCAGTTTAGGGTTATTCATCAAGGCCCGGGCAATGGCGACCCGTTGCTGTTCTCCGCCTGAAAGCTCTGAAGGAAGGTGCTCAAAACGCTCGCTGAGTCCGAGTCCGGCAAGGAGTTCCCCTGCATGTTTTTTTGCAGGCTGGAGTTTTCCTGTGGCGATAAATTCAGGCATTGCCACATTTTCAATGGCGGTAAAGTCAGAAAGCAGGTGGTGGAACTGAAAAACGAAGCCTATTTTCCGGTTCCGGAATTTCGCGAGTGCTTTCTGAGAGAGAGAGTATTTTTTATTTATGAAGAGGAGTTCTCCGTCAAAACGGATTTCTCCTCCGTCCGGAGTATCAAGGGTGCCGAGCATGTTCAGCAAAGTCGTTTTTCCGCTGCCCGACGCTCCTATGACCGTCACCATTTCACCTTCACCGAGCGTGAGGTTTATTTCCCTGAGGATTGGTATGGTTCGTTGGCCCGGCAGGGTATAGGATTTACTGATGTTTATTGCTTCGAGCATATTGTCTTAAGGTCTTGTTTGGCCGTTACCCTCGATAATCCATTTGTAGGTAGTGAGTTCTTTCAATGCCATTGGACCTCTCGCATGGAGTTTTTGTGTGCTGATACCGATTTCTGCCCCAAGTCCGAACTGGGCGCCATCGGTGAATGCCGTTGAGGCGTTTGCATAGACAACAGCAGCATCAACTCTTTTTAAAAAACACTCTTTTGTCTCCCGATCTTCTGCTATAATTGCCTCACTGTGACGGGAACTGTAGTGTGCTATATGCTCAAGCGCCTCTTCAAGTGATGCAACGGTTTTTATCGACATTTGCAAAGAGAGAAATTCAGTGCCGAAGTGCTCCGGTTCTGCACGATGAAGCAGTGCATCAGGGTAGGACCCTTGCAGTTTCAGATAAGCTGTTTCATCAGCAAAGAGCACAACCTTTTTTTCCCTAAGAGGCCTCAGAAGAATTGCAAGATCATCAAGACGCTCCTGGTGAATAACCAGGGTGTCCAGCGCATTGCAGACACTCGGCCGGCGGGTTTTTGCGTTGAAGATAATCTTTTGACCAAGGTCCAGGTCGCCGCTTTTATCGAAATAGGTATGCACAATACCTGCTCCCGTTTCAATAACGGGAACCTTTGAGTTATTACGGACAAAGTCAATAAGTTTCTGACTGCCCCGGGGAATGATCATGTCTATAAAACCGACCGCATTGAGCATAAGGGCAGCAGCCTCCCGTTCAGCTGGCAAAAGGTAAAGCGTATCGGGATTGATAGAATGCTTCTTCAGAATCGTATGGATGAGATCAGCAATGGCTATGTTTGAATACATGGCGTCACTTCCGCCCTTCAGAACAGTGGCATTTCCGGATTTAAGACAGAGCGCAAAGACATCAAAGGTTACGTTGGGCCTGGCTTCATAGATGATGCCTATCACTCCTATCGGTACGGTGACTTTTTTCAGGTCAAGACCATTCGGGAGGGTGCGCTTTTCAAGGAGAAGATCAAGAGGTGAAGGAAGTTTGGCGACATTACGGATGTCTTCTGCAATTGCCTCCAGACGAGAGGCGTTCAGAAGAAGCCTGTCGTACATCGGATCTGTCTTATCCATACGATCCAGATCTTTCCTGTTTGCCTGGAGTATGAGTTCCTGGTGCATAGGGATGCTTTCGGCAAGGTCAAGCAGTAAGCTGTTGATTGCGGCATCGCTGAGTGTCACGATCTCCCTGCTTGCCTGCTGGACAGCTTTGAGTTGTTGCGTAATGGTTTCCTGCATGGTTTTTCCTCTGGGCTCAGGGTGTTATATAAAGATAATCGTAGCGAATTAAAGGCTTATGGCCTTTTTGTCCTATAATCGAGAGTGTTTTTTCCGAGCTGTATTGTGCCATCCCGTAACCGATTGCCTGGCCCTCGCTCGAGCAGACTTTAATAATATCGCCTTTGAAGAATATCCCTTCAACTGATTCAATCCCAATTGGAAGGAGGCTGTTTGCCTGTTCATCGCTGACAAGAGCCTTCTCAGCTCCTTTGTTGATGGTGACTGCCCCTTTTTCAAGACCTTCGCTGTTGGCAATCCAGCGTTTTGGGCCATGGGTCGGTTTTTGCGGCAGAAATTTTGTGCCGGTTTTTGTTCCGCCAAGAATTGAAAGCAGAATATCCGGGGTACGCCCATTGGCGATATGAACAGTGATTCCAAGCCTTGAGAGTTTCTGGGCAATATGGCATTTGGTCAACATGCCACCTCTTCCAAATTCTGATTTTCCCGGATGGATATATTGATGGAAATGTTTTGTTGACGGATCGATTTCCGGGATGATCGCTCCATCTCCAGCCTTAAGGTCAAACAGACCGTCAACATGCGAAAGAATAATATAGCCTTCAACATCCATCATTGAGGCAATGAGACCGGAGAGTTCATCATTATCGGTAAACATGAGCTCTGTAACTGATACCGCGTCGTTTTCATTGACAACGGGGATGATGCTCTGCTGCAGAAGGGCAGTAAAGCATGTCTGCATGTTGAGATAGTGCTGCCGATCCCGAAAATCGCCTTTTGTGACGAGAATCTGCGCGGTGATAAGGTTGTGCTTCAGAAAGAGTTCATTATAGGTACTGATCAGTTTTATCTGTCCTGTTGATGCAAGTATCTGGCGCGCTGCCACAGGAGTGAGAATGCCGGATGGTTTTATAATAGATCGACCGGCACTGACAGCGCCCGAAGAAACGAGAATGATCTGAATTCCCTTTTTCTGAAGTTGTGCTATCTGTGCGGTAAGGCTGTCGAGAATTTCAAGATCAAGCTTTCCGTTTTTACCGGTAATGACATTCGAACCGACTTTTACGACAATTTTTTTATAGATAGGATATGGATTTTTCATACTTATTGAACGTGTTCCTGACTGAAATGCAACCCCGCCACTCCAATAATGATAAGCAGCAGGGAAATGATTTTGATGGCACTGATACTCTCTCCGAACCATAAAACGCCGATGACGGTTATAATGGCGGTTCCGAGTGCTGACCAGATGGCATAGGTCAACGCGATGGGCAGTACCCTGAGCGTTAACGAAAGAAAGGTAAAGCTCAGTCCGTAAAAAAAGAAAATAAAAAGTGTTGGCGCAAGTTTAGTGAATCCGTTGGACATTTTCATGCTGGTTGTGCCGGATACTTCAAACAGGATTGCCATAATCAGATAAAGCCAGTGCATGGTTAACAGCGGAGAAAAAGGTTAAAAGAAGCCTGTCGAGACCTGTTCATGTTATATGACCCGGATACTGTTCAAAACGCTCATTGCTCAATGAAGAGTTGTTTTGTGTTCAACTGAAAAGATATGCATATTTATTGCCGTATAAGTTATTTTTACGGTCGAGAATATGAGTGCCTTCCTGCATTGTTTTCCTGTTGCGCCGAACCGTTTCCTTTACAGTATTGCCGGATTTAGAGGATATTAACTTCTGGATTGTAACCGATGGTATTGATGAGTCTGATTGATATTGCCCTGCCGTTGAAGAATCCGGTACTGCAGTTTTCGCTGATACTGTTAATTATTCTTTTTGCCCCGGTTCTTTTTAACCGGCTGAAAATTCCGAGTTTGATCAGTCTTATTATTGCCGGGGCAGTGATCGGTCCACATGGGTTGAATCTGATGCTTCGTGACAGCAGTATTATTCTGTTTGGAACAGTCGGGTTGCTCTATATCATGTTTCTTGCCGGGCTGGAAATTGATGTCGAAGATTTCCGTAAAAACAGTAGAACCAGTATTCTTTTCGGTCTCTATACCTTCACCATCTCGATTGTTCTCGGTGTTCTTGTAGGTCTCTATATTCTTGATTTTTCGCTGTTTTCATCTATTCTTATCGGCAGTATTTTTGCCTCACATACACTTATAGTTTACCCGGTCGTCAGCAAGCTCGGTATATCCACGAACAAGGCAGTCACTGTTGCCATCGGCGGAACCATAATCACTGATACCCTTGCGCTGCTGGTGCTCGCTGTTATTACCGGAATGTCCTCAGGGGAGGTGATGACCGGATTCTGGTTAAGGCTTTTTATTGGTATAACGCTTTTCGGTCTGATTGTTCTGCTGCTTTTTCCAGTGATAGCCCGCTGGTTTTTCAAACGCTTCGATGACAGTGTGCTCCAGTATCTCTTTGTTCTGGCGCTGGTTTTTTTTGGCGGTTTTCTTGCGGAAGCTGCAGGTGTTGAGGCCATTATCGGTGCATTTCTCAGCGGTCTGGCCCTGAACCGTCTGATTCCCCGCACATCACCGCTCATGAACAGAGTCAAGTTTGTAGGCAATGCCCTGTTTATTCCATTTTTTTTGATTGGCGTCGGGATGCTTATCGATGTCCGGGCTTTTTTCAAAGATTATAACACCATAAAGGTTGCTGTAGTTATAACGGTTGCTGCTTCATTGGCAAAATATCTTTCAGCCTGGATTACACAGAAGCTTTTCGGGTATTCGCTTGACGAGCGCAGGCTGATTTTTGGACTGATAAGCGCTCATGCGGCATTGGCTCTTGCAACGGTACTGATTGGCTATAACATTATTACCGGTTATACCCTTAAAGGTGATCCTGTCAGACTGCTTGATGAGAGTGTATTGAACGGCACTATCCTTTTTATTCTGATAACCTGCACCCTGGCAACAATTGTCGGAGAGAAAGGTGCGCAGAATATTGCTCTTGCCGATACCGTTGATGAAGTTCCGCCGTCCGGTTTCGCCGGCACAGAAGAACGGATATTGATTCCCATGAACGACATCAGCACGGTTGATGAGCTGGTCAATCTCAGCGTAACTGTAAAATCGTTTAAAGACAATAATGGTATTTATGCTCTTCATGTAGCTGACAACAGCATGAGTGACGATGCTGCAGAAAAGCATGGACGAAAACTTCTTGAAAAAGCAGCGGTCGCTGCATCGGCTATTGATTACGACCTTACACAGTTGATTCGATATGACAGTGATGTTGTTAACGGTATTACCGGTGTGATTAGAGAGCAGAAAATCTCGGACCTTATTTTAGGGTTACATCAGCAAAGCATTCTTACCGATTCATTTCTCGGCAGTGCATCCGAAAACATTCTTGGCAGATGTAATATCACGACCTTTATTTATAAACCGGTTCAACCCCTGGCTACTATAAAGCGGACCATGGTCGTTATACCTGCGGGCGCTGAAAATGAAATCGGCTTTGAACACTGGATGAAGAAGGTGATCAATATCATAAGAAATACGGGATCAAAACTGGTGGTTTATGCCACAAAACAAACTCATGCCCATCTGAAGGAAAGATACTCACAAAGTCTTTCCAATACTGAATACAAGGTTTTCAAGGATTGGGATGATTTTCTCGTGCTTTCGAGGGAGATAAGAAATGATGATAATCTCATTGTTGTGATGAGCCGAAAAAATCATCTTTCCTATCATGGAAAAATGGCAAAGATGCCTGCCTATCTTAACAAGTATTTTCAGAAAAACAGTTTTATTCTGGTGTATCCTGTTCAGATTGCTATAAAGGATGATATCACTGAGGAGTCAACAGTTCTGTCGGTTAAAAAAAATCATGTAAGGTTTGGTGGAATTGTAAAGCTTCTTGAAAAAATGTACAAAAGAAAGTAGCACGACTCTTTTGGTGAGCAGAAACATGTCTGCGCCTTTTTTTAGACTTTGGAAATTTCACAGGGCTTCATATTATCCGGTCATAAAGGTCGGGCAACTTTTAAACTGTTTCAAAGGTTCCTGAAAGAAAAATTAACGTAGTGAATTTATGATATTACCGATCAATATTTATAGCGACGATATACTTCGAAAGAAAGCCAAACCACTGAAGGGCATAGATAGCGGTATTGAAGAGCTGGTTACCTTTATGTTTGAGACCATGCACAATGCTTCGGGAATTGGTTTGGCAGCACCTCAGGTCGGACATTCAGTTCGGCTTGTTGTTCTGGATATTTCCGGCTTGACCAATTACTTAGACGCAAAGCCGATGGTCGTGATCAATCCCCATATTCTTTCTGTCAGGGGTTACAACGACATGGAAGAGGGATGTTTAAGTCTTCCTGGAGTTAAGGGGGATGTTGAACGGCCGGCCGCTATTACCTTGAAATACCGTGATGAGCATTTTGAAGAGATAACAGGTGAGTTTTCCGGTATGTACGCACGGGTGCTGCAGCATGAAATAGATCATCTTAACGGCACTCTCTTTGTCGACAGGATGGAGAAACGCGACCGTAGAAAAATCCAGAACGTGCTGGATGCTTTTACTTCAGGCGGTGTGACTGCTGCGTACCCGATTTCGCGTGAACCTCTTACAGCTTAATATTTTAGAGTGCCATGCGGATTATTTTTATGGGAACGCCCGAGTTTGCAGTTCCATCTTTAAAGGCTATTGCAGCAGAAAATAATGATTTTGAGCTGGTTCTGGTTGTCACTGGATCCGATAAACCTCGCAGAAGCAAGCATGCTGAGCCCGAACCTTCTCCTGTAAAACAGGCTGCGATCTCTCTTGGGCTTACGGTTTATGAAACTGATGATGTCAATAGTCAGGAGTTTGCTGACATAGTCGCAGCCGAGAAAGCAGATGTCATTGTTGTTGCTGCTTTCCGTATTCTGCCGGCTGCGGTGTTTGAAAAGGCGGCTCTTGGAGCGTTTAACCTTCATGCATCATTGCTTCCGGCCTACCGGGGAGCTGCTCCGATTAATTGGGCCATTATCAATGGTGACCGGGAAACCGGTGTTACGACATTTTTTCTCCAACAGCGCGTCGACACAGGCAATATCATTCTTCAGGAAAAAATGCTTATCGATTCTGTTGAAAATGCGACTGATCTTGCCTTCCGCCTATCAAATCTCGGCGCTCGCGTTGTTGTCGAAACGCTTCACTTGATTGCTTCACACAAAGCAGCGGTATCAGCTCAGGATGAAGCGCTTGTTTCAAGAGCCCCCAAGCTTACCCGCGACAATACTCGTATTGAATGGTCTCAACCGGTCAAGAACGTTAATGATTTTATCAGGGGTCTTGCCACGAAACCGACGGCATGGACAACCTTCAGCGGTAAAACTATGAAGATCTTCAAGGCTTCTTCCTGCTCACCTTTTCTTGACAAAGCGCCGGCCTCTCCCGGAACGGTTTTTGTCGACAGCGGTAAACTCTACGCATCATGTTCCGACGGCTGGCTTGAACTGCTGTCGCTTCAGCTCGAAGGCCGCAAACCTATGGACGCAGCTGATTTTCTCAGGGGCTTACGTCATGATAGCCAGCAGCAGCTTTTTGTATAGCGACTCTTCCATACCACAATCGTATTAATTGATTATATTCCTCACCTTGAATTTTTATCAGAATCTAACGCTTATTTTATGGCATTGTCCAGTACAGAAGTTAACCGCCTGAGGAACTTCTGCATTATCGCACATATTGATCATGGAAAATCCACACTGGCCGACCGCCTGCTGGAAGTAACGCATACCCTTGACCGCACACAGATGGCTTCCGCACAGGTTCTTGATGATATGGATCTCGAACGGGAGCGTGGCATTACTATAAAGAGCCATGCAGTCCAGATGAAGTACAAAGCTGCTGATGGTCTTCTGTATACATTAAACCTCATCGATACTCCCGGTCACGTTGACTTCAGTTATGAAGTCTCCCGCTCCCTTGCCGCATGCGAAGGAGCACTTCTTATCGTTGATGCAACCCAGGGTGTTGAAGCTCAGACGATAGCCAATCTCTACCTTGCGATCGAGGCCGGGCTTGAAATTATACCGGTTATCAATAAAATTGATCTCCCATCATCCGATGTGGAGGGCGTTGCCCGCCAGATCATGGATCTTGTCGGTAATAAACGTGAGGATATCCTGCAGGTATCGGCCAAAGCCGGCCTTGGGATTACTGAGCTCATGGAGGCCATTATTTCCCGGATCCCTGCTCCTGCCGACAACAATCATCTTCCTTTGAGGGCTCTGATTTTTGATTCGGTATTCGATTCCTATCGAGGAGTAGTGGTTTATCTTCGCATTGTGGAAGGTGCGCTTAAAAAGGGCGACAAGGTCAGGTTTTTTGCCAGCGACAAGGTTTTTCTTGCCGACGAAATAGGCGTCATGGGAATGAAGCGGCAGCCCAAAAATCTTCTGGAATCAGGCGATGTTGGGTATCTGATCTGCTCCATCAAGGATGTTAAGGATGCCAAGGTTGGCGACACGGTTACGCTTGTCGATGCCCCGGCAAAAGAGCGCCTTGCAGGCTACAAGGAGGTCAAGCCAATGGTCTTCAGTGGGCTCTATCCGATTAACTCGAATGAATTTGAGGATCTTCGCGAATCGCTTGAAAAGCTTGCCCTGAACGATGCCTCATTAGTTTATACCCCTGAAACATCAGTTGCTCTCGGTTTCGGATTCAGATGTGGATTTCTCGGGCTGCTCCATATGGAAATTGTTCAGGAACGTCTTGAGCGTGAATATGGCGTTAATATCATTACTACGGTTCCAAACGTGGAGTATCGCGTTGTCTTGACCAACTCTGAAGTTGTAATTGTCGACAACCCGTCCAAGATGCCCAACACGACAAGGATAAATCTTGTTGAAGAACCCTATGTCAGCATGCAGATTATTACCCTGGCCGACTATATCGGGAATATCATGAAGCTTGGCATGGAGCGGCGCGGCGATTACAAAACGACTGATTATCTCGATACCAAAAGGGTGATCATGCATTTTGATTTTCCTCTGGCAGAAATTGTGTTTGATTTTCATGACAGGCTCAAATCCATTTCAAAAGGCTATGCCTCTATGGATTACGAGTACATAGGCTACCGCGAGTCCGATCTGGTGAAACTTGATGTGCTGTTGAACGGTGAGGCGGTCGATGCACTCTCGATAGTCGTTCACCACTCGAAAGCTTATGACTGGGGCAAAAAGCTTTGCCTGAAATTAAAAGGTATTATACCCAAGCAGATGTATGAGGTCGCTATCCAGGCAGCCATCGGCAGCAAGATAATTTCGCGCGAAACCATATCAGCGATGAGGAAAAACGTGCTGGCGAAATGCTATGGCGGCGATATCAGTCGAAAGCGCAAACTGCTTGAAAAACAGAAAGAGGGTAAAAAACGCATGAAACAGGTCGGCAGGGTAGAGGTGCCGCAGGAAGCCTTCCTTGCCTTATTGAATATTGACGAATAGGCTAAAAGATCCCACAGGTTGGCAAATTTATTTTAAATGAATAAAACTCTATGTCATTGAATATTCAAAAAGGGAACCCGGGAAAAAAACATTCGAGGGAGTGGTTTGACGCTCTTGTTATAGCGGCTATATTTGCAACTATTCTTCGCGTTTTTATCGTTGAGTCATACCGTATTCCTACAGGATCGATGGAAAGTACTCTGCTTGCCG
The DNA here is from genome assembly GCA_037143555.1 of Chlorobiaceae bacterium. Lineage (GTDB taxonomy): Bacteria > Bacteroidota > Chlorobiia > Chlorobiales > Chlorobiaceae > Chlorobium. The sequence continues at coordinate 50,183 of JBAWYL010000010.1, forward strand.
GAGATTTTCTTTTTGTCAACAAGTACGTCTATGGACCAAAAATACCCTTTACCGAGATTCGGTTGCCGGGAGTTAGAAATGTTGACAGAGGCGATATTATTGTGTTCAAGTTTCCCAAAGATCGCTCTTTGAACTATATCAAGCGATGTGTCGCTCTCAGTGGCGATACCCTCGAAATTCATGCTCAAAAGCTCTCTATTAATAAAAAACCTGTACCTCTACCGCCACATGCCCAGTTTATCGGGACCCGTATGGCTGCCGGAGATGGGGATTATATGATTTTTCCCCAGTATTCAGATTTCAACAAGGATAATTACGGACCAATACGTATTCCTCGCAAAGGAGATGTTGTGCGATTGACCACTGCAACCTATCCGCTCTACAGTTCGCTCATTGCAGATGAAGGACATGATGTGAGTTTACAGGGGAGAACGGTTTTTATAGATGGCTCTCCTGCCGAGAAATATACTATCCAGTCAAACTACTATTTCGCGATGGGTGACAATCGGGATAACAGTCTTGACAGCCGTTTCTGGGGCTTTTTGCCCGAAAAAGATATTGTCGGCCAGGCACTTATGGTTTACTGGTCATGGAATCCAGACCTGTCACTCTTCACCGATCTCGTGAGTAAACTCAGTTCGATCCGGTTACAGCGTACCGGTTTAATGGTTCATTGAACAAGGCTCTTCTCTGCGATAATTTTTTCGCAAAGAGCATTTGTTGACGACATTAAGTCAGCGTTGCTGAAAAGAAGCTGTTGAAGATGTGGAGTCGGTATTTCGAGAGTATTGATGGTCATGGAATGATTCGCAACCTGGCCTCTGTTTTCAGGCATTGCGGCCTTTGTAAATTCGATCTCGTTGAGAGTGACGGAGTTAAGAATCCAGCCGGTTTTCAGGGATTTGATGTGTATATGCCATCTATTGCCGGTTGCTCTCTGGACCGACAATGAAAGGCTTTTTTTGAAATCTGCATTCAGATAGATATTCGTCGAGAGATAAAGTAAAAGGTATCCGGCAGGAAAAAGAATGCCAGGTGAGAGCATAAAGGCTTTCAGCCAGTTTATAATAAATTTTTTTTTACGCAATTTAATAGGCATGCTTACTCATAGCTTTCGGCTGTTTCCCCTCAGAGTGATGCAGGTTATCTTTTTTACTATACGAAATATTTTTTTTATTACGCTGTAGCAATAACTAATCAGTTTTCTTTTTATGCCATTACATCAACGGCATGCGCCATATCTTCTCAAACCGCTTTTCAAAGAGGTTCATGCTGACACAGAAACCCCTGTTTCAGTATATCTCAAACTTAAGCGGCCGTTCTCATGCCTGCTCGAATCGGTTGAGGGAGAGGAGCTTCTTGCCCGGTTTTCCTATATCGCCATAGACCCGGTCGCTATTCTCAAAGGCTCCGTGGACGGTTCTGCAGATATCGAAATTCTTGATTCGAAATTCCACGATCTTGGAAAAATCGCCGGAGAGGAAAAAAATCTTCGTATAAAGATTGACCGGTGTATTGCTGCGTTTGATACTGAAGAGATACCGAGGAAAAAGAACGGTGCACCCCAGATGATTACATCGGGTGTTTTTGGCTATTTTGGATACGATGCCATGCACCTTATCGAAAGAATTCCAAAACCGGAACTGCCCGATCCGGCAGAGATGCCCGACATTTTTCTTCTCTTCTGTGATACGCTTGTCGTATTCGATAATATTCTACGCAAGGTATTTATCGTCTCCAATTACCTTGACGATTCTGATAAGCCGGATGCTTTAAGGAAAATAGAGCTGATTGCCGAACAGATGTTCCGGCCTTTGCAGCGTGAAGAGATCGTGTTTCAACCTGAACGCCCTGAGCAGGTAGTTTCCAATACTCTGAGAGAAGAGTATTTACAGAAAGTTGGAAAGGCTAAAGAGTACATTTTAGCGGGAGATATTTTTCAGGTACAGATTTCACAACGCCTCCGCAGACCCTTGAATACCCGTGCTTTTGATGTCTACCGGATGCTGAGAACCATCAACCCTTCCCCCTACCTCTATTACTTTGATTTAAAGGAGTTCGAAATTGTCGGTTCATCGCCCGAATTGCTTGTAAAAGTTGAGCGTGACAGTGCAGGACGGCGGATGGTAGATACCCGTCCTATTGCCGGCACAAGACATCGCGGCATCAGTTTTGAAGAAGATGAACGTATTGCCAGAGAACTCCTTTCTGATGAAAAAGAGCTGGCGGAGCATCTCATGCTTATTGATCTAAGCAGAAACGATATTGGCAGAATAGCTAAAATCGGAACTGTCGAAACCAATGAGATGATGGTGGTTGAAAAGTATTCGCATGTCATGCATATTGTCAGCAATGTGCGCGGTGAACTTCGCGACGATCTGGGAACTATGGATGCCTTTTGGTCATGTTTTCCTGCCGGCACTCTTACCGGTGCTCCAAAGGTCAGGGCTATGGAGATCATTTATGAGCTTGAAAAGGAAAAACGTGGATTGTACGGTGGTGCCGTTGGATTTCTTGATTTCAAAGGGAACCTTAAGACGGCTATCGCCATTAGAACTATGGTTATTGAGGATGCAACCATATATTTCCAGGCCGCAGGCGGTATTGTTGCCGATTCAAAGCCCGAGGCGGAGTATGAAGAGACAATGAATAAAATGAAGGCTGGTATAACTGCCGTTGAAAATATTGAGGCTTTATCGTAACTGAAAAAAAAATAAATCCTGAAATATCCGATGAGCAAGAATCAAAAGTTATGGAAATACCTGCTTCTTGTCTTTGCAGGGATTATCGTTGGAGCACTTGTTTTTTCCAATGTTGAGTTCAATGTTTCTGTCAATGGCCCGAACCTCTCCGGCAGGCCGAATTTTGCCACGGCAAAGAGCACTATTGAAAATTATCCAATTCAGTCACTCAAAAGCTTCAACGATGCATTCGTTCAGATCGCAGAATCTGCGACCCCTTCGGTCGTGACGATTTTTACCGAAAAAAAAGTGGTCGAGAGAGGGATTAGTCCCATGGACTTTTTTGGACGTCCTTTTGAAGATTTTTTCGGTCATTCATTCGATGATTTTTTTGACAAGCCTGAAAGTGGCTCGCATGGTGGTCATTCAGGCGTTCAGCACGGCCTCGGATCGGGGGTAATCGTGACAGGTGATGGCTATATTCTAACCAATAATCATGTTGTTGATGATGCTGATGCAGTCTATATCCGCACGTTTGACAACAGGAAAATTAATGCCAAGGTTATCGGCAAGGACCCAAAAACTGATATTGCGGTTATCAAGGTTAACGCCAAAGGTCTTAAACCAATTATTATTGGCGACAGTGATAAACTCAGGGTTGCTGAATGGGTTCTTGCCATTGGAAGCCCCCTTGGTGAAAATTTTGCCAGGACCGTGACGCAGGGTATCGTGAGCGCCAAAGGCCGGGCAAATGTCGGACTTGCTGATTATGAGGATTTCATTCAGACCGATGCGGCTATAAATCCCGGCAATTCCGGAGGCGCTCTTGTCAATATCAATGGAGAGCTTGTCGGCATCAATACGGCAATAGCAAGTCGCACCGGAGGATTTGAGGGAATAGGTTTTGCCGTGCCTTCAAATATGGCCAAAAAGGTTCTGACATCACTCATCACTACCGGCAAGGTTTCTCGGGGCTATCTCGGTGTAAGTATTCAGGATATTGATGAAAATCTTGCAAAAGCCATGCATCTGAAGGTGGATGAAGGGGTGCTCGTTGGAACGGTTGTTGATGGCAGTCCTGCTGCAAAAGCCGGCATAAAAACCGGTGATGTTATTCTTGATTTTAATGGAGCTAAGGTTACCAGCAGCGTTGCGCTTCGCAATGTCATTGCCAGCCAGTCACCCGGGACTACGGTGAAAATCAGGGTGCAGAGGGAGGGTGTTATCAGGCTGTTCAACATTCGTCTTGAAGAACAGACTGGCAAGGAAATTGCATCACAATCAAAGGGAGATGCAAAAGTAACCACTGCTCTTGGCTTCAAAGCTGAAGAGCTTACTGCCGAGACGGCTCAAAAGCTGAACAGAAAGCCTGGTGCCGGTAAAGTGATCGTTACGGCAATTTCTTCATCTTCAAACGCTTATCAGGCAGGCTTGAGGCGTGGTGATATCATTCTTACTGTAAACCGCCAGACTGTAACCTCGTTTGCTCAGTACACCGCCCTTGTAAATACCGTAAAAAGTGGTGATCTTTTGTTTCTTCTCATTGACCGCGGTGGAAGTAAAATCTATTTCGCGTTTAATGTGTAAAGTTTTTTTTGCCTGAAGGATTAAGAGTTGTACATTACTTTGAAGTAAAGTCAGCAGCGGGCAGCTGACTTTACTTTTTTTTGTTTGCAATCCTCTCCGATTGTGTGGCAAGTAGCTCTTATCGGGTTGCTTCTTTTTTTAACAAAAACAGTACTAGAGATGACTGACAGAATTTACCTGACCAATGATGGCTATAACCGCCTGAAAGAGGAGCTCTATGTGCTGGTTCATGAAACCAGAAGGGAAGTTCTGGAAAAAATAGCTGAAGCAAGAGCTCATGGTGATCTCAGCGAAAATGCAGAATACGATGCGGCGCGAGAGGAACAGTCACATACCGAAGCACGCATTGCCGAGCTTGAAAATAAGCTTGCAGCAGCTACGATTCTTGATCCGAAGCACATCAAGACCGATAAGGTTTATATTCTGACCTCTGTAAAACTTCGCAATCTTGATGATCCGAGTGAGATCATTGAATATACCCTTGTCTCCTCTGAAGAGGCAGATACCGATTTAGGCAAGATTTCAGTTCGTTCTCCAGTCGGAAGGGCGCTGATAGGAAAAGAGCCTGGAGATAAAGTTTCAATCGCAGTACCTAAAGGTGAACTGCATTATGAGATACTTGAGATTTTTGTCAAATAGCATTTTCATTTTTTCGGAATATTAAAAAAGCTTATCGATGCCCCACACTTCCTGCCCGGGAGTCTGGGGCTATGTCATTTCCCCCATTTTATCAGAGATTCTGTCAGAACAAACCCGGGAACGCCGAGCCCCAGCTCGGCAACACTCCCTATCAAACTGAAAGGCTTCTTCTATCCTATATCTGCCTTTGTAGGATATTCAGAGTGATTCATTCGGTTATCTCTTTATCTCATGCCTCAGTCGACCTTGGAAAATATTTCAGCCTTGTATTATCCCTGTGATTCGTATATTTCCGACAGCAAAAAAGCGGGATTTGTTCCGCGTATGATACATAGGTGTGAGGTCAATTCGTATCTCATTATTGTGTAATGCGTTACAGTGCGCTTTTGAATTTCGTTAATAATGGTAACTCAAACCAGCTCTGCTATGGGAAAACGTCAAATTATCTATCGTAAGGACAGGATCGGAGGTAATCAGGGCCTGTTGAATCGCGAAATCAACCTGATAACCAACGAAGCAAGAGTATGGCATGGAACCATTATTGCTATTGGGGGTAACGAAGTTGAGCTTAAAGATGCTCGTTCAGGAAAACACCGGTTCAGTCTTGATCAGATTGACCGGATATATTGTGATGTTAAAACAGATTATTAGAAATGCGTAAAAAAATTGTTGTTGGCAACTGGAAAATGAATAATACTGTAGCCGAATCGGTAACCCTTGCTACAGATGTTATCGAAGCGCTTGGTGAGGGATTTTCAGGCTGTGATGTCGGCCTTGCACCGACCTATCTTGCCTTGGATGCAGTAGGGCAGCTCCTTGAAGGCAGTGATGTTCAGCTTGTGGCACAGAACTGCCATTATGAAAATGACGGAGCTTTTACCGGAGAGGTTTCTGCCAGAATGATCAATGCAATCGGCTGCTCCTATGTCATTATCGGTCACTCGGAACGCCGTCAGTATTTTGGTGAGACCAATGTTACGGTAAATCTCCGTATAAAAAAAGCGCTGAGTGAAGGGCTTAAGGTTATCCTTTGTGTCGGTGAAACTCTCGAAGAGCGCGAATCAGGAGTGACCGAAACAGTGATTTCAACTCAGGTACGCGAAGGTTTGGCGGGCATCAGTCATATAGGTGCGATTGTCATTGCCTACGAACCGGTATGGGCTATCGGCACTGGAAAAACAGCATCCTCCGCTCAGGCAGAAGAGGTGCATCTCTTTATCCGTACGCTTATTGGTGAACTCTATGGTGAGCCAGCCTTCCGCCTTGTCCGTATTCAGTACGGTGGAAGCGTCAAGCCTTCCAACGCAGCAGAACTCTTTGCCATGCCGAATATTGACGGTGGTCTTATCGGAGGAGCCAGCCTCAATGCCGAAGATTTCGCCGCCATCATCCAAGCCGCCTCAATCTAATTCGTTTTCCCCAGGTACTGGACAGTGATCCTGCTCACTGTCCACTGCCCACTCGGCACTCAGCACTCAGAACTTTCTTTCGACTTTTTCATCGAACAGAAATCAGGCCCGCACATGGTGCAGAAATCCTGGTTTTTTCCCGTATGACCGCTCTGAGCCATGCTTTGTGAATGCACCTCACGGGTTTTTACCGGATCAAGCGATAGGTTAAACTGGTCTTCCCACGCAAAAGCATACCTTGCACGGCTCATAAGTTCGTCACGCAGCCATGCGACAGCATTTCCTTTTGCCAGGTCGGCGCCATGAGCTGCAACTTTATGGGCAATAACTCCTTCACGGACATCATTCCTGTCAGGCAGGCCCAGATGCTCTTTCGGGGTTACATAGCAGAGCATTGAACAGCCTTTGCTTGCTATCAGTGCACCGCCAATAGCTGAATTGATATGGTCATATCCTGCGGCAATGTCAGTAATCAGCGGTCCAAGGGTGTAAAATGGGGCTTCATGGCAGTATTCAAGCTGCTTCTCCATGTTTTCCTCAACCAGATTAAGAGGAACATGACCCGGGCCTTCAATCATCACCTGTACATCGTATTTCCATGCAACTGTTGTAAGTTCACCGAGTACCTTGAGTTCACCGAATTGCGCCTCATCATTGGCATCGACTATTGATCCCGGGCGCAGGGCATCACCCAGCGAAACGCCAATGTCGTAAGCTTGCAGTATCCTGCAGATATCTTCAAAATGAGTATAGAGAAAGTTTTCCTGCCTGTGGGCTTTGCACCACTTAGCCATAATCGAACCGCCCCTGGATACAATTCCGGTCAGGCGCTGTTCAGCAAAAGGGAGATGTTCCCGCAGGATGCCCGAATGAATGGTAAAGTAATCAACACCCTGTTCAGCCTGTTCAATAAGCGTGTCTCGATAAAGCTCCCAGGTCAGGTCCTCAGCCTGTCCTCCGGCTTTTTCAAGTGCCTGGTAGATTGGCACGGTCCCGATAGGTACCGGTGAGTTTCGCAGAATCCATTCGCGTGTTTTATGGATATTGCTTCCGGTACTGAGATCCATAACGGTATCAGCACCCCATTGGTACGACCATACGGCTTTTTCAACCTCTTCCTCTATTGATGAGCCGAGCGCAGAGTTGCCGATATTTGCATTGATCTTGACACGGAAATTTCTACCGATAATCATCGGCTCAAGTTCAGGGTGATTGATGTTTGCCGGAATAATAGCCCGGCCTCTGGCAATCTCGTCCCTGACAAATTCAGGAGTTATCGGCACACTCTTTCTGCCGCCTTTCGAAAACGATGTAATCCACCCTTCCAGTTGCTGGTTCTCTCGTATTGCAACATATTCCATTTCGGGAGTTACGATCCCTTTACGGGCAAAAAACATCTGGGTAATCCCTGAACCTTCTTTTGCTTTGCGTGGAGTTCGTGTTTCAGTACCCGATGCAGAAGAAAAGGTCGACGGGACGGTTTCTCTCTCGGTAAAAACCCATGTGTCACGAATTGGCGGGAGTCCTTTTTCAAGGTCAATAATGACTGACGGATCAGAATACGGCCCGCTGGTATCGTATAGAGGAAACGAAGAGAATTCCTGTCCGCGGCAGACATAGGTTCTGCTGAGTTTCAGTGTTCTCATGCCGACATCTATCGGATAAAGGGAGCCTTTGATAAAGGTCTTTTCTGATGAAATCCCGTAAATGCGATGCTCCGGGCAGGACGTGTTCTCAGTAGCGTAGGTCATAGAAGATGTTTAAACAAGCAGGCAGTGCAGGAGAACCGGGTTCATCTTTTCTTGCGTCAGCATTACCTGCATCAAGTTACAAGGGTTTACTCTCAGCTGTCATCTGTTGCAGCCCCTCGAGGCTCCAACAAGATTAAGCACCCCCAAGATGAGAATCTAACGGCACAATACTTAAATTCACCATATTTTACAAATAAGGGGTGACGCAAGGTGTTCGTTCCTTGATGCAGGCTTTTCAGTCAAAGGAAAATGATCATGAATGAGAGTGTGAAAAAAGTATCAGGAGAGGAACGGGTAGCCGGCGTGGTGGATAGGGTGACTTTTTTCAATGAATCTTCCGGCTTCAGTGTCTTGCGTCTTGTCGTAAAAGGGGAGCGTGACGCTGTGACGGTTGTAGGGTACGTTGCCGCCGTTACGACGGGGCAGCATGTTGAAGCTCTGGGGGGCTGGCAAAACGATAAAACATGGGGACTGCAATTCAAGGCAAGCCATCTGGCGGTTATATCTCCTGACACTCTTGAAGGGATCAGCAAATATCTCTCATCAGGCATGGTCAAAGGTATTGGCCCCCATCTGGCAAAGGTTCTTATCCACGCCTTTGGTCTGGAGGTTTTTAACATCATTGAGGATCATCCTGAAAGACTGCTTGAACTTCCCGGTATTGGCAGAAAGCGTATGGCACAGGTTGTTGCTGCATGGGCCGAGCAGAAGGCAGTAAAGGAGATTATTGTTTTTCTGCATTCCCATGGAGTAGGCACTGCACGTGCCGTTCGGATTTACAGGACCTATGGTGCCGATGCTGTTGCTATAGTGCGTAATAATCCATACCGCTTGACGCTTGATATACCGGGGATCGGATTCAAAACTGCCGATCAGATAGCGCTGAATATAGGTATGCCTTCAGATTCCCCCCTGAGAGCTCGGGCAGGCATTGCTCATGTTCTTCAGGAACTCTCATCGGAAGGGCATTGCCGTGTTCCTGAACCAAAGCTGGTTGAAGCTTTTGCAAGGCTTCTGAACATACCGGCGATACTTTTTGATGAGGCAATCAAGGCAGAACTCGCCATTGGCACTCTCGTTGCTGAGGAGGATCAGGGCGAACGAAGCTTTTATCTCAGACATCTTTTCAATGCAGAGAAGGGGGTTGCCTGCAGTATTGGCAGAATCCTGCAGGGCAGGCTTCCCTGGGGAACCATCGATCCGGCAGCAGCTATTGCGACGACGGAAAAACAATCAAAACTTGAACTCTCCGAATCGCAGCGCAATGCAGTATCGCTTGCCCTTACAAACAAGCTGATAATCATAACCGGTGGCCCGGGGGTCGGTAAAACAACCATCATCAATACCATCCTTAAAATTCTCGGCACTGGGAAACTGAAATTTGTTCTCTGTGCTCCGACCGGGAGGGCTGCAAAAAGACTGTCGGAAGCCACCGGCAGGGAAGCGAAAACCATTCACCGGCTTCTCGAGTTTGACCCATTTGCCCGCGACTTTAAGCGGGGCTCATCCTATCCTCTCGAAGCCGACGTTGTTATTGTCGATGAAGCATCCATGATAGATGTAGTGCTGATGAACCGCCTGCTCGGAGCCATTTCCGATCGTTCCGCTCTCATGTTTGCCGGAGACGTTGACCAGCTACCTCCAGTGGGGCCAGGATTTGTACTTGCTGATATGATTCAGTCAGCCGCTCTGCCTGTGGTGCGTCTTACAGAGATATTTCGTCAGGCTCAAACCTCAAGTATTATTGTCAACGCACACCGGATCAATCGTGGAGAGCAGCCCGTCCAGTTTGCCGGAAAAGAGCTTTCTGATTTTTATGTTGTTCCCTCTGCAGGCACAGAAAATATTCAACGAAGGCTTCTTCAAGTTGTTGCTGACCGGATTCCCAGGCGCTTCGGACTCGATCCGCTTCGTGACATTCAGGTACTGACACCCATGAACAAAGGGCCGCTCGGCACAAAGGCCCTGAATACTATTCTGCAGGAAACGCTGAACCCTCATGCCATTCGAAAAATTGAACGTTTCGGAACTGCCTATGCAGAGGGGGATAAGGTGATTCAGCTGGTCAATAACTACGACAAAGAGGTCTTTAACGGTGATATTGGTTGTATTGTAACGGTCGATGAGGAAGAGAGTACGCTCTGTGTGCTCTATGACGAAAGAGAGGTTGTTTATGAGTTTGGGGAGCTCGATGAAATTGCTCTGGCCTATGCCATCACTATCCATAAAAGTCAGGGCTCTGAGTATCCTGCAGTGGTTATACCCCTTTCAATGCAGCACTACTCGCTTCTCGAAAGAAACCTTATCTATACGGCAGTAACGAGAGCTAAAAAGCTGGTGATGATCATTGGCGAGCCTAAAGCTCTTGCCATGGCTATTGGCAACAGACGTTCTTCTCAAAGACTTACTGGCCTTGCTGCCAGACTTTCCAGTGAAACAGATGATAACCTCCGGCAATGATCATCCCGCTTTTTTGTTATATTTCGAGCCACGTATCCCTGATATTCCCGAAAAACATGAGTGCTGTTTTATGAAGAAAATCAATCTTGTCCGCCTCTCTCTTTTCCAGATGGGCTTCGGCATCATGCTCGGCTTTCTGCTCGATACCCTCAATCGGGTCATGACCACCGAGCTTCGTATTTCCGCTACCATTGTTTTTGGTCTGATAAGTCTCAAGGAGCTGCTTGCGATTTTTGGAGTCAAGGTGTGGGCAGGTAACCTGTCTGATCGTTCTCAGATTTTCGGACTTAAGCGTACTCCCTATATACTGCTTGGTCTTCTCTGCTGTGTTTTTTCCTTCATGCTTGCTCCTTCTGCTGCTTATGAGGTGAAAATTGCAGGAGTGGCATTATCGGAGATGCTTCCGGCTATGATGAAGGATGTCGGCCTTTTGAAGCTTGCCATTATTTTTCTTGTGTTCGGCTTTGGCCTGCAGGTTGCTACAACAGCCTATTATGCATTGCTGGCTGATGCAGTTGGGGAGGAGAATATCGGAAAGGTTACCGGAGCAAGCTGGACCTTGATGGTGCTCACCACTATTATTTCCACCCGTATTGTCGGATCTTTTCTTGATGTTTTTACTCCGGAGCGCCTTATGAAGGTGGCCGAGATCGGAGGCTTGATTGCCCTTGGTATAGGTCTTTTTGCCGTGCTTGGCATAGAAAAGCGCAACGCCGAAGTAAAAGAGGGAAAAAACAAGCACGCTATCTCCTTTTCTCAGTCTATTTTGTTGCTCTCTTCATCACCCAGGACCCTGCTTTTTGCATCCTATATCTTTATTTCAATTTTTGCGCTCTTTGCCAACGAAATCGTAATGGATCCTTTTGGTGCTCACGTCTTTGGTATGCCGGTCGGGACAACAACAAAACTATTTCGTCCAACCATGGGTGGTACCCAGTTGATTTTTATGCTCATTACAGGCTTTCTGCTTAACCGGATCGGGCAGAAACGCGGCGCATTCATCGGCAATATGTTTTGTATAATCGGTTTTGGTCTCCTGATCGCAGCGGCTTTTATCCGTGATGTCCAGTTTCTTCGTATCGCCCTTGTTGTGACAGGGATCGGCCTTGGAGCCTCCAGCGTTTCCAATATATCCATGATGATGTCCATGACCGCGGGTCGAAGCGGAGTCTACATCGGACTCTGGGGTACAGCGCAAAGCCTGGCAATTTTTATCGGTCATCTGGGCGCAGGTATCATTATTGATGCGGTCTACCATCTTTCAGGTCAGTATGTCTGGGCCTATGTCGCTATTTTTTCGATAGAAATTGTTGCATTCACCATTGCAAGCCTGGTTTTGCCACATATTTCAAAGGAGGCTTTTGAGGCTGAAAGCGAGGCTAAAATGACTGAGCTTGCTCTTGCCCGCGAACTCTGATTGATCGCCAAAATGCCCATGAAATTATGAAATACATTTTCGGTCCAGTTTCATCCAAGCGACTTGGCCAGTCACTTGGTGTAGACCTGCTTCCACCTAAAAGCTGCACTTGGAACTGCGTTTATTGTCAGTTGGGTATAACCAGAAGATATGTCACCGAAAGACAGGAGTTTTTTCCCCGCGAAGAAATTCTTGAGGAGATTCGTCAGGGCATTGCTGCCGGCAACTCTCTTGACTGGATAACCTTTGTCGGATCCGGCGAGACCATGCTTTATAAGGGGATTGGATGGCTTATCAGTGAAGTTAAAAAGCTCACCACCATACCAGTCGCCGTTATTACCAATGGATCGCTTCTTTATCTGCCCGAAGTGCGACAGGAACTGCTTGCGGCAGATGCGGTGCTGCCATCGCTTAATGCCGGATCAGAAGCTCTTCATGCCCTGATAGACCGTCCCGCAACAGGCATGGCCTTTCAGCAGCACGTTGAGGGACTTGAGGCTTTTCGACGGGAATATAAAGGACGGCTCTGGATTGAGGTTATGCTGCTTGGCGGTATCAACGACTCTGATAGTGCGCTTCTCGAGCTTGCGTCTGTCCTCAAAGAGATCAATCCTGATATGGTGCACCTTGTGCTGCCCACCCGTCCGGCACCCGAACAGGCGGTTTGCATTCCTTCTGAAGAGCGCATTGAGCAGGCTATCGCTATCCTTTCTCAGGTAGCAACGGTTGTTAATCCCGTTAAAGGGACCATGGATCTTCGTGGTGTTCCTGATATGCTTCATGCCGTGTCAAACATTGTTTCGCGGCATCCTGTCCAGCAGTGCGAACTGCAGAACGCCATTGCTGATTGTTTTCCGGGAGAGAACGATAAAGTTGCTGCCATTATGAAGGAAATGCTCACAACAGGTCGGTTCAAGCTGGTTGAGCATGCCGGAGAGCCTTACTGGGTGATCAAAGATGGACCCATTTGACCTCAGTAATCAAGATTAGAAGCAGTATTCATGATTATTTTTTACACATCCTGCTGTTCCAGGCGTTAATTCTTTTTCTTTAGAGTGTAATGGTATATATTAAAGGCATGTATGCTATTGAGATCTTGTATAAAAAAATATACGGAAAGTATCTAAGCTGAATGGCTGATTTTAGTTATCATCATGCTAACAGGAAGATAATAATGAAAAAAAATATTACGCTGATCGCAGGCATTGCAGGAATGCTTTTTGGTCTCTCCTCTTTCGATAGCAAGGCTGATCTCCGTTTGCGCCTTGGCGATATTCACATTGATGCAGGAGATCGCCCGACATTTGTTATTGATACACGGCCAGACTTTATCTATCTGGAAGATCAGGGCTTTGCAGTATCCGTAAACAGTCCTTACGATATTATCTCCTACGATGACATGTACTACCTGTACCGCGATGGAGGCTGGTATCGTTCTTCAGGTTATCGTGGTCCGTGGATGGTTATTCGGGAGTATGATCTTCCTTATAACATAAGAAGGCATCGCTGGGATGATATAAGAAGATATCGTGATGTTGAGTACCGCAGGCATGATCGCCGCTACTGGGAGGAAAGGGACAGAGAAAGGGAAATAAATAGAGAGAGAGAGCGGCACAATGATAACCCTCCAAGGGTAATTCCTGAAAAACCCCGCGATGGCGGAAATCGGCTTTTCGATGGTAATCCCCCTGGTAACGAAAACAGGAATAATCCTCCCCGACCGGGTAGGGACGGTAATACCATGAAAGGTCCTGGCCAGCCTGGAAGGGAAGGCAATGCCATGAAAGGTCCTGGCCAGCCTGGAAGGGAAGGCAATGCCATGAAAGGCCCTGACCAGCATGGAAGGGAAGGCAATGCCATGAAAGGCCCTGGCCAGCCTGGAAGGGAAGGTAATGCCATGAAAGGCCCTAACCAGCCGGGAAAGGATGGTAATGCCAAAAAAGCCCCTGATCAACCCAAGAAAGACGATAAAGGCAATAATCCAAATCCGCCAAGATAATGGAGGGCTTAACAAAAATGTACCGGGGAGACTAAACACAAGCAGTACGAAAATTTCGGTTTCGTCAAAGGTATATCTCAAAGGGATCAATACAGTTGATGAAGCTCAAGTCGACGAAGTTTTGGCGCCAGTTTTGCCGTTCCGGCAACCACAATCAGGGTCATTATTCCCCCAAAAATTACTGAGGGTACAAGTCCCATCAACTTTGCGGCAAAACCTGACTCAAAAGCGCCCAATTCGTTGGATGAACCGATAAAAATACCGTTTATAGCCGAAACTCTGCCGCGCATGGCATCGGGTGTCACGAGTTGCATGATTGTTGTGCGCATAACCACCGATACCCCATCGCACACTCCCGAAAACATCATCAGCAGTCCGGCAATCCAGATGTTTGTTGACAGGGCAAAACTGATGATACAGATCCCGAACCCGGCTACGGCAAACAGCAGCCAACGTCCTGCATGAAGGTTTATCGGGTGGCGTGCCAGAAACAGCCCTGTCATCAAGCCACCTATTGCCGGTGCGGCGCGAAGCACACCAAGTCCCTCCGGGCCGTAATGAAAAATATCGTGAATGAAAGCCGGCAACATGGAGACCGCACCGCCAAAGAGCACGGCGAACATATCCAGTAATTGTGCGCCAAGAATAATCTGGTTGCCGAAAACGAAGCGCAACCCTCCTGCGATGCTGGTGAAGACAGGTGTGCTTTCAGCTGACGGAGGTTCTTTTATACGGATTGACAGCAGCATTATTCCAGCGACAAGGCATAGTCCTGTAGCAACACTATAAGCCGCTGTTTTTCCGGCAAATCCGACCAGAATGCCTCCTGATGCAGGTCCGGCCACCAATCCCAGCTGAAAAATGGAACTGCCGATTCCAGAGGCCCGGGCATAATCCTCACGTGGCAGAATCAGTGCAAACATGGCATTATAGGACGGCCCGAGAAACGCTCGAGCTACCCCGCCTATGGCAATAGATCCATAAATCCACAACGAAGGATTACCGCTGATCCAATTTGCCGATACAGCTGTGAGTGTCAGTGCATTGAGAACCAACATCAGACAGGCGACCACACCGAACAGCCGTCGTGAATAATGGTCTATCGCGTAACCGGCGAACAGCGCGCAGGAGAAGTAGGGTATCACTTCGGCAAGTCCAATCAAACCAAGAGCAAAAGTGTCATGCGTCAGTTCATAGATATGCCAGCCCACAACGATTGCCATTATCTGGTAGGCGAGAACAATTAATAGTCTGAAAGATAACAGCTTCAGAAAAGCGCGATTCGAAATAACTGGCAACTGCATCTATTTATTCTCCTTGTGGATCAAGTCTGTTTTTATCCCTTATGGGCTCAGCTCTGAATAATTCGATCACCTTATTTATCCGGATAGCTAATAAATATAAATATAAAAAGAGGTTGCAAACGAATATCAAAAAATATCTCATTGATGGTATTCCCTTTACCTGTACTCTCTGAAGGGATTATTAATACGACTTTGTAAAGTGAACATAGAGTTGTAAATTTGCGCCAGATCGAATGGTGAGTATGAACGCTTGAGAGTTCGATGCCTGTCCTTTCCTTCTTAACACAATGCCGGGTTTCATCAACGTCCAACTCAACGGATATGGATTTTTTTTCCATTCTCTACTACCGGTTTAAAAAAGTTTGGAAAGCAATTCGCCTCTACCTGGTTATTGCAGGGCCGGGCCTTGTCGTGATGATTGCCGACAATGATGCCGGTGGAATTACTACCTATGCAGCTACAGGAGCTCAATATGGTTATCACCTGATATGGTTTCTGCTTTTTCTCATTCCTGTGGCATACTATGTCCAGGAGATGACGGTTCGGCTTGGTGCAGTAACCAAACGAGGTCACGCTGAGGCTATTTTTGAGAGTTTCGGCGCATTCTGGGGATGGTTCTCGCTCATTGACCTCATGATTGTGGACTGGCTGACGCTGGTTACTGAATTTGTCGGCATGACTGCGGCGTTAAGCATCTTTGGAGTACCTGCCTGGTTGACCGTCATTCTCGTTGTAGTGCTCATGGGCATTATTGTTCTTAACGGACGATACTGGACGTGGGAAAAGATAGCTTTGGGTTTTTGCCTGCTGAACCTGATCTATATTCCGGCGGCATTCATGGTCAATCCTTCCATTTCCAGCATAGTCGGCCAGGGCTTGATTCCAAATCTTCCCGGTGGGTTCAATAATGAGCTGTTTTTTCTGCTGATGGCAAACATTGGTACAACCATTGCGCCTTGGATGCTGTTTTTTCAGCAGAGCTCAGTCGTTGACAAAGGCTTGCTGGAGAAAGATATCAAAATGGGAAAACTTGATACTTTTATTGGCTCCATCATCACTGTCGCCGTAGCGATTTTTATTGTCATTGTAACCGGAACTCTTCTGCACGGGGCCCCAATTGATGACGCCGCAACCGCAGCCAGAATGCTGATGAAAACCAACCACTATATTGGTGCGTTCATGGCTGTCGGATTGTTTGATGCCGGTCTTTTGGGGGCAATATGTATATCACTGGCCAGTTCGTGGGCGTTTGGTGAAATCTTCGGATGGGCGCACTCCCTGAATACCAAAGTCAAGGAAGCTCCGTGGTTCTATATTTCGTTTTTTATTACCTTGGCGACTGCCGGTGTTGTTCCTCTGATACCGGGCGCACCGCTTGTACTCATCACGCTGTTTGTTCAGGTTGTTGCGGTCACGTTGCTGCCTGCTGCACTTGTCTTTTTGATTCTGCTTCTCAACGATAAAAAGACAATGGGAGAGTATGCCAACACGCGCTTGCAGAATATTGTCAGTACCATCATCGTTGTATTAATTATTATTCTTTCCACGTTGTATGGCATAAGTGCGCTTTTTCCTAATCTTTTCAAGTAATTGAGGGTATCATGAGGATGCTCAAACAGTTTATCAGCAAGATCCGCGAAATCAACCAGCGCTATGGAAAGCCAAAGATTGAAATGTCGAAAGGCGTCAAATTCTCTTTGGCGGTTCTCAGGATATATCTCTTCGTGCTTGTACTTTTGATGATCTACAAATTCATCACGGTTTTATAACATCCCCAACAGCTATGGTTACAGTTCTGGATCGTGAATTTTATCTGACCGAAATTGTCGGACGCCGAATCTATCTGAAAACACGCTCAATTGGAAAACTTAAAGATTTCGTTATCCAGGAGAACGCAGGTAAAGTTCCTGAAGTTACTCATATCCTTGTTCACCAGCCTTATGGTGAGCCGCTTCTGCTGCTTCCCTGGGATAAAATCACCCTGATTTCAAATACTGAAATTGTTTCGGAAATCACCAGCGCTGAAGGGTACGAACTGAACCCGCTCGAAAACCACATTTTTCTGAAAGACTACATCCTTGACAAGAAGATCCTTGACATGGACGGTCATGAGGTTGAAGTGGTCTACGATGTGAAGCTTCTGTTTCAGAACGAACGGCTTTTTGTCACTGACGTGGATTTCAACCGTTTTCGTATTCTTCGTCGAATGGGGTTTAAGAAGCTTGCGAATTATCTTGCCAGACACAAGGAGGGATCCAGTATCTCCTGGCTCTATGTGCAGCCGTTGCCGGATACTATCGGCAGCTTTGAAGGCAATGTCAAGCTCAATGTTCTCAAGGAAAACATCAACGACATCCATCCGGTCGATCTGGCTGATATTCTTGAGGAGCTTGAAGGCAGCCAGCGTATGGCAGTATTCAATCAAATCGAGCCGGAACTGGCTTCAGATACCCTCGAAGAGGTTGAGCCGAGAGTGCAGCGCGAGCTTATCCGGTCAATGGAAAAAGAGCGGGCCGCCGAATTGATCAATGACATGAGTCCAGCGCAGGTCGCTGATATTCTTTCGGCGTTGCCTGCTTCGGAAGCTGATGAGATTATCGAGTTTGTTGACAGTGAAAACAAGCAGAGAGTGCAGCAGATGATCGATAAGCACGATGAAAATATCATGCTTTATTCCACGCAGCAGGTTATCAAACGGCCACACGACACCATAGTCCGTGATGTTATTAACAACTATCGCGACGTCGCCGGCGATATGGATGTCATCATGTATGTTTATGTTGTCAATGAAGAGAATATATTGCAGGGAGTTGTTGATTTAAGGGAGCTGATTGCTGCAGAACCTGAACTGACACTTGGCGAGATTATGACTGACAGTCTTATCACGCTTAACCCTGATGAAACTCTGCAGGATGCGTTTGATATGTTTGAACGTTACTCCTTTCGGGCTATACCGATAACTGATGAGAGCGATTACCTGCTTGGAGTTGTTTCTTTCCATGATATCAAGGGGGTTAAGCCTCGACTGGATTAACTGCAGCAATGCACAATAGGTTATCTTCTTTTTTCAAAAAATAATAGAGTACTGCAGAGGTTATAGATACTCTATAAAGATAACACTCAGGATCTTTCAACAGGATATGGCCGATACTCCGCAACAGAAAGAACAGCAGCAGTTCACTGACCAGGATCTGGTTGCTCAAACGCTTGTAAATAAACAGGCATTTGCAGCAATCGTTCGTCGCTATGAAGCACCGCTTCTGCGATATATCAATCGCCTGGGATGCCGCGATACCGCTGCAGCCCAGGACTTGTTGCAGGAGATTTTTATCAAAACCTATGTTCACCTCAATGATTACGACCATTCGCTTCAGTTTTCATCCTGGATCTACCGGATTGCGCATAATGAAATAATCAGCTCGTTTCGAAAGGAAAAGAATGGTCCGGGTGTATTAGAGAGAGAGGGAGATTTATTTCTTTTTGAAAAAGTCGTTGACGATTTAGATCTGACAGATCAGGATGGTCAAAAGCATTCATCAGCGGAAATACAGGCAGCTGTTGATCGGCTCGACCCAAGGAGTCGTGAAATCATTGTCTTGAAATTCTTTGAAGAAAAACGCTATGAAGAAATATCAGATATTTTACAGATACCTGAAGGCACAGTTGCAACAATGATCAATAGAGCAAAGAAAAAAATAAAAAATTATTTGGAAGAGAGTTAGATGTCATGATTATGCTTAAGGATAGATCAAAATCAATTCTGGAAGAAATCGAAAAAAGAAAGGCGGTGCCAATTCCGCGATGGCACTTTGTTCTCCAGCGGTTCGGCTTTTGGTTACTTGCGGCAATCTCTGTCTTGACCGGCAGTATTGCGATGGCAACAGCTATTTATGTATTTATCGACAACGATTTCATTGAAGATCATCAATACATCGACCTCTTTTTAGCTGAACGTCCGTTGATTGCGGAGATTGTAGCAAGTATTCCCTATATATGGCTGGCAACTCTTGCACTGTTTACAATTGTAGCCTATTTCGGATTCAGGCACACGAAAACAGGTTATCGCTATGCGACAACGAAGGTTATTGCTGGCGCTCTTCTGGCAAGCCTCTTACTCAGTGCTGGTTTGAACACAATTGATGTTGGCAAGTATATCCACCGTTATCTTATTGAAAATGTTCATGTCTATAACAAGCTGGTATACGCCAATGAACACCGATGGACGCACGCAGAAAAAGGCTTGCTGGGCGGTAAAATCATTAAGTGTCAAAAGGATAAAAATCTTCTCGTTATAAAAGATTTTAACAAAAATATCTGGCAGATCGATATAAGCAATGCCGAGGTGCGGCCCGGCACTCATCTTGTTCCGGGAAAACATGTAAAAATCACAGGTGTTGTAATCGCGACCAAGACGTTCAAGGCATACACCATACAGGGCTGGTCAAAGAAGTATCATAAACGTCCCGTTTCAGTGCCGAAAATTGCACCGGTCAAGACGGTTAAAGACACGTTGGTTCACTGAGCCCTTCTCATTGAAGCAGGTTTAAAATACTCTCTGCTATTTTTGCTGTGGCTCCGGTTCTCTCTTTAACGAAAGTTTCAGCAATCGTTCCTCTCCTGTTTCTTTCAGCGGTATTGTTCATCAGAGTGTTCAATGCCGCTGACAGTGCCGCCTGATCATGAATAACTGCAGCCCCCCCTGCAGCAACAAGACCTTCTGCCTCAGGAGAGTTGTGATAGTTAGGTCCAAACACCACAGGAATGCCGTAAACCCCTGGTTCAAGGGTGTTATGGACATTGACGCCGAATCCTCCACCGACATAAGCCATCGATGCTATTGAATAGAGCTCGACAAGATAGCCTGTCTGGTCAATGACAAGAACTTCCCGTTCAGGATCGAATGCTTCATTCAGAGCTGAAACCTTCACAAACCCAAGACTGCGGTTTTGAAGATCACGATAGAGGCTTGCCATTGTTTCAGGGTGTACTTCATGAGGTACGAGAATAAGCGATGGTCGTTTTGCAAGCTCCTGCCACGCCGAAAGGAGTAACGCAGTATCCTTTTCCCATACACTTCCCGCAACCAGTACAGTTTTATGTTCAAAGAACGGTTTGATGTGATCAATCCTCGCCGTGTTTTTACTGCGCATTAAAACCTGGTCAAACCGTGGATCACCGGCGGTCTCTACCTGCCCGCACTGGAATGTCTGCCCGAAAGCAAGGGTGTCCTTTGATGATACCGTATAAATCTTATCGAAGAGGTGAAAAATGCTTCGATAAAAACTTTTCACAACCGGTTTAAAATATGGGGCACTCTCTTGCAGTACAGCAGCAGCAAGAATCAGCGTTGTCCCGTATTTTTTTGCTTCCATGAGATGGTTTGGCCAGAAGTCATAGCGCATGAGAAGCAGGACGTCAGGCCTAAGCAGCGAAACAAGTTTTTTTGCATGAGCGTGAGTGTCTGTCGGCAGATAAAACACTGCCGAAGCATCTGGAAAGTTTTTTCTTGCATTGTACCCCGAATTCGAAAGAAAGGAGACAAAAAAGGTAATCTCCTCTCGCTTCTCTTTTAAGGCAGCAATGATTGGGCGTGCCTGTTCGAACTCCCCGACAGAGGACGCATGTATCCATACCCTGAAAGCAGACGGCTCGAGATGTGTGATTTTATTTTCCAGTTCCTCAAGCCCGCCTTTACGTACCTGGAAAAAAGTACGCAGTTTAGGATGCAGATAGCTTAAGGCTCTTGCTGCTCCCAGACTAAGCGGAAAGAAAAGACTGTAAAAAAAAAGTGCGAGACTATTCATCAGGAAACTGTCCTTGCTCATTGTGTTCAATAATAAGCATAAAGGTAATAAAAAAGTCACTGGTCGAGCCCGGTAGGCATGTATCTGGTAAAAAAAAATCAGGCACCGCATCTCGTTTATATCTTTTTTCTTGATTGAAATAGTTCGATTACTGCCGTTATTAATAAATTCGTCTTTAAGAAAAAAAAATCGTACTATGCTGACGTTTTTAATGCGTGGTGAATATGCTAAGAAAGGACGCAGGGATATTTTGTCTTACGGTTTATGAATTTCCCGGCGTTTGTGACGAAACGATGGCGCTCGGAGTTGTCTGAAGTTGCCCGGATGTTTTCGGTTGATGAGAACTCTTCTTCATTTTTTTTCTTTCCTGCATTGCTGCCACTCCCGCCTCATACGAGGCATTTTTTCTCAATGATTTGGATGAAAATACACAAATGAAAGAACAGCAATTACTGCCGCAGGATTTCCGCAGCCTTCAGCTTGCAGAACCCATAATGAGAGCCCTTGAAGAAGTTGGGTATGAAAACCCCACTCCGATTCAGGCTCAGACAATTCCTCTTATACTCGAAGGACGAGATGTCCTCGGGCAGGCACAGACCGGTACTGGCAAAACTGCAGCTTTTGCCCTGCCGATACTCTCTAATATCAATATTGAACAGGCCGAACCTCAAGCTCTTGTGCTTGCACCGACAAGAGAGCTTGCCATACAGGTTGCCGAGGCATTTCAGCGTTATGCCGAATATCTCAAGGGCTTCCATGTTATTCCAATTTATGGCGGACAGGATTACGGTATACAGCTTCGCATGCTCAGACGGGGAGTGCATGTTGTTGTCGGTACCCCTGGACGCGTTATGGATCACATGCGCCGTGGATCACTCAATCTCTCTTCTTTGAAATGTCTTGTGCTTGATGAGGCCGACGAAATGCTTCGTATGGGCTTTATAGACGATGTCGAGTGGATCCTTGACCAGACACCAAAAGGCCGTCAGGTTGCTCTTTTCTCCGCAACCATGCCGTCGGTTATCCGCCGAATTGCACAAAAGTACCTCAGCAAACCGGCCGAAGTTACCATTCAGACAAAAACCACCACTGTCGATACCATTCGTCAGCGCTACTGGATTGTCGGTGGAAGCCACAAAATTGATATTCTGACAAGAATCCTTGAAGTCGAGCCATTTGATGGCATGCTTATATTTGTTCGGACAAAAACCATGACGCTTGAACTTGCCGAAAAACTTCAGGCCCGTGGGTATGGAGCTGCCGCTCTTAACGGAGATATGGTTCAAAACCAGCGTGAACGCACTGTCGAACAGTTGAAGAATGGTGCTTTGAACATTGTTATTGCCACTGATGTGGCCGCACGCGGACTCGATGTTGAACGCATAAGCCATGTTATCAATTACGACATTCCTTCCGATACCGAATCCTACGTACACCGTATAGGACGAACTGGACGTGCTGGACGGGCAGGCGATGCCATTTTGTTTGTCTCTCCAAGGGAAAAAAATATGCTTAACGCTATTGAAAGAGCTACCCACAGTCGCATTGAATTGATGGAGCTTCCGTCTACGGAAATCATCAATAACAAGAGGGTGGCAAAGTTCAACCAGAAAATTACCGATACAATTGCTGCTGAAGATCTTGCATTTTTTACCAATCTGATTGAGCAGTACTGTCACGAACATGATGTTACGGCAATTGAAGCCGCTGCGGCGCTTGCTTCTATGGTTCAAGGCGAAACGCCTCTTCTGTTATCCAACAAGCCTGAAAAACCAAGGCCCCGCGATGATCGGGATGGATTTGACAGAGATCGCGGGTCCGACAGAGAACGTGGTCCAGTCAAAAGAAGAAAAAAGGACGAGACCTATGGTGAAGAAGGCAAAGAGCGGTATCGAATTGAGGTTGGCAGCAAGGATGGCGTGAAAGCCGGCAATATTCTTGGCGCTATTCTCAACGAGGTCGGTCTTGATCCGGAATCAGTTGGTCAGATTTCAATCAACGACGCATACAGCACTGTCGAACTGCCGCAGGGAATGCCGGATGATGTATTCCATGAACTTAGAAAACTCAGGGTTTGTGGCCGTCAGTTAAGGCTTTCAAAAATGGAAGAGCAGGATCGTCAATCATCACCGTACGGCATAAAAAAAAGCTTCAAGAAGCCCTTTAAACCTGCAGGAAAAGAGACAACCTTTTTTACAGGCAGCAAAAAGAAACGCAAGGGTTAAGCTATACTCTCCATTGTTCAGGCGGGGAATATCTTCCCCGCTTTTTTTTCGTGCCTCACCTCACTCTCTATTCTCGCACCTCGTGCTGGTAATCTCCTCGCCTGCAGCAACCGACTCATGTTTATTGAAATATCGGATCACGATTTGAAGGGACGCCGTTTCTCGCTATTTTTTTTAAAAAGACATTGGAAAAAAGCGTAGAATTGAAAAACTTCTAATTTAAGTCCAAAAGAGGAGTATCATGAAAAAAAAGTCAACTGCGGGCTCCGAGAAAAAAGTGCCTGAAGAAAATGGGGTCAAGCATATACCGGGTATCTCTTTCCCTGTGATTGGTATTGGTGCTTCAGCTGGAGGGCTGGAAGCAATTGATCTTTTTTTGAAAAATCTGCGCACTCCTTGCGGTATGGCCTTTGTGGTTATTCAGCATCTTGATCCGACACACAAGGGAATAATGGTTGAACTGCTTCAGCGCGTTACTTTGATGCCAGTCATGCAGGTCACTGATCATCTCAAAATTGAGCCCGATCATGTTTATGTTATTCCTCCAAATTATGACATGACTATTCTGCACGGGAGTTTATACCTGTTTGATATGGTCAAACCTCGAGGATTGCGGCTGCCCATTGACTTTTTTTTCCGTTCTATGGCAGATGACCTTCAGGATCACTCCATAGGAGTGATCCTCTCCGGGATGGGTTCTGATGGAACACTTGGTCTGCGCGCCATTAAGGAAAAGGGCGGAGGGGTTTTTGTTCAGGACCCCGCAACGGCCAAGTTTGACGGTATGCCCCGAAGTGCTATTGATGAAGGTTTGGTCGATGTAGTTGCGCCAGTCGAGGCGCTTCCGGACAAGATCATCGCTTATCTTAAACATATCCCCCTTACTGCAAAGTCCGTCGTTTCGCTTGAGGATAGGACGCTGAGTGCTCTTGCGAAGGTTATCATTCTTTTGCGTACCCATACAGGACATGATTTCGCGCTCTATAAAAAAAATACAATTTATCGCCGCATAGAGCGGCGCATGGGTATTCACCAGATTGAAAAGATTACACACTATGTCAGGTTCCTTCAAGAAAATCCCTATGAAACAGAACTTCTGTTCAAAGAACTGCTGATTGGAGTAACCAGTTTTTTCCGTGACCCGCTTGCCTGGGATATTCTGAAAACACGATCAATTCCTTTCCTTCTCGCCGCCCACCCTTCTGGTGGAGTGTTACGCGCATGGGTGGCAGGCTGTTCAACGGGTGAGGAGGCCTATTCTCTTGCCATTGTTTTCCAGGAAACCCTTGCTGCTCTTAAGCCGGTAAAAAATTTCAAGCTTCAGATATTTGCTACGGACCTGGATAAAGATGCTATTGAGAAGGCCCGCTCTGGCATCTACCCGCCCAATATTACTGCGGATGTCTCTCCGGAACGGCTTAAAGGCTTCTTTGAGAAGGATGACCGGGGCTACAAGATAAGAAGAGAGATTCGCGAGGCTATTGTCTTTGCTCCCCACAATGTCATTATGGATCCCCCTTTTACAAAGCTGGATATTCTTGTCTGCCGCAATCTGCTTATTTATCTGGAGCAGGAGCTCCAGAAAAAACTTCTCCCATTGTTTCATTACAGCCTTAATCCAGGAGGCACTCTTTTTCTTGGAAGTGCTGAAACGATTGGCACCAATACCCATTTATTTGAACCTCTCGACAGCAAAGTGCGGATCTTCCGTCAGATTCATAAAGGTTTGCGGATAGAGCCGCTTGATCTTCCTATGTCATTTTCTAATAAAGTGCAGTTTCAATCAAATCAGGTTAAAAGTCTGACGAAAGAGCCAATGCCCGAACTTAACATAAAGTCGATAACTGATCAGTTTTTACTGCAGCATTATTCACCAGCAGCGGTATTGACCAATGAAAAAGGGGATATCATCTATTTCAGCGGGCGAACAGGTAAGTACCTGGAGCCGGCAGCAGGAAAAGCAAATATGAATGTTATTGCCATGGCTCGGGAAGGTCTGCGTTACGAACTGAATCTTCTCATTGGCAAAGTGCTCCGGCAGCAAGGGGAGTTAACTAAAAAGTGTCTGGTAGTTGGAACAAATGGGGAGACGCAGCTTGTCGATGTAACCGTTAAACTTCTTGATAGACCGGAAACAGTCAAAGGTTTGATTATGATTGTTTTTTCTGATGTTGCAAAGAGTCCGGCATCTTCCGCTTTGCATCGTCAAGTAGCGCATGACGATAACAGTAAAAGCAGAATTGCATCCCTTGAAGATGAGCTTCTTCAGACCAAAAGTGAAATTGTCACCATTCGTGAAGAGATGCAGACCTCTCAAGAGGAGCTTAAATCTACGAATGAAGAGATGCAATCGGCTAACGAGGAGTTGCAGAGCACTAACGAGGAGTTGACAACTTCCAAGGAAGAGATGCAGTCACTGAATGAAGAGTTGCAAACGGTTAATCAGGAGTTGCAATCCAAGGTAAATGACCTCTCACAGGCCAATAATGATATGAAAAACCTGCTGAACAGCACGGACATTGCAACACTCTTTCTTGACGATGAATTAAATATACGTCGGTTCACCACCCGCACTGCCACCATTATAAAACTTATAGCCAGTGACATTGGTCGACCCATAACGGACATCGTTACCGATCTGCACTATCCTGCCCTTGCCGATGATGCTCGTCAGGTGCTCAATACACTTGTTTTTAGTGAAAAGCAGGTTTCGGCCACTGATGGCCGCTGGTTTATGGTGAAGATTATGCCTTACCGTACACAGGAAAACCGCATTGTTGGTCTGGTCATTACTTTTAACGATATCACTGTCTCTAAAGAATTGGAACAGAATCTTCGGGGAATAGAGGAGAATTACAGGTTTCTGTTTGAAACTATGCCGGTAGGTATCATACTTCTCGATTCTGGTGGAAAAATAGTGATGGCAAATCCTGAAGCAGTCAGGATTACAGGGATTTTTGAAAAAGAAATGCAGGGCAGAATTCTCTCGGAATTTCCATGGAAACTTGTTAGGGAAGATGGAACGGATTTCCCTTATGAAGAACACCCGGTTATTGTGGCCTTGCAAACTGGTCATCCTGTAAAAGAAGTTGTCATGGGAGTAGTACACTCTCTGGAAAAGAAGCGATTATGGATCAAGGTCACCGTCGTTCCCCTGATACGGAAAGGGGAACCCTACCCCTATCAGCTCTATATGATGTTTTATGAAATTCAGGAGCCGGTATTATGAACGGGATAGCCCTCACAAGATTTCCGGAAACGCGCAGTGAAATAAAACGTAAATATTTCTGCTCTCCTCTGTAATAATATCCAGGTTTTAAAAAGCCCTCACTGGATATCGCACACAATCGCGCACACAATCGCGCACAAATCCGCAACCCATTGCGGATTTGTGCGTTACAATGATCAAAACAGAGTCAATTCAGGCGCCTCATCTATCAGTCAAAAAAGAAATAATAAATTCTTAACGCACTTTATTATTGTTGGTTACACCTTATTACATAAATATATGTTTGTGTTTCTTCGGAAGCTGGCACATGATATGCTTCTATTTCTTTGTGAGGTAAACCGTCCCTCTCTTTACAAGGCGGTGTTTAGTTATCAAAAACAGGAGACCATCATGGCAGTAGAAAAAACAATCGGTTCATCAAGCCTCGTAGAGGTTATTGATCGTATCCTTGACAAGGGTGTAGTTGTTGACGCATGGGTAAGAGTATCGCTCGTAGGTATCGAACTTCTTGCAATCGAGGCAAGGGTAGTAGTAGCCTCTGTTGAGACCTATCTGAAGTATGCAGAAGCAATCGGTTTGACAGCAAAGGCAGCATAAGAAAAAAACTGTTCAACTTGGGGCACTTTTCGGTGTAGTTGCGTGTTGTATATTGTAAAGAAATAAATATACGAAACAATATATATGCGTAACCGGGTTTGACAGGAAAGACAGCATGAAGAAGCAGAAAGAATCTGCAGTTATTTAATCAAAAAAAGGAGACTATCATGGCAGTAGAAAAAACAATCGGTTCATCAAGCCTCGTAGAGGTTATTGATCGTATCCTTGACAAGGGTGTAGTTGTTGACGCATGGGTAAGAGTATCGCTCGTAGGTATCGAACTTCTTGCAATCGAGGCAAGGGTAGTAGTAGCCTCTGTTGAGACCTACCTGAAGTATGCAGAAGCAATCGGTTTGACAGCAAAAGCAGC
>JBAWYL010000011.1:0-74609 GCA_037143555.1 Chlorobiaceae bacterium
ACCTTGCGGCGCGCGTCCCTGAAACGCGTGCGTCTACCAATTCCGCCATTCGGGCATTGCGTTATGCTCAGAAAGTAACATTAAGCAATTTTCTTTTGCCTTAAGAGCAAAAGTCAGCTTACTTAATCTCCTTATGCAAGGTGTGACGCTGCATATTTGGATTGTACTTCTTTAAAATAAGACGTTCTGTAGTATTTTTCTTGTTTTTTGTAGTCGTATATCTTGAAACAGTCTGCCCCTCTTTTTTAGCTTCAGTGCATTCAAGTGTAATAACGATTCTGTTTTCTTTTCCTTTTGCCATGGTAAGCCCGATCAGGTATGAGTTATAATAAGAGCACAGAATATAAGCCGTGTATGGTGATTTTGCAAGTTATGGGTTTTTTCTTTCGGTGATAACCGAAGAAAAGCTATTTTTCATTTCTTTAAATCACTTAAAAAAGTAAATAAATCGTGCTTGACAGTAACTCATTTCATTATATCGGTACAACACTCAGCTGTGAGGAAGTAAACCTTGACCTCCTCGCCGGTACTTACGGAACTCCACTTTTTGTAACTTCAGCCAAAAGTCTTATTGAAAGCTATAAGGCTTTCGAGCGCGCTTTTGAGACTTTACCCCATTTTACCTGCTATTCAGTCAAGGCCAATTATAATATCAGTGTTATCAAAACCTTCGCTGAGCTCGGAGCGGGTTGCGATGTCAACTCCGGCGGCGAGCTTTATCGGGCACTGCATGCAGGAGTAAAGCCGGAACGAATCATTTTTGCAGGTGTAGGCAAAAAACCAGAAGAGATAGCCTATGCACTCGAAAGCGGCGTGCTCATGCTCAAGGCTGAATCACTTTCCGAGCTCAAAGCCATCGACCGTATTGCAGGCGAGCAGGGTAAAAAAGCCTCTTTAGCCATAAGAATCAATCCGAACGTAACGGCAGAAACTCATCCCTATATAACCACTGGCGACAGTAAAGAAAAATTTGGCATTGATGAAGCTGAGTTGCCGGAAGTCTTTGCCTTGCTTCATAAGTTGCAGAACGTCAAACTCGTAGGACTCGATATGCATATCGGTTCACAGATATTTGATCCTGAATATTATGTGGCAGCAACCACAAAGCTCCTTTCTCTTTTGAATTCAGTAAGAGCTATGGGCTTTGATATTCAGTATCTTGATATCGGTGGAGGTTTTCCTGTTACCTACGATCCTCTTAAACCAGCCACACCAATTGAGCTTTTTGCCGAAAAACTGATTCCAATGCTGCTGCCGACCGGCGTCAAAGTGATTTTCGAGCCCGGACGATATCTTGTTGCAAATGCTTCGGTACTGTTGACCAAGATTCTCTATAAAAAACGCAATCATACCGGAAAAGAGTTTTTTGTCGTCGATGCAGGAATGACTGAACTGATTCGTCCTGCACTCTACCAGTCGCATCATGAAGTCCAGACAGTAACCAGTCATGATAATACCCTTATTGCTGATGTCGTCGGGCCGGTCTGCGAGTCAAGTGATTTTTTTGCCCGTCACAGGGCAATCGGTGATGCTGAAGAAGGAGAACTGCTTGCGGTTATGTCATCGGGGGCCTATGCAGCAGTGATGAGCAGCAACTACAATGGCAGGTTGCGCCCTGCGGAAGTTCTGATAAACGGCAGCGAGGTAAAACTGGTTCGCAAACGTGAAACATATGAGCAGCTTGTTCAAAATGAACTCTTGTAACTGCTCGGGTTATAAAGCCTGATGCACTGCTGGTGACGAAAGATAAGGGGTTACTGGTGAATGTTATTAAAGATTCTAAGGGTAGCGTCGGCCATGTTCAAGGTATAAAAATGAATGCCTTTGATATGATGGTCGATCAGCTCCTGTACTTGATTTGTTGCCCACTCGATACCGATTGATGCGACATCAGTATCGTTTTTGGCATTCAGGACTTTGGACATGAGTGTGGCAGGAATTCTCGCACCGAGTGCAAGTTCCGACATTCTGATCATGCCTTTTTGTGTCGTGATAGGCATGATTCCCGGAATAATAGGTACGGTAATGCCAGCGATGGCGCAACGTTCGACAAAGTCGAAATAGTCCCGGTTATCAAAAAAGAGCTGGGTTACAATATAGTCGGCCCCAGCATCTATTTTTTCTTTCAGATACTCAATTTCTTTCAATCTGTTTGGTGTTTCAGGATGTCCTTCAGGAAATCCAGCAACTCCGACACCAATCGCTGGATAATTGGCTTTAATGAAACGGACAAGATCTATGGCATGTGGAAAATCCTTGACGGCATCTTCAATAGATTCCGACCCGGCAGGTTTGTCACCTCTGAGAGCAAGGACGTTGTTGATCCCGTTTTCAAGATAGTTTTCGAGAATCATTCCACTCTCCTCTTTGCCGGAACAAATGCAGGTCAGATGAGAGACGACTGTCAGACCTGTTTCTTTCTGAATCCTTGTAACCAGGTTATGGGTTCTTGATCGCGTTGAACCTCCCGCTCCATAGGTAACGCTGACATACGAAGGGTGAAGTGGTGAAAGCGCAGCGATGGTTTTAAACAGCTTATCCCACTCTTCATCTTTTTTCGGTGGGAAAAACTCAAAGCTGAATACAGGTTTAACGGCAGTGTCCAGTATCTCTTTGACAAGCATGCAGATAATGATGGTTAGACTCTTGATTAAAAAAAAAGAATATACAAAACAATGAATTGCTGAACGTAAAAAATATAAAGGAGCAGCGGCTCTCTGTACCGTTCTCCATTGTCCCCTACCCGGCTCTGCGGCTGCTCATAACTGCGATATCGGGAATCCTCGCAGGGGTGAATCTACCTTTTCCGCTTAAAGGATGGCTGCTTTGCTGT
This sequence comes from Chlorobiaceae bacterium, assembly GCA_037143555.1. Taxonomy (GTDB): domain Bacteria; phylum Bacteroidota; class Chlorobiia; order Chlorobiales; family Chlorobiaceae; genus Chlorobium. Next base: position 2,834 of record JBAWYL010000011.1, read on the forward strand.
GTGCTCTCTTTTTTCCTGCTATTCGGAACTCTACTTTACGAAAATTTCAAGCATAAAGGACCGTTTCCCGTTTTTTTCAGCGCACTCGGCTACTCTCTTTTTGTGCTCTTCTGTTTTGCAGCCTACGGCACGTTCCGGTTGAACTATCTCCCATCCAATGGTCTCTTGCATTTCAGCGGCAAAACGGTGTTGCTTTACGGGTGCGTTGATGGACGCCCTGATATCACGGAAAAAGGAGCAGGCTGGCTTATGGATGTTGAAGAGGTCTTCGACAACGGCCGGGTAGTGAAACTCCACGACAGGGCTAAGGTTTTTCTCCGTACCTCTGGATCGTCTGCTCTTGAAGTTCACAACGGGGATATGGTCAGGGTGAAAGGGAAGCTCGACCTTATACCGGAACCCGCAAACAGGGGAGAGTACAATCCCCGAAAAGCCGGGCGGCTGAAACAGGTCGCAGTTCAGCTCTACTGCGCAGGCCCCTGGCTGGTGCAGCATGAAGGGGAGTCGAAGCTGAACGCTTTTGAGCATTACATTGTACTTCCTGTCTACAACTATATGATGACAAGTCTTGAAAAACTCATTCCCGACGGCCAGGAGCGAAAGCTGGCAGCAGGAGTGCTGATCGGCGAAAAGGAGTCCATGTCTGAGGAGGTATTCGAATCTTTCAAGCTGACCGGTACAGCGCATATCCTTGCGGTTTCCGGGCTCAATGTCGGGCTTCTTGCCCTTGCCATTCACATTTGCCTCCAGCGCCTCAAGGTCACCTCAGCAGGCCGTTGGCTCGCCATGGCGCTCTTTGCCTGTATTCTGCTGGTATACTGTTATGTAACAGGAAACTCTTCTTCCGTCCAGCGTGCAGCCTTCATGTCTCTGGTACTTATTGGGGGCGAGACCTTTGGCAGAAAAACATATCCCATTAATTCACTTGCCTTTGCAGACTTTCTTATTCTCCTGTTCAATCCTCTCGACCTTTTGAGTCCCGGGTTTTTAATGACAAACGGAGCTGTTCTGGCAATTCTTTTGATCTATCCCCGTTTCATCAGCCCAAAGCGAAAGGGGAGCGGGTTTGTTCGGAGCATCGCTCATCTCCTGTTCAGCAGCCTTATGGTAACCCTTGCCGCCATCATCGGAGTCTCCCCGATCATTGCCTACTATTTTGGAACCTTTTCCCTCATCAGCTTTATTGCCAATCTCCCCGTAGTGTTCTTTTCCAATCTCCTGATGTACGATCTTGTCCCTATGCTGCTCCTCAACCTTGTTTCAACTTACGCAGCTTCTTTTTTTGCCTCAAGCTCCTTCTTCTTTGCCGAGCTTACCCTCAAATCAGCATGGTATTTCAGTACACTTCCTTTCGCCTCCATAAATATCAAGCCTGATGCGACTGAAGTCTGGATCTATTATACACTGCTTGGAGCTCTGCTGTTCTTCAGTTATCGAAAAGCCTGGGGAAGCCTTGCTGTAGCACTCCTGCTCGGAATTAACATACTCTTCTGGTACTCTTTTATCATCTATCCACACCCAGTTGCCCCCGCCATGACAACAGTCAATCTCGGCAAGGACATCGCAACACTTATTTCCTCTGGCACCGAAACGGTTCTTATCGACGCAGGTAGAGTGCCGCATGACCAGAAGCGTATTGCACAGCAGCTTGAAGAATACGGCATGGCAGCGCCAATTGCAGCCGTACAGTTCTATACCCCTGACTCACTCATCGCAAAAGTCCCTGCCCGCCATCACCTTCTGCACGACAGCACAAAACTTGTTCTCTCTTCAATCGTCATTGTCCGCCCAGAGGATAGGGTACTCAAGCTCTGGAGCCGCAAACACTCCCTGCTCATGGCGTCAGGCACAACCCGCCTGAAAGAAGAGGAACTCTATAAAGCCGATATAGCCCTTATCTGGATCTACCGCTTTGCCGACAAACAACAGCAACAGCTCCAGGCATGGCTCAACTACGCCCACCCCAAACGCTGCATCCTCATCCCCGGCTCATTCCTATCCCATACCGACCTCGCCACCATGCAAGCCTTTGCCGCTACCCACCCCCCCCTCGAACTCCGCACCAAAACCAGCCAACTGCTAATCCCCTGAACCTCTCAGGGAGTAGGACCTTGTTCAGTAGGTGAAGTTAAGGTGAACCAGGACTCATAAGTTAAATGAGCGTTCAGATTATGAGTAACTGATTATGAAAATGATCTTACAGGTCTCAGAAGTGCAATAGCCTCCCTTGAGAGGGCAATTCGCAGTTATAGAGTGCTTTCCGAAAACAGCACTCTGACCAGGGACGATATCGATACCGTCAAAGCCGGAGTGATACAGAACTATGGTGTTGCCTATGAACAGTGCTGGAAGTTTATGAAGCTTGTGGTTCGTGAAAAGTTGAACTGGCGGGTTATTGCAGATATAAAAGATGAATTTCAGAAATCTGAACAACCTTTTCGTGAAGATATTCTGGACCGGAACGCCATCTCAGCTGAGTTTCGAAAGGTCATGGAAGAAAATGGTTATCAGGGTCTGCACCAAAAACACTCTTCTTCCTGAAGTCCCTGCCGTCCTGTTCGTCCCTGAACTCTATTCCAGGTTCTCCCTGCTGAACAAACTTGTATCCACAAGCCCGTCAACAATTTTAGCAGTCTCAGAAGATAACCCGGGAGGATTGATTTTGTTGATGACCAGTGCCAGTGTGTAGATCTTCCCTTCAAGCGGAAGAAATTTGTTAACAACAACAACATTATCCTCTTTCAGCCTGCACTCTCCGCCTAAAAAATTACCTTTCTCATAACGAAGAGTGAATCCAAGCTCTTTTATTGTGCGTTCAAGCAGTGAAAGCTGTGCAGTTTTTTTCATGAACAGGTCTTTGATAGAGTGTTCACCTGGCTACAATCAAAAGGTATTTCAATATCGGTGCTGCATGCAGAGCCTGCATCATGCTGCCATCAAGCACAATAGCGCGAAGTTCATCAAAAGTGACGAGATGCACACTTATCTCTTCAGTTGCATCAAGCTGCTGCTTACTTATCTCTTCAACCCCTTCAGCAAGAAAGCTGTAGGTAATATTGTTCTGCAAGGCAGGGTTGGCGCTCAGTTCCATCAAAGGCCTCCATGAGCCACCACCGAAACCGGTCTCTTCAAGCAGTTCTCGTTGTGCCGACTCAAGCACGGATTCCCCGTTCTTATCGTGAACTCCAGCAGGAAGTTCATAAAAAACCTTGCCGATCCCGTGCCGGTATTGACGTATCAGCACAACTTCCTTGTTTTTCGTAACAGCGAGCACATTGCTCCATGGCGGAAACTCCCAGATGTAATAATCGTCGATAACCCTCCCGTTCGGAAGCTGAACGGTGTCCTGACGCATGGTGAGCCAAGGCTTGTTATAAAGGTATTTTGTGCCGAGGGTAGTCCAGTATCCCGGTTCGTGTTCGATCGTCATGATTACCCTCTCATTCTTGGGTCAAGCGCATCGCGGACACCGTCACCGATGAGGTTGAAGCACACAACAGTAGTCAGTATGGCAATACCGGGGAAGGTCGAAATCCACCAGTAGTTCAAAAGGCTGTCACGTCCCTCATTGATAATGTTTCCCCAGCTCGGGGTTGGCGGCTGAACTCCAAGACCAAGAAAGGAGAGCCCCGCTTCAGTAAGAATAATGCTGCCGATCCTCAATGTTGCGGCAATAATCACCGGAGTCAGGGTATTGGGCGCAAGGTGGCGAAAGATAATTCTCACGTTGGAAAGACCGAGGGATTTTGCGGCAAGAATAAACTCCTGCTCTTTGAGCGAAAGCACCTGGCTTCTGACTATTCTTGCCACTCCCATCCATCCGGTAAAAGAGAGGGTAATCACAATCAGATAAATCGAGTTTCCAAAAGTGGCGATGATGATAAGAATAAGAAAGAGAGCCGGAAATGCGATAAGGATATCGACAATTCTCATCATGACGGCATCTGCCCATCCGCCGAAATATCCCGAAGAGACCCCGATGATCGTCCCGAGAGATACGGAGATCAAGACAACAAGAAAACCGATAGAGAGCGATATTTTTGAACCGTATATCACCCGGCTGAGTATGTCCCGCCCATATTGGTCTGTCCCGAACAAAAAAGTGCGTGTAACAACAAAATCCGGTTGTTCTTCACCGGCGACCTGCCGCGTGCCGGCAAGTTCATTCATGCCAATTGTTTTTGTGCGTATGCCCTGACGGTAAATAACCCTCTCTCCATCAATGCGGTACTCGTTTACAAACCTGACCGTATTGGGTTCATTACGCGTTTTCAGCCTCTGGAAATCGCCGATCAGACTGTTGACAAGCCGCACAGTGCTTCCGTTTCCTGGCTGCAGCGGAATCATCAGCGTTTTAGGCTGTTTCAGTACAAGCGCATTCAGTCGCGCAAAAGGCGGCTGATAAGCAGTAACTAAAAAGTCCTGCTGATCATAAGGGCTGAAAGGTGCTATAAACGGAGCAAGAAATGCAAGAGAGTAAAGGATAAAGATCACTGCTGAAGCATACAGTGCTATAGTCTGGCGCATGAAAGCTCTGAAGCTTATTTTGCCGAGGCTTAGTTCAGCCGTTTGCTTTGTTTTCTTTTCAGCAGTACTTTTTCGGAATTTTCTCCTGGCAACAACAGCAAGAGATAACGGTATTGCAATAAGGTAGATTGCCCCTATCCAGAATTCAAGAATCTCTGAGGTGAAAATTTCCTTTAAAGCTTCAGGTGCGCTGAATAAAAGTATTGTCGCTGTGTACAGAGATCGAAAACTGAGCAGCACCAGATCAGCCTCGTTGAACAGAATGAGCAGAAAAGCAATAAAAGAGATCGAAAGAAAAATGATCGATCCTTTATTCTGTAATCGTATAGGTGCCGCCTTGGGCGCCTGGTTTTGCTGGGATGATGATGTGCCGTTCTCTGTTTTCAAGCTTCTGTGGCTTTCGATGAAAAAAAAGCTGCTTTCCCCTGAAGAAAAGCAGCTTTGTAAGGTAAAAAGAACCGGTTTCGAAAAAAAGTTGAACAGTTCTCAGCTTGCTGTTGTTGCAGCAGCTGCAGGTTCCGCCGTAGCTTCTGTTTCTGTTTTCGATGGAAGTACAGTAATAACCGGAATATCAGGGTCATCCATAATGATAAGATCAGTATAGGCATCCATTGGAATTTCTTTCACATGAATGGAGTGTCCTATTTCCAGTGCTGTAACATCAATGACGAAATGATCCGGCATATGTTCCGGATGACCTTTGATCGTAAGCGCATGTTTGATAATCTGTAGCTTGCCGCCTTTTTCAACTCCGGCACTGCTGCCTGAAACAGCTACAGGTACTTCGAGCTCAATGATCTCATCAGCAGAAAAGAGCTGAAAGTCAGTATGAATAATCCTGTCGGTTACCGGGTGAAACTGAACGTCCTTGATAAAAGAACGCTTAATCTTTCCATCCGGGAACTGAAGATCAATAATATGAGACTCAGCTGAGTGTACCAGCTTCCTCAGAGCAAGTTCATTGACGCCTACAGCAACTGTTTCTTCGCCTTTATGATAGATAACTGCGGGCACAATGCCGGTCTTGCGCAGTTTTTCTGCAGCGTTCTTTTTGATAACGCGAGGTTCTACCCCCAATACAATAGTTTCCATGTGGACTTCCTTTCTCTCTTTAATCGCTTGTGTTTAGTGAAGGTTCGTAAGTTTTTCAATGATGTTCTTGCTGTCGAAAAGGCAGCTGACCGAATCATCTTCATAAATACGCTTGATAGCCTCACCGAAGAGGTTGCTGACGGTTACCGTTTCAATTTTCGGTGAATATTCGTGGTTTGTGATCACAGAATCGGTCACAATTACTTTCTCAAGTATTGACGCATCAATTCTTTTAATTGCAGGCCCTGAAAGAATCGGGTGTGTTGCTGCCGCATAAATTTTAAGGCCTCCAGCCTCACGGATAGCTTTTGCAGCGTTGACCAGGGTTCCGGCAGTATCAATCATATCATCAACCAAAAGAACATTTTTTCCGCTGACATCACCGATAATATTCATGACTTCGGCAACGTTGGCAGCAGGGCGTCGTTTGTCAACAATAACCAGATCAGTGCCAAGTTCCTCGGCAAATTTTCTGGCAAGCTTTACACCGCCAACATCAGGAGAGGCAACAACAAGGTTCTCGCGAAATTCTCTATGACGGATATGGTCTATCAGTATAACGCTGGAATAGAGGTGATCAAACGGAATATCAAAAAATCCCTGAATCTGGGGTGCATGCAGATCCATTGTTAAAATCCTGTTTGCTCCCGCCTGTGTAAGCAGGTTAGCAACAAGTTTGGCTGTAATCGCTACACGAGGTCTGTCCTTTCTGTCCTGCCGGGCATAGCCGTAATAGGGAATAACAGCAGTGATTCTGGCAGCTGAAGACCTTCTGGCAGCATCAATCATGATCAGCAGTTCCAACAGGTTGTCACCGGGAGGATTGGTCGACTGTATAATGAAGAGATCCGAACCACGGATCGATTCAAAATAATTGACCGAAATCTCTCCGTCCGAAAAGTTTTCAAGCTTGGCATTGCCAAGTGACATATCGAGGTACTCAGCAATCTTTTCAGCAAGCGCCGGGTTACTGCGTCCCGCGAATATTTTAATGGGTTTTGCCATCGTGTCCTGCATATTCAGATCAAAGGGGTTATATTATGGCAGTTGTTTTACGCTCCAGAGTTTCCTTAACCGTTTTTCCGAAGTGGATAAATAATCACGAGAACTCAAATATAATTAAAAAGGCAGAAAAATTAACTATTTTTTTCCTCTTTCTAAAGCAAGCTACTTGTATTAAAAATATGACTATTCAGGAGATCAGGGACTATCTCAGCCAATTTGTTGGCACCGTTGAGCTGGTTGGTAACGCCGGTGAGTTGATTTCCGGACCTGGTAAAATAGAATCAGCACAAAAAGGGCAGGTCGGCTTTATAGCAAACGAGAAATATACAAGATTCCTTGCCACCACCGAGGCCTCACTTGTCATTGTACACAAGTCGGTTTGTGTCGATGAGTTCACCCACCGGACTTCCTTTCTCAAGGTCGGCGATCCGTATACCGCCTTTGTTTTTCTTCTCCAGAAATTTGCAACACCGCGAACAATCGCAATGAAGGGTATTGCCGCCACAGCGGTTATCGGTAAAGGTGTCACTATCGGCGAGGGTGTCTCAATCGGAGAGTATGCTGTAATCGGTGACCGCTGTACAATTGGCAGCAACGTCGTCATTGGTCCGAATGCCGTCCTTTTTCACGATATCTCTATTGGCGATAATGCCGTTTTATTTCCCAATGTGACCCTTTACGATGGCACACTTATAGGCAAAAGAGTGGTCGTTCATTCCGGAACCGTTATCGGAGCGGATGGGTTCGGGTTTGCTCCACAGAGCGATGGCTCATACGTAAAGATTCCCCAGATGGGTATTGTCGAAATTGGTGACGATGTTGAAATTGGAGCAAATGCCACAATAGACCGGGCCACCATGGGAAGTACCGTCATAGGCAGAGGTGCCAAAATCGACAACCTTGTTCAAATCGCCCACAACTGCCGTATTGGTGAAGACACCGTCATCGCCGCTCAGGCCGGTATCTCCGGCAGCGTAACCATAGGCCGCCAGTGCATGATTGGTGGCCAGGCGGGTTTTGCAGGCCACCTGGAGCTTGCCGACCGCATACACGTCGCCGCACAGGCAGGGATTTCAAAATCCTTTCTTGATCCCGGCATCGCCCTCCGCGGATACCCGGCACAACCGATGCGCGATCAGCTCAAGCACGAAGCAATGCTCCGCAACCTCGGTGCCATGAAAGAGAAATTGAATATGCTCGAAGCAGAATTGAAAGAACTTAAAAATTCGTAGAAGCATCACTAAATTCCCTTCTTTTTATTTTTTTATTCTAAGCGCCCCTTTGGGGCGCAACAGTTTCCCGGGATGACTTTACTTCGTTTGATTATCAGCGGGTGCTGCTTATCGGTTCTTCATCCATGTATTGGCTATATCTCCATCGAGTCAAGCATCTCCTGCGCCTTATCGCAACCCTGGGCAGCCGATATCCCAAAAAATTGGGAAAGTCGCAATGCCGTTCCCGGGGTCACACCACGCTTTCCATTGATGATTTCATTGATCCGCTGATACGGGATGTGAAGAGCATCGGCTAACTGCCTCTGAAAAATTATGCCAATGTTGTTAACTGCTTTTTAGTTTTGAATATCAGCAACCATTTCATAATAATATTCACTATCCTCTATATGCTCATTTCCATCATCATCTTGATAAGATATATCCATAAAATTCCCGCCATCATCATAATCAATAATTAAAATTGGCGAATTGTCCCAACTGAATATAAGGTTAAATATTTTTCTGACGCCAATATACGTCATTTCAATTTTTTCACATTTAATCGTTACACCTCCTCTTCCAATAGAAGCCATTGAATCTCCTTCTTTCAATTTCGATATTTTATAATCATCTAAAAGGATTTCAAGAATATCTGCCTCAAAGTCAACTAAATACTCATCTATTAACTCGCCATCTTTAACTGTCAGTGAGCCTTTACACGGGTATCCAAAGTTCTCGTAACTAAGTGTAAACTCAATATTAGGAAATCCTGTAGACAGCATTAATACGCAATAGATTGACGGTATTTTTTTTGAATCCCAGGTCCATTTGTCGCTGGATATTATAACGGTTTCAGCAAAAGGTATTGATGACTCGTAGTCCCCGATATTAAAAAATTCTCGGTATTCATTTTCTAATTTAATCATATGCTTGCCTACGTCTTCCAGTGTATCTATATAATCATTTAGCGCATTTATTTCTGAATCTTTTCCGCTAATGAACAAAATGTTATAACAGGTGCTTTGCATAATCAAATCCTTATATTTCAGTTTTAATTATCGTTTTTAGAAAATTAAAGCCTTGGAGATTAATGAAATAAGTATTTGGTTTAGTTTGGATGAATCGAATAAATAAATATAAGTGGCACATAATGCGCCATAATTGCTTGATAAAGTTCAATAATTTGTAGTCTGCTCGCTAATTGAATATTATACATTAGCTTATAAACGCACATTAATTCTGACAGGAATTGAAAATGTGTTGATGCGGATTCAAAAAAGGTTCTTATTGTGACTGGGGGTGGCACAAATGTGCGGAATTGTGATGAAGGGTGGCACAGGTGTGCGGAAATTATATTAATAGCCGCCATTCAGTTCATTCCATCAATCGATATTTTTTGGCAATCTTTTTTGTTTTAAAAACTGTTGTTGAAGAGTATTCCGAATATTTTGAAATTTATATCACCGGACGTTCAAGCACTTCTGCATTCATCAGATACACTTGCCGCTGGTAGCATATGTCTGAAAAGTTCAAGAAATTCTCTGTTGTTTGACGCTTTGTTTTTATTTCAGTCTCTTAAGCTTGCAAAGCTTCCCGTTAACCTCCGTGTCACATCAATCTTATTGTGCGGTTCTATATATATTATGTGTATATTATAAGTACATAGTATATGCGTATCGCTATCTGAGCACTATGGATTCAAGATAGAAATGAATCATTTTGACTTGATGATATCTCATTGTACACCAAAGAAATGAAATATCAGATGAGACCAATGTGGCATTTTTAAATCAATCAAAACTTTCAGGGAGATTTACAGGCAATTTCAATCGACGACTGCTACAGAATTTTTATGAAGAGCCATTATAAGTAAATAGCATAAGCAATTAACATGATTTCCGGCGTTTTCTGATCGGCGTATTATATGGGTATTAGGGGAAGGCATATTTTTACAACCAAAAAAGGAGACAAGATCATGATAAAATCTAACAAAGCATTGACACCAAATGAGCGTTTGGAGAATACGGGGCACACCAAGGAAAGTCTGGCCCCCGCCAAAGTCGGCGCTCAGGAAAATGAAAATTGCAACTGCTGCCCCGATGGACCAACTTGCATTTGGACAAATAACCCGAATAGTACGCAGAAATATAGTTATTTCGAGACGCTCGATCCATTCTATCCGTTCGTTTTTAACACAAAAACCAATATCAATAAGCTGGGCAAAAACGAGATGCGGATCACATTCATGGGGTCAGTCATCCCCTTGAACATGCGCAAAACCCAGCAAGAGATGAGCGTCTTTGTTGAAGTAGGCTGGGATGATGACAAAGAGATGCCGATGGATCAGTTTATTTTTGACTGCGGTTCTGGCGTGTCCACCAACTATAACGCCATGAACGTGAACTTGGGAAGGATGAATAAGGTCTTCATAAATCATCTCCATGGTGACCACATGAGCGATCTGACTCACATCTATTGCTTTGGGCCATCTCAATGCCGCACATCACCGTTATATGTTTTTGGGCCAAAAAGGTCAGATATAACGACCCCTGACTATATGGGAACACCCGGCAAGAATTATGACGACGGAACCAGAGCCTATTGTCAAAATCTTCGCCGGGCTTGTCGGTGGCACACCGAAAGCTTTAGTTTTCAAACAACGATGTATAAAGGCTATCCGACTCAAGAAGAGATCCAGAAATCCTGGGGATTGAAGGAACTGCCGGTGCCGGTTGAGGACGATCCATGGGGTGACGGTTATGCCATGGTACCAATCGAGCTGGACTGGGTAAATGGGGGGACTGCCTACAATAATTCGGAGACCGGTGTTAAAGTAACGTATTTTCCGGTAATCCATGCAAGAAAAGGGTCCCTCGGATATAAGCTTGAGTGGAAAACACCGAGGGGGGAAACATTGTCCATGATCTACTCGAGCGACACCAAGCCCGAATATAACTGCGTTAATCAGGCGATTAACGGGCACAAAGGTGTTGACGTGTTCATACACGAAATGATCGTTCCGGCGCAGGTATGGGCCATGAAGATGGGGCATATGGAACAGCTTCCCGCCTTTGACAGTGATGGGGTGAAGTGGCTGACAATGGTCCAGAACAGCAGCCACTCTCCACAGGGCAGTTTCGGCTATCTGCTCAGTCTGATAGAACCCCGGCCACGCCTTACCGTGGCAACGCATTTCCCTGTGGCTGATGACACCGTTTCCTGTGCCATGAAAAGCGTCAGGAATCACTGTGACGTTTATCAGGGAAAGCAACCTCCGCTTGAAGGGAAAAACCCGGCCCGAATCACCTGGTCTAGTGACCTTATGGTAATCAAAGTGACCAAGGAGGATATCGTCGAATTGAGGGGAGAAATAAACGATTATGAGTTTTGTGCAACGGTCAATTTGCCGGATGGGAAGCCAGTTCCTGCAAAATATTCTAATAAAGGGATCGGTGATCCCTATGCTCAGATCGATCGCGAAACAGAAATTCCTTCTTGCTGGTTTGAAGGCGAAGACTGCAAGTGCAACTACCGACCTGATGGATATTGACCCTTGCGATCACGCGCGGCACGGTCGGCTTCAGTCCCAGGTCTTGAAAGTTCCAATGTGACTGTAGGCAAAAAAAACGAGAATTTAAAAGTGCTACCATTTCATGAAGCATCTCGGAAAAAGCGAAAAAGAGAAAAAATAGGGTGTGACAATATCAAGCTGGCAACCCGCTATGAGTTTCAAACGAAGTGGATAGATAACTCGCTCTGTTCCACTGTTCTGCACGATTTTCATAGCTGGGGTCCCCTTGGTTGAGTCGTAGACTATAGGCTTATAATGAAAAAGGTGAGCATAAGTTCATTATAATCAAGTTTATTCAACGCATTATAATTTACAGCATGGGTCGTGTACGGTCAAGTCTGGAGCTCAACCGCCTTCAGTTGTCAGATGTAGAAAATTCTAACGCTTGAAACTGCTCAATTATTGCCTATTCGAGGGTGCTGTTCAGATGCCAGTTATAGGGAAGGAAGCGGATATGCATGGATGAAAGATTTTTTTCAATCCACTCTTTTTTTTCTGGCGGAACATAGGGAAGCAGCGAAAGGACTGTATCTCGATTACTGCTTCCAAAATCCTCTTTATACCAGCTGAAGATTGACGATATCCAGAGCGTATTGCTTTGGGTGTCAAGTTTTATTCCATTCCGGTTTATAAAACTTCTTGCAGCGGTATCAAGCTGTTGATCAATAATTGCAGCATCATAGAATTCAACGGGAGGGCATGATGAGGCTGCGCAAACCAGTGCAAAGTGAATGCGGTAATCAAATGAACTGACGATGAAAAGCCTCCGTGGATCAGAGTTGGAAAAAGGCTTGAAGGGAAAGAATGGATGTGGACGGTTATGTCTCAGGATTCCATGCTCTATGTCATCGGGGGTAAACAGGAATCCGCCGATAGCATAGCTGATCCTGCCGAAAAAATTGATGATTTCAAGCACTGAACCGCGAATGCCGAATTCAATAACTCCGTGAATGATGAGAATATTGTAAATGTTGATCCAGAATGCTTTTTTTTCATCATCAGTTTGAAGCGTTTCCAGATTAAAGGTGTTAAGCAACTCCGCCAGCTTAAGGTATTTGTTGAACCCTTCAGATTTTTTGATTGCCTCATAATTGACCGTTCCTTTTTCAGCATTAAAATATGCACCCTGCAGGGAAACTAATCTCTGTTTAAGCCTGGCGCCGATATCTATGACGTCTGCTTGTTTAACGTCACTGCTTTCATTCAGCGTTACCTTTACCGGTATGAAATTTCGCAGCCTCTCGCTGAATGAAGGTTTTTTTTCTTTTGTTTCTGTCACGTGAATGTTGGCAGACAAAATTGCACAAACCGCGTTTATATAGCCGATATGACTGAAAGCCTGAGGGAAATTTCCAAGCATCTCCCGGTTTGCAGTGTCAAACTCTTCGGAAAAGAGACCGAGCTTGTTTGATGCAACGACCGTGTCTTTAAGCAGTTCAAGGGCCTCTTCAGTTTTTCCGGCAAGAGCAAGGCACTCCACCAGCCAAAAATTACACAGAACAAATCCTCCTTCATTTCCCTTAAGTCCATCCTGAGAACGGTATCGCATCAGAAAACCCTTATTCATCAATTGCTTCCGGCATGCCTGGATTGTTCTTTCAATCCTTGGATCCCGCACAGGGAGAAATCCCGTAAGCGGGAGCTGCAGAAGACTCGCGTCAAGATCACTAGAACCGTAAGTCTGTACAAAACATTGAAGGGTATGGTTGTATCCATTGTCAATAATGTCATCTTTGATCCGGTTCCGTTCCTTAAGCCAGAGCTCAAGAGGGGCATCAAAGCCAAAACGCCGGGCAATAGTTATTCCTCTGTCTAAAGCAACCCAGCACATGACTTTCGAATAGACAAAATGATGCGGTCCATTTCGCACTTCCCAGATCCCGTCATCCGGTTTTTGCCAGTTTTCAATAGCGAGGCCGCATATCTCTCTGAAAAAAGGCCAAAGCTTTTCATCAATTTTTCCTGCGTAATCCGACAATCGGAGCGCACAATCCATAACCTCACCATAAATATCCCACTGATGTTGTCGATGAGCATCGTTACCTATTCTCACCGGTCGAGAATTGCGGTACCCTTTTAAATGATCGAGTTCTTTTTCCTCAAGGTGTTTAATGCCTTGCAGGGTATACATAATCTGCAAGTTCAGGCTTCCGTATTGACGATAAGTTGAATGCAGCCAGCAGAGATATGCATCAGCTTCAGTAACGTGACCAAGAGCAAAAAAAGCTTTCAGGGTAAAAGACGCATCTCTCAGCCAGCTGAAGCGGTAATCCCAGTTCCGTTCACCGCCAATAGTTTCCGGCAGGGAAGTCGTAGCGGCTGCGGCAATAGCACCGGTTGGCTGAAAGGTCAAGAGTTTTAAAGCAAGCAAAGAACGATTGATCATTGAGGTGAACTCCCCAAGGTATGCACACCGTTCCCCAAAACACCGAAAGACCCACTCCTGCCAGAATATTTTGTTTTCTTCAAACGGACAAGGCAGCTGTTCAGTTGTTTCCATGTACCCGTAGAAAAGATCAATATGAGCCTCTTCAAAAGTGTCAAGCGACAAGGAAAGCCTGAGCTCTCCCGCCCTGTTACTCATCAGGGTTCTCTTGTGGTTCTGAACGGTAAGTGTAAGAGTTTCCAGGCCGTTACGCATGATGAACCGGTTATCAGCTTCTTCAACAAGAGAGGGAGCTGCCGTTGCATACTCAGGTTTTGGTGCCAGCGTCAAGGTAAATGGCATGGAGCCACGGATGACTTTCAGACATCGGTGGATGCGCCGTTGTTTTGTATTGCCTGGCGCTGTGTTGTCTACCGGCATGAAGTCATAAAGAAGTGCTTCAGAGTGTTCTGTTGTGAATCTGCAGGAGAGGATGTTGGTGTTGGCAATATATTCCTGTTCGGAAGTGAAGGGTATTGATGGCTGCAGGCTGAAAAAACCCCCTTTTTCATCATCAAGCAGAGCTGCAAAGATTGTTGGAGAGTCGAGCCATGGAAGGGAGCAGTAGTCAATAGAGCCATCATTCGAAACAAGGGCGGCAGAATGGAGATCCCCGATGAGTCCGTAATCGGCAATGCTTCTGTACATTTCGGAATTCCTGTTTTATCAAACAAAAAACCTGAAAACAATCCATAAAGTAAATAATAATGAATTATGACGAAGCGCCCGATAAAAGATCGCTAAACAGCAGAGCGGTTTCCTCATTATCAAACGAAAGGAATGTTTCGTGGAATTTTTGGCGTGCTTCTTCCTGCTTCTGAAACAGGGTTGTCATAAGGCCGCCGAGTGAAGCAGCATAGAGGCAATCTTTTTCGCTGACAGACACTACCGTGAGGCGTTCATGAAGAAACTGGAGCTGAACGGCAAAATCGACAAAGTCACCGAGATTTTCCTGCAGTTCCTTCATTTTCCTGATAACAGGAGTAATGGTTTTATGAGGAAAAATCGAAGAGAAAAATTCAAGCAGATACCGAAGCTTCTTGCAGTCGATTCGAAGCGCATGCAGCTCGGCATCAGTTGTTTCCCGGCTGATTTGGCGACCATGTCGGATTACTTTTTTCCATGCTTTTTTTATCGTCCCAACAGCAACGGTCATCGTTGAGAGGGAAGCATTCGGGGGGGCCAGCTTGGAATCAGGAAAAGACTCTTGATGCACAAAGAGATTCCACTCTTCAAGAAGGGTTTGATAGGCACCGGATGCAAGATACAGGCAGAACTTTTTATGAAGTTTTTTGCGGGAAGCAGCAATATCGCTGAAAAAGAGTTTCAGTGGCTGCTGGAGAAATGGCGGGAGATAGTTGAAATAGCTCTTCTGCTGCAGAAGATACACGTCACTGTCCCGTAACTGGTTTGTCTGTTTCGCGAGCTCTTTAAAGGCATTGAGGTATAAGGCAGTATCTTCTGAATCATAAACCCCCGTAAGCTGCTTCAGTATCGATCGGGTTCTGCGAATAGCTACTCGATAATCGTGCAAAAACTCAGTATCAATGTTGTTTCTGATTCCATACTCATTCTTTCGCAAGATGGACAGGGTGAATCGGAGCAGTTGTTGGGTGCTTTCATGAATGGAGGCATCGGCATCAAGGTCAAGCTTGATTTTCGAGGAGTAGCCTTGAACGTTTTGTCCGGACGCGGTCATGATCAGCAGAAAAAGCTCTTTGAAATCAAGAACACTTCCATCTGAGTTATAACGAACTGCTTTTTCTATTGTTTCCTGATATCCCCTTAATGGTATTATTGAAAGAAAAGAGGCGAATGGCTTCTGGTTTTTTTTGTCGGCAAAGTATAATGAGGTCGAGGTGAGAACACCGATGGTTTTTTCGTTGTCATCAAGAATGTGGTACGAACGAAGAAAAGTATGTACGGAACAAAGCCTGATGAATGCCCTGATGTCGCTGTAAGTAGTGAGCATATCCTTCAGTTTTCCCGATGGCAGGTCATTAAGGGAAAAAAAGGAAGGATTCCGGCTGAATGCGACAGAGACAGTTTTATGACCGGTATTGAGGTCGACAAGAGAGAGGCTTTTTTTTGTTTTTACAATCGCAGCCTCTTTTTCGAATGCATTCCATTCAAAGGTATCGTAGTAATCAAGCTGCTCCTTGCTTGAAGAAAGAGTCTTTAGCTGCCATTCGGAAGGAAAAATAGTATCCCGCATCAGCCCCGAATCGTCGGAAGACTTTACTTCGAAATAAATTGTTTTCGTGGCGATGTTCATTCTGTGTCAGTGTAAATAAGATATACTCAGAAAATAGCCGGTTGCATTAACCCTTACAAGCAGCCGGCAAAAGGTAGCGTTTTAAACATTACTGAGTTTTCAGGTGCTTTTACCGCTATGTTCTGGTGCAACAGGAAAAATAACACTGAATACGGATCCCTGGTTGACTCTCGAACGAACTTCAACATTGCCTTTATGAGCTAAAACAATATGTTTGACTATTGAGAGCCCCAGACCTGTTCCCCCGAGTTGCCTGGATCGTGCCTTGTCAACTCGGTAAAACCGTTCAAAAATTCTGTTGAGATCCTCTTTTGCTATACCGATACCGTTATCTTCAACCTCCACATGAACAGCATTGTCACTCATGAATGCTGAAACTTTTATCTTCCCGTTACTCTCATTAACATATTTAATGGCGTTATCAAGAAGATTGCGGATGACAATTTCCAGATATACGGCATCAGCATAGACGGGAGGAAGATTTTTAGGGATATGGAGATCGAGCTTGATATTCTTTTTATCAACTGATAGTTTCAGAAGAGTAACCGACTTTGTAATAACGCTTTTTATATCTACTGCCATGAACTTATAGACAATCTGTCCTGACTCAATTTTTGACAGGTCGAGCACATCGTTAACCAGAGCCGTAAGCTGATGACTTGCCGCAAATATAATTTTTAGAAATTCAGCTGCATGTTGTGAATCATGCATCGCACCATCAAGCAGCGTTTCTGTATAGCCACTGATGACCGACAGCGGCGTCCGAAGCTCGTGTGAAACACTCGAAACAAAATCCTTTCGTATTCTCTCAAGCTTACGAAGTTTGGTGATATCGTTCAGCACAAAAACGGTTCCATCAAACTGAGTGTTTTTCATGACAGGCATTGAACTGATTTGCAGAATGCGCTCTCCTTTTGAACTCATCACGGATTGTTCCTCTTTGCGCAGCGTTATGCGCTCGTGGTGAACCTTGGCAAAAAGCTCTTGAAGCCTGGAATCGGTAAGGATCCTGAGAGGTCGGGACTTAAACATAGCGCCTTCAATCCGGAATATTCTCGATGCAGCAGGATTAACCAGAATGATATCTCCGGCACTATCGGTTACAATGATGGCTTCACGAATACCCGAAAAAACTGCATGGTACCACTCTTCATTGCGATTCATTTTCTGTACGTCCTCACTCAAAACATTGAAAGCACGAGCCAGCAAGCCTATTTCATCCTTGCGATCGACAGGGATCGCAGTTGAAAAATCACCATAAACTCTTTTTTGAGCAGTTTCGGCAAGACTCAGCAAGGGACGGGTAAGAAAAAAAGCAGTCAGAAGACCGGTGACAAGAGAAAAAAATAATGTCAGAAAGAGGCTCTGCTCAATATTCTTGTTCATTCCGATATTAAAGAGGCCTAAATCGTAAAGGGATTTGGAAAATCGGAGAATCGCATAGGGCTTGGGTTGGCCTATTGGAACCGCCATATAGAGCATCTGCTCTTTTACGGTTTGACTGAGACGGGTGTTTTCACCATAACCATCAACAAGTGCAGACTCAATTTCCGGCCTGTTCCGGTGGCTTTCAACGAGAGAAAGCTTGTCGGGAGAGACATAGGAATCTCCTATAACCCGTCCGTCGAGGTCAATTACCGTGATCCTGATATCAAGGGCACGGCCTAAGCGGTTTGCCCATGCATTCGCGTTTTCCGGCTTCAGTAATTCCTGAAAATTCTGTTCAAGGATCTGCTTGTTGTAAAGAAGATCTTTACGCAGTTCCTTCTTTATTTCAGAAGACTGAATACAGGTAGTCTGACGGGCAAAATAGAGATAGCTTATGGAAGCGGTACAAAAAACAATCAAGCTGATGACAGCTGCAAGTTTTAAAAAAACCTTACTCTGCATGGACAAAATCCAGTTTTTCCTCAAGTTTGTAACCAAGTCCACGGACAGTTTTAATCAAACGTCCTGTTTTTCCGAGTTTTTCGCGGATTCTTGTAATATGGGTATCAATGGTTCTTGTGTTGATTGTCATGTCGACATCCCAGACATCGCTGAGCAGTCTCTCCCTTGACTGGGCCTCTCCTTTATGTTTGAGCAATGCGGCAAGAAGTTTGAATTCCATAAGGGTCAGTAACAGCTCATTGCCATCAAGCGTCACAATGTGTCGTGTTAAATCGACTTCAAGACCGGCAACTTTGAGTACCTCCTGCATTTTACCACCTTGTCGCCGATCCCGCTTCAGGATTGCCCGTATTCTGAGGTTCAGTTCACGAGGGCTGAACGGCTTGACAACATAGTCATCTATGCCAAGTTCAAAGCCGAGAATCCTGTCGATTTCCTCACCTTTTGCGGTAAGCATAATGATAGGAATATTTTTATAGAGGTTATGCTGCCTGATATTTCGGCATACTTCAAATCCGTCCATTCCCGGCAGCATGACATCAAGCAGTACCAGATCAAAGCTTTTCCGAGAAAGCTGCTCAAGTCCATCTTCACCGGAGCTTGAAAGAAGGCATTTATTGCCAGCCCGTTCAAGGTTATATTCCAGAAGTTTCGCAAGGTTCTGGTCATCCTCTATAACAAGAAGCATTGGATCCGGCATAGATAGTATGGTTATAAATTATAGAACCAGAATGTAGCTTTACATCTAAGTGTTATTCCTCTAAGGTATAGTTTGAGTATAACCATTTTTCATAAAGAGGTCAGCGCGAGTTTTCTGTGGATGTGATTTTTTCTATTCTTTAACATATCCGTAACAATATATCCTTGTCTATTGATGTAAATTTGGCCGATTATGTTAGAGCAGTTACCTGTTCCCCTGAATGATTGAATGAGATAGTTATTTAGTCTCTCTATTGGCGGATGAGAAGAAAGAGTAGAGTCTGGTCGGGTAGAATCGACCATGAAATAGGTATATTCGCCATTATTATGACCTTTTTTTCGAGAGTTCTGTTGATAATGGATTGTTTTTTGTGACCATGGTAGAAAAGAACTTAAAAAAACCCCTGCCTTATTTTTGGGACCTTGTCGCCTTTGCGCTTGTAATGGGGCTCATTACCCTTTTGGCATGGGGAAGCCGTCAGATGGCAGTGCCTTACATTCCGGGTGATCAGATACCTCTTTCCCTCGATCCGGTAAATCTTCCCTTGTACGCACTGCGTACTGTTCTCAGGATGGTGGCAGCACTTTTGTTCTCTTTTGTGTTTACCTTCATCTATGCAACATTAGCAGCCAAAAGCAGACGGGCAGAGAGCATTCTTGTACCACTGCTCGACATCCTTCAATCAGTACCGATCCTTGGGTTTCTCTCCATAACTGTCACCGGGTTTATCGCCCTCTTTCCCGGAAACCTTCTCGGCGTTGAGATGGCCGCCATATTTGCCATCTTCACCTCCCAGGCATGGAATATGGCCTTCAGTTTTTACCAGTCGCTGAAAACTGTTCCAAAGGAACTTCAGGAAGCTTCTAACCTTTTTGGTCTCTCATCCTGGCAAAAGTTCTGGAAACTTGAGGCCCCTTTTGCCACACCGAACCTGATCTGGAATACAATGATGTCAGTTTCAGGCGGCTGGTTTTTCGTTGTAGCTTCGGAGGCCATCACTGTTGGTAAAACTGCTGTTACTCTTCCCGGCATTGGTTCCTATGTGGCTCAGGCTATCCAGAGCAAAAACCTTGCTGCAATCGGTTATGCGCTTCTCACCATGCTGATTGTCATTCTTGTATACGATCAACTCCTGTTTCGTCCGTTGGTGGCATGGGCCGAAAAGTTCAAGTTTGAGCTGACCGAAAGTCAGGATGCAGCTGAATCATGGATTTTAACCCTGTTTCAACGTGCTCACGTACTCCGTAACCTTGTAAAAGGAATCAGTAACGAATGGGTCATACTCGTCGAGCGACTTCCGAAGCTTCCGCGCCGTTCCATGAAGTTCACAGAAACTTCCTCACTGGTGATAAAAATACAGGGATTTACATGGTATGGGATCCTGATCGGCGCCATGACTGTCGGAGCATGGATGCTCTTGAGCTTCGTCATGAGCGGGGTGAATCATACCGAAATTTTCAAGGTTTTCATGCTGGGTCTTATAACACTCACCCGTGTCATGGTGTTACTGCTCCTTGCAAGCCTTTTGTGGGTTCCGCTTGGAGTTATCATTGGTCTCAATCCTCGACTCGCTACAAAGGTGCAGCCTCTTGCGCAGTTTCTGGCAGCCTTTCCGGCAAACCTGTTTTTCCCTGTCGCGGTATTCTTCCTGGTTAGATATCGTCTTTCACCCGAAATATGGACAGCCCCGCTTATGATCCTCGGTACCCAGTGGTATATCCTGTTCAACGTTATCGCCGGAGCATCAGCCATTCCAACTGATCTGCGCGAAGCGGCAAAAAACCTTGGACTTTCAGGATGGCGGCTATGGAAACACCTGCTGCTTCCAGGCATCATACCCTCACTTATCACCGGTTTGATTACTGCTTCAGGAGGTACCTGGAACGCCAGTATTGTTGCGGAGGTTGTCAGTTGGGGCAGTACAACAATTACCGCCACCGGTCTCGGTTCCTACATTGCCCAGTGGACTGAAAAAGGCGACTATCCGCATATTGTTCTTGGTATTGCTGTCATGAGCCTCTACGTTGTATTTTTCAACCGTTTCTTCTGGAAGCGGCTTTATAACATGTCCCAGACCCGTTTTCGTCTGGATTAGATTCATACTTATGAAAACACTGCATCCTCAGAATGATCTGCTGCATCTGAAGAATATCGGCAAATCATTCAAAAAGTCCGGGGGAGAAGAGCATCTCGTTCTTGATGGAGTAAACCTCACCATCAAAGAGGGGGAGATCGTTGCACTCCTTGGACGGTCAGGTTCGGGCAAGTCAACTCTGCTTCGAATCATTTCCGGCCTTGCCCGTCCGGGAACCGGTGAAGTGTTATACTCCGGTAAACCGGTTACCGGTCCGGTAAAAGGGCTTGCCATGGTTTTTCAGACGTTTGCCCTTTTCCCCTGGTTTACCGTCCTTGAAAATGTTGAACTCGGTCTCGATGCCATGGGGGTGCATAAAGAAGAACGACGAAGGCGCGCTCTCGCTGCAATTGACCTCATCGGCCTTGACGGTTTTGAATCGGCCTACCCTAAGGAACTTTCCGGCGGGATGCGACAGCGGGTAGGGTTTGCCCGTGCGCTTGTTGTTGAACCGACACTTCTCCTGATGGACGAAGCCTTTTCAGCCCTCGACGTTCTCACTGCCGAAACGCTCCGCACCGATCTGATTGAACTTTGGCTGGAGCGGCGTATTCCCACCAAAGGGATTCTTCTTGTATCCCATAATATTGAGGAAGCAGTTCTTCTTGCCGATCGTATTGTCATTCTTGGTACCAATCCAGGGAGAATTCTCTCGGAAATCAAAATTTCCATTGAACATCCGCGCGATCGTGAAGCTCCCGAATTCCGGAAACTCGTCGATCGCGTCTATGAACTCATGACTAAACGTCCCCGCAGTGCTGCAAGTAAAGTCGAAGCCGTTCCCTTGTCCTATCGGTTACCCAGTGCCTCCATCAATCAACTTGCAGGGTTCATGGAAGCATTGGCCGCAGAGCCCTATAATGGAAAAGCTGATCTTCCCGAACTGGCCGATCAGATGGGATTTGACGTCGAAGAGCTCTTTCCGCTGCTCGAAGCCCTTGAAATCCTTTCTTTCGCTCGTACCGAGGGAGGCGACGTTGAACTGACCCTTTCAGGGAAAAGCTACGTGGATGCCGACATCCTGCAGCGCAAGGTGATTTTTG
Organism: Chlorobiaceae bacterium; assembly: GCA_037143555.1. Lineage (GTDB taxonomy): Bacteria > Bacteroidota > Chlorobiia > Chlorobiales > Chlorobiaceae > Chlorobium. Next base: position 24,710 of record JBAWYL010000011.1, read on the forward strand.
CAGAACATCTCATCCGCCATGTTGCCTTAGTGGCCCATGTTCGTCACGTTATTGATGATCGCCCCGGTAATCGTGCACCTGAGGACCGCTTTCTTCGGGAGCTCGAAGATTTCTTCAGCGAAGAAGAGGCCGAAAGAGTGCTGCAGGTTGCTATTGAGTGGGGCCGTTATGCCGAACATTTTGCTTATGAGGAGGGTTCGGGTATCCTGAGTTTCGAAAACCCGGCAAGCTCCCTGTCAGCTCCATAGGGCATACAAGTCCGCTCACCGGTTGAGCAGCTTCTTTATCAGTTCAAGCAGTTCACTCTTGTTGATTGGCTTGGTGATGAAACCGTCGCATCCGGCCTTTTCAGCTTTTTCCCGCTCTTCCAGTGAACAATACGCCGTTTGTCCGATAACCGGCAGTTCAGGACGGAGCTGCTTGATCCGGCAAGTTGCATCATAACCGTTTATCACCGGCATATTGATGTCCATAAGGACAAGATTGATTTCCGGATGATTTGCCGTCAGCTCTACGGCAGCCAGGCCGTTATCGGCCGATATGACGGTCATGTTTTCCTTGTTCAGAATCGCTTTCATCAACAGAGCGCTCACCATGTCATCTTCAGCCAGAAGAACTGTTATTCCTGCTGCAGCTTTTGCCTGTTCCTCTGTAATTGGTGAATGTAGCGTGTCTGGTGGATTATAGGGCAGCGTGAAAAAGAACCTGCTTCCCTTGCCCTCTTCCGATTCGACACCGATAGTGCCGCCAAGCAGTGAAGTCAATGATTTCGCAATGTTCAGTCCCAGACCGGCCCCTTCGCTGTCCCCGATTGCGCGGTTATCAACCTGATGGAATCGATCGAAAATCTTCTCTTGCATAGCTTCAGGAATCCCGCATCCTGAATCAGCACAATAAAGCTCAAGCATGTTCTCCTTTCTGGCATAACCGATATGTATGCCTCCGGAATTTGTGAACTTCAGTGCATTATGGATGATGTTTGTCAATATCTGACCTACTCTTAAGCCATCGGTTTCAATGACGCTTTCACTGTCCGAAAGTTCTGTCGTACAGTCAAAATACAACCCCTTTTTTTTCGTTTGGACCTCGAAAAAAGCATGAAGATCCCGAAGAAGCTTGTTGATCGTTGTTTGAGTGAACTGCAGTTTTATCTGCTCGGCCTCAATGCGTGAAATATCGATGAGATCGTTGACAAGATGCAGCAGGCGCTCGCTTCCTTGATGGATAAGATCGATATATTTTGAGAGTTCATCTTTGGTGCATTCGGGCTCTTTCAGCAGTTTCGATAAGCCCATTATGCCATGTATCGGAGACCGTAATTCGTGGCTGACATTGCTGAGAAACGTTGATATTATACGGTTCTCATCCATTTTAGCATGTTTGCGCTCCGTAATATCCGACAGAATAACCCGGCATTCATAAGAAATGTCACTCATGACAGCATCAATCCGAAAGCAATGACAAGGAGGAGAGTGTTCGAGTATATCCGTAACAGAAGGTAAAAGAATAACCTCACAATGTGCGGGCACTCTCCTGATGAAAACATTATCAAGCAATGAATCAATGGCATGATAGTCTTCAGCCGCAGCAAATGTTTTGAATTGAATGCCTTGCAGCAACCGGTATTCTGCCCCGAACATTCTCTTTGCGGTCAGGTTCGCCTCTATAATTCTGCCGTCACGGGTAAGAGTGAGATAGCCTAAAGGGGCAGAGTAATAAAGCTCGGTATACCGGGAGAGACTCTCCTCCAGCTCCTTTAGCTGATGCTCAAGCTCGGTCTGGTGAAGAGAGAGCTCCTGGATTATCCGGAACATTACCTCCGGCGTAAGGTGAATATTCTCTTTGCTCATTTCATCGAGCTGCGATTTCATCATGGGGGGAGCATTTGTATTGTTACAACGCAAAATGAAAAACCAACTCGCACAAAATTATTATAACAATGCTTACGGGCGAAGGCCGCAGCAGCCTCTATAGGAGGAATGAAGAAAAATCTCTTTAGGATCGGGGTCTGAAAAAAGGACAAAAAAATAACAGTATTTACTTGCTACTATAATACTTTTTTTTCCCATAAAAACAAATTTTTCCGGATTGTCAGGGGATACTGCGTCATAAAGCGCCTTGCAGATCCTCGCGGCAAGACAAGGTATAACGGCCGTCATAAAAAAATGTTTAATCAACGATGATCTGTCATTGATGTGCAGGGGATTTCCTGCAAGGATTTTTCCTTGACAAACGATCTTGATTTTTCAGCAATGGCGGCAGATTCTAATTGAAATGCTTCATTGCTGTTATTAAACTTTTTCATCATTGACAATAAGACCTCATACATTGCTGTCTCCGAATCGTAGGTGTATCCGCCTCCTATGATATCAACAATTTCAGCAGGTCCGGCCACAGTATAGACAATCGGCACACAACCGCATAGCGTCGCTTCTAAAACGGTTATTCCGAAATGTTCAAAATTTTCAGGGCGCCTTGACTCGTTCTGACCTAATCCAGCCGCATGAAGGTAAAAGGCTGATTTTTGAAATAACCTGTCCAGTTTATCTCTGTGTATGTTTGGGAGTATTTCAATATTCAATCCAGTTGCCTCAGAAACAATCTGATTATAATAGGCTGTTTGAGATTCACTGCCCATTTCAAGTCCACCTGCGATGAAAAGTTTCCATTCGTTCATTTCAGGATTATCAGCGACGACTTTCTTGAATATCTGTACTATTTGCAACTGGTTTTTGCAGTGCCCCCCCTTGAAAAAACGACCTACAGAAAGAATGGTTTTATCTTTATTGCCTACGTTAACGTCCATTTTGTAACGTAGCATTCTTATCGGATAGACGATATCACCCTTTATGTTTTTTCCCCAGAATTTATAAGCCCATTTTTTTGTGTATTCCGAGTTGAATAAAAAAAAATAGGAGGTTAAAAGAGCTTTACTCAAATTTCTGTGCGGAAAATTTACAATATATAACGATATGTTGGCGAGGCTGTTAAGGTTTGATTTGTGGCACGCATTAATAAAGATATCAAACGACTTGGTGTGTGATGTATTGAAATCATGCATAATTAATTTTTTGCATGATGATAAATTAATTTGAAAATGATTTTCTATATCATATAAATCAAAGTCTGTTTCAGCAATTAAATATACGCTGCCCTTTTTTTCCAGTTCTGATACAAATGAAAGTGCATGGCATTCACCGCCACCCTTGAAACTCCAGGAATCATTATAGATGCCAATTTTCTTTGATGTTTCTGAACTGGATACATCGCCATTGAGAAGAACAACATCAAGTTCTTGAGTTGTTATTGCCGATTTAAATGCCTTCCTTTTAACGGATTTAATTCTTTTTTTTATGGAATTCCCTGTTTTTTTTATCAACCTTTTTATATGCCATATCAAGGTGCTGATCTCTCTTTCACGGGTTTTTAATGTCGCAACAAGATCCGGCGCATATACGCTATTGTTACGTTGAGGCGGGCCGGGGTGCAGTTTAATAAGGCATGTCATCAGTCACAGATTTCATTGTTGCCGCAATTTCAAGAGGTTTAACGATTATAGCATGAAATTTACCATGTCAGGCGGAGACATTGTAACGTATAATAAAAAAAAGCCTTTCATCACGAAGTCCTTTCAGTACAAAAATACCGGCATAGTCAATATTTATGAACAGCAATGTCCTGTTGTGTGAAAACCATGAAGCTGTGAGGGTCATCCCATGATTATCAGTGCAAGCAGAAGAAGCGATATACCGGCTTTTTATGGCGACTGGCTTCTCCATCGTCTGCAGGCTGGAGAGGTGCTTGTGCGCAATCCCATGCAGTCTAAACAGGTTAGCAGGATCTCGCTCTCTCCTGACCAGGTTGAGGCCATTGTTTTCTGGACAAAAAATCCTGCAAACTTTCTTCCCCGGCTGCCGGAGATTGATCGCCTGGGATATGACTACTATTTTCTCTTTACGCTAACGCCCTACGATGCTGCGCTTGAACCCGGAGTCGAGGATAAACATAGCATCATTGAGATTTTCCGGCGGCTTTCTCGTCTTATCGGGCCGGAAAAAGTTGTATGGCGCTACGATCCTGTTATTCTGACGGATGTTTATACTCCAGCCTGGCACGCGGCCTCGTTTCACAAACTTGCCAAAGAACTCTCCGGTTATACTGAACGCTGTATCATCAGTTTTTTTGATGAATACCGCAAGCTCAGGATCCGGATGAGCAATATCTGCTACACTATGCCCGACAAGGTGCTGATGGCGGAAATCGCAGAAAGGTTTGCCGATTCAGCAGGCCGGACCGGTATTGCACTGTACACTTGCAGCCAGGATATAGACCTTTCTCAATGTGGCATCATGCACAGCCGCTGTATCGACAGTGATCTTGTCGGTCGCATTACCGGGAGGCCGATAACAGGTGCAAAAAAAGACAGTAAACAACGAAAAAACTGCGGTTGTGTCGAGAGCCGCGATATCGGCAGCTACAACACCTGCACGCACGGCTGCCTTTACTGTTATGCGGTTACCTCCCATGCAAAAGCATGCACGGCCCGTCAGACTTTCGATCCAGACTCACCCATGCTCTGTGACACCCTGAAAGGAGATGAAACTATCACCAACACCCGTCAATAATCTTTTTACAGCTCTCCCTGTTGTCCTTTTAGTCCCGTTCTACTTTGGTCTCAACGCCTCCACCGGATTGAGATTTGCTGCTTTCCATGCAGGAAAGAGCCCGAATGTCATACCGATGGCAGAGCAGACCATCATGGAGACGCTTATCCATATCCAGGGAAATATTGGAGGGAGATTGAATTGCAACGCAACGATATTGCCCGCCACAATACCGACCACAATACCGATAACGCCTCCTGCTATTGAGAGAAAAATCGACTCAAACAGAAACTGGCGAAGAATGCTTCTTTTGGGTGCCCCGATTGATTTTCTGATGCCGATCTCTCTTGTCCGTTCAGTCACGCTGACCAGCATGATATTCATGATGCCGACACCCGCTGTCAGAAGGGCCATAAAGCTGATAATGAAGGCGCCGGTACTTATGGCACGCTGTATATCTCTGAACGAGTCAATGAGTGATTCGTTTGTTCTGATTTCGAAATCGTTTATATCCTTTACGGTCAAACCCCTTGCAAGCCTCATGGCCCCGATTGCCCGGTCAATGGCAAGCGGATAGTCTTTTTGTGTAAGAGCCTCAACCGTGATGCTCACGCTGCTCTTTTCGTTGATATGATCAAGATAGCGGGTAATGGGAATGAGTATGAAATTATCCTGGCTTTGTCCGAATGCGGCCCCTTTTTTATCAAAAACGCCAGTAACGATATAGACCTCTCCGTTGACCTTAATGAATTTGTTCTGCGGGTTCTCACCTGACCCAAAGAGTGTCGCCGCGAGCTCGCTGCCCAGTACCGCGGTGTTTCTTGCTGATTTGATATCGTTTTGTGTGAGATTGCGGCCATTCACAACATTGTAGCCGTTGGATGCAGAAAAGTTTTCATCACCGCCGGTCAACATTACATCGGGATTGGTAGTGCGATTGGCATACTTTGCCAGATTGGCCTGACTGGAGATGGTGAAGCCGATATTGCGGGCGTATGTTTCCATGCTTTTTTTAAAGAACAGTGCCTGCGGATAGGTGATATCCTTTCTGTTTGCATAGATGTTTCGTTTATGACCGCTGCCGAAGACTGTGGCAGGATTTTTTTGAATCTGGAAGGTGTTGGCCCCAAGGCTGGTAAGGCCCGATTCAACGCTTTTATCAACGGCATCAAGCGCTGTCATGACGGCTATGATCGAAAAGACACCAACAGCAACACCCATAATGGTAAGCCATGAGCGGAGCCTGTTGACACTCAGAGAGTAAATCGCCTGGATGACGGTTTCACGCAGCAGCATAACCCCTCCTATTCATAACGAAGTGAGTCTGCAGGGTCGAGCTTCGAAGCCGTAACGGCAGGAGCAAGACCTGAGATAATACCGGTAATCACTGAAACGGCAAGACTTGCCAGAACAAGATCAAGGGAGAACTGTATCGGAAAATCAGGTGCAATTTTTTCAATGGCAAAGGTAATCAGCAGCGCAGTACAGAGGCCGGTAAATCCTCCGATAAGGCAGATCATCACCGATTCAATAAGAAATTGCAGGAGAATGGTCTGTCGCCTGGCTCCGAGTGCTTTACGAAGTCCGATCTCTTTTGTGCGCTCCTTTACACTGACGAAGGTAATGTTCATGATACCGATAGCTCCGACAAAAAGCGACATGCCGGTAATGAAGATACCTGCGATTGCAATTCCGTTTTTTATTGGGTCAAGCTGGCTTTTGAAGGCTCTCTGTTCATTGATCGAAAAATCTTCCTCCTTTCCTGCCGGAATCCTGCGGATTCTTCTCATCAGACCGAGCAACTCCTCCTTCGCTTCTGTTACATGTGTCTGCTCTTTTATTTTCACCCTGATTGTTGTAAACATTTTTTTGCCGTAGATCTTTTCAAAAGCTCCGAGCGGCATGATGATTTGATTGTCAAAACTGAAGAGCCCGAGGAACTTTCCCTGTTTTCTGAATATGCCGATAATGCGGCATTTGCCGTTTTTCAGCTGAATGGTTTTGTCCAGAGCAGGTTCATTTGGAAAGAGACCAGTGGCAATATCATCGCCGATAACGCAGACCATTGCGCTGCTGGCAGATTCAGCAGGTGTAAAGAACCTGCCCATAGTGAGTCCGCCTGAAGCTGTCTGCAGGTACTCATGGTTGGTTCCGAGAGAAAAGACCTGCTCAAGGATTCGATCCCTGTATTTTGCCGATGCCTGATAGGTAGACATCTGAGGAACCGCAAGGAGAAGTTCAGAGAGAGGGTTGCTCGAAACAATTCTGTTGATCTGATCGGCATACTCTGTTTTCAGATCCGGACGGTTTCTGTAAAGCCACCATTGCCCCATTGTGCTCCATGATGACTTCTGGACGTAAATGACATCGTACCCGAGCATGGCAAGGCTTTTATCAAATCCCCGGTCGATACCGTTGATGGCTGTGCCCATCATTGTAATGGCAACAATACCAATGATGACACCGAGCGCAGTTAGAAACGAACGTATCTTATTTGCCTTGATCTGGAAAAGAGCCATTTTCAGGCTTTCTGTAGTTTCATAGCGAAACTGTCGGTAGCTACTCTTCATCACCTGGTGTCGCTTTCGATTTTTCCATCCCTGAGACGGATGACGCGTCGAGTGTAACGGGCAATATCCTCTTCATGGGTAATCAGTATAATGGTATTTCCTGCATCGGAAAGCGCTCCGAAGATATCCATGATATCGTGACTGGTCGCGGTGTCAAGGTTTCCCGTAGGTTCGTCGGCAAGAATGATTGAAGGCTTGTTAATCAGTGCCCTTGCTATGGCGACTCTTTGAATCTGCCCTCCGGAGAGCTCTGCAGGTTTGTGGGTAATCCGGTCACCGAGACCAACGTTCACAAGTGCATCCGCTGCCCTCTGTTCTCGTTCTTCAGGCGGTACACCCGCATAGATCAAAGGCAGTTCGACATTACGAAGGCAGTTGAGGCGCGGGAGAAGGTTGAAGGTCTGAAAAACAAAACCGATCTCCTTGTTTCTGATACGGGCCAGTTCATCATCGTCCATGTCAGCAACATGCTGACCGTTAAGCTCATAAATACCTGAAGTTGGCGTATCAAGACAGCCGATAATATTCATAAGTGTCGACTTGCCACTGCCTGATGGGCCCATGATAGCAGCATAGTCGTTGCGCATGAAATCAAGGTTGATCGAGTCGAGTGCCCGCACCTCCTGTTCGCCCATGGTGTAGAATTTACAGAGCGACTGCATGATGATGATAGCCGGTGACGGCATGACGGCACTAATGTTGCTGCTCTTTGACAAGGCTTCCTTCTTTAAGCTGGCTTGTAATGGCTGTGTAGCTTCCTGAAACAACCTCTTCTCCTTTTGTAACTCCTTCTGTGATGATAATATGGGTATTGTCTGTTGTTCCGGTTTTGACAGGTCGGAATGATGCTTTACCTGTCTTGATGACAAATACTCCCTGCTGGCTGTCGGGCGCTTTGGTTTTAGCCGCTATGGTGAGTGACTTTTCAGGCAATTCGTTCTCTTGAGATGTGAACCGGCTTCTGATGGTCACACTTTGAATTGGTACCACAAGGGCGTTTTTAACCCGTTGTGATTCAATATCTGCTGTAGCGCTCATGCCAGGTTTAAGCAGGCGGTCATGGTTGAAGATGTGAATCTTGACCGAAAAATTAGTGACCTCTTCCTGTGTTCCGGTTGCTTTCGAGATGGCTGAATTCGATATTTCATGCACCACTCCCTGGAATATTCGGTCGCCGAAAGCATCGACTTTTATGGAAACAGGATTGCCGGGTTTTACATTGATGATATCGTTTTCATTAACCTCAACTTTGACCTGCATACTGTCAAGGTTTGCAAGCCGCAGGACTTCGGTACCCGGGAACTGACCAGTGCCCACAACACGTTCACCAAGCTTGTTGTTCAAAACGATGATGGAGCCGCTGATTGGAGCCAGCACCACGGTCTTTTTCAGACGATCCTGATTTGAAACAAGCATGCTCTTGTTCTGTTCTATTGTATGAAGTGAGGACTGGTAGACGGCCCGGGCAGCTTCGGCATTAGTTTTGGATGCAAGGTAATCGGATTCAGAAATGAGTTTGTCTTTGAACAGAATCGAGGCCTTGCGGAAATCATCTTCCGATTTGATCTTTTTTGATTGTGACTCAAGGCTTTGCGATTTTGCTGAATTAAGCTGGGCAAGACTCTGTTCCACCTGATTAATGTAGATGTCTGGCTGAATTTTAAGCAGCAGATCACCTTTTTTTACAATCTGTCCATCCTGTATGGGCAATTCGATAATTTCACCAGAGACATCAGGTGAAATGGCAATGACAAGGACAGGCTCTATTTTTCCCGTTGCGGTAACAATATGCACAACCTCTTTTACTGAAACCTTTTCGGTTGTCACCTCGATTGGCTTTTCCCGGAGTGTTATGAACGAAAAGATTGCTCCTCCGGCAATGAGAATTGCAGCAAGGGTAACCAATATCGATTTGCGGTTCAGCAGTGATTTTTTTTTGCTCATGGATGGCTTGCTTGGATCTGGTTACTATGGTATGGCTATGGTGCCTGTCGCAAAATCAAGAATGCTCTTTTGAAGCGCCAGATTATAGATGGCCTGAGAAAGATTGGAACGGGCGTTGAAGAAAGAAGCCCTTGCCGAGCTGAGTTCAACAAAGCCGGTTGCTCCGATTTCATATTTTTTCTTGATGTCTTCAAATGCCGAGCTTGAAGCTGTAAGGCTGACCTTGGATTTTTCGATTTGCATTAATGCGGAAGCATAGTCATTTGCTGCAAGTTGAAGGTCAAGGACGATATTGTTTTTCAGATCATCATAATCAAGCTTTTGGTTGAAATGGTTTATTTTAGCCGATTCAACATTGTAGCGTGTTTGAAATCCGTCAAAAATCGACCAGCTGAGATTGAGTGCCACCGAGTATCCTATTGAGTTTCCGAGCTGATCTGAAAGAGGAGGATAATAATATTCCGTGCTGTACCCGTCGTAGTTCTGGCGCAGGTACCCGGTCCCGCCGGAGCTTGTGCTGACATTAAGATCCAGATGTGGATACCAACCTCCCCTGGATTGAGTTATCTGCCATCGTGCAGCTTGTGTGTCCTTCTCCTTGCTTTTCAGGTCGCTTCGCCGTTCAAGGGCGATGGCGACAAGAGTATCGATATCGGGTTTCAGTAAACGTGCAGCGTTCAGTTCGTTTGAAACAGGTTCGAGAACAAGTTGAGTCAGAGGATCGATTTGCAGGCGGCGCAGCAAATCGAGCATACTGCGTTGCATTCGTGTTTCTGCCTGAATGACGCTGAGGCTGCTTTCTGCAGCGGCAGCCTGCTGCTGGTAGAGATCGGTCCTGGATTTCAGGCCGATTTGAAATTGCCTGTCAGTAAGGGTCAGCTGATCTTTAACCGAGAGAAGGTTTTCCCGGGCAATTTCAAGGAGTTCCTGGTTCAGCAGAACCTGGTAGTAATTCTGGGTAACATCGTAGACTATGGACTCCAGCGCCCGTGAAAGAGTGTATCCGGCTGCTTGTTCTTTATTGAGAGCTGATTGCAGAGATGCATAATCACTGAACCCGTTGAAAAGATTCAGGGAGGTAGTAAGGGTTAGATTAATCGAGCTGTTCTCTGATTTTACTTTGCTTGGCGGAAGGGAAGGATCGTATTGAACATAGGTTTTGCTGAGCGAATAAGGCGTATAAGAGGGCGAAAACGAAAGCTTTGGAAGAAATTTACCATAATTTCTCAGGACATCAGCACCCTGCAACGTAAGGGTATATTTCGCTTTTTTGACTGAAGTGGCATTGTTCACCGCTATCTCTATGCAGTTGGCCAGAGAGAGCTTTTTTCCCTTTACTTCGGTAGCCATGCCGGATAAAGGGTGCGCAATAAACAACGCGATTATGCAGAAAGACAGAAAAAGCCTTACAACCAAAATACTGTGTGTTAACCGTTAAAATTGTCCATTGTTGCTTATAATATAACGACTTCTATACGTTAAGAGAGGTTAAATCGTTCCCTTGCACTGATGCTTGTCTCTGCTTGTACGGTTTCAAAGCAGATTCAGGAGCGAATCAATCTCTTTTTTATAATGTTCGGCCTTGTCCGGTTTCAGCTGAATGAGAACCGTATAGATTTTTATAGCTTTTTTGTAGGCTCCTTGCGCTGTGAAAAGGCAGGCAAGGCTCTCTGTGGGAACTGCAATGGCAGTATCGTCTGAAAACGGTTGCTTTTGTTCAAGGATGGAGGTCGGGTCCGAGTTTTCCGTTGTTTGTACCGGATTAAATGTCATGAGTGCCGCCGTCAGCTTTTCAAGTTCATCGGAAATGGGGTCGAACATGGATGATGGAGTACTGTTTTTATCTCCATTTCCTGAAGCTTGAAGGAAGATGAGCTCTTTCCATGCAACCTGGTTAGCCGGCGCAATGGCGCAGCATTTCCTTAAATGTTCTCCGGCAAGTGCGTGGTTGCTCAGACCCTGGAGAGCTTTTGCATACAGCAGATGAAAAAGATACGAGTCTGAAAAATGGTCGGAAAATGGCTTGAGTTTGTCAATACCCGACTGAAAATTATTTCTTGACAGGTCAAGTGAAACCTCCGCAAAAAAAAGATGCGGATTACTGATCATGTCAGTATCATCTCCTTGAGCGGCATCAGTAGGTATAAAGGTCATGATTGCAGGCCATTAGCGTTGCATGGGATGCTGTTTTCAAGGGCGAGCTGGAGCAGTTTCTCTGCAAGTTCCCGAAAACGTATGCCGGTTGCTTCCATGAGTCTGGGAAACATGCTGATATCGGTGAAACCGGGAATGGTGTTCACTTCGTTGAGAACGATGTTACCAGTGTGTTCATCAACAAAAAAATCAATTCTTGACATGCCCCTGCATCCAAGGGCCTTGTATACCTTAAGAGCTTCAGCTTGTACCTTTTTTTGCAGGCTTTCGGGAATTCGGGCAGGAATAAAGAGTTTTGCCGTGTTATGGATGTATTTGTCCTGGTAGTCGTAAAAGTCGCCGCCAGGTTCAATTTCTCCGCATATTGAAACCTGCGGCAGCTCATTACCGAGTATGGCAACTTCTATCTCCCGTCCTGTAATAGCTTTTTCGACAAGTACTTTTGCATCAAGAGAGCATGCGTTTTCAAGAGCTTGAGGCAGTTCATCGGCCCTATGTACTTTTGATATTCCTACCGAAGAACCGAGATTTGCCGGTTTGACGAAAAAAGGGTAATCGAACTGTCTTTTGATGATTTCACAAATCCCTTCAGGGTTCGCGCGGTAATCTGTGCTGAAAAGGGTAATGGAAGGCGCTACAACAAGACCGGCATCTGCCGCACACAGTTTGGTGAGCGCCTTGTCCATGGTGAGTGCAGAGGCGAGAACTCCGCACCCGGTATATGGTATGCCGCAGGTATCAAGAAAACCCTGTATGCGACCGTCTTCTCCATAAGAGCCGTGGAGTGCCAGAAAGGCAACATCAATACCTGCCGACTTGAAATCAAGGTCAAATGGCTTTTGAGAGGCCGCTTGCACCATGTTTCCAATCGTTATGAACACTGCTTCAGGCGATGAAACTCTCAAAAGAGTCGACAGATCAAGGTTCAGGATGTCACAGGCGATGCCTTCACAGAGCCAGATGCCTTCACGGGTGATATAGACAGGAATGACCCTGTATTGATCAGTGCTGATGTTTGCTGCTATTGACTTTGCAGAGATGATTGATATTTCGTGTTCAGCTGACCGGCCTCCGAAAATGAGAGCAACAGTTGTAAGTGACATGAGTGCTTAAGTGACGGTTAATGATGGTAAGCAGTTATTAATGAAAAAGGTGCTGATGTTCGACAGCGATGCATCGGTTTTCCACAACAAGAAGTCCCGCGTTTTTTGCTTTCTTTGCGGCTTCTTCATTGGTGATGCCACTCTGCATCCAGATAACTTTCGCCCCGATGGCAATGGCTTCCTCAACAATCGGAGGTACGTCAGCAGATTTTCGGAAAATAGTGACAATTTCAATTGTTTTGCTCTGCTGAGGCGGTATTGAAGAGAGCGAAGGGAAACAGGGAAAACCAAAAACCTCCTGAAGAGTGGGATTGACCGGAAAAACGGTTAACCCCTCTTGTAACAGATAACGGGCAACACTGTTGCTTGGACGTTCGGGCTTTTCCGATATTCCGACAACTGCAATAGTGTGGAATGACGCAAGGATATGCTGTATAACCGTTGTATCCATTTAACCCTTTATGAGGTCGCAGTGATTATCAATGTTTATTTTTTCGCAAAATACCCGTATCGCACGACACAAACAATGTAACAGGCAAAAATAATCAGAAAATGAGGTTTCTGTCTCTCAGTAGAGTTTAAATTTCCGTAATTGATATGATACGTTCTCTTCCTTTGTTGAGATATCCTTTTCAGCTATCTTAGCTTTTTATAGGTTTTGGCTTTTACAGTATTCGTGAGGATTTGAGTTGTGAATGCTCTTTTTTCTAAGGTTTATTACGTCGATACCGGCTTTGCTGCCGGTGAAGAGAATATGGAGTTTGACCGGCGGCTGATGGCATCATTTCTTGATGGCCGGTTTCAGCAGCGGTATGGACAGCAGAGCTGTTTATGGCGCTTCTACGCCTGGCGGCCATATGCGGTTACCATAGGGTACAATCAGGACTCTTCTGAAATTGATGCTGTAAAATGCCGACAGGCCGGTGTTGATATTGTAAGAAGACCGACCGGTGGACGGGCGGTTTTTCATGCCGATGAATTTACCTACAGTTTTTTTTCTGACTCTTCGGAGCCGAATGCTGTGCTTTACAGGATGGTTCATGAGGTGATTCGCCAGGCTCTTGAACAGCTGGATATACAAGCGGAGTTTTGCCGTTCTACTCTTCAGAGGCCTCAGGGAGTGCCGGCTTCAGGCAGTGTCAGTTGCTTTACGGCATCGGCCAGATATGAATTGCAGGTTGAGGGGCGGAAATTGGTCGGATCGGCACAGCGCAAGACCAGAAATGTTCTTTTGCAGCATGGTTCGCTTCCCCTCTCTGAATGCCACAAGGATTTAAGTCGATTTATTGCGTTTTCTGAAAGGGATGGTCTTGATGATATCCTGGGTGAAATGGAACGCAAAACCATCTCTCTCAAAGAGATTCTTGGTTACATTCCACAGTACGATCATCTGGCGGATATTATGCGCAAAACTCTGAAAAACCTCTCAGGTACTGACGTTGAGGAACTGCATCCGTTGCAGCTGTATGATATTCTCGAAGGTCATGAATATTCAATCCATTAAGTAGAAATCACTATGAACAGAAGCGCTCAGCAAAAAGCTGCTCATGTTACGACAAGAAGGCTGCTCGACATGAAACAGGGCGGCGAAAAGATATCGGTACTGACCGCCTACGATTATACAATGGCAAGGATTCTGGATCGTGCGGGGATTGATGTTATTCTTGTCGGCGATTCAGCAAGCAATGTTTTTTCCGGTCACAGCACAACCCTGCCGATTACGATTGACGAGATGATCTATCATGCCAAAGCAGTGGTCAGGGGCGTGCAGGACGAGAGCAACAGAGCTATGGTCGTTATTGACATGCCATTCATGAGCTATCAGCTATCCGGGGAGGAGGCGCTGCGTAATGCCGGAAAGATCATGAAGGAGCATGAATGCGATGCCGTAAAGCTCGAAGGGGGACGGGTCATTGCTGATACGGTCAAAAGGATCACCGATGTCGGCATTCCTGTTATGGGTCATCTGGGTCTGATGCCGCAGTCTATTTATAAGTACGGAAGTTACAAGGTAAGAGCCCGTGAAGGGATGGAAGCCGAACAGCTTCTCGAAGACGCGCGGATTCTTGAAGAAGCGGGAGCATTTGCGGTAGTGCTCGAAAAAATCCCGTCTGCCCTCGCTTTAGAAGTTACGCGGTCACTGACCATTCCCACTATCGGTATCGGAGCCGGTGCCGAATGTGATGGCCAGGTCCTTGTTATTAATGACATTCTTGGGCTGAATCGGGAATTTCATCCGCGTTTCGTCCGGCAATATGCTGATGTAAACACTCTTATTGAAAATGTCGTTCGTCACTACATTCACGATGTCAGGGAAAAAGACTTTCCTTCAGCCGATGAAAGTTACTGAGGGTTGCAGCTCTTCTTTTTTCCGTTTAATAACTTCCTGAAAAGATTGTACTTTTCAAAATCATACCCCAAATTGGTACTCATGTGCCTTTCCGGATAATTTTATTCAGAAGATCTATATTTTTCTACATGGATGATACTGGCAAAAAAAAGGCTCCAAAACGCTATCCTCCGTTTTTAAAAAACAGTTCACAGGATCGCCCCCAATTATTTTCGTTTGTATCACGTTCATTTGTTCCTTCTGTTTTTACCGTGATGAACATGGTTTCCGGCTATATCGCAATTGTTATGGCTGGCGAGGGAAGTTTTATGACGGCATGCTGGTTTATTATTCTTGCAGCTTTTTTTGATACCCTGGATGGTTTCGTAGCCAGAATGACGAATGGAATTTCGGATTTCGGCTTTGAGCTTGACTCTCTTTCTGATCTTGTCTCTTTCGGAGCGGCTCCGGCTTATCTTGTCTACAAATTTGGTCTTGAAGGTTTGCCCGGGATTACAGGCATTTTTGTCAGCTCTCTGCTTATGATCGGCAGCGGTCTGAGGCTTGCTCGGTTTAATATCAGTATGATCGGATATACAAAAGAGTCTTTTTCCGGTCTTCCAACACCGGCCCAGGCATTAACCATTGCAGGTTTTGTTCTCTGGATGATTGTTGATCCTGTCTTTCCTGCGAAATCTATGCATGTTGTTCTTGCATGGCTTTCAACGGGACTTGCGATACTTATGGTCAGCAAGGTAAACTACGATACTCTTCCAAAGCCTACCGCTGAATCTTTCCGGCAGAAGCCTCTTCAAATGGCGCTTTATATCGTTGCTATTTTCTGTGTTCTTCTCTTTCATGCGAAGGCTTTTTTTCTTGCCATGTTGTTGTATATTCTGCTCGGTATTGTAAGGTCGTTCACTTTGTTGTGCCGACAATGGCAGCTTTGATTTTTTTTCATTCAATCTATACGTGTGATAATGCCCTATACTGCAAAAATAAAGGTTACCCTCCGACAGTCTATCCTTGATGTTCAAGGAAAAGCCGTAGAGCACGCTTTGAAAAATTTGGGATACGGTACTGTGGAGTCGGCCAGAATCGGCAAATATATTGAAGTTACTATCAATGAGCATGATCTGCATCAAGCCGAACGCATCGCCAATGAGATCTCACAGAAACTGTTATCGAATCCGGTCATGGAAAATTATTCCTTTGAGCTGGAGCACGTTAAATAAATAGCATTCAACTATGGCTGATGTAATTGTAGGTGTTGTTGTATTTCCTGGTTCCAACTGTGATCATGATACTGAGTATGCTGTTGCTTCCTTTGAAGGAGTAAGGCCGGTTATGCTTTGGCACAATGAGCATGATCTGAAAGGCGCACAGGCAATTATTCTTCCCGGCGGCTTTTCCTATGGCGACTATTTGCGAGCTGGGTCAATTGCACGTTTTTCACCAATCATGCAGGAGGTTATTGAGTTCGCACGCAAGGGTTTTCCTGTGCTTGGCATCTGCAATGGATTTCAGGTATTGCTTGAAAGCGGACTTCTTGAAGGTGCTCTTTCCCGGAACAGGGATAAAAAATTTCTCTGTTGCCAGACAAGTATCAAGCCTGTAAACTGTTCCACTATATTTACCTCCGAATATAAAGAGGATCAAGTTCTCAGTATTCCCATCGCTCATGGTGAAGGTAACTACTTTGCCCCTGCTGAAGTGGTCGAAAGCCTTGAAGAGCACGACCAGATTGTTTTTAAATATACAAATGCACTGGGCGAGGTAACCGATGAAGCCAATCCTAACGGTTCACTCAAGAACATAGCCGGTATCATTAACCGGCAGGGGAATGTGCTTGGTCTGATGCCTCATCCGGAAAGAGCCAGCGAAAAGCTGCTGGGATCTCTTGACGGAAGGCCGTTGTTCCATTCTCTCTATAAGCACATAATTGGAGCGTAATCGGGTTGTTGTGTTTTTTGAAGCCCTCCCAAGTTAAACCTGAACCTATTGTGACGCAGAAATTAAAAGTGTTTTCCTGGTTGCTCTTCGATTTCGCAAACACTTCCTTCAGCGTTATAATGGTAACCTTCGTTTTCCCCCTCTATTTTAAAAACGTCATCTGTAACGGAGAGCCATCGGGTGATGCTTTGTGGGGGTTCAGTATCAGCCTGTCGATGCTGCTCGTTGCACTTATCTCGCCGGTTCTTGGAGCTGCAGCTGATTACTCCGGAAAACGTAAGCGGTTTCTTTTTGTTTTTACCTTGATTTCAGTTATTGCTACGGCTATGCTTTCCCTGTCAGGTCCAGGAATGGCCGTTGCCGCTGTCGCCCTTTTTATTCTTGCCAACATAGGTTTTGAGGGTGGACTTGTTTTTTATGATGCCTATCTCAAGGAAATCGCTACGGACAAAAGTGTCGGCAGAGTCTCCGGATATGGTTTTGCCATGGGCTATCTTGGAGCTTTTGCCATTCTTCTGCTGACGAAGCCATTGCTGAGTAAAGGAATCATTCTTTCCAATGCTCCAAATGTGCAGTTCAGCTTCTTTGTCGCCTCACTTTTCTTTGCACTTTTTGCTGCACCGATATTTCTTGTGCTTCGTGATCAGCAAAAAGAGGAAAGACCCGCCATCTCTTTTACAGCACTCGGCAGTTCCATAAAGGAGGTGAAGCATACCGTTCAGCATATCATGAACTATCCCGATCTTGTGCGCTTTCTCCTTGCTTATTTTTTCTATAATGACGCTATTTTAACTGTTATTGCTTTCTCGTCGATTTACGCACAGAATACTCTTGGTTTCACTACCGGCGAACTGATTGTTTTTTTTATGCTTGTGCAGACAACAGCCATTGCCGGTTCAATTATTTTTGGCTTTGTTACCGATAAAATCGGGCCCAAAAAAACCATTGTTATTACCCTTCTGATTTGGTTTGTTGTTGTTTTAGCTGCAATTTTTGCTGACAGCAAGGAGTTGTTTTTTTACACAGGAATGCTTGCCGGCTTGTCTATGGGTTCATCCCAGGCTGCATCCCGATCTATGATGGCAAGGTTGACACCTCGCGAACATGTTACCGAGTTTTTCGGTTTTTATGACGGTACGTTTGGAAAAGCTTCTGCCATAGCCGGGCCCCTCATGTTTGGTCTGGTGTCGGCCCATGCCGGCAGCCAGAAAGCCGCACTGGCGTCGCTGTTGATGTTTTTCACTATTGGATTGCTGCTTATGACCAGAGTCAGATCTGTTGGAATTGACTACCGCCCTGAAAAGTGAAGAAAAAAAATCACCATGGAAGAGGCAGAAAAAACAATGAAAAAGCAGAACTTGAGCTCTCGATCTGATGCTGCGCAGTATATGCGTGCTTTTTTGCCGTTTTTCTGGAAAAATTTTATTCACGACAGGATTTTTCTCGGAGCAGGTTCTCTGGCTTTTCAGACGCTGCTTTCAATTGTGCCGGTTCTTGCCGTCATATTGTCAATATTGAGCGTATTTTCTGTATTCGCCCCTTTCAAGCGTTCGATTGAAGACTTTCTCGTTCAGAACTTCATGCCCGGCGCCGGAGCGGTTCTCCATCACTACCTCACTGACTTTATTGGAAAAACATCCAGTGTCCCTCTTCTTGGCGGCGTGTTTTTGTTTATCATTGCACTCTTTCTCATATCGACTGTCGATCATACCCTGAATGAAATATGGGAGGTCCATGCACCCCGAAAGGCGCTGCAGGGCTTTACCCTCTACTGGACCGTTCTGACGCTTGGACCTGTGCTTATCGGCAGCAGTCTGGCGGCAAGCTCCTACGTCTGGTATACGGTATTTACTGAAGGGCCGCTGCTTGAGCTCAAAACCCGGCTGCTCTCCTATCTTCCCTTCATTAATTCTATTTTTGCCTTTTTTCTGCTCTACATGCTTGTGCCGAATCGTCGGGTAAGGTTTATGCATGCCATATCGGGCGGGTTCCTGGCAGCAGTGTTGTTCGAGCTCTCAAAAATATGGTTTGTCTTTTACGTCACTCATATTTCCACTTTTGAACATATTTACGGAGCCTTATCGGTGGTTCCGATGCTTTTTTTCTGGATTTATCTCGGGTGGGTTGTGGTACTGACAGGAGCTGAATTTGTTTTTTGTCTTGGGGCTCTTAAACCCCTGGGAGGTATTGCTGAATCATTCAATCCTTTGCGGAATGTCCCGGTGATTCTTTCGGTACTTGGTTTTATATGGAATGCCCAGAAGAGCGGTCACACGATCAATATGAAAAAGATTCTTAAGTCAGTATACTTGATTCAGCCTTCCGACGTAAGAAAAATTGTTGATATTCTGCTTCAGAACGATTTTCTGCATGTTACGGCAAACGGTGACTTGGCGGTCAGTCGTGATCTTTATACCTTGACACTTTACGATCTCTATGCAATAATTCCCCCTGGGTTTGCAGGTGATGAAAACGGTTCGCTGATTTCAGTCGTTAATAGCGTACATTTAAAATCAATCAGCAATGGCGTTTCGGAATGTCTGAAAAGCAGAATGGACATGCCCGTTGTGACCTTGTTAGAGGATATTAATATAGAACAGTTATGAGTTATCAGGTTATAGCCAGGAAGTACAGGCCTGCAAAGTTTGCCGATATTACCGCACAGGAGCATGTCACCCGAACGATACAGAACTCGCTTCGCATGGGCAGGGTCGGCCATGGATATATTTTTTCGGGATTGCGTGGAGTTGGCAAAACCACAGCGGCCAGGGTTTTTGCCAAGGCATTGAACTGTCAGAAAATGATGGAGGATACTGACTATCTCCAGAAGGTTACCGAGCCTTGCGGCGAGTGCGAGAGCTGCAGGGATTTTGAATCAGGCACCAGTTTCAATATTGCAGAGTTTGATGCTGCATCCAATAACAGTGTCGATGATATACGCATGCTGCGGGAGAATGTCCGCTACGGACCTCAGAAAGGAAAATACAGGGTCTATATTATCGACGAAGTGCACATGCTTTCCATTGCCGCATTCAATGCGTTTCTGAAAACTCTGGAGGAACCTCCGCCGCATGCAATTTTTATTTTTGCCACCACTGAGCTTCACAAGATTCCAGCTACCATTGCTTCCCGGTGTCAGCGTTTCAACTTCAAGCGCATTCCTCTTGAGGATATCCAGTCCCAGCTACAGCTTATCTGTGATGCTGAACATATAATGGTGGACGGTGATGCCCTTCAGCTGATAGGTCGCAAAGCTCAGGGTTCGATGCGTGATGCACAGAGTATTCTTGATCAGGTTATTGCCTTTTCAGCCGAGAATGATCATGAGGGTTCTATCAGTTATCAGGGCGTTGCTGAACTGCTGAACTACATTGACGATGATCAGATGTTTGCCGTCACTGATGCTGTTTCAGAGCACAATTCTGCCAGGATGCTCGATGTTGCGCAGTTTGTGATCAGAAATGGATACGACGAACAGGATTTTCTTGAAAAACTGATCGAACATTTGAGAAATTTTCTGGTAGTACAGAATCTCTCCTCTACCCGTCTGGTTGAGCGCCCCGATGCCGTACGTGAACGCTACCAGCGTGATGCTGCAAAATTATCTTCACTCTCGGTCATGCAGATGGTTGATTTTCTTCTGCTGACCCAGAAAGAGCTTAAGTTTCAGTTTGAATACCAGTTTCGTTTTGAACTGGCGCTACTCAAGCTTATTGATATTGTGCATGCCGTTCCCTCTTCCGCTCAATTGCTCGATCAGCAGCCTCAAAAAAAAAAGTACCTGACAAGTTACTGAAAGAGCCTCCGGTATCCGCTTCATCAGTGTCAGTGCCTTTGCCAGTCCTTAAGCGCTCAGGAACAGGAGAAATTGATCTTGGTTCATGGCAGAAAAAACTTTCAGGTTTCGCCTCAAATCCAGCAGTACAGCAAATTCGTGCAGATGTTGCATCCGAAAGTATGCCTGCCGGCAGTGCTGAGGCACTTGAAAGAGTTACTGATATTGTATCACTGAAGGTAGAATGGCGCCAGTTTCTTGAACATGTTTCCAGAAAAACACAGAACTTCATGGCAACGCATCTTCAGTCATGCGAACTGGAAGCCTGCAGTCCGGGTGGAGTACTCGACATTGTCTGCTGCAGAAAATTTTCATATGAAGAGCTTCTCCAGGATGTAGCGGTTCTTCAGCAGGAAGTATCAGAGTTTTATGCACTGCCTCTTAAGCTTCGTATTCGATATGATGCCGAAAAAGATGCGTGTACAAAAGAGAAGACTGTTTTTACCATTTTTCAGGAGCTTTCTGAAAAAAATGAGGTTATCAGGTTTCTTATCAGGGAATTCGGAGGCGAACTTGTATACTGAGCAGCTCAAGCGGTTTCATAAATTATTAAAAATTCTACATATTCAGTTTTTTCAAGCGGGGTTTAAATTTTTTTTTTTTTAATACCAAAGGACGATAGAAAAATATGAGTAAAGCTGCATGTAGCACGCAGGCTCTGAAAAACCGGTTTCGCTCTGATTATTGCGGGTTATTAAGCCCTGAGCTTGAGCATACCCCTGTGAGGCTTGCAGGATGGGTTCATAGAAAAAGGGATCATGGCGGGTTGATTTTTATAGATTTGAGGGACCATACCGGGATCAGTCAGCTTGTTATACAGCCGGAACAGCATGAGCTGTTTGCTAAAGCCGAACAGCTGCATATAGAATCGGTTATCAGAATAGAGGGCATGGTTGTCCGGCGCGCTCCGGGGGCAGTCAATCCACGTCTGGCATCAGGTGCAATTGAGGTTGTTGTCAGTCAGATCACCGTCGAAAGTAACGCTCAACCGCTTCCTTTTCCCGTTGCTGATGAGGTACCGACATCGGAGGAGCTCCGTTTAAAATACCGCTTTATTGATCTGCGTCGTGAAAAGATTCATGAAAATATTATTTATCGCAGCCGTCTGACAGCTGCAGTCCGTCACTATCTTGAGTCGAAAGAATTCATTGAAATACAGACGCCGATTCTGACCTCAAGTTCTCCTGAAGGGGCAAGGGACTTTCTTGTTCCCAGCCGTCTTCATCCAGGCAGATTTTATGCGCTGCCCCAGGCACCCCAGCAGTTTAAGCAGCTCCTGATGGTATCAGGTTTTCCCCGATATTTCCAGATAGCACCCTGTTTCAGGGATGAAGATGCCCGTGCAGATCGCAGCCCGGGCGAGTTTTATCAGCTTGATATGGAAATGGCTTTTATTGAGCAGGATGATCTGTTTTCCATTCTTGAGGGCATGATTGAGCATCTTACCCGGACCATGTCTAATAAGCGGATTCCGCAGTTTCCATTTCCGAGGATCAGCTATAAGGAGGTCATGAACCGCTTTGGCACAGATAAGCCCGACCTGAGAATTCCGCTTGAAATCAATGATGTTACTTCGCTCTTTGTTGATTCAGGGTTCAAGGTATTTGCCAATAATACCAAAGAGGGTTGTTGTGTGAAAGCGCTGGTTCTCAAGGGTCGCGCTCATGAATCAAGGTTGTTTTTTGACAAGGCGGAAAAACGTTCAAAGGAGCTTGGATCTGCTGGTTTGGCTTATATCCAGTTCAGAGAGGAAGGACCAAAAGGCCCTGTCGTCAAATTTCTTTCTGAAGAGGACCTTTCACATCTTAAAGAGCAGCTCGCTCTTGAAACTGGTGATGTCGTATTTTTTGGAGCTGGTAAATGGGCTTCGACCTGCAAGATTATGGGTGGTATGCGAACCTATTTTGCTGATCTCTTTACTCTTGATAAAGACGAACTTTCGTTTTGCTGGATAGTTGATTTTCCGATGTATGAATACAACGAAGAAGCAAAAAAGATCGACTTTTCGCACAATCCGTTTTCCATGCCGCAGGGTGAGATGGAAGCGCTCGAAACAATGCCTCCCCTCGATATACTCGCCTATCAGTACGACATTGTCTGTAACGGAATAGAACTTTCCAGCGGCGCCATCCGTAACCACAGACCTGATATCATGTACAAGGCATTCGGGATTGCCGGCTACTCAAAAGAAGAGGTTGATGAACGTTTTGGTCACATGATCGAAGCGTTTAAACTCGGAGCTCCGCCACACGGAGGAATTGCTCCGGGTCTTGACCGGCTTGTCATGATTTTACGGGATGAGCAGAATATTCGTGAGGTTATTGCGTTTCCTATGAATCAGCAGGCTCAGGATCTCATGATGTCCTCTCCTTCGGAAGTAACCCCTGCACAGCTTCGGGAGCTGCATCTAAGGGTTGAACTGCCGAAAAAGCCAGAAGAGAAAAAATAATCACAAACAGAAAAGGCTGACATTGTCAGCCTTTTCTGTTTGGTGCGATTTTCAATAATGAAGATGCTGTGCAGGATCTATTGTTGAGCAGTCTCTTTTTTCAGGACAGCAACAGTAAAGCGGCTGACGCAGGTCAGTTTACCCTCTTCATTTCGTACCTTGATATCCCATACCTGAGAGCTTTTCCCAAGGTGCAGGGGAGTGGCGGTAGCATAGACAAATCCTGTTCTGACCGGTCGGATATGGTTTGCGTTTATCTCCTGCCCGACAATGTAGAATGACTCTCGATCGACACAGTATGACGCAGCAATACTCCCTACAGTTTCAGCAAGAGCCAGCGAAGCCCCTCCATGCAGAATACCGATACGCTGAATGGTACGGTGGTCGACCGGCATTTTCGCCGTCATGAAATCCGCTCCGATGTCGGTCATTTCAATGCCAAGATGTCGGGCCATCTGACCATCAATTATTTGAGTTGTGTTGATATCCTCAACACTGACCGGAGTAAAAAAAATAGAGGATTGAGTCATGAGAGGTAAAGTGTCAACCAAAAAGAATGATATCCCGTAAAAGAGCGGGTGACGAGATTCGAACTCGCGACATTTTGCTTGGGAAGCAAACACTCTACCAACTGAGTTACACCCGCTTTTCTGTGGTGGTGAGAGAGGGAGTTGAACCCTCGACCTCAGGGTTATGAATCCTGTGCTCTAACCAACTGAGCTACCTCACCTTTTTCCGGGCTGAAAATATACCATAGCAGAGAGGAAAAAACAAGCTATGAGAACGTTTTATTTGTTCTTTTTCAGGATGTTAAGAACATGATGTCATTTGACTGAATATCGCTTCAGCAACAGGAATATCTTCAGGTGTCGTAATTTTTATATTATGATATCCCATCTCAAAAATTCTTATAGGCTGTTCAGGAAAGAAACGTTCAACAAGTGCGCCGTCATCTGTTGCATACCAGCGTTCAAGTTCCGCCTGCTCGTGAGCCTGTATGAGGGTGCGGCAGCGAAATCCCTGCGGCGTCTGTACCTGGAGCAGCCTGCTGCGATCCGGAGTTTCTCCGAAAAAGTCAGGATCAGATCCAATATACTTGATCGTGTCTTTAGGCCTGGTTGCAGGCACACACGCCCCGAACTCCAGTGAAAGGCGAGAGATTTCATCGATCTCCTCGGGCTGTATAAAAGGCCGCGCTCCGTCATGAACAAGAATTGTGTCCGCTGCATTTCCGGTCATGTGAATTTCATGTTCAATGACCTTGATACAGTTGTTGACCGAATCCTGCCGCTCCTTTCCGCCTTCTATAATCGCTTTGACCTTACTGAATCCCGAGGACGCAGCTATCTCCTCAAGTATTGCAATGTTTTCCCTTGTGGTGGCAATGTAGATCGCGCTGATTGAAGAGGCCGTCTGGAACGCCTTTATGGCATGATGAATAACAGGGAATCCGGCAATTTCAAGCAACTGTTTACTTCGACCGTTTTTAAGCTGCATTCGCTTTCCGATACCGCTTGCTGCAATAATTGCAATGGCATTCATAGTGAACAGGTCAATCTCTTGGGAGGTTTAATAAATAAACATGGCATCTCCGTATGCCAGAAAGCGGTAATCTTCTTTCAGTGCCAATTTATAGGCTTCCATAAGCAGCCGGTGTTCTGCAAATGCACTGACGGCCATGAGCAGAGTTGTTTCAGGAAGCTGAAAATTGGTGATAAGAGCATCGGTAACTTTAAACTGGTATGGGGGATAGATGAACTTGTCTGTCCAGCCTCTTCCGAATTTTATTTTCCCGTCAACCGTAGCATTGGCTTCGAGTACACGGCATGTTGTTGTTCCGACTGCGATGATCCGTCCTGTTTTGTTGATCTTTGTTTCATTGATTTCCATTGCCGTCTGATAGGGAATATTAAAATATTCCGAATCCATTTTATGCTTGGAAACGTCCTCTACTTCAATGGCATTGAAAGTGCTTAAACTTGGATGCAGCGTTATCGGAAGAATTTTTACACCGATTTTCTGGATTTTCTGGAGGAGAGGCATGTTGAAGTGGAGCCCGGCCATAGGTGCTACAACAGCGCCGGTCTGGCTGGCATAAACGGTCTGGTAGTTTTCCTTGTCTGAAGCAATTGGTGAACGGGTAAAATAGGGCGGCAGGGGAATAGTGCCGATTCTTTCAACAAGACTGAACACATCAATATCAGGATTCAGGAATCGTATGGTTCTGCCGCGGGAAGTGGTGTTGTCGACCACTTCAGCGACCACATCTTCATCAAAATAAATTTTATTTCCAACCCTTACTTTCCGTGCAGGATCAACAAGAACATCCCATAATCCAGCCTCCTTATTGAGCACTCTAAGAAGGAATACCTCGATTTTCGCGTCCGTTTTTTCCTTCTGACCAAATATTTTAGCTGGAAAAACCCGGCTGTTGTTTAAGACAAGCAGATCTCCCTTTTTAAAATAGGACGCAATATCTTCAAAAAATTTATGCTCAATGTCTTTTTTTCGCCGGTTCAGAACCATCATTTTGCACTTTTCCCTCGGCGTTGATGGTTCTTCAGCTATTTTACTTTTAGGCAGGGTATATCGAAAATTTGACAGGCGCATAGGTGATTCAATAGGTAAACAAACAAAAATGAAAGAACTGCAATATGGTTAAAAGGTAAAAATAAAAAAATGAAGGCATCATTATGATGCCTTCATAGCTGTTCAGACTGAAGCAGAGTGATAAGGAACTCCCTTTTTCAGCGTGAGATGTCTTCCGGCAATGCATGCAGGCGCTTCATCTCCTTCTGCTTCGATCAGAGTAATGATGATATCGTCCGTTGCAATGGTAATGTTATAACGGTTTTTTCTGAAACAGATGCTCAAATTGAGTTTTTTCCAGTGAGCAGGTCTGTTTGGATGCACATTAAGTTTTTCATTGTAGAACGAAATTCCGGCAAAATAACGGATAACCGTATCCAGTGTTCCCGCCATGACTCCGCAATGAATACCCTCCTGTGTCGTGCCGCCCTGGGTGTCCTTGATATCGCTATTAAGAGCTTCTGAAAACCATTTCCAAGCCATTTCATGGCCATCATGCAGGTAGCTGGAGATGATACTGTGAACCACTTTGCTCAAGGTAGAACCATGACTTGTTCTTGGTTCGTAGAAAGCGTAGTTGTTTCTGACCAGAGTCATGTCATCAGGTATTTTATATCCGATCTTTTCCAGCAGTTCAGCAACTTCACCCGGCGATAGCGTATAGAACGTCATCAGTACATCGGGCTGTTTGGCAACCTTGTACATGTCCGGAGTATCTCCCTCGGCTTTCAGTATCCTGTCCATACGGTGGATATTGCCATATCTGGTACGGTAGTGAGCCCAGTCGAGCTCCTTGAGGGTTTTATAGCCATCGAACTGCTCAAGGATGCCATTGCTGTCGACGAGGATATTCATGCTTCTGCTGATATCCTGCCAGTGCTTCAGTTCATCAAAACCGAGATGGATTTTTGAAATCAGGCGTCTGAGTACGGTCGGATCAATTTTTTCGCCGATTTCAGCAGCTTTTTCAAAAAGCCAGACAGCCATGATGTTGGTATAGGTATTATCTTTCAATCCCTCTTTACCGCTTCCGGGCAGAGTTTCATGAAATTCGTCCGGTCCCATCACACCCTCGATATGGTACTTCTGGGTATCAGCTGAATAGGTGGCAATTGACGCCCAGAATCTTGCGATTTCAAACATCAGCTCCGCACCGTACTCATTAAGGAACACGGTATCATCAGTATCGTAGATGTAGCGCCAGGTATTATAGAAAACAGCTATCGAAACATGTCTTTGAAGGCGGCTGAGGTCAGGACCCCATGAGCCGCTTTTTGGATTGAAGTGGAGAATCTGTGTATCCTCCCTGCCATCATCTGCAGTCTGCCATGGGAACATGGCGCCCTTATACCCGTTTTCACGAGCATACTCTCTCGCAGCGTCAAGCCGCCGGTAGCGGTACAGCAGGAGAGCTTTTGAAATTTCCGGAAAATGGCGGTTGAAAAATGGCAGAATAAATATTTCATCCCAGAAAATATGGCCGCGATAAGCCTCACCGTTAAGGCCGCGGGCGGGCATGCCTGCGTCAATGGTTTGATTGTGTGGCGAAGCGGTGCACATCATGTGATAAGTATGCAGCCTTAGAGCTTTCTGGCTGAATCTGTCGCCTTCGATAGCAATGTCAGCTTTTTCCCATATTTTTTCCCATGCTTCAGAATGAGTCTTAAAGAGGGAATCAAAAGAGTCATTGCTTTCAAGAGAGTGTCGGGCGGCTCTTACCGGATCGGCATTTTTCTGGTCGAGTGTTGTATGTATAGAGGCAAGCTTTTCAATAGTGCAGCTTTTGTTTGGATTCAGCAACACTTTAAAGGACTCTGCAATATAGCGTGAATCGCTTAACGACGAACGCTCTATGTTCAAAGGCTTTCCATGGCTCAACACCCTTGTTTTGGCTGCAGTTGCAATGCCGTAATGTGAAACATTGGTTTGTACATGAAGCACTATGATATCATTGTCGCAGCTGCTTTCGATGTGTTCAAGATGGTCGTTTGAGAGCTCGTTATAGCGCGCAACATTTTTATTTTTCACCCGCCCGTCGATTGACGACCTGAACTCGACTTCAGCACTGTAGTTGACCGGCTTAAGTGTAAATGTAAGCGCACACCGGTGCGGATCATCCATACTTATAAATCTGCGGGTGCGGATGCTTGATATTCTTCCGAGATTGTCCTGGATAACGATATCCCGCTCCATCAGACCGTGACGCAGATTCAGGTTCTGCTGGTAGCTGAGGATTTTCTGATCGAACGGATCAATGAACTCACCACCACCTATTCTGAACTCAATCGGGAGCCAGTTCGGCGCGTTGACAAAGTCATTGTTAAAAATTGTCTGGCCGTGAACTTCAGACGGGACTCTGTTAAAAATACCTGCAATATAGGTGCCGGGATAATGATAGTGGGAAATTGAAGAGCCCTCATATGCGCCTCTGACCCCAAGATATCCGTTGCCTGATGATGTCAGGGTTTCGCGAAGTTTCTCATCTTTGGCGGAAAAATCGGTATAGGTCAGGTTCCAGCCCTCAAATTCAAGGCCATCGCTGAACCATCGTTCGATATCAGCAATAGTGATTTCAGCGAGATCCCTGACAACAACATCGGCGCCCTCCTCCCTCAGTTTTGATCCTTCGATGTCACGGGCAATACCAAGCACCATGCCGAAGTTGCCGCGAGACCCTGCCTGAACACCTGAAATGGCATCTTCAACAACAACACATTCATGAGGCTCCAGCCCGAGATTCTGGGCGGCTCTGACAAAAATATCAGGGTTGGGTTTTCCCTTTAAGCCGAGTTCGATAGAGACTTCGCCATCAACACGGGTTTCAAAAAGATGCTCAAGCTGGGCAAGCTGTAAAATAAGCTTGCAATTGCGGCTTGATGAAGCGATGCCGATTTTTATGCCTTTTTTTATGAGCTCATTGATGAGTTTAATGGAAGAGGTGTAGACCTCAGGACCTTCTTTAATGAGGATTTCAGAAAAAAGGTTGTTTTTACGGTTCCCAAGACCGCAGATAGTCTCCTTTTCAGGAATGTCGTCCAGTTCCCCGTAGGGCAGCTCAATTTCGCGCGACAAAAGAAAGCTTTTAACACCCTCCATGCGAGGCTTTCCGTCTACATATCGGTGATAGTCATGAGCAGGGTCAAAAGGAACAAAGGTTTCATTGTTGATTTCTGCATAATTTTTCAAAAAATAATTGAACATGGATTCCCAGGCGAGGCTGTGTACTTTTGCCGTGCCAGTGATAACTCCGTCAAGATCGAAAATTGCGCCTTTGAAGATGTTGCTCATACCAATAGTTAAAAGATTATTATGAACCGGAACGTTGTCATAAAGAAAGCAGACCAAGAATGGTTAAAAGGATATCAGGGTAGGGTACCGTATAGCTGTTCGGGCATATCTCTTTAACCTGCTTTTTTAGCTGATCATCTCTTGTTACAAAAACTGCCCATACATCACCAAACATCTCAACTGCCTTTTTCAGCATGGGAATGTCTGAAGGTGTATCGCCGCACACAAGAGTCGAACTTTGTGATGAATTTATTCCCAGTTTGCTGCATATAAAGGAAAGTCCGTCACCTTTGTCAAAATCTTTGATTGGCGCTTCTCCGGAAACCCCTTCGATGGTTAAAATGATTTCAATATCAAGGCCGGTATCCTCAATTCTAAAATTCTTGCCGCTCGGATCTATCTCCCGGACGATGCCTTTCACCTTTTCAAGAAAAGCTGAAGATTCAGACTCTTTTATGGAGTGGCTTATATCCTGACGGGCAATAGTAGTCTGTCCAAATTTAATCTGTAAAGCCGATCCTATGAAATTGAATTTTTCAAAATTCGGATCCTGAAGAAGAACCAGCATCCTGTCATTTAACAGTCGTATCAGTTTCTGCTTGTTGTCTTCGATGGGAAAGCAGTTAAACTCATCATTCAGGTCGATGAACTCTCTGCCCTTCGATCCGGCGTAGACAAACGTGTTGCTCGGATTGATGGAAACATTCAGTATGCCAAAGTCTTTCAGTGGAGCAGAGGTGATGATAATAGGGTACTGGCAGCAGTTTTTTGCAAACCGGGTTAGAAAAACCGAGTTATAGATTGGCTGTACTGAAGAGCGGTATCGTCCGCAGTAGTTATTCGTAGTTCCGTCACGATCAGTGACAAAAGCATTAAACTTCTTGCCCCTTAGAAATTTCACGCCTTGGTTAACATAGACCCGGAAATCCGGAATAAACTTGGCAAGGTAATCGATGAATTTATCCTCGCCATACTCAAGATAGTAGATATCCTTTTGGAGTTCCCTGATTTCATACGTCAAATCAACCTCTATCTGCTTCATGCCGTCAAGACGAAGAAGCCTGTGCCCTGTATCATCGTCAATATAGATGGTTTCCAGAGAGTAAAGCGCGTTTTTAAGCGATTCTACACATGACTGACCGACAACCCTCTGCTTGATGATGTTTCTGACGACAGGTTCTCGCAGTTCACGTGTTTCTGCTTTCAGCTGATAAAGTTCTTTAAGCGTCCGGATGTCCTGTAACGTGATCGATGTGGAGCATGTGTTCAGCTGACGTTCTTTAAGAATACTCTCGTGCATGTGTTGCGGGTAAGGAAGTGAAGATGAAGTAATAAGTTTTTTAATTTAAGGAAAAAATTTGCAAAAGCGTTAGAAAACTTTATAGAAATAATATCGATGATAGAGTAACAGTTTTTTGTCACTTTTTTCTTCTGTTGTGCTATGGCTTGCAATGTTCAGGCACTCGAAACCGCGATACTCATGAAGAGAATCGTTCCTCCAAAAGCGCTACGATTTGCCGATGAATGACCGCTTCCGGCAGAAGGGCGTCCATGACGACAAATCGTTCTTTATGTTGTTGGATTATCTCAAGGTATCCCCGACGGACATTTCGATAGAACTCGGTTCCGGAACGCTCCATTCGGTCAAGCTCATCATCATCAAACGAGAGAGGAATTGATGTTTTGGCAAATTTTCTTCTCAAAGCTTCTTCTGGCTCTATATCAAGATAGACGGTGACGTCGGGAATAATGCCGCAGGTGGAAATTGAAATGATCGACTGGAGCACTGTAAGGTCGATCCCTCTTCCATAACCCTGATAGGCGGTAGTTGAGTCGAAAAACCGGTCAAGGATGACAGTTTTTCCATCAGCAATCGCCGGCAGGATTACTTTCTGGACAAGCTCTGCCCTGCATGCCGAAAAGAGGAGCAGTTCCCCGATAGGGCTTATGTCGAGCCGGCTTTCAAGAAGGATAGTACGGATATTTTCAGCCGTCTCAGTGCCTCCGGGTTCCCTTAACGTTAGTACTTCCCGGTTTTGGCTGGTCAGAGAGGTGACAAGCTTTTTTATCTGGGTTGACTTGCCTGCGCCGTCTATTCCTTCAAATGTTATGAGCATAAATCCTGCATAGAATGATATTCCCGAAAATGTGTCATGACGGATTCTTAATGAAGCTGCCCTGTAGGCCTGATAAGAATGTCGTTGACATCTACATGCGGTGGTTGGCTCACAGCGAACAAAACAGCCCGGGCGATATCGTCAGGCTGTAATTCTTTTGCTGAGTCCGGTTTCTGAAGATTATCCCAGAAGGGTGTATCCACAATTCCCGGCTCTACCAGAGTTACGCGAATTCCGGTTTCCGCCATCTCATTGCGGATAGCCTGAGCCATTCCTGTGACGGCCCACTTGGTTGCCGAGTACAGATTCCGTATAGAGGTGACACGCCCTACCACCGAACCGGTGATAAGAAGATGTCCTTTGTTTTTTACAAGTTCAGGCAGGGTTAGCCGGGCAGTAGCAGCAGCGCCATAGACGTTGACCATAACCATCTCCTGCCATTCGTCAGGTTTATCCTCGCCGCCGTAAAAAGTTGACCCCTTGGAAAAACCGGCGTTCGCAAAAACAACATCAATTCTTCCGAAATGCTGTAAGGCTTTTTTTACCATCTCCCGCTGCGATTGCCAGTTCGCAACATCGCAAGTGACGGCAAGTGCCCTTCCGGGGCCAAGTTCACTCTCCAGACGTTCAAGCTTCTCGGCAGATCGCGCCGCAAGTACAACCTTGAATCCCGCTTCTGCTGCCCGGATTGCTGTCGCTTCACCAATACCTGTAGAGGCTCCGGTAATCAGAAATACTTTGTTTTCCATCATCCTTTTGTTGAAACGTTACTGTTGTTCATTATGCTGTGCTTGCGGCCGTAAAAATAGTAGATGACAAACCCGATAAGGAGCCAGCCTATAAGTCTGATCCAGTTTTCGGCCGGCAGTGAGAGCATAAGGATGATGCAGGTGAAAATTCCTGCCAAAGGGACAAACGGCACCAAAGGAGCTCTGAAGGGGCGTTCAACTTCCGGATGTTTTTTTCTCATAATGAGAACCGCACTGCAGACTACTACAAAGGCAAAAAGTGTTCCGATATTGACCAGCTCAGCCAGTAGTCTCAGGGGGAGAAGTGCTCCAAGCAAGGCAACAAAAAGACCGGTCAGGATGGTTGATTTCCAGGGGGTTTTAAATTTTTCATGAATTGCCCCGAAAAAAGATTTTGGCAGAAGGCCGTCGCGGGCCATGGCAAGAAATATCCTTGGCTGACTGAGCATCATGACAAGAAGTACAGAGGTGATTCCGGTGATTGCTCCGAGTGAAATGATAAACTGTGCCCAGCTGATCCCGACCTGTTTGAAGGCATTTGAAACCGGGGCGTCAATATTGATCTGTTGATAGGGCACCATGCCGGTTATAACCAAAGCAACGGCAATATAAAGTACGGTACAGAGAACAAGCGAACTGATAAGGGCTATAGGAATATCTTTCTGAGGGTTTCTGGCCTCCTCGGCATGGGTTGAAATAGAGTCAAAGCCGATATAGGCAAAAAATATCATGGCAGCTCCAGCAAGTACTCCTACTGGTGCACCTTCTGGACTTGCATCGCCAAGAACAGTATGGCCAAATATGCTGAGGCCTGAAAATCCGAAAGGAGCAAAAGGATGCCAGTTTGCCGGGTTTACATACATTGCGCCGAGTGCTATGACCAGCAGTACGATCGCAACTTTGACAATGACCATCCCTGCATTGAACCGGGCACTCTCCTTGATACCCTTTACCAGAACAGCGGTCACTGCAAAAGTAATCAGTACGGCCGGAAGATCCAGCCAGGATCCGGTCAAGCTCATCATGCCGGTTTTTGGATCAAAATCGAGCGGTGCATTGGCAAAAATTTTGGGCACCCCAAGGCCGAATATTCCTATGAAATCCTGAAAGTAGTGCGACCATCCGTGAGCGACCGTCGCAGAAGCTACTCCATATTCCAGAATCAGATCCCATCCAATGATCCAGGCAAACAGTTCACCGAGCGTTGCATAGGCATAAGTATAGGCTGACCCTGCAACCGGTACCATTGAGGCAAACTCCGCATAACAGAGAGCTGCAAAAATGCAGGCCAGGCCGGCGAGAGCAAACGAAAGGCTTACTGCCGGGCCTGCCTTGTCATGAGCAGCCACCCCGATGAGCACGAATATTCCTGTTCCAATGATGGCTCCGACACCGAGACTTGTCAGGGCAACTGGTCCAAGAACCCTGTTAAGTCTATGTTCGCTTTTCATTTCTTCAAGCAGAAGCGACAGAGGTTTTTTTCTGAAACTTTGTTTCAAAGGTATGATGGGGTTGATTGTAAAAAAAGGCACCTGCCAGGGTGCCCTTTGGTCAGATATTATGAATTTCTACGGTTCATGACGGTAAGGAAGTAGAGCAGCTGTGTAATGGCTTGAGCTGCAGCGGCAACATAGGTCAGAGCAGCAGCATCCAGCACGGCATTGACTCCTTTCATCTCGGCACTCGATACAATTCCTTGTGAAACAAGAAGTTCTTTAGCCCGGCGGCTTGCATCGAATTCTACAGGAAGAGTCACAAGAGCAAACAGTGCAGTTGCACCAAACAGCAGGATGCCAGCCCATGCCAGGGTAGTTCCAAGTGTTCCGGCAAGGAACATGCCGGCCATAAAGACAATCGGGCCAAGATTGCTGCCGATAGAGACTGCCGGCACCATTATAGAGCGCAGCTGCAACGGCATATAGCCCGACTTATCCTGCAATGCGTGTCCGGCTTCGTGAGCAGCAACGCCGACCGAGGCAATGCTTGGCAGACTGAATACATCAGCACTTAATCGCAACGCTTTGCTGCGGGGATCATAGTGGTCTGAAAGCATGCCCTGAGCGGATTCTATAGTGACAGCACCGAGACCGCCACGCTCAAGAATACGCCTGGCAGCTTCGGCACCGTTAATGCCGGTCTGGGTGCGTACCTGCGAATATTTTTTGAATGCAGATTTTACCTTGAACTGTGCCCATAAGCCAAGAACCATCGGAGGCAGGGCAAAAACAAAATACATTGGATCAAAATACATATCAGTAAAGATTATCGTTATCGTAAGTATCGTAAGTACAGGACTAAAACAAGAAACCTGTAAAATAAGTTTTCTCAATTATAAATGAAGATACATTCGTCTGCGGACATATAATACACTCAATTGTAACATTATAGCTGAAAAATCAAAACGATATCGTTTTTTTTGCGTATAAAATTTTCATTCTGCCCTGTAAAGGTTTTTATTACAGATTCGATATGTTCTGTTGAGTTTTTACATTATGAATTGCATTGCTCTGTATCGATAAACGATCAGTCCGGATGAGTCAGCTTGACGTCGACCATAGAAATATATATCACATTGCATTAGAGAAGGGATTTTATGACGAACAACCAGAGCGAAAATAAACAGAGGCTCCAACTCGACAACCTGCTGTTGAGTGCTGAACAGGAGCAGCTTTTCAGCAAAACAGTGGTTGATACTATACATGGCTCATTTTTCATGCTTGATGAAAATGCCCGATTTGTCAGGTGGAACGCATACCTGCGTGATAAAATAACAGGGAAAACCGATAGTGAAATGGCGGGTGTTGATGCAATATCGTTTATTCATCCTGATGACCGTCCGCTTATACATCAAAAAATAGCAAATGTACTCAATACTGGAGTTACAGAGATAGCTGAATTGAGAGTGCTTCTTCACGGAGGGCCAAAAACAAGTTGGCGACTGATTACCGGTAGAAGGATAATCATCGATGGTAAGACTTTTCTTGTCGGTATGGGTTTTGATATTACTGATCGCAAGCATGCCGAGGACGAGCTTTGCCGACTGAATCGTGTAGTCCTTGCAACCAGCAATTGCAATCACGCACTGATTCATACTTTTGACGAAATGGAATTGTTGCAAAAAATCTGCAGCATCATCGTTGAAACAGGCGGTTACCGGATGGCATGGGTCGGATATGCTGTTCAGGATAAGTCAAAAAGCATATCTCCGGTTGCTCAAGCAGGTTTTGAGAACGGTTACCTTGAAACACTGAAGATCTCCTGGGGAGAAGGCCCGTTAGGCGTCGGACCTGCTGGAACTGCAATTCGTACTGCTCAACCATGTTTTACGCCTGATATTAAGAGCGACCCGCGGTTTGAATTATGGCGTCATGAAGCCATAAAGAGAGATTATGCTTCCGTTTACAGTATTCCCTTGATGGTCGACGAAATCGCTGTTGGCGCATTAACTATATATTCCGAGTCGCCGGATGCTTTTAATGCTAAGGAAGTGGCTCTGCTTACAGCAATGGCCGACAACCTGTCGTTTGGAATCACGACACTGCGAAATCGGGTGTCGCGTGAGCTGGCAGAGAGCTTGCTGACGCGAAGCGAAAAATGTTTCAGGACGCTTTTTGAACAGCATTCGGCAATCAAGTTTCTTCTTGACCCCGATACCGGGCATATTATTGATGCCAACAAGGCGGCAGCGGATTTTTACGGATGGTCAACTGAAGAACTCAGGCAGATGAACATACGACAAATAAACCCCTGCTCATCTGAAGTCATGCACGACACTTTTGAAAAAGTAAGGTTTTCAAAGCAACACCGGTTTTTATTTAAACACAACCGGGCTGATGGTTCTTTTCGTGATGTCGAGATACACAGTAATTTAATTAAGCTTGAGGATAAAGATGTTCTTTATGCGATTGTCCATGATAACACCGAACGCCGGCGCTTCGAATTACTCAATGCATTCCGTATTCGCCTTCTGGATATAGCTGAGACCAGTTCTGTTGAAACATTGCTGAAAATTACCCTTGAAGAAGCCGAAAGAATAACAGGCAGTTCAATCGGGTTTTTCCATATTCTCGATGATGACCACAGTTCGATTTCAAACCGGACATGGTCAGCCGGCACTATTAAGGCAATTGGCAAGGGGAGAGAAAGTGGCAGGAAGTTTAACATGAAAGAGAGTGAATTATTGTCAGATACGGTAAGGGAGCAAAGAGCGCTGATATGCAACGATGAATCTCCGGATACCTTTTACCGTGTCACCACTGACGGTTATAGAGAGGTCAAGCGAGAAGTGAGTGTGCCGGTGAAGCGCGGAGATACTGTTTTGGCAGTTCTGGTGTTAGGAAACAAGCCTGACAAATATACTGAAGATGACATCACCTTGTTGGAATCGCTCGCCGATACAGCATGGGATATAGTTGCCCGCAAACGGTCAGAGCTTTCAGAACAGGGCATACGGGAAGCATTGATCCAATCCCAGAAAATGGAGCTGATAGGTCAGCTTGCCGGAGGCATAGCCCATGATTTAAACAATATGCTCGGGGTGATTATCGGTAACGTGGAAATGGCCATGGATCGAGAAGAAATTCAAGAGCCGCTGCAGCGTAATTTCAAGGACATTCTAAATGCTACTGAACACTCCGCTAATCTGACCAGGCAACTGCTTGCTTTTGCCCGGAAGGAGCCGGTGATGCCGATAGTTCTCGATCTCAGCACAATGATTGAAAAGATGCTCTCAATGCTCCGCCGGCTGATTGGAGAAAATATTTCAGTTGTTTGGGTTCCTGAAAGTCATCCAGCTCTGGTAAAAGTAGATCCATCGCAGATCGACCAGGTTCTTGTCAACCTGTGTCTTAACTCCCGTGACGCCATTGGAGGCATCGGTCAAATTACTATCGAAACCACGATAACAACCGTTAAAAAGAACGATTGTACCACGCTTTCTTCCCGCAAGATACCCGGTGAGTATGTCATGCTTTCTGTTACGGACAACGGTTGTGGTATTGAAAAAGAGCATCAGCCCCATATTTTCGAGCCATTTTTCACCACAAAGGAAAAAGGAAAAGGGATTGGTTTAGGGCTCTCGACCGTTTATGGAATCGTCAAACAGAACAACGGTTTTATTGAGTTTCAGAGCGAGCTGAACAAAGGAACCGCCTTTAAAATTTATCTTCCTCGCCATAGAGGCTATACAGATCCTGATGAGAGTGAGCAGCCGGAACTGCCGGTCAAGCTGGCCAGGGAAACAATTCTTCTTGTTGAAGACGAACCCGAAATGCTTCATCTCAGCCAGCGAATGCTTGAAAAACGCGGTTACATGGTGCTTTCGGCCTCTAAACCCGATGAAGCTATCAAACTGGCGCAAAAACACAATGGTGGTATTGACCTGCTTCTGACTGACGTGGTTATGCCCGGGATGAACGGATGTGATCTTTCAAAAAAGCTTCAGTCCGCCATTCCGCAGCTTAAAACACTCTTTATGTCTGGATACACTACCGATGTCTTTTTACCATATGACGAACCCGATGAGCGAATCCATTTTATCCAGAAGCCATTCTCTTTCAAATCACTGATGATGACGGTTCATGAAATAATCAACTCCCGATAATTCTTGAAACAGAATCATATTTAAAGAAAAATAATTATGTCTGATTTGTTTACCCCGTTGCAAATCGGTGGCCTTACGTTACCAAATCGAATCCTGATGGCTCCGTTGACGCGGTGCCGTGCAGGCGAAGGACGCATTCCCAATGCGTTGATGGCAGAATATTATGTTCAGCGCGCATCGGCAGGACTTATCCTTGCCGAAGCCACCTCAGTTACGCCAATGGGAGTAGGTTATCCCGATACTCCCGGCATCTGGTCCCCTGAGCAGATTGAAGGATGGAAGCTTATTACCAAAGCGGTGCATAATGCCGGAGGTAGAATACTTCTGCAGCTATGGCATGTCGGGCGCATTTCTCATCCCTTTTTTCTGAACGGTGCACAGCCTGTAGCACCAAGCGCCATTGCAGCAGAAGGGCATGTGCGGCTGCTGGATAAGTCGGAGTTATATCCGGTTCCTCGAGCTCTTGAGCTTGAAGAGATCCCCGGTATTATAGAGGCATTCCGCAAAGGTGCCGAGAATGCACTGGAAGCAGGATTCGATGCCGTTGAAATCCATGGCGCCAACGGCTATCTGCTCGACCAGTTTTTACAGGACAGCACCAATAAGCGGAACGATCAATATGGAGGTTCTATCGAAAATCGCGGACGTTTGATGCTCGAAGTGACCGATGCTGTGATCTCTGTGTGGGGTGCGGGACGTGTCGGCATGCATCTCGCCCCGCGTTGTGATACGCAATCAATGGGTGATTCAAATCCTGCAGCTACGTTCGGCTATATTGCTCGCGAACTCGGCAGGCGCAAAATTGCCTTCATCTTCACACGGGAACATCTTGGAGAAGACAGTCTTGCGCCGCAACTCAAAAAAGCGTTCGGCGGTCTTTATTTCGCCAACGAAGGTTTCACCAAATCAACAGCAGAACAGGTGCTTGCCAGAGGGGAAGCCGATGCCGTGGCTTTTGGCGTCATGTATATAGCTAATCCGGATCTGCCTGAGCGCTTCCGCCTGAACGCTGCGCTTAACGAACCGCAACCTTCAACGTTCTTTGCCAGTGGCCCGGCAGGGTATACCGATTATCCGGCAATGTCGAAGTAGAGCGTTGGCAATTACTTTTGCGGGAACTGTTATTGAAATAATAAGTTTAAAGAGATAATAATCTTGAGCTTCATTATTATAACTGCCATACCACCTATTGCCATGGGAACCACAACAACGAAAGCTGATCTCGTTAATGCCATTTCGGGAAAGACCGGTTTGGCGAAATACGAAACAGAATCGGTGGTTGATGCCTTTTTTGAAAGTGTCATTGAATCGCTGAAAGCCGGTAAAAGAATCGAGATACGGGGTTTCGGTTCGTTCAATATCCGGCACAAGAATTTGCGTGATGCAAGAAATCCCAGAACAGGGGAAAAAGTGACGGTTGATGCTAAAAATGTGCCTGCATTCAAAATCTCGAAAGAGTTCAAGCATGCGGTGATTGACAGCCTGAAAGCCGGAGCCCGGTAAAGCACGAATTTCCTGTTTTACTGGAGCCGCTGAAGAGGTGAAACTGTTTCTTGAACTCTGCCCTGCTTCCGCGCGGGTTGTTAGAACGAACCTCTTTGCCTGAACTGACAGGCTTAAGGTGACTGTTTTTATCCCTGATAACTGTTAACAGATAATCTGAAATATAGTTACATTGATCATACGGCATTGAAAAAATTGAAGGTAAAGGAGCAGCTGTTCTCAGAAAACATCCTGTAGACCAGTTGCAAGTGTTTTATGCATGGATGCAAGGCACTGGACTTGTTTTCAAAAAGGCGAACCGAAATGATCAGAATTACGCTGAGGCCTGAGAGCCTCCAATCAAACGCCCCTCAAAAAAACCACACTCATGCTCCTTTGGAGCCCTCAATCCGGGAATTTTTCGCTTAACCACTAACGCGTATTGTTATGGCAGATAAATTATTCAGAATTCTGCTCGTAGTAGTTTTTTCTTCATTTTTTATGTTATCGGGTTGCGATAAAAGAGAAAAAATTACCAGGCTTCAGCAACTTGATGGCAGGGAGTTCGCTGTCCCGACTGGAACCGTCGCTGACAAGCTGGTACTCTCAAAACTGCCCAATGCAAAGTTCAAGTACTTCAACAGTGTCATGGATGCCGTGCTGGCGGTTAAAACAGGCAAGGCTGATGCGGCAGCTTATGATGAACCGATACTGAAGAACATCGCCGCAAAAAACAGCGGCCTATTGGTGCTTCCAGAAATGATAACCACCGATAATTACGGATTTGCTGTTCAGTCTGATAATCGGGAACTGAAAAAAAATATTGACCTTGTTGTAAGCGAACTGAAAAAAAACGGAGGTTATGATGACATGATGCGGCGCTGGTTTCCCAAAACAGGCAATCCCGCTCCAATGCCGGCTATTCCGTTAACCGGTACCAAAGGAGTGTTGAGGCTTGGAACATCCAGTGTGACAGAGCCGTTTTCTTTTGTTGATGGCTCAGGCGGCATCGTGGGATTTGATATCGAACTTGCCCGTTATATTGCAAAAAAGCTCGATATGAAACTTGAAATTGTCAATATGGAGTTTGGCGCAATGATTCCCGCCTTGATTTCCGGCAAAGTTGATATGATTGCTGCATGTATCACCATTACCGATGAGCGCGCAAAAAAAGTCCTCTTTTCTGATCCTTACTACATCGGAGGCATAGCAGCAGTTATCAATGAATAAAGCGTGCAATATGAAAAAGAGTGTGCTCTTTCTGCTTTCCATTATGTTGCTTTTCACTTCTTTGGCAGGGTGCCGTAAAAGCGATACGGTCATTACGGGTTTTGCTGATGCAGCACTCTTCAGTCACGATGGGCTGAAAAAAAGTACAGCAGGAGACAACCCGTTATCGGAGCACAAAGAGACCGGTGGCAATTCCTCATTTCTTGCAGGGATAGCGAACAGCTTTCAGAGCAATATCGTTCAGGAAAATCGTTATTTGCTTATTCTGGAAGGCCTTAAGACTACGGTTCTTATTTCGGTGCTCGCTACTGTTTTCGGTACCTTCCTTGGGGCTGTTGTCTGTTTTATGAGAATGTCTAAAAATGCAATACTCAATGTGCCGGCAAAAATCTATATATCAATTCTGAGAGGAACACCGGTTCTTGTGTTTTTAATGCTGATATTTTATGTCGTCTTTGCTTCGGTAAATATCGATCCAGTTTTTGTTTCAGTTATTGCATTCGGGATGAATTTTGCAGCGTATGTTGCGGAAATATATCGTTCAGGCATAGAAAGTATTGATAAAGGACAGTCTGAAGCTGGTATCGCCATGGGCTTTACCAGGGTAAACACATTCCTTTTTATTATCCTCCCGCAAACTGTTCAGCGAATTTTACCTGTCTATAAGGGTGAATTTATTTCGCTGGTAAAAATGACCTCCATTGTTGGATACATCGCTGTACAGGATTTGACCAAGGCGAGTGACATTATTCGCAGCCGTACCTTTGATGCCTTTTTTCCTCTCATTATGGTTGCTGTTTTTTATTACATGATTTCATGGTTCCTCATGTTGCTCATGGAGTACGCGGAACGCTTGGCCAACCCTAAACTCAACAGAAAACTGATAACAGACGCATGATAAAGATAGATCATCTTTCCAAGAGTTTTGGTAATCTGGAAGTGCTGAAAGATGTCACCGTCAATATAAAGGAAGGCGAAGTTATTTCAATTATAGGCCCTTCCGGAACAGGTAAAAGTACTTTCTTGCGTTGTATTAACCTCCTTGACCGGCCAACCGGCGGTTCAATCCGTATTGATGGAGTTGATATTCTCGATCCGAAAACCGATGTTCCAAAAATCCGGCAGAAGATGAACATGGTTTTTCAGTCGTTCAACCTTTTTTCTCATCTCTCCGTGCTGGATAATTTGACGCTCGGACCGATCAGGCTGTTAGGAATGAGTAAACAGGATGCCGAGCAGAAAGCTATGGATCTGCTCAAACAGGTAGGCCTTGTCGAGAAGTCGGGGAGCTATCCTGAAGAGCTTTCCGGAGGTCAGAAACAACGGGTTGCCATTGCCCGCTGCATGGCTATGGACCCCAAAATTATTCTCTTTGACGAGCCGACTTCAGCGCTTGATCCAACCATGGTCAGTGAGGTTCTGTCGGTTATTCGCCGACTGGCCAAAGCAGGTATGACCATGGCAATTGTCACCCATGAAATGGATTTTGCCCGTGACGTTTCAAACAGGGTCTTTTATATGGATGAGGGCATTATCTATGAAGAAGGTACTCCTGAGCAGATATTTGATCAGCCGCAAAAGGAAAAAACCAGGACATTCATAAACCGGATCAGAAGCTTCCGTTATCATATAGCATCTCCCGATTATGATTTGTATGCAATGAATGCCGAAATACAAACATTTTGTGAAAAGCAGATTCTGCCAGTGAAGACCCGGCAAAATCTGCTGATGCTGGTTGAAAAGATGCTTCAGATATACAATCCGCTCCTTTCCGAGGTGCTTCTTGATATAAATCTTGCCTATTCAGAGAAAAATGAAAGTCTGGAGGTTGTCTTTGAAAGCACGGGTGAGCCAAAGAATTTGCTCGACAACGGCATGATATCTGAAGAGTTCGGCTTGGCCCTCATTCAAAGCGTGACGGACAGCATGGATTACCACCGGCAGAACAATAAAAACAGGTTGACACTGGTTTTGAAAAAACAGTAGATATATCCCGCCAAAGTTGCAATACCCAACCGGAAATCAAGCACTCACAATTAAAACCCGATGGATCCTCTTGCCCAGGGCTCCACTGATGAACTCACCGGCCCCCGGTGTTGTTGCAATCAGCTCCCTATAGCTCAGCCTCATCTCCTCCTGACCAGTCTGGTATAGAAACTCATTTTTGTTAAAAAAAGCACCTTATCCATTTGGCATAAGGTGCTTTTCAAACAAAAAGGACAGCTCACTGTTTAGGAGCAATAACGGACTGGACACCCTCCAGAACCGAGCCGACACCCTTTAACACGCTGTTTGCGATGTTGATGGAGGTTGTTGCGGCAAAAGTAATAATGTTAACCGCTGATACGATTCCAAATTTCAACGCTTCAAGCGGAAAAAGGGCGACTTTGCCAAGAGTTCCCGTTAGATTGCTTAAAACTCCGGGATTCTGTTGAAGTGATTCGTTTGCCATGGTTGTGATAGTTTTAGTTTAAGTAGAGGTCAACAAGTTCAGTGTTGAATTTGCGGTACATTAAAAATGTATATATTTCGCTGTAATATTCTAAAGATTATTTTTACGCTGCTGCGTTGTGTTTTCTTTGGAGGGGTTTGGTTGTTTTGTTATCTGATTAATATTTATGGTTTTGAGTGTGGTATAATTATCTGTATACTGCGAATGACAAATATTTGTTGGCTAGTATTATTTTTGGCGGAAGAGACGTATGTATATAAATGGTATATTGTGTTGTTTCAGGACTGGCAGAAATAATTGAAAAGGAGCTCATAATGACACTGCCGTGTAACTTCGCAGTTATCAAAGCGATCACCTATCGCATCATCATTATTTTTCTTGATTTTCTGGCGATATATCTGTTTACCTGAGCGGCTTTTTTTATGATGTTGGGCAAGTATTTATTCAATTCTATCATGCGTTATGCATGAAAGAGTACTGAATCGCAGGTATTAGACGACAGAGGGTGCTTGAAAAGTTCTTGTTTTTTGACAATAAGCAAACGTTTAAGCCCCCCGTTATAAAGATATCTCTTCAGGTACGGAGGGCTTATTTTGTGTTCATATGGCCATTTTGAGAACAACCGGAGCCGTTTTTCCATCAGCTACAGTGACCTTTGTGTTGCCCTGTGGCTTTAGTTTTTCGCTCCAGGCCCTTATTTCATAAGTACCTGCAGGAACATTGCGGATTGTGAATTTGCCGTCATGTTCGCTCACTGCTGCATATTGATTTTTTGTAATGATAACCCAGGCGGACATCTCTGAATGGGCTTTGTTGAGTAACTGAACCGCACCAGGCTTGTTAAAGGTTAGCTTTCTGGAACTGCCTTGATCCAGTTTGTCTACGTTGAATTTTTTCGCAGGGCTGATTGAAATGATATGTGAGTAGAGTTTATCGTTGTTTTTAAACTCAACGGTAGAGCCGACAGGTATCGTTGTTACTTTAGGAACAAAAGTCAGGCTTTGCTGTTCAATAATTTTATGCTGTGGCACAACAGGAGCGTTGATGCCCACCAGGTAGACAACTGCATCTCCTTTGTATTTTGGCATGTTTGTATCAATGGTGCCGGTGATGGTTCCACTGCAAAAAGCATTCGTAGTGATGAACCCGAAGCTTGTCATGAACAAAACTGTTTTGATGAACCGGGTAGTATTATTAATCATTATAAGCTCCTTAAGTTTTGGCTATTAAAATATTTCCCTGCAAATCAGACAAATCAGTGCCTGCAGAGACTATGTTAATAAACACATCCTTAAAGGAGGCTTAATGTTCCCTTAAATATTACGCAAAAAAGACATTAGTGCTGGAATTTGCACGATACATGAAAATGCTTGTTCTGTAAGCATGAACAGTAACAGCTTTTTTTATTACAGCTAAACATTAATTGAAACGCAAACAACAGGAGAAATTTATGATTAAAATGAAATATCGCAGCTGGCTTAAAACTGTTTTTGCTGCATCCTCATTGTTGATCACCTGTGCCATACC
Organism: Chlorobiaceae bacterium; assembly: GCA_037143555.1. Lineage (GTDB taxonomy): Bacteria > Bacteroidota > Chlorobiia > Chlorobiales > Chlorobiaceae > Chlorobium. The sequence goes on from JBAWYL010000011.1 coordinate 68,687, forward strand.
TCATAAAGGTTATGCCCAGCAAGGGTTTGGTATTGGTGGCATTGTCGGGGAGCCAAGCGGAGTGAGTGTGAAATACTGGATTGATCGAACCAGTGCTTTTGATGCAGCTTTTGCCTGGTCGCTTGTCGACAACAGCCCTTTTCAGTTTCATGCAGACTACCTTATGCACGGCGCTTCTTTAACCGGCAGCTCTTCCGAAGCAAAAGGGAGACTTCCATGGTACTTTGGTTTTGGAGGACGGGTTAAAAACATCAATAACGAATCCCATATAGGTATTCGGGTTCCTTTGGGAATTACCTATCTGGTCTCTGATGCTCCGTTAGATATTTTTGCTGAAATATCTCCAGTGCTTGATGTAACACCTTCCGTTAATCTCAATTGGAATGGGGGTGTTGGAGTGCGCTTTTATTTCCATTAATACTCATCCAGCGGAGATCATTTTTTTACACTTGCTGGTTAGCGAACAACCCCCGTTGAATCCCGGGGTTTGTTCGCTGCTGCCTTTTTGTTCTTGGCCCCCTTTCGGTGGACCGATTCGACATAACCTGCCATCCTTTTGCAGATTGTGTTCAATCGACCGGGTTTGAAAGGCCGGGCATTTGAGCGAATTCAGCAAAAGTCATGGAGCAATTCTGATAAAGCGCATTAACGGTTTTCTCCGACGTTTTTACGAGGACTTCCGTCATGGTATCCCGCAATGCCAGCAGCATAAATGCAATAAACGGCTTGTCCACTTTTGCGATCCTGTCCGTCTCAGCCAGTGCCCCGAACCAGACGCTTTACATGGAACTGCTTGAGTGAACAATAGTATCGAAGTCAACCGGGAATGATGGTTCGACATTATTGAAGCGATCCCGTCCTTCCGGCATCATGTGGATACCTGTAGGCAAAACTTTATTCACCATGATGTATTCACCGAGATAATTTGTGAGACGGTAGTAGCCGCTCGGTTTGCCAGTTGTTTCGAGCAATGGCTTGCCGAAAGCCCATCGCTCAACAATCTGTTCAACCAATGCCTGCTCGGAGGCTTTCAATGTATCCATAAATAATGCCGTTCTTCGTTATTTCAGAAAATGTTCACCTCTCTCATTATACGAAAGTAACGTTGTTCAATAGCGGCAATAGATGGACGAGGTCACTTCAAAAGATTCTCGGTCACACTCAGGTAAACAAACTGCCCGGCGGTATGCACACTTGAGTCAGGATTCCCTGATATCATCAGCCAATATCGCTTCTAACATAATTCCCTTTTCGATAATGATGCCAAAAAACAGTAAGCAATGTTCAGTTGCTTGCAACTAAGGCAGGGTAGTATACCCGGCTTATTTGCAATTTGCAAAAGCTGGCTGTGAACTGCCACTTGCATTGTATACGGCATTGCCGTTCGCTTCTGTAACCAGTCGTGCCGTGTTAAAAAGTATCTGACATAAGCAGTGCATCATGTGAAAGGTCGATATAAATGTAAATGAGCAGTATATTGTATCTGCACTATGAAATGTATTAGCGAAAAAGGAGATGGCTATGTTGACATATAATCTGATGATTGTTCTGATTCTTTTGGCAGCTTTTCTGGCTTCATCGGTTAAAATTCTCAGGGAGTACGAAAGGGGAGTAGTGTTTCGTCTGGGCCGCATCATCGGTGCGAAGGGGCCGGGGCTTATTATTCTTGTTCCGTGGATCGACAAAATGGTGAAGGTTGATCTTCGTACGGTAACGCTCGATGTCCCACCGCAGGATATTATAACGCGCGACAACGTATCGGTGAAGGTAAGTGCGGTTGTCTATTTTCGTGTGCTTGATGCCATAAAAGCTATTGTTGATGTTGCGGATTTTCATTTTGCAACGTCGCAGCTTGCACAGACCACGCTTCGCAGCGTCTGCGGGCAGGGGGAACTTGATAATCTCCTTGCTGAACGTGATGAAATCAATGACCGTATCCAGTCCATCCTCGATAAGGATACCGAGCCATGGGGGGTTAAAGTGAGCAAGGTTGAAGTGAAAGAGATCGATCTGCCCGAAGGTATGCGCCGGGCAATGGCTAAACAGGCTGAGGCGGAACGGGAACGTCGCTCAGCCATCATTAATGCGGAAGGGGAGTTTCAGGCTGCCCAGCGTCTTGCTGATGCGGCAGCTATTATTTCAGGCACACCTGCCGCCCTGCAGCTTCGCTATCTGCAGACCTTGAAGGATATCGCGGCGGAAAATAACTCTACCACTGTTTTCCCCATACCTATGGATCTTTTCAGGCCATTTTTTGAAATCAAGTCATCGGCACCTTCTCAGTCAACCTAAACTTTTTCAGTCATGTTCAAGATTCATACTATTCTCTGCCCCGTCGATTTTTCAGATGCATCCAAAAAGGCGATACGCTACGCACAGGAATTTGCCGCAAATATGGGAGCATCTGTCTACCTGTTGAATGTGGTTGAACCTCGGCCTATGGCGGTTGATGTATCACTCAATTATGTACCTTTTGAAGCCGACCTTGAAAAAGCTGCAAAAGAGGAACTTGATGTCATTCTTGAGGAGTTTCATCAAGCTGGTCTCAAAGCTGAGTACGGTGTGATGATAGGAAATCCTGCAGACTCTATCCTTGAAGAAATCGACGAGCTCAATGTCAACCTTGTTATTATGGGTTCTCACGGCAAAAAAGGGTTGAGCCGCCTTATCATGGGCAGCGTTGCCGAAACTGTTGTCCGCAAGGCTAATTGTCCTGTACTGATTGTAAAATCCGAAGAAAAGGAGTTTATCGGCGACGAGTAAAAGCTTCTATCAAGGTTTTGGCGCCGCTGAACGGGCTGATTTCTGCAGAAAGCACCTGTTGTTCGATGCTCTCTTTGGATGCAATGACCTCCGGGTGCGAGAAAAACTCTTTTTTCAGCATCTCTTCAAGCACCGTGTAGAGTAAACTTTTAAGCTGTTCACTCCTTCTGGCCTCAAGAGTATTGCCGTTGCGCATTGCTGAAAAAAAATCGGAAATATTCTGCCACACATCCCGGATGCCTTTGCCGGTGAGGGCAGAGGTGAGAAAAACTTCCCGTTGCCATACCGGATGTTTTACAGGCAGCATTCTGAGCGCAGCTTCAAATTCAGCTTTTGAAATGGCAGCAATGCCCGACTGGTCGCCATCGGTTTTGGTAATTGCGACAGCATCGGCAATTTCCATGATACCGCGTTTGATGCCCTGGAGTTCGTCTCCGGAACCGGGAAGCATCAGCAGCAGAATAAAGTCGACCATGGTATCCACAAGCACTTCCGATTGGCCGACTCCTACGGTTTCAACAAGGATGACATCATACCCGGCAGCTTCGCAAAGAACGATGGCTTCATGGGTTTTCGGCGATGTGCCGCCAAGATAGCCGGAAGATGCTGTAGGACGGATATAGGCTTCCTTTCTGGATGCAAGTTTTTCCATACGCGCCTTGTCGCCGAGGATGCTCCCTTTGGACTGCCGGCTGCTGGGGTCAATAGCCAGAACAGCCAGGGTGAGCCCCTGGCTGATGATCAATTCTCCCAATGCCTCGATAAAGGTGCTTTTGCCAGCACCCGGTGAACCGGTTATGCCGATTCGTATCGATGAAGTTTTTTTTGCAAGGCAGCGATCAAGGATCTGATGCGCTTTTTGCTCATGCTCGGGTTTTTGCGATTCAATCAAGGTAATCGCACGGCTCAGCATGTGGCGGTCGCCATTCAGGATGCCGCTGACGACGCTGGCGACGTCCGGCTCGTGATAAGGCTTCAAACGGCTATGCATCTCACTGCTGCTCATTGATCAAACCGTGCAATAAGCTGTTTGAGGATGTTTGTGGCAGCTTCGGCAATAACGGTACCGGGACCAAAAATACCGGCGACTCCTTTTTCATAAAGGAAAGCATGATCTCTTTCTGGAATAATTCCACCGGCAATCACAAGGATATCCTCCCTCTGCTTTGCTTTCAGCTCCTCAATGATTTTCGGAATAAGGGTTTTATGCCCTGCGGCAAGGCTTGATATCCCGATCAGGTGAACATCATTGTCGAGCGCCTGCTGTACCACCTCTTCAGGTGTCTGGAAAAGAGGGCTGATATCGACATCAAAACCGATATCGGCAAAACCGGCGGCAATGACTTTTGCTCCGCGGTCGTGACCGTCCTGTCCAACCTTTGAAACCATGATTCTTGGTCTGCGACCTTCCAGGGTGGCAAAGGTATCGGCAAGCTGCTGGGCCTCTTTAAAGAGGCTGTTATCATGCATCTGTGACATATAGACACTGGTGTTAAGCCTCGTAGTGGCACGGTACCGTCCAAAGGTTTTCTCACATGCTGATGATATTTCTCCCAATGTAGCTCTTTTTCTTGCTGCGTCAACAGCCAGTTCAAGCAGATTCCCCTCGCCTGAAGCCGCGCTTTCCTCGATTGCCCGGAGAGCGAGAGCCGTCTCTTCACTGTTCCGTTCCGCTTTGATTGTTGCAAGGCGCCTCAGCTGCTGCTCAAGAACCAGAGTGTTGTCCACTTCCAGCAGTTCAATATCAGTTTTGCTGGTGGTTTTGTAGCCGTTGACACCCACAATAATCTCTTTGCCGCTGTCGATTCGTGCCTGTTTGCGGGTTGCAGCCTCTTCGATCTGAAGTTTTGGAAGCCCCTGTTCAATAGCCTTGACCATGCCTCCTGCCGCTTCGATATCACTGATGATCTTCCATGCTTTAGCTGCAAGCTCTCCGGTAAGGTATTCGACATAACTTGAGCCTGCCCATGGATCAATGCTCTTGGTGATATCGGTCTCCTCCTGCAGATAGAGCTGAGTGTTTCGGGCTATTCTTGCTGAAAATGGAGAGGGGAGCGCGATGGCCTCGTCAAGAGCATTCGTGTGCAGTGACTGTGTGTGCCCAAGCGTTGCCGCCAGCGCCTCAAGACAGGTGCGTGTAATGTTGTTGAAGGGATCCTGTTCTGTAAGGCTCCAGCCGGAGGTCTGGCAGTGGGAGCGGAGCATCAAGGATTTCGGATTTTTCGGATTGAACTGCTTGACAATTTTTGCCCAGAGCATTCTTGCTGCGCGCAATTTGGCTATTTCCATGAAATAGTTCATCCCTGTTGCCCAGAAGAAAGAGAGGCGTGGGGCAAACGCGTCAATGTCGAGTCCTGTTTTAAGACCCGTACGGATATATTCAAGACCGTCGGCAAGGGTGAATGCAAGCTCAAGATCAGCCGTAGCTCCGGCTTCCTGCATATGATAGCCCGATATGCTGATTGAATTGAATTTCGGCATATGGCTGCTGGTGTAACGGAAGATATCGGCAATAATTCTCATCGAGGGTTCAGGCGGATAGATATAGGTGTTGCGCACCATAAACTCCTTGAGAATGTCATTCTGGATTGTACCGCTTAGTTTTTCAGCCGCTACTCCCTGTTCTTCGGCTGCAACGATATAAAACGCCATAATTGGCAGCACCGCTCCGTTCATGGTCATCGACACCGAAATATCGCCCAGCGGAATCTGATCAAAGAGGATTTTCATGTCTTCAATCGAGTCAACAGCTACACCGGCTTTCCCCACGTCACCAATAACCCGCTCATGATCGGAATCATAACCACGGTGGGTTGGAAGATCAAAGGCAACGGAAAGACCTTTCTGGCCGGCAGCAAGATTCTTGCGGTAAAAGCGGTTCGATTCCTCGGCAGTTGAAAAACCTGCATACTGACGTATCGTCCATGGCCTTGTGGTGTACATGGTAGTGTAAGGGCCTCCGATGTAAGGCGCAAAGCCTGGAGCAAAGTTCAGGTGCTCGGCCTGTTCAAGGTCAGCTTCGTGATATATGGATTTGATTCCGATTCCCTCTGCCGTTGTCCAGGTTTCTTGCTGAGCCTCGCAGCTCTCCTGACAGGCTGCTGGATTGGAAGAAAAAATATCAATCTCTGAAAAGTCCGGTCTCATTTCACTCCGGTTT